>NZ_JBBHGT010000002.1:0-728966 GCF_037572435.1 Ramlibacter sp. PS3R-8
GGCGCTGATGCCGCCCGAACACGAATACGTGAACAACACCCCACCCGGCGCCAGCAGCTTCAGGGCCAGCCGGTTGATGTCCTTGTAGGCACGCGCCGCCTTTTCGGCATGCGCCACCGTCGGCGCCAGCTTGGGCGGGTCCAGCACGATGGCGTCGAAAATGCGCCCCGTTTCCAGGAAGCGCCGCAGGCTCGCATTGACGTCGGCATCGAGCAACTCCGCGCGACCCGCATCGAAGCCATTGAGCGCCACGTTCGCGCGCGCGCGCTCGAGCGCCGGCGCCGACGAATCGATCGATGTGACTTCCGCCGCTCCGCCCGCCATGGCGGCGACGGTGAAGCCGCCGGTGTAGCAGTAGCAGTTCAGCACCCGCTGGCTGCGCAAGAGCCGCACCCACTGCGCAAAGCGCGCACGGCTGTCGCGCTGGTCCAGGTAGAAGCCGGTCTTGTGGCCGGTGGCGATGTCCAGGCCGAACTTCCATTCGTGTTCGGTCACGATCACCTCCGTGGCGCCGTCGCCGCGCAGCCAGCCGGTGGCCTCCGGCAGCCCCTCGAGACCGCGCGAGCTGGCGTCGGAACGCTCGTAGAGGCGCGTGAGCCCCGTGACTTCCAGCAACGCATCCGCCAGCACCTTCTTCCAGCGTTCGGCGCCGGCGGACAGGAATTGCGCCACCAGCGTGTCGCCATAGCGGTCCACCACGAAGCCAGGCAGCCCGTCCGACTCGCCGTGCACCAGGCGCACGCCGTCGCTGGGCACCTGCAGCCGCGCGCGCAGGGCCACCGCAGCCGCCAGCCGCTGCCGGAAGAAGGCCGGCTCGATGCGGTCGGCCTCCTCGAAACTCCAGGCGCGCGCACGGATGCGCGAGGCCGGGCTGAACGCCGCCCACGCCAGGAACTGGCCGTCGCTGGTTTCCACCCGCACGGTCTCGCCCGCATCCGCGCTGCCACGCGCCACGGCCGAATCGAAGATCCATGGATGCCGGCGCAGGAGTGAGCGCTCCCGGCCCTCCCGCAATCTGATCGCTTTCATGGACCCTATTGTCGGCGCAGGGCCGTTCCGCAAGAATGGCGGCAGTCCGGCAGTCAAGGAGAAAGCGTCGATGGGTCCGTTCGCCCGCGTTTCGCGTTGGGGCGTGGCGGTGGTGCTGCTGCTGGCAGCGCTGCTGCTCCCGGGGCACGCATCGGCGGCTGCTCCGCTGGACTTCGGCGCCAGGCAGCCCATCCTGCTGGACGACGCCGGCCAGGCCTGGACCGACGAAAGCAGCAGTCTCCAGGTCGAGGACGTCGCCCGCATGGGCGGCGTGCGTTGGGAGCCCACCTCCGCCGAAGCCATCTACCCGCTGCACCGCGGCAGGTCGCTCTGGATCCGCTTCTCCGTCCCGCCCACCCGGGCCAGCGAGCGCTGGTATCTCGAGGTCCCGTACGCCGGCGTCGACAAGGTGACGCTCTACTCCCGCGATGCCGCAGGGCGCTGGCAGGCCCGGATCGCCGGCGATTCGGTCCCGGTCGCCGCGTGGCCGGTGCCGCACCGCCACCCGGTGCTCCCGCTGCAGGTTTCGGCGGCCGAATCGCAGCTGCACCTGCTGCACGTGGAGAACGGGGCTGCCTTCGGGGTGCCACTGCGTTTTGTCAGCGAAAGCCACCTGGGCCGCAGCGAGCAGCGCGTGTCGCTCGCGCTCGGGGTCTATTTCGGCCTGTCGGCGCTGGCCGTGGTGCTGGCGCTGGTGGGTGCGGTGACGCTGCGCGATCGCGCGTACTCCCTGTACGGCCTGTCGATCGTGCTGATGGGCGCCACGCAAGCCGCGCTGACCGGGCTGGGCGGCGTGCACCTGTGGCCCGACTGGGCCTGGTGGAACGGCATGGCGGCGCACGTCATGCCGCTGTTCGCCGTTTCCTCGCTGCAGCTGTTCTTTGCCGAAGTCGTGTCGCTGCGCGACCGCTCGCGGGTGCTGTACTGGCTGCTGGTCGCGCTGGCCGCAGCCTCCGCGCCGATCGCCATCGCCATGATGTTCTCGCCGGATGTCGAGGAGCGGCTGCGCATGCTGGTGACGTACGTCATCCTCTCCACGGCAGGCGGGTTGGGCGTGACGGCCTGGGCCGCCCTGCGCGGCGATCGTTATGCGCCCTGGCTGCTGCTGGGCGTGCTGCCGGTGGCGATCGGCGCCCTCGCCCCGATCGCCCGGGCGTCCGGGCTGATCCCGGTGAGCTTCTGGACCAACCACGTCATGCAGCTCATGATCGCCATCGAGCTGCCGGTGATGCTGGTCCTGCTGGCCTTGCGCAGCCAGCACCGGCGCGAGCACGTGCGGCGCCTCCAGGGCCTGGACCGCTTCGATCCCGCCACGGGACTGATCAACGCGACGGTGTTCCACGAGCGGCTGGTGCGCCTGATCACGCGCTCGCAGCGCTCCAAGGTGCGCAGCGCGATGCTGCTGGTGGACATCGCCAACAGCGATGCGCTGCGGCGCCGGTTCGGCAGCGACGTGTCGCACGAGATCACCTTGCGCGTCGCCGGCCGGCTGCTGTCGGTGGCGCGCGAGATCGACACGGTGGCACGGCTGTCGGACCATCGCTTCGGCATCCTGATGGAAGGGCCGTTGCGGGCCAACGAAGTCGCCGAGGCCGGCCCGCGCGTGGTGGCGCGCTGCCTCATGCCCTTTCCCAGCCGGCCGCTGGAATGGGTGCCGCACGTGCGGGTGGCGCAGGCGGTGATCCCCATGGACGGCACCGATCCGGCGCAGCTGGTGGGCCAGCTGGAGCTGTTGCTGGCCAGCGCGCCCGCCGACAGCCGCCGCTCGGTGTTCATGCTGTCGCGGCCGCCGATCACCCGACCCGCTGCACTGACGCCGTAGCTCCGGATTGGGGTGCGGCAGGCTTGCGCGAAACCCGACAACCGGACGCAGAAATCGCAGAAGTTACGCAGAAGGCGCAAAAAGGAACCAAAACCTTTCTTGGATTTTTCTGCGTCTTCTGCGTAACTTCTGCGTCTTCTGCGTCCGGCTGTTGGATGTCTCTTCTCAACCCTTGCGCTTCGCCCGCGGATGCGCCGCGTCGTACGCCTTCGCCAGATGCTGGAAATCGAGCCGCGTGTACACCTGCGTCGTCCCGATGTTCGCGTGGCCCAGCAACTCCTGCACCGCCCGCAGGTCGCCGCTGGACTGCAGTACGTGGCTGGCGAACGAATGCCGCAGCATGTGCGGATGCACCGGCGTGGCCAGGCCCGCGCGCAGGCTGCGCTGCTGCAGGCGCTGCCAGATGGCCTGCGCACTCAGGCGCGAGCCATGCCGGCCGATGAACAGCGCGGGCTGCTGCGCGTGGGCGCCGGCCTCCCTTGCCGCCAGCCACGTTTGCAGCGCTTCCAACGCCTTGCTCCCCACCGGAACGCTGCGCCGCTTGCTGCCCTTGCCCAGCACGTGGGCCTCGCCGGCCTGCACATCGATCCAGCCCTTGGCCGTGCCGCTGGCCTGCACGTCCAGCCCGACCAGTTCGCCTACGCGCAAGCCGCAGCCATACAGCAGTTCGACGATGGCCGCATCGCGCGCCTCCAGCCACGGGTCGGCCTCCTCCGCGCTGAAATCGGCGAACTGCACGGCCTCGTCCACGCCCAGCGCCTTGGGCAGGGGCTTGGGCGCCTTGGGCGCGCGCACGTCCTGCACCGGATTGCTCTTGACCAGGCCTTCGCGACCGAGCCAGGTGTACAGGCCGCGCCAGCCGGAGAGGATCAACGCGATGCCGCGGCCGCTGCGGCCGGCGCCATGCATCTGCGCCACCCAGCGGCGGATGTGCGCGTTCTGCACCTGCAGCACTGGCACGCCGGCCTGCCGCGCCTGCTCCGAGAGCTTCTGCAGGTCGAGCGAGTAAAGCTCCAGCGTGCGCTGCGCCAGCCGCTTCTCGACGCGGACGTGTTCGAGGTAGCGCTCGATCAGCCCGTCGTCGTTGTCCATGGTCAGCGGGGACGCAGCCGGGTCAGCGCCGCCGCCGCGAGTTCGGCGATGCGCTCCAGGAAGTCGGTGGCCAGGCCGGACTGGAAGCGCTGCGGATCCGGCGACGCCAGCACCAGCATCCCGAACGCAGGACCGGCCGCGCTCATGGGACCCGAGCGCAGCGGGACCAGCGCGATGGACATCGCCGCGTTGGGATCGTCGAGCCAGCGCACCGCCTCGATGCCGGAATGCACGCCGCAGTACGGCTGCGTCAGCGACGCGGCGAAGGTCCGGGCATCCTCGCTCACCCCCTGCGCATACGGGTCCTGCGCATAGCGGGCATCCACGTCCCACACCTTCAGCGCCACCTGCGGCACCATGAAGTGGGTTTGCAGCTCCGATACCAACGTCGCCGGCAGGGCCCGCGTGGACTGCACCAGCAACAGCGACTTGGCCCAGCGGTGCACCCGGTCGGAGATCACCATGTTCTCGTTGCCGTGCCGCACCATGTCCATGACGCGGTGCTCGAACGCCTTGATCTTTTCGCGCAGCATCTCGGCCTGCCGCTCCTGCAGGCTGACCGCGCGGTTGCCGTGCGGGCTGGTGAGCAACACCGATGCCAGCAGTTCGGCGTGGCGCTCGAAGAAGCCGGGGCTGTTGGCCAGGTAGTTGGCGATGTCGTCTTCGGTGATGGGGTTCATTGGGTTGTTGCTCATGGATCCTGCAGTTCTATTTCGCCCTCGAACACGGTGGTGGCCGGGCCTGTCATGTACACGGGGGCGTTGCCGCCGGCCCAATCGATGGTGAGCAGGCCGCCGCGCGTTTCCACGTCGACGTTCGGGCCGAGCCGCCCGAGGCGGATGCCCGCCACGACCGCGGCGCAGGCGCCCGTGCCGCACGCCAGCGTCTCGCCGGCGCCGCGCTCCCACACCCGCAGCTTGATGCGGCCGCGCTCCTGCACCTGCATGAAGCCCGCGTTCACGCGCTTGGGAAAGCGCGCGTGGTGCTCGATCAGCGGGCCCTGCCTGGTGACGGGCGCCCGGTCGACGTCCAGCACTTCCTGCACCGCGTGCGGATTGCCCATGGAAAGCACGCAAACGGCGACGATCGGGGAATCGGCATAGGTGCCCAGGGCGAGGTGCCATTTCTCCCAGCCGCCGTCCTTGTGCGGGCTGAGCCCCGCGGCCACGAAGGGAACGGCGGGCAGGTCGAACACCGGCGTGCCCATGTCCACGGTGACGCGGCCGTCCGCGTTCAGCCGCGGCTCGATCACGCCCGAGAGCGTGCGCACGCGGATGCTGTCGCCGCGCGCCAGCCCCTTGTCGGCGACGTAGCGCGCAAAGCAGCGCGCGCCGTTGCCGCACTGTTCGACCTCGCCGCCGTCGCTGTTGTGGATGACGTATTCGAAGTCGATGCCGGGGCCCGGCGAGGGCCGCACGGAAAGCACCTGGTCGGCGCCGACGCCGAAGTGGCGGTCGGCCAGTTGCCGGTACTGGGCGGACGTCAGGTTCAGGCGCCCGCGCGTTTCGTCGAGCACCACGAAGTCGTTGCCCGCGCCTTGCATCTTGGTGAAGCGGATGCGCATGCGCGGATTATCAGCGCTGGGAGCCCGGGCTCCTAGGGATGGGTTTGCCGCAATTGGTCCAGCGCGCGGTCCACGAAGAACAGGCGGTCCTGGCCCCACCAGCGATCCGGCTGGCCCGGAATGACGAAAGTGGGCGAGCCGAACACGCCCAGGGTCTCGGCTTCCTCGCTGAAGGCGCGGTACTGCACCTGCACCTGCCGCGACTGCTCCAGGGCGTGCAGCGCGCGGCCGTCGAAGCCGTTCTGGTCGGCCACCGCGATGCGCACGTCCGGCTGGGACGTATCGCGTTCCTCCGCCCACAGCGCCCGCAGCAGCGCATGCGACAGCACGAACGCATCCAGCCCCTGCTGCTGGGCCGCGATGACCATCCAGCCCGCGTACTTGTTCCATTCCGGATCGGCGGGCGTCGCCTGCGGGTAGTACTTCGGCTCCAGCGTCAGCGGCATGCCGAGGTAGTCGCGCCAGCGCGCCAGTTCCTCGGCGTGGTAGCTGCGGCGCGGCGCCGGGCGGGTGCGGATCGGCACGCCGCCGGTCTTGAGCACGACGGCCTGGAAGTCGTAGGGCTTGAGCACCAGCTTCACGCGATGCCGCCGCACGATGTCCTGCAACTGCGGCCCGGCAAAATAGGCCCAAGGCGATGACAGGCTGTAATAGCAGTCCAGTTGAATCGTCATCCGCGGATGATATGCCCGTGATCCCCGACTCCCACGCCTTGCCCCCGCTGCCGCCGCAGTCGATCGCCAGCCCGCGCGACCCGGCGGCGCTGGCCCGGCTGGCCCAGCAGGCGCGGGCCGACCTGGCGCGGCTGAACTTCCCGCCGGCCAACTGGGTGCCACCCTCCACCGCGCCGGACGGAACGGGCGTGCTGGACGTGCTGGTGGCGGGCGGCGGCATGTGCGGCCAGACCGCTGCCTACGCCCTGCTGCGCGAAGGCGTGGGCAACCTGCGCGTGATCGACCGCGCGGCCCGCGGCGACGAAGGGCCCTGGGGCACCTTCGCGCGCATGCTCACGCTGCGCAGCCCGAAGCACCTGACCGGGCCCGACCTGGGCGTGCCGTCGCTGACCTTCCGCGCCTGGTACGAGGCGCAGCATGGAGGCGCGGGCTGGAGCGCGCTGCACAAGATCGGCCGGATCGACTGGCGCGACTACCTGTTGTGGGTGCGGGACACCGTGGGCGTGCGCGTCGACAACGGCGTGGCGCTGCTGTCGGTGGACGACCAGGGCGGACTGCTGCGGGCCCGCCTTTCCTCGTCGGCAGGCGAGGAGGTCGTGTGGACGCGCAAGCTGGTGCTGGCGCTCGGCCGCGAAGGCAGCGGCGCGCCGCGCTGGCCGGACCTCCCGTCGCTGCGCCGTGGCGATCCGCTCGCCGCGGCACGGGTCTTCCATTCCGCCGAGGCGATCGACTTCGACGCGCTGCGCGGCCGGCGCGTCGGCGTGCTCGGCGCGGGCGCTTCCGCTTTCGACAATGCGGCCTGCGCGCTGGAAGCCGGCGCGGTCGTGGACCTGTTCGCGCGCCGGGCCTTCCTGCCGCAGGTCAACAAGAGCAAGTGGACCTCGTTCGCCGGTTTCTTCCGCGGTTTCGCGTCGCTGGACGATGCGCGGCGCTGGCGCTTCTACACCTACATCTTCGACGAGCAGGTGCCGCCGCCCTGGGAGACGGTGCGCCGCTGCGATGCACAGGCCGCCTTCACGCTGCGGCTGGCCACGCCCTGGCACGACGTGCGGCCGCAGGCGGATGCGGTGATCGTCGCGACGCCGCAAGGCGAGGAGCGTTTCGATGCGGTGATCTTCGGCACCGGTTTCGACGTGGACCTGCTGGACCGGCCGGAGCTGGCGCGCTACCTGCCGCACGTGGACACCTGGGGCAGGCACGTCGGTGCAGAAGAAGCCGCGCGCAGTCCCGAGGCCGCGCGCTTTCCCTATCTCGGCGAGGGCTTCGAGCTTCTATCGACGGATGCGGCGCACCGGCAGGCGCTGGCGCAGATGCACTTGTTCAACTGGGGCAGCACCATGAGCCATGGCGCGCTGGCCGGCGACATCCCGGGCCTGGCCATCGGCGCCGGCCGCCTGGCCCAGTCGATCGCCCGCGACCTGTTCGTCGCGGATGCCGATGCGCATTGGCAGCGCCTGCAGGCGCTGGAAGAGCCGGAGCTGTTGCCGACGAAGTGGTACCTCCCGCCGGAGAAACGAAACTCGTAGGCCGGGTTGCGGCGCAGCCGCAACCCGGCATGGTTCACTCGATCGTGATGTTCGCCGCCTTCACCACCTCCGCCCACTTCAGGCGGTTGGCACGGACGGTGGCGCGGAACTGCTCCGGCGTTTCCAGTCGAATGGTGTTGCCCGCGCTCTCCAGCTTGTTGCGCACGTCCGGCATCTGCAGCACCTGCCGCACGGCGGCGTTCAGCTTGGCCACCACGGCGGCGTCCGTGCCCTTGGGCGCGAACAACGCGAACCACGTCGAGCTGTCGAAGCCCTGCGTCCCGGGGATGCCGCTCTCGCCGATGGTCGGCACTTCCTGCACGGCGGCGACGCGCCTGGCGGTGGTCACGCCGAGCAGCCGCACCTTGCCCGCCTTGTACTGCGTCAGCACGGTCTGCACCTGGTTCATGATGCAGCAGGTCTCGCCTTTCAGGATGGCCTGCATGGCCTCCGGCCCGCCCTTGTACGGCACGTGCACCATGTTCAGGCCCAGGCGCGCGTTCAGCTCGGCAAACGCCATGTGCGTGCCGGTGCCGTTGCCGGTGGAGGCGTAGTTGTACTTGCCCGGATTGGCGCGCACCAGGTCGACGAACTCCTTGAGCGTCTTCACGTCCATCACGTCGGGATTGATGGTGAGGACGTTGGAGACGTCGAGGATCGGCGTCACCGGCACGAAGTCGGCCTCCACGTCGAAAGACAGCTTCTTGTAGAGGGCCGCGTTGCTGCCGTGCGTGGCCGCCGTGCCGAAGACGAGCGTGTAGCCGTCCGGCTTGGCGCGCGACACGTACTCGCTGGCCACGTTGCCGGCGGCGCCCACCTTGTAGTCGACCACCACGGGCTGGCCCAGCACCCGGCCCAGCGGTTCCTGCAGCGTGCGCGCGACGACGTCGACGCCGGAGCCTGCCGGGAATGTCATGATGAAGGTGACCGGATGCTGCGGCCAGTCGGCGGCAGGGGCCTGGGCGTGCGCGAGCGGAGCCAGGCACAGGGCGAAGGCGGCGGCCGCGAGGAGGCGGCGGGCGGGCGAAAGAAGGATCACTGGACGGACTCCGGAACGACGGGGGATGCGCCATTGTGGCAAGCCCCGTGTTGCCGCGCCACCATGAGCTTATGCTGCGGACTTTCGACCCCGGAACCCCCATGCGCATTCCCGACTGGACCCCCGAACGCAAGCCACAGCCGCAGGACCTGGTGCAGGCCATCCTCGAGCGGCGCGGCGGCGAACTGCTGAACCTGGACCGTGCACTGCTCTGGAGCGAACCGCTCGCCCGCGGCTGGAACACCTACCTGAAGAACGTGCGCACGGGCCTGGGCGCCAGCCGCAAGCTGCGCGAGCTGGGCATCTGCACGGTTGCGCTGATCACTGGCGCGCACTACGAATACCACCACCATGCACCGGACTTCCTGGCGGCCGGCGGCACGCAGGCCTCGCTGGACGCGCTGCAGGAGTTCACCAAGGCCAGGGATGGCCGCGGCCCGGTCGGACTGGCCGGCGACGAGGCGCTGGTGGCGCTCTACGCGCTCCAGATGACGCGCGACGTCAAGGTGGACGACGGGCTGTTCGCGCAGATGCAGGAGCGCTTCGACACCACGGAGCTGGTGGAGATCACCGCGGCGATCGCCACCTACAACATGGTCGCGCGGTTCCTGGTGGCGCTGGGCGTCTCGCCGGAGGAATGAATCGGCTCCCTCTCCCGCTTGCGGGAGAGGGTTGGGGTGAGGTGTGGCGGCCTCACTCCATGATGTAATGCCCGGCATGGTAAGAGCCAGCCAGCTTCTGCATCCCCAGCGGGAACCGGCCGTGCCGCGGCCGGCCGCAACGGTGCTGCTGCTGCGCGACGCTGGCGGCGGGATCGAGGTGCTGATGACGCGGCGCTCGGCCACCGCCAGTTTCGCCCCCGGCGCCTACGTCTTCCCGGGCGGCGGCATCGATGCCGCGGACACCGAAGCCCATGCCCTGGCCGCGCGCCGGCCGACGCAGTCGGACTTGCGGCTCACGCAGGCCATCGCCGCCATCCGCGAAAGCTTCGAAGAGCTCGGCGCGCTGCTGGCGCGCCATGCGGACGGCCGTCCGGTGAGCCCGTCGGACGTCACCGCGCTGGACCGCAAGGCCCCGTTCGCGGCGCAAGTGCGGCAACGCGACCTGGTGCTGGCGGCCGACCAGGTCTTCCTGCTGGCGCACTGGATCACGGACCGCGACCTGCCGCGCCGCTTCGACGTGCCCTTCCTGGTGGCGCGGATGCCGGAGGGCCAGCAACCGGTGGCCGACGAGGCCGAACAGTTCGAGCCGGTGTGGGTGCGCCCCGCCGACGCGCTGGCGCGCCACAAGGCCGGCCAGTTCTTCATGATCTTCCCCACCATCCGCACGCTGGAGCGGCTGGTGAAGTTCGCCTCGGTCGACGCCGTGCTTTGCGCGTGTGCTTCGGAGGAGCCGTTGTGGACCAGTTGCCCGCGCGCCGGCCTGCTGCAGGGCGCGGAGGCGCGCTACATGGAGCACGAGATGGCTTTCGGGGAGCTGGCGCTGGTCTGCCCCGACGGCCAGATGCTGCACCACCTGGACTGGCGCACCGACCAGAGCGTCGCGCTGCTCAGGAACCTGCAGCGCGTCACGGCGCCGAACCCCGGCGCGATGACGGGCCCCGGCACCAACGGCTACATCGTCGGCGATCCCGACACGGGCTACATCGTCATCGACCCGGGACCGAACGAACCGGAGCACCAGCAACGCATCTGGCGGGCCACCAACGGTGACATCCGCATGATCGTCTGCACGCATTCGCACGCCGACCATTCGCCGGGCGCGCGGCCGCTGCAGGCGCTGTGCAGGCACAAGCCACCGATCCTGGGCCTGCCCTCCGCGCCCACCGCGCGGCCTGCCAGCGAATTCACCCCCGATCGCGCGCTGGCCGACGGCGAGACGCTGGTGCTGGCGGGCCATGGCGTGACGCACACGCTGAAGGTGCTCCACACGCCCGGCCATGCGGCCAACCACCTGTGCCTGGTGCTGCTGGAAGACGGCCTGCTGTGCTCGGGCGACCACATCCTGAACGGCAGCACCACGGTCGTGGACCCGCCGGACGGGGACATGACGGCTTACCTCGACTCGCTGGACCGGTTGGCAGCGGCCTGCGACGAATACGGCATCGACTTCATCCTGCCGGCGCACGGCCACGTGCTGGGGTTCGCGAAGCGCGCGATCGAGATGCTCAAGGCGCACCGGCTGCAACGCGAGGCGCGCATCGTCGCCGCGATGCGCGAGCGGCCCACCGGGACGCTGGAAGACTGGGTGGAACTCGCCTATGCCGACGTGCCGCCGCGCATGTGGCCGGTGGCCAAGCGGTCGTTGCTGGCGCACGTACAACGGATCGAGGCCTTGCAACTGGTCGGCTGAGCCCCTGCCCGGTAAACTGCTCGACAGTGGTACCTGGGAGGGAACCCTGTCATGGACAACGATAGGCTTGGGGAGCGCCCCCGCATCGACGCGTACCTGCTGGAATTCACCGGCACCGGGCGCGAATTCTTCCGCGTCTGGATCGTCAACGTGCTGCTCACGGTGGTGACCTTCGGCTTCTACACGCCGTTCGCCCGGCGCCGCACCGCCCAATACTTCTACAGCCACACCCTGGTGGCCAGCAGCCCGCTGGAGTTCACCGCCGGCAAGAAGAAGATGGTGGTGGGCTTCCTGATCCTGGTGGTCCTCTATGGCGCCTTCCAGCTCGCCGCGGAAACCGGCCAGGACAGCATGGTCACCTTCATGATGGTGGCCGGCGCCGTCCTCGCGCCCTACTTCTGGGCCAGCGCCATGCGCTTTCGCCTGGGCTCGACGCGTTGGCGCGGCGTGCGGCTGCAGTTCACCGCGGGCTGGCTCCAGGTGTACCTTGCCAGCTGGCCGCTGTTCGTGATCGCCCTGGCGTGGATCGGCGTATCGGCCTTTGCCGGCACCCTGGTCGCACCGGGGGCCACGAAGCCGCAGGTCTACGCGGTCCTGGGGCCGATCCTCGGGGTGGGCGCCGTCGCCTTGGTGGTGAGCATCCTGTGCGCCATCCGCCTGGAGTTCAACTACAAGAGCCTGCTGGTGGCGCGCGCGCGCATCGGCGGTCAATCGGGGCGCTGGAAGCCGGTGTTCGGCGACTTCGTGCAGATCTGGGTGGCCACGCTGGGCGTGTTCCTCTTGAGCGTGCTGCTGGTGGGAGTGGCCATCGCAGTGGCGCTGGGCGGCTCCATCGCCCTGTTTCGCCAGCTGCAGGGAACCGGCTTGATGGTGATCCTGGTCACCATCGCCCTGGTCATCCTGGGCTTCTTCGTCCTGTTTCTCATCTCGGGCCCGGCCCGCGCCTACCGCGAAGCCCGGATGTTCCACCTGGTATGGAACAACATCGGCGTGAGCCACGTGGCCCGCTTTCGCTGCGACCTGAGCGTCGCCAGCTATGTGTGGCTGCGAATCCGCAACATCCTCTTCACGCTGCTGACGCTCGGCCTCTACCGGCCGTTCGCGATGCTCAGCGAATACGCCATGAAGACGGACTCGGTGTCGCTGCACGTCAAGGGCAGCCTCGGTCAACTGGTCGGCCAGCTGGCGCGCGAGGAGAACGGCCTCGGCGACGCCCTCGCCGACGCCGCCGGGCTCGACCTGGTGGGCTGATGGCGACCGGCAGCCTGCGCGGCGCCTGGTTCGATGGCGCCAGCAGCGGCGCCCGCGAGGTCGACATCACGCTGTCGCGCGCAGCACGCGGGCCTTCGCTCTCGCTCGCGCCCCGCGATGGCACGCCGCCCCTGCAATTGGCGCATCACGAGGTGGAATGGCCCGAAGCCTGGAGCGCGCGCCGCATCCCCGCCAAGGTGGTGGTGGACCTGGGCCGGCACGGCAGCCTGCAGGTGGACGACGCCGCCGGCTGGCACGCCGCTGCCGAAGCCGCGGGCCGCAAGATCCCGCTGGCGCAGCGCATGCAGACGCGCTGGAGCGTGTTCCTGCTGGTGGCGGCGGTCGCCATTGCGGGCCTGGCCGCCTTCTACCGCTGGGGCACGCCGTGGGCGGCCACGCAACTGACGCGCCAGGTTCCGCTGGAGTGGGAACTCGGTGTTTCGGACCGCGGCCTGCGAGACATGGACGCCGCCTGGCTCAAGCCGAGCAAGTTGCCACCGGAACGCGAGGCCGAACTGCGCGCGCGCTTCGACGCGATGACGGCGCTGGTCACGCCGGACCTGCGCCGCTACCCGGCCTATGCACCCAAGCTCGCCCTGCACTTGCGATCGGGCCTCGGCGCCAACGCGTTCGCACTGCCCGGTGGGACGATCGTGATGACGGATGGGATGGTCGAAGCCGCCGCGAAGCAAGGGTTGGGCGACGATGCGCTGGTGGGCGTGCTGGCCCACGAGATCGGGCATGTGGTGCACCGGCACACCACGCGCATGGTGGTCGAACAAGGCGTCCTGAACGTCGGGCTCGGCATCGCGCTGGGGGATGTGTCGACCATCGTTTCCATGGGCGGCTCCGTCCTCACCGGCCTCGCCTATCGCCGGAACCACGAAACGGAGGCGGATTGTTTTGCCATCGCCTTGATGCGGCGTGCCGCGCTTCCCACTGCGCCGATGGCCGACCTGCTCCTGGGCATCGAAGCAGGACAGCACGGCCGGAAACCGGGGGCCGAATCGGCGCAAGGCAGCAGCTGGACGAACCTCCTGAGCAGCCACCCCGATACGCCGCAGCGGGCCAGGGGCCTGAAGGACGGCCACACCGAGGGTTGCCGCTGAGGGTGTCGGGGTGCGGCTTCGCCGCAACCCGACCTACGGCGTCACCGTGGTCGCGTAGGGCGGGTTGCGCGAACGCGCACCCCGCCAATGAAAAATGTGAAGCGCCCCGATACGCCGGATTTTGTGCGCGTGGTTGCCCACGCGTGACCGTCATTCTTCTGGGCCGGGGGTCGCCCCACCGGCTCGGTGCTACCTACCCGCCAGCTCCGCGGACCACATCAACGCTGGCCTATTTGGTATTGCTGCGCGTAGAGATTGCCCGTTTCACCCCCTCACACCACTTGCGTGGCACTCGGGACTCGTCTCTGTTGCTCTGATCCTCACCTCACGGTGGACAGGTGTTACCTGCTACGCCATCCTGTGCAGTCCGGACGTTCCTCCAGTGCGGCCTTTCGGCTGATGCACCAGCGACGGCCTGGAGTGCTTCACGGGACGATTATCCCCCCGCACGAAAAAGCCGCCCGAAGGCGGCCTTTTCCGGGGGCACGACGCTTACTGCGCGCTCTGCAGCGCCGCGATGCGCTCCTCGATCGGCGGGTGCGTCGAGAACAGCTTGCCCACGCCGGCGGTGATGCCTGCGGTCTGCAGGCCCTTCGGCAGCTCGCCGGGGACCATGCCGCCCAGGCGGGCCAGCGCGTTGATCATCGGCTGCTTGCGGCCCATCAGCCTGGCGGCGCCGCTGTCGGCACGGAACTCGCGCTGGCGCGAGAACCAGGCCACAATGATGGCGGCGACGAAACCGAGCAGGATGTCCAGCACGATGGTCGTCACGT
The DNA here is from genome assembly GCF_037572435.1 of Ramlibacter sp. PS3R-8. NCBI lineage: Bacteria > Pseudomonadati > Pseudomonadota > Betaproteobacteria > Burkholderiales > Comamonadaceae > Ramlibacter > Ramlibacter sp. PS3R-8. The sequence goes on from NZ_JBBHGT010000002.1 coordinate 14,232, forward strand.
AGTAGCCGATGCCGGGACCCGACCGGTTCTCGCCGCGGCTGAGGAACCCGTCGACGAAGTAGCCCACCACCCGCGACAGGAACACGACGAAGGTGTTCATCACGCCCTGGATCAGCGTCATGGTGACCATGTCGCCGTTGGCGATGTGCGCCACCTCGTGGCCGATCACGGCCTCGACTTCCTCGCGCGTCATGCCTTGCAGGAGGCCGGTGGACACCGCGACCAGCGCACTGTTCTTGAAGGCGCCGGTGGCGAAGGCGTTGGGCTCGCCCGGGAACACGCCGACCTCGGGCATGCCGATGCCGGCCTGGTCGGCGAACTTGCGCACGGTGTTGACGATCCAGGCTTCGTCGGCGCCTTCGGTGCCGCTGATCACCTGGACTTTCGAGCTCCACTTGGCCACCGGCTTGGAGATCAGCAGCGAGATGATCGCGCCGCCGAAGCCCATGATGGCCGCGAACACGAGCAGCATGCCCAGGTTCAGGCCATTCGCCGTGAGGTAGCGGTTCACCCCGAGCAGGCTGGCGACGACGCCCAGCACCACCACCACGGCGAGGTTGGTCAGGACGAACAGGAAGATGCGTTTCATTGCTTGGCAAACTCCGAAAGGGCGTTAGAGGTCACCCCCGCGCGCAGATGAGGCGCGGCCTGCGGAAATCAAGGGGGCGACGGGCCCGGCGACGCTGTTGTTGTGGGTTCTGTCGGCCGGCGCGGGCGGAATACGAGGGAGTCATCATAAAAGGAAAAGTTCTCGTTCTCCGGCCACCAGCCGGGCACGCCGAGCACCGGCAGCGGCGTGAAGGGTTTGCCGGCCAACGCCTCCGCCGTGCAGCGCCCCGCCAGCCAGGCGTCGGCTTGCGCTAGCGAATCCATAGCGGCATCGGCGCGCCAGACATGGGCGGTGAGACCCTTTCGCGGAAAGGCCAGTTGCTCCAGCAGGGCGTGGCCGAAGACCAGCAGCCGCGCCTGCCGCCACAAGGGGCGCAGTTCCACGAACAGTTCGCGCCACGCGCGTGCCTGCAGCGCCTGCCAGATCGCAGCGGGCGCCTGCAGCAGTGCGCCGTTTTCGTCGAACACGGTGATGGCGTCGCGCACCGGTCCGCGCTGCGCCCCGATGCCCAGCCGGGCGATCTCCTGCGCCTGCAGGCGATTGAGCGCCGCCTTGGTGCGCGGCAATCCCAGCCACACCAGCGCGTTGAAGAAGTCGTGCGCTCCGGGCCGCATCGGGACCTGCCGGGTGTCGAACACGAACTGCTCGTACGGCGTGCCGGCAGGCAGCGCCTCCTGCGGCACGAAGCGCACGGGCGCGGCGGTGGCGACGTTCAGGGCGTCATGCATTGCCTGCCCTGCCGCGCAGCGGGCCGCGGCCGCTTCGCCGGTGCCGCGCCACGCTGCGTACCAGGGCTGCGTGAAGTCCGGCGCCGGCAGCAATCAGGCCTTTCCGCGCCGCACCGGTTTTTCGCGCACCGACACGTGCGAGGTCCCTTCGTCGATCAGCTCGAACAGGTCGGTGGCGGCCAGCAGCTTGGTCAGGGTGGAGTAGCCGTAGTTGCGCTGGTCGAACGATGCCTGGTTGCCGATCTGCTGGCGCACCTCGTTGACGCGCGACCAGCCCTCGTCGTCCTCGGCCCCCCGGACGGCGTTGAGCAGCAGCGCGACCAGCTTCTTGTCCTGCCGCAGTTCGGCGCCGGTGCGGCGCAGGCGCTGGGTGCGCTCGGGTGCGTCCTGGTCCGCCTCGCCCTGCGTCTGCAGTTCGTCGAGGAACAGGAAACGCGAGCACGCATTGACGAAAGGCTCGGGCGTCTTGCGCGAGCCGAACCCATAGACGGCAGCCCCCTTGGCGCGCAGGTGCATCACCATCGGCGTGAAGTCGGAATCCGACGAGACGATGCCGAATGCATCGGGCCGGTCGGTGTACAGCAGGTCGAGGGCGTCGATGATCATCGCCATGTCGCTGGCGTTCTTGCCCTTGCTGTAGTCGAACTGCTGCATCGGGCGGATCGCGTGCTCGTGCAACTGCTCCTCCCAGCCCTTGAGCTCGCTTTTCTTCCAGTTGCCGTAGGCGCGGCGGATGTTGGTCTCGCCGATCGTGGAAAGCTCGTTGAGGATGAGCCCGATCTTGCTCGCCGGCGAGTTGTCGGCGTCGATCAGCAACGCCACGCGGGGTTTGGCGGTCATGCAGCCACCTTCCATTGCAGGGATTCACCGCCGCGCAGCGGCTTGAGTTCGGCCTCGCCGAACGGGACTTTGTCGGGCACTTGCCAGTTCTCCTTGTGCAGGGTCAGGGTGCCGGCATTGCGCGGCACCCCGTAGAAGTCGGCGCCGTGGAAGCTGGCGAAACCCTCCAGCTTGTCGAGTGCGCCGACGCTGTCGAAGGCCTCGGCATACAGCTCCATCGCGGTCAGCGCGGTGTAGCAGCCGGCGCAGCCGAGGGCGTGCTCCTTCAGCACGGCCGGATGCGGCGCGCTGTCGGTGCCGAGGAAGAAGCGCGGGCTGCCGCTGGTGGCCGCTTCCAGCAGCGCCTGGCGGTGCACCTCGCGCTTGAGCACGGGCAGGCAGTAGTAGTGCGGGCGGATGCCGCCGGTGAAGATGGCGTTGCGGTTGTACAGGAGGTGGTGCGCGGTGATGGTCGCGGCGGTGAAGCGGCCGGCGTCGCGCACGTAGTCCACCGCCTCCTTCGTGGTCATGTGCTCCACCACGATCTTCAGTTCCGGGAAGTCCTTGCGCAGCGGCACGAGCTTTGTCTCCAGGAACACGGCCTCGCGGTCGAAGATGTCGACCTCCGGGTCGGTCACCTCGCCGTGCACCAGCAGCAGCATGCCGCTGCGCTGCATGGCTTCCAGCGTCTTGTGGATCTTGCGCAGGTCCGTCACGCCCGCGTCGCTGTTGGTCGTGGCGCCGGCGGGATAAAGCTTGGCGGCCACCACGCCGGCGCGGCGCGCCAGCAGGATCTCTTCGGGCGGCAGGTTGTCGGTGAGGTACAGCGACATCAGCGGCTCGAACTCCACGCCTTGCGGCGTGGCCGCCAGGATGCGCTCGCGGTAGGCGGCGGCCAGCGCCGCGGTCGTCACCGGCGGCCGCAGGTTGGGCATGATCAGCGCCCGGCCGAACTGCGCCGCCGAGTGCGGCACGACCGAGGCCATGGCCGCGCCATCGCGCACGTGCAGGTGCCAGTCGTCGGGGCGGGTGATGGTGAGGGTCTGGGACATGTGCCGATTGTCCCACCGCTGGAAAGCGGACAACCGGACGCAGAAGGCGCAAAAGTTACGCAGAAGACGCAGAAGGACTTCCAAAACCTTTCATTGGTTTTTTCTGCGTCTTCTGCGTAGTTTCTGCGCCTTCTGCGTCCGGCTGTCCGCTACCGGCTTAATGCGACAGGATCTTGTTCAGGAAATCCTTGGTGCGCGGCTGCCGCGCCTCGGCGTTGCCGAAAAACTCCTCCTTCGAGCAATCCTCCAGGATCCTGCCGCCGACGTCGATGAAGATCACGCGGTTGGCGACCTTGCGGGCGAAGCCCATCTCGTGCGTGACCACCATCATGGTCATGCCTTCCTTGGCCAGGGCCACCATCACGTCCAGCACCTCGCCCACCATCTCGGGGTCCAGCGCCGAGGTCGGCTCGTCGAACAGCATCACGATCGGGTCCATCGACAGCGCGCGGGCGATCGCCACGCGCTGCTGCTGGCCGCCGGACAGCTGGCCGGGATACTTGTCCTTGTGCGCCATCAGCCCCACGCGGTCGAGCACCTTCAGCCCGCGCTTTTGCGCCTCGTCGGCGCTGCGGCCCAGCACCTTGATCTGCGCAATGGTCAGGTTTTCGGTCACCGACAGGTGCGGGAACAGCTCGAAGTGCTGGAACACCATGCCCACGCGGCTGCGCAGCTTGGGCAGGTTGGTCTCCTTGGCATTGACCTGGACGCCGTCGACGAAGATGTCGCCCTTCTGGATCGGCTCCAGCGCGTTCACCGTCTTGATCAGCGTCGACTTGCCGGAGCCGGACGGCCCGCAGACCACGACCACGTCGCTCTTGTTGATCGCCACGTTGCAATCGGTCAGCACCTGCACCGGCCCGTACCACTTGGACACGTTGCGGATCTCGATCATCGGTTTGTCGCTCATGGGGTGTCCTCAGCGAATGATGGCTATTTTCTTGTTCAGGCGCTTCACGAGCGCGGACAGCGTGAAGCAGATGACGAAGTACAGCACGGCGGCGAGGATGTACGACTCGCGCGTGCGGCTCAGGTTGCTGCCGGCCACCGTGAAGCCGTGCAGCAGGTCGTGCGCGGTGATGATGTACACCAGCGACGTGTCCTGGAACAGGATGATGGTCTGCGTCAGCAGGATCGGCAGCATGTTGCGAAAGGCCTGCGGCAGGATCACCAGCTTCATGTTCTGGCCGTAGGTCATGCCAACCGCCTGGCCGGCATGCACCTGCCCGCGCGGGATGGACTGGATGCCCGCGCGCATGATCTCCGAGAAGTACGCCGCCTCGAAGGCGATGAAGGTGATCACCGCCGTCAGTTCGGCGCCGATCGGGCGGCCGATGATGAAGGGCACCAGCAGGAAGAACCACAGCAGCACCATCAGCAGCGGGATGGAACGCATGCCGTTGACGTAGAAGGTGGCCGGAATTTCCAGCGCCTTGATGCCCGACAGCCGCATCATCGCCAGGATGGTGCCGAAGAAGATGCCGCCGGCGGTGGCCACGATCGTCAGGATGAAACTGAAGTACAGGCCGCTGAGGACGTAGGCCTTGAAGACTTCCCAGGTGAAGAAGGAAAAGTCCAGCATGTCAGTGCCCGCCCGCGCCGACGTTGGCCACGAAGCCCGGCACCCGCACCCGCTTCTCGATGAAGGCCATGATGCGGTTGATGGCGAAGGCGGAGACGATGTACAGCGCCGTCACGGCCATGTACACCTCGATGCCGCGCGACGTCTCCTCGCCCACCTGCTGCGCATAGAAGGTCAGTTCGGTGATGGACACGGCGAAGGCCACCGAGGAGTTCTTGAAGATGTTCATCGACTCGCTGGTGAGCGGCGGGATGATGATGCGAAAGGCCATGGGCAGCAGCACGTAGCGGTAGTACTGCACCGTGGTGAACCCCATCGCCATGCCGGCGTACCGCTGGCCGCGCGGCAGCGCCTGGACCCCGGCGCGCACCTGTTCGGCGATGCGGGCGGACGTGAAGAAACCGAGGCCGAAGACCACCAGCAGCAGCTTGGGCGTGTCGGCGAACACCGGGATGAGCACCGGCATCACGTGGTACCAGAGGAAGATCTGCACCAGCAGCGGGATGTTGCGGAACAGCTCGACCCACCCGTTGGCGAAGCGGGACAGCCATGGGCTGTCCGGGAGCGTGCGGAAGATGCCGATGATCGCGCCGATCACCAGCGCGACGACCAGCGAGAGGCCCGCCACCAGCACGGTCTGCCCCCAGGCGGCCAGCAGCCAGTCCAGGTAGGTCTGCGTGCCCCTGGCGCCGCCGCTGCCGAAGCAGCCGGCCACCGGCGTGCGATCGATGATGTCCTGGCAAAAGATTTGCCATTCGAACGCCATTGGCCCCTCCTCGTCTTGTTGTCACCAGCCGCGCTTGCGCACGGCCGGTGTGGCACGGATTACTTGTTGAACTCTTCCGCCGGGGCGTCCGACGGATTCTTCAGCAGGCCGGTGAGGATGGTACCCATCTTCAGGTTGACGCTGGTGTTCTTGGGCGGGATGGGCTGCATGAACCACTTGGTGTACAGCAGCTGCAGCTCGCCGGCCTTGATGGCGCCGCGGATGTAGTCGTCCACCGCCTTCTTGAAGTTGGGGTCGTCCTTGCGGATCATGATCGCGATGGGCTCGACGTTCAGCGTCTCGCCGACGATCATGTAGCCTTTCGGGTTCTGCGACGAGGCGATCAGGCCCGCCAGGATGTTGTCGTCCATCACGAAGGCGTCGGCGCGGCCGGACTCCAGCAGCAGGAAGCTGTCGGCGTGGTCCTTGCCGTAGACCTCCTTGAACTGGATGTTCGAGGCGCGCTTGTTCTTGCGCAGCAGGGCGACGGACGTGGTGCCCGTGGTCGTGGCGACCGTCTTGTTGTTCAGGTCGGCCACCGACTTGATCTTGGAGTCGGCCTTGACCGCGGTGCGCACTTCGGTGACGTACGTGGTCAGCGCGAACGACACGTCCTTCTGGCGCGTGGCGTTGTTGGTGGTGGAGCCGCACTCGATGTCGACCGTGCCGTTCTGCACCAGCGGGATGCGGTTGGCGGACGTGACGGGCGTGTATTCGACCGACACGCCGGGCAGCACCGCCTTCAGGATGCGCTGGCAGAGCTCCACGTGGTAGCCGGTGAACTGGCCGCCACCGGTCGTGTACGACAGGGGGGCGGACGACTCGCGCACGCCCATCACCACCTTGCCGGCGGCCTTGGCCTTGGCGATGGTGTCGTTGGCCTGGGCCAGGGCGCCGAACGCGGTGGCGGACAGCATGGCGGCCAGCAGGAACTTCTTTTTCATGGCAAAACTCCTTGTAAGCGCATCAGACAAATGCGTTGCGGATTCTAGGGGGCGCGCGCGGCGCCCGGCTTGGTGCGGAAGCTTAGAGCTTGCGGTGCGGCCTGCAAGCAGGGTTTATGCCCGGTGCTCCGCCAGGAAGGCCCAGAGCGCCTGCGCGGTGCGCTTGGGCGTGTGCTTGCCGGTCGGCCGCTCCCGGTAGGCGCGCACCTCCATGGCGATCTCCAGCCCTTTCAGCTCGGTTGGCAACGGGCTCACCAGCTTGCCCGCGTGAAGCTCCTTCTGCACCGCGCTGTGCGGCAGGAAGGCGATCCCGTGGCCTTCGAGGGCCATCACTTTCAGGCCCTCGGCCATGTCCGTTTCGTAGACGCGATCCAGGTGCAGGGCCGTGCCGGCCTGCTTGATCAGGAGGTCGGTCACCTGCCCCAGGTAGGCGCCCGGTGCGTAGCCCAGGTAAGGCAGCGGATGGCCGGCGCGGCCCGGCAGGCGAAACAGGGGCCCGCCCACCGCGTCGCCCTTGCAGTAGGGCGCCAGGGTCTCCAGGCCGAGGGCGACCATCTCGTACCGGTCGGCATCCAGTTGCAGCGGTTGCGCGGCGTGGTGGTAGGCGATCAGCAGGTCGCAACTGCCTTCCACCAGCCGCATGGCGGCGTCGTGCACGTTCAGCGCGATCAGGCGGCTCTTGATCGGCCCGAATTGCTCGCGCAGGCTGGAGACCCACGCGGGAAAGAAGGTGAAAGCCAGCGTATGCGGCGCGGCGAACTCGATGACGTCCTGGCCGGCGGAGGCGTGGCCGCGCAGCATGGCCCGCGTGCTTTGCAGCGACTGCAGCAGTTCCAGCGACTGCGCATACAGCGTTTCACCCGCCGGCGTGAGCCGGGTGGGGTAGGAACTGCGGTCCACCAGGTCGGTGCCGGCCCAGGCCTCCAACGCCTGGATGCGGCGCGAAAATGCCGGCTGCGTCACGTGCCGCAGCTGGGCGGAGCGGCTGAAGCTGCGCGTTTCGGCGAGGCTGACGAAGTCTTCCAGCCATTTGGTTTCCATGGCCGATTATTGCGGCGGAGGCGGAAACGTGCCTTGGTCGGCCGGCGCGGAGCGCGGAGCCGAACCCCGGTGACGCACTCAGCGCAATTTCGTGCGCGCCAGCCGTTTCGCGTTCGCCGTGGCCTTGCGGTGCACCGGCGCCAGCGCCTGGGACAGGATGCGCTGGGTGTCGACCATCGGCACCCGTGTGCCCGTGAGCATGGCGAGCCAGGCCTTCTGCGACGCCTGCATCATGCCCAAGCTCATCGCGAAGCCGGACTGCCACATGGCAACCACCTTCTCCTGCTTCATGCCGTCGAACTCTCGGCGGTCGCGCGCGTTCGGCTGCGCGCCGGCGAGCGCCATGCGCGTCAGGCGGTGGGCCATCACCTGCGGCACGGCGATGGCGAGTTCGGCGGCCTGGCGGGCGAGCCGGGGGGAGGAGCGACGGGTCATGGTCCCATTGTGCGGACTCGCCGCCTGCCCGTCTGTAGGCCGGGTTCGGCGATCCGCCGACCGCGGCGCCAGGGTCCATGGCGCCTGCCCGTATGCTGCGCCCATGAGCCCAGCCGTACCGCGCCGCATCCTGCCAGTGATCGTGCTTTCCCAGTTCGCCGGCACGTCGCTGTGGTTCGCGGTGAATGCGGTGATGCCGGACCTCCAGCGTGACTGGGGGCTGCCCGCCGCTGCGTTGGGCACCCTGACCTCCGCGGTGCAAGCCGGTTTCGTGGCCGGCACGCTGGTGTTCGCCCTGCTGATGCTGGCCGACCGGTTTGCGCCGGCAAAGGTGTTCCTCGCCTGCTCCCTGGCCGGGGCGGCCTGCAACGCCGCCATGCTGGCGGCGGCGGGCCGGCTCGACGTGCTGCTGGCGCTGCGCTTCGCGGTCGGCTTCTTCCTCGCGGGCGTCTACCCCGTCGGCATGAAGATCGCCGCCAGCTGGTACCGGGAGCGGCTCGGCGCGGTGATGGGGGTGCTGATCGGCGCGCTCGTCCTAGGCACGGCGCTGCCGCATGGGTTGCGGGCCCTGGCCGGCAGCGGCGATGGCGCCGGCATCGCCTTCGGCGGTTTGCCAGCCTGGCAGGCGGTCGTGGCCTGCGTGTCCGTGCTCGCCGCATCCGGCGGCTTCGCCACGGCGTTGCTGGTGCCGCCCCATGCGCAGGCAGCGAAGGGCGCGCGCATCACGCCGAAGGCGCTGGGCGTGATCTGGTCGGACGCGCGGGTCCGGGCGTCGGTGTTCGGCTACTTCGGCCACATGTGGGAGCTGTATGCCTTCGTCGTGCTCGTGCCGCTGATCCTGGCCACGCGGCTGTCCGGTTCCGCCGTGAGCGCCGCCGCGTTCTGGGCCATCGCCGCCGGCTTCCTGGGCTGCGTGGGCGGCGGATTGCTGGCGCGGCGGCTGGGAAGCGCGCGCGTGGCGTGGGTGCAGCTGGCGGTCAGCGGTGCGTGCTGCCTCCTGGCGCCGCTGCTGCTGGCGGCGCCGCTGCCGCTGTTCATCGGCTGGCTGCTGCTGTGGGGCGCCACCGTGTCCGGCGACTCGCCTCAATTTTCCACGCTGACCGCGCAGAACGCGCCGCCGGCCGTCGTGGGCAGCGTGCTCACGTTCAGCAATTGCATCGGCTTCGCGATCTCGGTGGTGAGCATCGAGCTGTTCGTGCGCGCCGCGCACATCTGGCCGCTCGCGCTGGTGCTTCCCTGGCTCGCCATCGGTCCCGCGCTGGGGTTGTGGATGCTCTGGCCGCTCGTAGGCCGGGGTGAGCGCGAAGCCGAACCCCGGTGATCGGTGAGTCCCCACCGGGGTTCGGCTTCGGCTCACCACCGGCCTACAGAAAGGTCACGAGCCGGGGCGTGATCGCGCTCCCGTCCACCAGGAGTTCGCCAGCGGAGATCGGCAGCTTGAAACGCCGCGGCCCCGCGCTGCCCGGGTTGACGTAGAGCACGCCATCCCGCTCTTCCACGCGCGGGCGGTGCGAGTGGCCGGTGACGACCACCTTCGCCTCGCCTGGCAGCACGAGTTCAGCGAGGTCGTGAACGACGTGCAGTCTGACGCCGGCCAGCTGCACGGTCACGGCTTCGGGAATGTCCTGCGCCCAGTCGCCGCGGTCATTGTTGCCCCGCACCACCGTCAGCGGCGCAAGTTGCGCCAATGCGGCGATCACCTCCGGCCCGCAGATGTCTCCCGCATGCACGATGTGGTCGCTGCCCCGCAGGAAGGCCAGCACCTCCGGTCGCAGCAGGTCGTGGGTGTCGGAGACGAGGCCGATGCGGAACATGACGGATGGGGTGGGTGGCTTCGTAGGCTGGCGGTGACGTCAGGAACCCCAGCTCTCCCTCATTCCGCCGGCAGCATCTGCGGATTCCACGCCACCTCCCAAAGATGGCCATCGGGATCCTGGAAGTAGCCCGCATAGCCGCCATAGAACGTGTCGTGCGGCTCCTTGGTCACCGTGGCGCCCGCGGAACGCACCTGCGCCATCACCGCATCCACTTCCTCCCGGCTGCGCACGTTGTGGGCCAGGCAGAACTGCGTGGCGCTGCCTGGCGCGGCCGGCAGGCCGCTGTCGTGCGCGAGGCTCGCGCGCAGCCAGAGCGCCAGGCGCAGCCCCTGGTCCAGGTCGAAGAAGGCGACTGCGCCGTGTTCGAACTCCCGACCCACGATGCCGTCGGTGGGCCAACCCAGCGCGTCACGATAGAAGCGCACGCCGCGTTCGAGATCCTCGACGGCCAGGGTGATGAGGGTGATGCGAGGCTTCATCGTTGCCACTCCGATCCGCTCAAACCCGCCGCACTTCCATCACACCGCCCTGCGTGACCTGTTCATAGGTCTTCGCATCGCGCAAGGCCAGGTGCAGCAGGATGCGGCCGGCCTGCCACATGACCACGCGGTTCAACAGCACGCCGGCGGCGATCAACAGCGCGCCCGGCCACGTGCGCCCGGTCAGCGCGAGCGCGATGCCCACGCCTATCACGGGCAGCACGACGACCACGAGCAGCAGGCGCTGGGAGACGTAGCGGCGCGCCAGCTTGGGATCGACGATGACGCGGAAGCGGCCGGCCGGCAGGCCGCTGCGGAAATCCTCGTGCGCCACGTACTCCGCGAATTCCCCGGAGGCTGCATCGGCCATCGCTACATCCCCATCACGTCGGCGAACTTCTCGCCTTCGGCGCTCTGCTGCAACGCCCACATGTCGGCGTACCGGCCGTCGAGCGCCAGCAGTTCCTGGTGGGTGCCGCGTTCGATGATGCGGCCGGCTTCCATCACCAGGATCTGGTGCGCATCGACCACCGTGGACAGCCGGTGCGCGATGACCAGCGCCGTCTTGTTGCGGGCCACGCCCTTGAGCTCCGCCTGGATCGCGCGTTCGTTGGCGCTGTCCAGCGCGGACGTCGCCTCGTCGAAAATCAGGATCGGCGGATTCTTCAGCAGCGTGCGCGCGATTGCGACCCGCTGCTTCTCGCCGCCCGACAGCTTCAGGCCGCGCTCACCCACCATCGTCGCGTAGCCCTTGGGCGTGGAGGCGATGAAGTCGTGGATGCGCGCCGAACGGGCCGCCTCCTCCACCTGCTCGCGGGTGGCGCCGGGACGGCCATAGGCGATGTTGTATTCCACGGTGTCGTTGAACAGCACGGTGTCCTGCGGCACGATGCCGATGGCCTGCCGCACGCTCGCCTGGGTGACGTCCCGCACGTCGTGGCCGGCGATGGAGATGCGGCCCTGCTGCACGTCGTAGAAGCGGTACAGCAGGCGCGCGAGCGTCGATTTGCCGGAGCCGGACGGGCCGACCACGGCCACCGTCTTGCCGGCGGGGATCTCGAAGGAGACGTCGTGCAGGATCGGGCGGTTGGACTCGTAGGCGAAATGGACGTGGTCGAAGCGGACGGTCCAGTCGCCCTCAACCCTGCCCTCTCCCGCAAGCGGGAGAGGGAGCGCCTCTGGCCGATCCGCGATCTCACGCTCTTTCTCCATCAACGTGAACATCTTGTCCAGGTCCGTCAGGCTCTGCTTGATCTCGCGGTACAGCACGCCCAGGAAGTTCAGGGGGATGTACAGCTGGATCATGAAGGCATTGATCATGACCAGGTCACCCAGCGTCATGCGGCCTTCGACCACGCCCAGCGTGGCGCGCCACAGCATCGCCACCAGGCTCACCGCGATGATCAGCTGCTGGCCGGTGTTCAGCAGCGACAGCGTGGTCTGCGCCTTGATGCGGGAACGGCGGTAGCGGTCCAGGCTCTCGTCGTAGCGGCGCGCTTCGAAGTCCTCGTTGCTGAAGTACTTCACCGTCTCGTAGTTCAGCAGCGAGTCCACCGCCCGCGTGTGCGCGGCGGAGTCGTACTCGTTGGCCTCGCGGCGGAACTTGGTGCGCCACTCCGTGATGCTGACGGTGAAGATGATGTACAGCACCAGCGCGGCGATGGTGATCCAGGCGAACCAGACGTCGAACTTCACCGCCAGGATGGTGAGCACCATCGCCACTTCGATCAATGTGGGGACGATGCTGTAGAGCGAGTACGAGATCAGCGACTCGATGCCGCGCACGCCGCGTTCGATGTCGCGCGTCATGCCCCCGGTCTGCCGCTCCAGGTGGAAGCGCAGCGACAGCGCGTGGAGGTGGCGGAAGGTCTCCAGTGCGATGCTGCGCGACGCGCCCTGCGTCGCCTTGGCGAAGACCAGCTCGCGCAGCTCGGTGAAGAGGGACGTGGAAAGCCGCAGCAGGCCATAGGCCACCAGCAGGCCGAGCGGCACGGCGAGCAGCGCCGCCGGGTCGCCCACCTTCACGTCCATGGCGTCGACCAGCTGCTTGAGCAGCAGGGGCACGCTGACGTTGGCCACCTTGGCCGCGACCATGAACGCCAAGGCCGCCGCCACGCGCCACTTGTATTCCAGCAGGTAGGGCAGCAGGCGCCGCAGCGTGGCCCAGTCCGTGCGCGCGGGCGGCTGCACGCCGGCCTGCGCCGCTGGAATGGGGATCTGGGGGGAGCTGAGTTCGCCGCCGCGGCGCATGGGGGACAATCCGGTGTCAGTACTGCCCGAGATTGTGCCCATGTCCGCAAATGCAAGCCCCCCGCAGGGCCACACCGCCGCCGCGCCGCCCACCGGCAAGGAGCTGGTCCTGAAGGTCATCCCCATGCCCGCGGACACCAACGGCAACGGCGACATCTTCGGCGGCTGGGTCATGGCCCAGGTGGACCTGGCCGGCTCCGTGCTTCCCGCGCGCGTGATCCGTGGCCGGATGGCGACCGTGGCGGTGAAGGAATTCATCTTCAAGCAGCCGGTGCGCGTGGGCGACATCCTGAGCTTCTATTCCTCGATCGTGCGCATCGGCAATACGTCGATCACGGTGGATGTCGAGGTGTTCGCCGAGCGCTTCCGGGCGCAGGGCGAATTCGTCAAGGTGACGGATGCGCTGGTGACCTACGTGGCGATCGACGAGAACGGCAAGCCGCAGGCGATCAAGCGCTAACAGCCGGGAGCGGGCAGCCGGACGCAGAAGACGCAGAAACTACGCAGAAGACGCAAAAGGACATCCAAAACCTTTTTTGGTTTTTTCTGCGTCTTCTGCGTAACTTCTGCGCCTTCTGCGTCCGGCTGTTCGGCTGTGCGTCTTCAGAACTTCCCGTGCCGCCCTTCGCCTGACGCGAAGCGCCCCGCCCCTTCCAGCCCGTCCCCGATGCGCGACTTGCTGCGCTCCCACTCGGCGTGCAGCGCCTCGGGCAGGGACTTGCCCCACTGCTCGTAGGCATTCATGCGGTCCGCGCGCATCGTCTCCTGCGGAAACTTCGCCAGTTGTTCCGCCAGTTCCAGCGCCGCCGCCCGCGCCTGGCCATGGGCCACGACGCGATTGGCCAACCCCATCCGCAGGGCCTCGTCCGCCTCCACCTTGCGCCCCGTGAGGATCAGGTCCATCGCGTGGCCCATGCCCACCAGGCGCGGCAGCCGCACCGTGCCGCCATCGATCAGCGGCACGCCGAAGCGCCGGCAATAGACGCCGAAATAGGCGTCCTGCTCCATCACCCGCAGGTCGCACCACAGCGCCAGCTCCATGCCGCCCGCCACCGCGGCGCCGCTGACCGCCGCGATCACCGGCTTGGACAACAGCAGGCGCGACGGGCCCATCGGGGCCAGGGCGCGCGGGTCCTGCGGGTCGAAGTCCAGTCCGGCCAGCACGTTCGCACCGCCGGGCTGCTGCGCCATGCGGGCGCCGAACTGCAAGTCCCAGCCGGCGCAGAAGTGCCCGTGCGCCCCGTGGAAGACGGCCACCCGGGCGCCGGGATCGTCGTCGAAGGCGACGAAGGCTTCGTGCAGGCGCCGCGCCGTGTCGCCGTCGACGGCATTGCGCACCTCGGGCCGCTGCAGCGTGACAACGGTCACGGCGCCGACTTGCTCCACCTGCAGGCTGCTGGAAGGCTCCATCCGCGCATTACACCCCATGCCGCTGCGCGTCGGGTGCGTGACACCACTTGGGGCCAACCCTGTGAGCGCATTCGGCATGCGCCGCTATAAATGCGGGCCACCTAAGAGAGGATGACTCCGCGTGCAATTCGTGCAACTGGTGATCAGCGGTGTCGCCCAGGGCTGCATCTACGGCCTGATCGCGTTGGGCTTCGTGCTGATCTACAAAGCGACCGAGACGGTGAGCTTCGCCCAGGGCGAACTCATGATGCTCGGCGCCTTTTTCGGCCTGGCCGCGATGACCATGATGGGCTTCCCGTTCTGGCTGTCCATCCTGTGCTCCATCGCCGGCATGGCGCTGTTCGGGCTGCTGCTGGAAACCATCGTGATCCGGCCGATCCTGGGCCAGCCCGCCTTCTCCATCGTGATGCTCACCATCGGCATCGGCTACGTCGCCCGCGGCCTGATCACGATGATCCCGGGCATCGGCACCGAAACCCACACCCTGCTGGTGCCCTACAAGGACCAGGTGTGGAACGCGGGCGGGCTGGTGCTGAACGTGGAGCAGATGGTGGTGATCGCAGCCACCGCCGTGCTCTGCGGCCTGCTGTTCGCGATCTTTCGCTACAGCAAGGTCGGGATCGCCATGCAGGCCGCGTCGCAGAACCAGCTGGCCGCGTACTACATGGGCATTCCGGTCAAGCGGCTGAATTCGCTGGTGTGGGGCCTGGCCGCCGCGGTGGCCGCCGTCGCCGGCCTGCTGCTGGCGCCCATCACCTTCGTGCACGCCAACATGGGGTTCATCGGCCTGAAGGCCTTCCCGGCTGCCGTGGTCGGCGGCTTCGGCAGCCTGCCGGGTGCGATCGTCGGCGGCTTGATCATCGGCATCGTGGAATCGCTCTCCGGCTTCTACTTGCCGGAAGGCTTCAAGGACATTGCCGCCTACATCGTGGTGCTGATCATGCTGGTCGTGATGCCGAACGGGTTGTTCGGCGAGAAGCTGCGCAAAAAAGTCTAAATGAGATTCCTTTTCAAGACCGACTACGCGCAGGACCTGCGGCTGGCCAAGCACGGCGGGCACGTGTTCTGGTACGGCCTGCTGATGGTGCTGCTTCTGGCCGCGCCCGTGCTGCTGCCCGAATATCTGCTGGCGCAGCTGACGTTCATCCTGATCTACGGTGTCGTCGGCCTCGGCCTGATGCTGCTCGCCGGTTTCACCGGCCTGTTCTCGATCGGCCACGCCGCCTTCTTCGGTGTCGGCGCCTATGCGCAGGCGGTGCTCACCGGGATGGGCTGGCCCTTCCCGCTGGCGCTGGCGGTGGGGGCCGTGCTGTCGGCAGCGGTGGGCATCGTGGTCGGCCTGCCGGCGCTGCGCGTCAAGGGCATCTACCTGGGCATCGCGACGCTGTCCTTCGGCTTCATCGTCGAGGAGGTGTTCGCGCGCTGGGAAAGCGTCACGGGCGGGAACGCGGGCAAGACGGTGGGGCCGGTGAAGATGTTCGGCTGGACGGCCGACAGCGGCGCGTCGTTCTACTTCGTCTGCCTGGTGGTCGCGGTGCTGGCCACCCTGGCCTGCATGAACTTGCTGCGTTCGCCGACCGGCCGCGCGTTCGTGGCCATCCGCGACTCCGAGATCTCCGCGCAGAGCATGGGCATCCACCTGGCGCGCTACAAGACCCTGAGCTTCGCGCTGTCGGCGGCGCTGGCCGGCATCGGCGGCGCGCTGTACGCGCACCAGATCCGCTTTCTCTCGCCCGACCAGTTCAACATCATCCAGTCCATCGACCTGCTGCTGATGGTGGTGATCGGCGGCCTCGGTTCCATCCACGGCGCCTTCCTCGGCGCGATTTTCCTCATCGGCCTGCCGCAGGCGATCGGCGCGGTGAAGGACTACCTGCCGGAAAGCATCGGCCAGGCCCCGGGCCTCAAGGCCGTGGTGTACGGCGCGGTGTTGATCGCCTTCGTGCTGTTCGAGCCGCTCGGCCTGTACGGCCGCTGGCTGAAGGTGCGCACCTACCTGCAGCTGTTTCCGTTCTACCGCAAAGGCCTGTTCAAGCGGCAGAAATCGTTCCAGAAGAGTGATCGCCTGCGATGAGCGACATCCTCCTTTCCGCCCAGGATCTCAGCGTGCGCTTCGGCGGCGTGCTCGCCGTCAACAAGGTCAGCTTCGATGTGAAGCGCGGCGAAGTGTTCACGCTGATCGGGCCCAACGGCGCCGGCAAGACGACGGTGTTCAACCTGATCAGCCGCATCTACAACCCGACGACGGGCACCATCTCCTTCGAGGGCCAGCCGCTCACGCAGCAGCCGCCGCACCGCATCGCCTCGCTCGGCATCGCCCGCACCTTCCAGAACATCGAGCTGTTCGAGCACGCCTCGGTGCTGCACAACCTGCTGATCGGGCGGCACACGCACCGCAAGACCGGGCTGTTCGCGGACATGTTCTTCACCGGCCGCACGCGCGCCGCCGAGATCGACGCGCGCAGGAAGGTGGAGCAGGTGATCGAGCTGCTGGACCTGCAGCACCACCGCGACTCGATGGTGGCGGGCCTGCCCTATGGCGTGCGCAAGGTGGTGGAGCTGGCGCGCGCCTTGTGCACGGAGCCCAAGCTGCTGCTGCTGGACGAGCCCTCCTCCGGCCTGAACGTGGAGGAGACGGAGGACATGGCCTTCTGGATCCAGGACATCCAGCACGAGCTGGGCATCACCGTGCTGATGGTGGAGCACGACATGACGCTGGTATCGAAGGTGTCCGACCGCGTGCTGGCCATGAACCAGGGCGAGGTGCTGGCCATGGGCACGCCGCGCCAGGTGCAGGAGCATCCGGGAGTGATCGAGGCGTACCTGGGGAGCATCGAGGATGTTTCCTCGCTCAGGAGGGCCGCATGAACACCGCCGTCAGCGACGTGCCCGTCCTGAAGCTCCTCAACGTCGAAAGCGCCTACGGCCCGATCAAGGCGATCCGCGGCGTGAGCCTGCAGGTGCGGCGCGGCGAGATCGCCACGGTGCTGGGCTCCAACGGCGCCGGCAAGTCGACCATCCTCAAGACCATCAGCGGCATCATCGACCCCCGCAAGGGCAGCATCGAATTCAAGGGCGGGAACATCACGGCGCGCGACCCCGCCTTCATCGTGCAGCAAGGGCTGTCCCACGTGCCCGAAGGGCGCGAGGTGTTCCCGCTGCTGTCCGTGCACGACAACCTGGCGATGGGCGCGTACACGCGCAAGGACAAGGACGGCATCGCCCGCGACCTGGAGGCGGTGTACCGCTACTTCCCGATCCTGCAGGAGCGCGCCACGCAGGACGCCGGGCTGCTGTCCGGCGGCCAGCAGCAGATGCTGTCGATCTCGCGCGCCATCATGGCCGCGCCGGACCTGATCCTGCTGGACGAGCCGAGCCTGGGCCTGTCGCCCAAGCTGACCAAGGAGATCTTCGAGATCGTGGTGCGCATCAACCGCGAGCGCGGCACCACCATCCTGCTGGTGGAGCAGAACGCCAACATGGCGCTCAACGCCGCCGACTACGGCTATGTGCTGGAAAACGGCCGCATCGTCATGGAGGACACCTGCGCCCGGCTGCGGGAAAAGGAAGACATCAAGGAGTTCTACCTGGGCATGAAGGAAGCCGGCGTGCGCGGCGAGCGCAGGTGGAAGAAGAAGAAGAACTGGAGATGACGACATCATGAGAAATCTCTGGACCCTGATCGATGAAGCCAAGCCGGTGACGGACGTCGTCGTCGCGGGCGACACCATTCCCGCCATGTTCTGGAACGCGGTCGACCAGCGAGGCCCGAAAGTCTGGATGCGGCAGAAGGAGCTGGGCATCTGGCGCAGCTGGACCTGGACGCAGACCGGCGACGCGGTGCGCGAGGTCGCCGGCGGGCTGATGGCCCTGGGCTTCGCGCCGCGCGACACCGCCTCGATCCTGTCGAACACCGTCATCGAATGGGTCCTCGCGGACCTGGCCGTGCTGTCCTGCGGTGGCGTCTCCAACGGCATCTACCCCACGGACGCGGCCACGCAGGCCCAGTACCTGTGCGAGGACTCGGGCACCAGCATCCTGTTCGTGGAAGACGACGAGCAACTGGACAAGGCGCTGGAAGTGCGCGGCCAGTTGCCGCGGCTGCGCAAGATCGTGGTCTTCGACATGGAGGGATTGCGGGACGTCGACGACCCGATGGTCCTCAGCCTGGACGAACTGCGCCGTCTCGGCCGCGACTACATCGCGCAGCACCCTGGCGAGATCGCGCAACGCGTGCAGCAGGTCAAGCCGCAGGACCTCGCCATCCTGGTCTACACCTCCGGCACCACCGGCAAGCCCAAGGGCGCGATGCATTCGCACCATGGCCTGGTCTACACCGTGCGCGGCTACAACACGCTGATCGGCCGGCACGAGGATGACGAGTGCATGTGCTTCCTGCCGCTGTGCCACATCGCCGAGCGGCTGGGCGGGGAGTACTTTTCGCTGTACACCGGGGCCAGGCTCAATTTCGTGGAGAACCCGGAGACGGTGCCGGAGAACGTGCGCGAGATCGCGCCGACCGTCTTCACCGCCGTGCCGCGCGTGTGGGAGAAGTTCTATTCCGGCGTGATGATCGGCCTGAAGGAGGCCAGCGGCATGCAGCAGGCGGCGTACGCCTGGTCCATCAAGGTGGGCGAGCAGATCGCCGAGCGCGTGATGGCCGGACAGCCCGTCGACGGCGCGCTGAAGTTCAAGTACATGCTGGCCAACTGGATGGCGCTGTCGAACGTGCGCAAGATGATCGGCATCGACCGCGCCCGCTTCCTCGTGACGGGCGCGGCGCCGATCTCCCCCGAACTCGTGAAGTGGTACCTGGCGCTGGGCGTGCCGATGCTGGAGGTCTGGGGCATGACCGAGACCTGCGGCGCCGCCACCGGCGTGCCGGCCAACCGCATCAAGCCGGGCTCCATCGGGCCGGCGGCGAGCTACAACGAGGTGAAGGTGGACCCGGCCACCGGCGAGATCATGGTGCGCGGACCCAACGTGTTCATGGGCTACCTGAACCAGCCGGAAAAGACCGCCGAGACCATCGACGCCGACGGCTGGCTGCACACCGGCGACGTCGGCGCCGTGGATGGGGACGGGTTCTTCCGGATCACGGACCGCATGAAGGACATCATCATCACCGCCGGCGGCAAGAACGTGACGCCCAGCGAATTCGAGAACGAGCTGAAGTTCTCGCCCTACATCACCGATGCGGTGGTGATCGGCGACAAGAAGCCGTACCTCACCGTGATCGTGATGATCGACCAGGAGAACGTGGAGAAGTACGCGCAGGACCACGACGTGCCCTTCTCCAACTACGCCAGCCTGACGCGCTCGCCGGAGGTGCAGGCGCTGATCCAGGGCGAGATCGACCGGGTGAACCGGAAGTTCGCGCGGGTCGAGCAGGTCAAGAAGTTCTTCCTGCTGGACACGCAGCTGTCGGCGGAGGACGAGGAACTGACGCCGACGATGAAACTGAAACGCAAGCTGGTGCAGCAGAAGTACGCACCGCAGATCGAGGCGATGTACCAGTAGCCGTCATCCCCGCGGAGGCGGGGAACCAGGGCTTCCAGGTTTTGTTTTTTTCTCAAGGAGACATGCAATGAAGTTGAAAGCCACCCTGGCCACCGCCGCCATCCTGGCCTGCACGGGCGCCTTCGCCCAGCAGCAGGGCGTGACCAAGGACACGATCCTGATCGGAACCATCCAGGACCTGTCCGGCCCGCTCGCCGGCTACGGCAAGCAGGCGCGCAACGGCATGCAGCTGCGCATCGACGAACTGAACGAACAGCAAGGCAGCGTGCATGGCCGCAAGCTCAAGCTGCTGGCCGAGGACGACGGCTACGACCCCAAGAAGGCCGTGCTGGCGGCGCAGAAGCTGGTGAACCAGGACAAGGTGTTCATCATCGCCGGCCACCTGGGCACGGCGCAGAACATGGCGGCGATGCCCGTGCAGTTCGAGAAGAACATCGTCAACTTCCTGCCGATCACGGCGGCGCGCGAGATGTACGAGCCGCTGCACAAGCTGAAGTACTCCTTCGCGGCCACCTACTACGACCAGATCCGCCAGGCGCTGCCGAAGATGGTGAAGGACAACAACGTCAAGAAGGTCTGCACGATCTACCAGGACGACGACTTCGGGCTGGAGGTGCAGCGCGGCGCCGAAGCCGGGCTCAAGACCGTCAACATGGAAATCGCCGAGAAGACGACGTACAAGCGCGGCGCCACCGACTTCTCGTCGCAGGTCGCCAAGATGAAGTCCTCCGGCTGCGAGCTGGTGGTGCTGGGCACCATCATCCGCGAGACCATCGGCACCATCGGCGAGTCGCGCAAGACCGGCTTCAACCCGATCTTCCTGGGCTCCAGCGCCGCCTACACCGACCTGATCCACAAGCTGGGCGGCAAGGCCATGGACGGCCTGTACGCCACCATGACCGTGCAGCACCCGTACCTGGACGAAGCCTCGCAGCCGATCCGCTTCTGGGCCAACAAGTACAAGACCAAGTACAACGAGGACCCGACGGTGTTCTCGGTCTACGGCTACACGATCATCGACCAGTTCATCAAGGCCGCGCAGAAGACCGGCCCGAACCTCACCACCGACAACTTCGTGAAGGCGATGGACAACATGAGCTTCGAGCCCGACATGTTCGGCAGCCCGAAGTCGAACTACACCGCCACCAAGCGCCTGGGCAACGACATCTCCCGCATGTCGCAGATCAAGGACGGCAAGTGGGTGGTGGTCAGCGACTACGCCAAGTAAGCGCCCGCCCAACCAACCAGCAGGCCGCCTTCGGGCGGCTTTCTTTTTTGGGGTGCCGCTCCCCGGACCGCGATGGGCCGGCCCATCCCGGTCCTGCACCGTGAGCCCGAAACCCGCCGGAGTCTGGCTTCGTAGGCCGGGTTCGGCGACCAGCCGACCCCGGCAGACGCGTAGTGGAAAGCCCCAGACCACGGCACCCTGCAGGGGAGAACAATGCGAACGTTAGTTCCCAAAGGAGCCGGCCATGCAACGCAAAGCCTTCCTGGTCCTCGCCCTGCTCGCGGTCGCCGCCACCACTGCAACGGCGCAGAACGCCGCCCAGGGCGTGACGAAGAACGAGATCGTCCTGGGCTCCATCCAGGACCTCTCCGGCCCCATCGCCGCCTTCGGCAAGCAGTCCCGCATGGGGCTGCAATTGCGCATCGACGAGATCAACGAGCAGGGCGGAGTGCACGGGCTCAAGATCCGCCTGATCGTCGAGGACTCCGCCTACGACCCCAAGCGGGCCGTGCTCGCCGCGCAGAAGCTGGTGAACCAGGACAAGATCTTCGCGATGGTGGGCCACATCGGCACCGCGCAGAACATGGCCGCGATGCCGGTGCAGTTCGACAAGAACGTCATCAACTACATGCCGCTGACGGCGGCGCGCGAGATGTACGAGCCCTTCCACCGGCTCAAGTTCGCCTTCCTTTCCTCCTACTACGACCAGATCCGCGCGGCCCTGCCCAAGCTGGTGAAGGAGAAGAACGCGAAGAAGGTGTGCGCGCTCTACCAGGACGACGAGTTCGGGCTGGAGGTGCTGCGCGGCGCCGAGGCCGGCCTGAAGGCGATCAACACCGAGCTGGCGGACCGCACGACCTACAAGCGCGGCGCCACCGACTTCTCCTCGCAGGTCGCCAAGCTCAAGGCCTCGGGCTGCGAGGTGGTGGTGCTGGGCACCATCATCCGCGAGACCATCGGCACCATCGCCGAGGCCCGCAAGACCGGCTACAACCCGGTGTTCCTGGGCTCCGCGGCCGCCTACACCGACCTGATCCACAAGCTGGGCGGCAAGGCGGTCGACGGCTTCTACGCCACCCACACCACGCAGCACCCCTACCTGGACGAAGCCTCGCAGCCGTTGCGCTTCTGGGCCAACAAGTACAAGACCCGCTTCAACGAGGACCCCTCGGTGTTCTCCGCCTATGCGTACAACATCATGGACGCCTTCATCGCGGCGGCGCAGAAGGCCGGCCCGAACCTCACCACCGAGTCGTTCATCAAGGCCATGGACACGCTGGTGATCAAGCCCGACATCTTCGGCAGCCCCGAAGCCACGTTCGGCCCGCAAAAGCGGCTGGGCAGCGACATGTCGCGCCTGTCGCAGATCCAGGATGGCCGCTGGAAGGTGGTGTCAGACTACGTGAGGCCCTAGCCGCCGGGTTTGTTGGTACGCTCGCGCAGATGAGTTCCCCCAACCCCCTGCGCAATCCGGAGCTCGAATTCAAGGCGCTTCTGGTGCTGGTCCTGGTGGCCACGCTGCTGTTCGCCCTGATCCTCTGGCCGTTCTTCGGCGCGGTCTGCTGGGCGGTCTTCATCGCCATCGTGTTCTGGCCGCTGCACAATCGCTTCCTGCGCGGCGCCAGGGGTCGCCGCAACACGGCGGCGCTCGCATCGCTCACCGTCATCCTGCTGGTCGTCATCCTGCCGATGGCGCTGCTCATCGCCTCCATCACCGACGAGGCGTCCATGCTGGTGGCCAAGCTGCGATCCGGCGAGATCCAGCTGACCGCGCTGTTCCAGAAGCTCATCGAGGCGTTGCCGGACTGGGCGCGCGGCATCCTGCAGCGTTTCGGCATGTCGGACCTCGGCCTGCTGCAAAAGAAGATCCTGGACGCGCTGGGCAACAGCAGCCAGGTGGTGACTTCGCGCGTGCTGGGCATCGGGCAGGTCACGCTGGACTTCATCGTCGCTTTCTTCGTGATGCTGTACGTGGTGTTCTTCCTGTTCCGCGACGGCGAGCGCCTCACCCGCGGCATCGCCCGCTCCATTCCCTTGCAGCCCCGGCACACCCAGCGGCTGATGACGCAGTTCGCCCTGGTCGTGCGGGCCACCGTCAAGGGCAACATCGTCGTGGCGCTGGTGCAGGGCGCGCTCGGCGGCCTCGCCTTCTTCGTGCTGGGGGTGCCCGGTGCGGTGCTCTGGGGCGCGGTGATGGCGATGCTGTCGCTGCTGCCTGCCGTGGGCGCGGTGCTCGTGTGGGCGCCGGTGGCCGCATACTTCTTCTTCACCGGGGACCTGGTCCGGGCCATCGGCCTCACGCTCTGGGGCGCCGTGGTGATCGGCCTGGTGGACAACGTGCTGCGGCCCATCCTGGTGGGCAAGGACACGCGCATGCCGGACTACCTGGTGCTGGTCGCCACGCTGGGCGGCATCGTGGTGTTCGGGCTCAACGGCTTCGTGATCGGGCCGGTGATCGCAGCCATCTTCCTGGTCAGCTGGGACATGCTGGCCTCGGCGCGCGAACAGCCGGAGGCGGTGACGGACGCCCCCTTGCCCTTGCCGCACACGCCCCCACCTGACTGAGATGACCCCTCTTTCCGTGCTCGACCTCGCCCCCATTGCCGAGGGAGCCGACGCCGCGCAATCCTTTCGCAACAGCCTCTCGCTCGCGCAGCACGCCGAACGGCTCGGCTACCGCCGCTTCTGGCTGGCCGAGCACCACGGCATGCCCGGCATCGCCAGTGCGGCGACGTCCGTGCTGATCGGCCACGTGGCGGGCGGCACGAAGACGATCCGGGTCGGCGCCGGCGGCATCATGCTGCCCAACCACTCGCCGCTGGTGATCGCGGAGCAGTTCGGCACGCTGGAATCGCTGTACCCCGGCCGCATCGACCTGGGCCTCGGGCGGGCGCCGGGTTCGGACCAGGCCACCGCGCGCGCCATGCGGCGCAACATGCACGCGGGCCCGGACGAGTTTCCGCAGGACGTGGTGGAGCTGATGGACTTCCTGTCCGACGAGCCGCGCCAGGCGGTGCGCGCGGTGCCCGGCACCGGGTTGAAGGTGCCGATCTGGATCCTGGGCTCCAGCCTGTTCGGCGCGCAGCTGGCGGCGATGCTCGGCCTGCCCTACGCTTTCGCCTCGCATTTCGCACCGGGGCAGATGATGCAGGCGGTCGAGGTCTACCGCGCCAGCTTCAAGCCCTCGGCGCAGCTGGCCAAGCCGCATGTGATGCTGGGTTTCAACGTGGTGGCCGCGGACAGCGACGAAGAAGCGGCGGTGCTCGCGACGTCGCTGCAGCAGGCTTTCGTCAACCTGCGCACCGGCCGCCCGTCCCGGCTGCCGCGGCCGCTGCCCGGCTATTTCGAAACGCTGGGTCCGATGGAACGCGCGACGCTGCAGGACGTGCTTTCCTGCTCCGCGATCGGCTCGCCGCAGACGGTGCAGCGCGGCCTGCGCGATTTCATCGCGCGCACCGGAGCCGACGAACTGATGATCACCTCGCAGATCCACGACCACGCGGCGCGGCTGCACTCGTACGAGATCACGGCCGAAGCCGTCAGGACTTGACGAACACCACCCCGAACACGCCCCACGAGACGATGCGGTTGCCCACCGTGGTGTACGAGGCGACCCCCAGCGAGTGGTAGCCGGTGGAGAGCTCGGTCATCACGCCGACCCCCGGGACCCTGGCCAGCGGGTTGCGATCGCCCGCGGCCTCGCGCAGCTTGACGCGATGGCGATCGGGCGACGGGTTGGTCGCGAAGGCCACGAGCAGCACCACGGCCAGGACGGCAAAGGTGATGAGGCGGCCCCTGCTCATGGCCGGATCACGTTCCACCGGGAATTTCAGGCTCGACCAGGTGTGCCAGCTGCAGCAGCGACTCCTGCCAACCCAGGTAACAGGCGTCGGCCGGAATGACGTCGGGAATGCCTTCCTGCACCACGCTGACTTCGGTGCCCATCACGCCACGCTTCATCGTGACGGTGGTCTGCATCTCGCCCGGCAGGCCGGGATCGTCGAATTTGCTCGTGTAGCGCAGCCGCTCGCCGGGTACCAGCTCCAGGTACTTTCCGCCGAAGCTGTGGCTGCCGCCGCCACTGAAGTTGGTGAACGCCATGCGCCAGCTGCCACCCACCTTGGCTTCGAGCTGGAACACCTCGGCGGTGAAGCCGTACGGCGGCAGCCACCGGGCGAAAGCGGCGGCGTCGAGGAAGGCGCGGTAGATGCGTTCCGGCGGGGCGCGCAGCACGCGGTGGAGGCGGACGGTCTGGCTCATTCGGAAACCTCCATGCTACGCATTACGGTTGTTCCCCTTGGGGCGGCCCGGCGGGCTCAACGCGCTAGTCTGCCTCAAAGGCGCAAATCCGTCACCGCATTCAAAACGGCGATTTCGGATCGAACACCGGCGCCCGCTTCTCCCGCAGCGACGCGATGCCCTCCTGCACGTCCGGCCCCGAGAACCCCATGAACTCCAGCGCCAGCGAGCTGTCGAACGTCGGTCCGGCCAGCCGCAGCCAGTTGTTCAATGCGTACTTGGTCCAGCGGATCGCGGTGGACGAGCCCTTGGCCAGTTTCTCCGCCACCTCGAAGGCGCGCGGCAGCAAGTCCGCTTCATCGACGGCCAGCGAAACCAGGCCGATGCGCTCCGCTTCCTCGCCCGACACGGCCTCGCACAGCAACAGGTAGTACTTGGCCTTGGCCATGCCGCACAGCAGCGGCCAGACGATGGCCGCATGGTCGCCGGCCGCGACACCCAGACGGGTGTGGCCGTCGATGATGCGGGCCGTCCTGGCGGCAATCGAGATGTCGGCCAGCAGCCCGGCGACGAGCCCCGCGCCCACTGCCGGCCCGTGCATCGCCGAGACCACCGGCTTGGAGCAGTTGATGACGTTGTAGACCAGGTCCCTGGCTTCGCGCCAGACGCGCGCCCGGACGTTGAAGTCGCGCGACATCTCCTCCACCAGGTCCAGGTCGCCGCCGGCCGAAAAGCCCTTGCCCTCGCCACGGATGATGGCCACGCGCACGTCCGGATCCTTGTCGATGTCGGTCCAGATGGAGGCCAGCTCGCGGTGCATGCGGTCGTTGGCGGTGGAGAGCTTGCCGTTGGCGCTCTTGCCGGCGCCCATCACGATCTCCAGGATGCCGTGGTCATGGCGCTTCAAGGCCAGCGCCTCGTAGCCGGCGTAGCGGTCCTGCCTGTCCATACCGTTCGCTCCCTCAGGAAATGATGTACGCCCCGGCGCCTGTCGCCAGCAGCTTGCCGTTCGGCCCGCGGAATTCCATGCGCGTGCTGGCCACGCGCGAGCCGAGCCGCAGCACCTCCGCCTCCAGCTCGAAGCGGTCGCCGACCCCGGGTCGCAGGTAGTCGACGCGCAGGTCGATGGTGCCGAGCTTGCCGAACCGTTCCAGCCGCTGCGCCGGGGCTTCGTCCATGTGCCGCGCACCGATCGCGGCCATCACCGCCAGGCCACCCATCGCGTCGAGCCCGGCGCTGATCACGCCGCCGTGCAGGCGGCTGAAGGCATAGTGGCCGATCAGCTCGTGCTTCATGGCGATGCTGCCGGCCACGCGCTCGGGCCGCAGGACCTGGATCTTCAGCCCGATGACGCTGTTGAAGACGATCTTCTCCTCGAAGATGTGCTTGAGGCCGGTGACGAATTCTTCCTCGAACTCCAGCGGCCTGTCGGGTGGGTGGCGTGTCATAGGCCCCATTGTCTCGCGGCGAGGTCCTTCATGATCTCCTCGGCGCCACCGCCGATCATCATCACCTTGACCTCCCGATAGATGCGCTCGCTCTTGGTGCCGCGCATGTACCCCATGCCGCCGAGGATCTGCACCGCCTGGTCGGCGCAGAACTGCATGGCCTGCGTCGCCTGGTTCTTCAGCAGGCAGACCTGCGCAACACAATTGGGGTCAGATTCCAATTTCCCCTCATCGGCCAGTGCCGTCACGGCGTCCAGCCACGCCTGCGTCGCATGGATGCGCATCTGCATGTCCATCAGCTTGTGCCGGATCACCTGCTTGTCGACCAGGGCGGAGCCGAAGGTCTTGCGCTCGCGCGCCCAGTCCAGCGCTTCGTCGTAGCAGGCCTGGGCGAAGCCTAGCGCCATGGCCGACATCGCCAGCCGCTCGCCGTTGAAGTTGCCCATGATCATGCGAAAGCCCGCGCCCTCTTCGCCGACCAGGTAACGCGCCGGCACCCGCACGCCATCGAAGCGCAGGTGGCCCGTGTCGTTGGCGTGCCAGCCCATCTTGTCGAGCCGCGTGCGGGACAAGCCTTTCGCATCGCCTGGAACGACGATCATCGAGATGCCGCTGGAGCCCCGCGTTCCCGGCTCGCCGGTGCGCACCGCGACGGTGATCCAGTCGGCGCGCACGCCCGAGGTGATGAACACCTTCTCGCCGTCGAGGACGTATGCATCGCCGTCGCGCCGGGCCTTGGTCTTCAAGGCTGCCACGTCGGAGCCGGCGCCCGGCTCGGTGATCGCCAACGCCGCAATCTTCTCGCCGCGCAGGACGTCGGGAATGATTTCGCGCTGCAGCTGCGGCGTGCCGTGGCGCAGGACCGGCGGCAACCCGATGTTGTGCGAGAAAAGGCCTGCCATCACGCCACCGCTGCCGCCGTAGCGCGCCAGCGTGACGGACATCGCATTGCGCAAGGCGAAGGGCGCCGGCGTGCCGCCCAGTTCCTCCGGATAGCCCAGGCCCAGCAGGCCCAGCGCCGCCGCTTCCGCGTGCAGCGAGAGCGGCAGCTCGCCGGTCGCCTCCCATTCGGGCACGCGCGGCGCGATGCGCTCCAGCGCAAAGCGGCGCACGCTGTCCGTCAGCGCCTCCACGTCGGCGCGCGAGTCTGCCTTCATGCGGCGCCGACGGTCACGAGCACCTGCGAGGGCAGCACCTGCTGGCCTGCCTGCACTTCCACCGTGTCCACGATGCCATCCCCTTGCGCGGACAGGACGTGCTCCAGCTTCATGGATTCCAGCGTCACGAGCGGGTCACCCTTGCGGACCTCGTCGCCCGGCTGCACATGCAGCGCGATCACCTTGCCGTTGAACGGCGCGCGCAATTCGGCGCCGCCGTCGGCGCCCCCGGCTGCGGCGGGCGGATCGAACGACGCGTCGTCGAGGAACAGGTCGACGGCTCCGGACTGCACATGCCAACGGCCGGCACCCAGGACTGCGACTTGCGCCTGCCCCGGCGCAACGCCGTCGGCTTCGCACAGCGGGACGTCGAAGAGCGTGTCGCGATGGCGGATGCGCAGCGGCCGGGTGAAGGGCGACGGCAAGGCGGGCGCGCCGCCCTGTGGCAGCAGCGCGGAGAAAGCCGCTTCCGCCGCGACGCCGAATTCCTCTTCCTGCAACTGGCGGCGGATGGCATCGCCATGCTCCGCGAGAAAGGGGATCTGGGCCAGGCCCTCGCCGAACAGCGGGTGGCGCAGGCACGCGCTGAGGAAGCGCCGGTTGGTGGGCACGCCCAGGATCTGCAGGCGATCCAGTGCGGTGGCCAGCCGGGAGATCGCTTCGGCGCGCGTCGGTGCATGGACGATCAGCTTGCCGAGCATCGAGTCGTAGTGGGGGGAGACTTCGAGGCCGGGGCAGATGGCGTGGTCGAAGCGGATGCCGGGCGGAGGAAGGAAGTGCACGACAGTGCCCGTATGCGGCACGAAGTCCTCGTCCTCCGCGCACAGCCGCACCTCGATCGCATGGCCTTGCAGGCGCAGGTCGCTTTGCTTGAAGGGCAGCCGCTCGCCGCAGGCCACGCGCAATTGCCACTCCACGAGGTCGAGGCCGGCGACCATCTCGGTGACGGTGTGTTCCACCTGCAGCCGGGTGTTCATCTCCATCAGGTAGAACGCGCCGTCCTCGTCGACCAGGAACTCCACGGTGCCGGCGCCCAGGTATCCCGCCGACCGCGCGAGCTCCACCGCGGACTTGCCCATCGCCTGGCGCATGGACGCATCCACCGCGGGGCTGGGCGTCTCCTCGATGATCTTCTGGTGGCGGCGCTGCACCGAGCAATCCCGCTCCCCCAGGTGCAGGCAGTTGCCGTGCATGTCGGCGAACACCTGCACCTCCACGTGCCGCGGCCGCGACAGCGCCTGCTCGAGCAACAGCTCGCCGGAGCCGAAGGCCGACAAGGCCTCGGAGCGGGCGCCCTGCAGCGCCGCGCGCAGTTGCGAGTCTTCGGTGACCAGGCGCATGCCCCGGCCGCCGCCGCCCGAGGCAGCCTTGACCATCAGCGGAAAGCCGATGTCCCGCGCTTCCGCGAGCAACCGCACCTCCGACTGGTCCGCGCCCTGGTAGCCGGGCAGGCAAGGCACGCCGCGGGCCTGCGCCAGGTCCTTCGCGCGCGACTTGTTGCCCAGCGTGCGGATGGCTTCGGCCGGCGGCCCGATCCACGTCAACCCCGCGTCCTCGACGGCCTGCGCAAATTCGGCGTTCTCGCTCAGGAAGCCGTAGCCGGGATGCAAGGCGTCGGCGCCGGCGAAGCGCGCCGCGGCGAGGATCTTGTCGATGCGCAGGTAGCTGTCGGCCGACGCATCACCGCCGAGCGCCACCGAGGTCGTGGCCTCGCGCACGTGCAGCGCCGCCGCATCGGGCTGCGAATACACGGCGACGGTCTCGATGCCCAGCGCGTGCGCGGTGCGCATCACCCGCCGTGCGATCTCGCCGCGGTTCGCGATGAGCAGGCGGCGGATCTTCATTCCGGCCTGGCCGGGCGTTTGGCGATGCCCATGAGCTTGGCCAGGATGCCCAGCATCACTTCGTCCGCACCGCCGCCGATGGAGGCGAGACGGCCATCGCGGAACATGCGCGACACCTTGTTCTCCCAGGTGTAGCCCATGCCGCCCCAGAACTGCAGGCAGGTGTCCGGCACCAGCCGGTTCAGGCGTCCGGCTTTCAGCTTGGCCATCGAGGCGAGTTCCATCACGTCCTGCCCCTGCACGTAGAGGTCGCAGGCGCGGTAGGTGAGTGCGCGCAGCGCCTCCACCTCGGTCTTCATCTCGGCCAGCTTGAACTGCACCCACTGCTGGTCGGCCAGCGCGGCGCCGAACAGCTTGCGCTCCTGCGCCCAGTCGATCGTCCACTGGATGCAGTTCGTCAAGGACTGCAGGCAGCTCGCGGCCGCCCACAGCCTTTCCTCCTGGAACTGCTGCATCTGGTAGATGAAACCCTGGCCTTCCGCACCGATGCGATAGCGCTGCGGCACGCGGACCTCGTCGAAGTAGATCAGCCCGGTGTCGCTGCTGTTCATGCCGATCTTGCGGATCTTCCGGGCCACCTCGATGCCCGGGCGCAGCTTGCCGTTCTCGCGCATCGGCACGATCACCAGGCTCTTGTTCTTGTGCACGGAGCCTTCGCCCGTGTTCACCAGCATGCACATCCAGTCGGCCTGCAGGCTGTTGGTGATCCACATCTTCTGGCCCGTGATCACGTAGTCGTCGCCGTCCTTGCGGGCGCGGCTCTTGATGCCGGACACGTCGCTGCCGGCGCCCGGCTCGCTGACGCCGATGCAGGAGACCGCCGTTCCGGCGATCGCGGGCACCAGGAACTCGCGCTTGAGTTCCTCGCTGCCGAACCGTGCCAGTGCGGGCGTCGCCATGTCGGTCTGCACGCCGATGGCCATCGGCACGCCGCCGCACTCGATGTGCCCCAGCGCCTCGGCCATCGCGACCGAGTAGGAGTAGTCGAGGCCGGCGCCGCCGTATTCCTCCGGCTTGGTCAGGCCCAGCAGCCCGAGCTCACCGAGCCGCTTGAACACCTGGTGCGCGGGGAACATCTCCGCTTGCTCCCACTCGTCGACGTGGGGATTGATCTCCTCGGTGATGAAGCGCTGGAGCGTCTTCTGGATCTCGAGGTGTTCGTGGCTGTAGTTCATCTCGTTCGTCTCCTCACATGCGCGCGACGCCGAACTGCATCGGCCGCACGGTCTTGTCCTGCGCTTCCGCGATCGTGTCCAGGCAGAAGGCCAGCACCGCGCGGGTGTCGCGCGGGTCGATCACGCCGTCGTCCAGCAGCAGGCCCGAGGTGTAGAACGGGTCGGCCTGCGACTCGAAGACGCCGACGATCTTGTCGAATTGCGCCTGCGACTGCGCGGGGTCGGAGGTGATGCCCTTGCGTGCCAGCGCGGCCTCGGTCACGATCTGCATCGTGCGCGCGGCCTGCTCGCCGCCCATCACCGCCGTCTTCGCGCTGGGCCAGCTGAAAAGGAAGCGCGGCGCGTAGCCGCGGCCGCACATGCCGTAGTTGCCCGCGCCGAAGGATGCGCCGCACTGGATGGTGAGCTGCGGCACCGTCGCATTCGTCACCGCCTGGATCATCTTGCTGCCGTGCTTGATCATCCCGCCCTGCTCGCTGTCCTTGCCGACCATGTAGCCGGTGGTGTTCTGCAAGTAGATGATGGGGTGGCCGAGCTGGCACATCCACTGGATGAAGTGCGTCGCCTTGTTGGCCCCGGCCACGTCGATGGGGCCGTTGTTGCTGATGAAGCCGACCGCGTGGCCGCCGACGCTGGCCTGGGCGCAGACGGTGGCGGCGCCGTAGAGGGATTTGAATTCGAGCAGCGTTGCGTCGTCTGCGAGACGGACGATCACTTCGCGCATGTCGACGGGTTCGCGGAGGTTGGGGGGGATGAGGGTCAAGAGTTCTTCTCTCGACGAAGCGCCCCCACCCCAACCCTCCCCCAGAGGGGGAGGGAGATTTCTGTCTTGCCCCCTCCCCCTCTGGGGGAGGGTTGGGGTGGGGGCGCTCCCCAAGCGAGCCACAACCTCCCGCGCCGTCCCCAGCGCCTCCCGATCATCCTCGGCCAGATACTCCCCCAGCCCCGACACCCCGGTGTGCATCTCCGCCCCACCCAGCTCCTCCTCGGTCGCCACCTCCCCCGTCGCCGCCATCAACAACGGCGGTCCGGCGAGGAAGGCGCGGGAGCGGCCGCGCACCATGATCACCACGTCGCTCAGCCCCGGCATGTACGCCCCGCCCGCGGTCCCCGAGCCATGCTGCACCGTGATCACCGGGATGCCCGCCGCGGACAGCCGCGCGAGATTGCGGAACAGGGCGCCGCCATGCACGAAGCCCTCCACCCGGTACTTCATCAGGTTGGCGCCGGCACTCTCCACCAGGTGCAGGAAGGGCAGGCGGTTCTGCAAGGCGATCTCCTGCACGCGCAGGATCTTGTCCAGTCCCATCGCCTGGATGGCGCCGGCGTCGATGCCCGAGTCGCTGGCCACCACCATGCAGCGCACGCCGCGCACGAAACCGATGCCGGCGATCATGCCGCCGCCGGGCACGGAGGCCTCGACCTCTTTCGTGTCCTGCAGGTAGCCGGCCAGCGAGCACAAGGGCAGGAAGGGCGCACCGGGGTCCAGCAGCAGGCCGACGCGCTCGCGCGGCAACAACTGGCCGCGCTTGTCGAACACCGCGCGCGCCTGTGCCGACTGGTCGGCGGCGCGCTGCTCCAGCGCCCGAAGCTGGCCGATGCGCTGCAGCATCGCGTCGCGCCGCTGCTGCGCGACGCTGCCCTGCACGTTCCAGGTGGAGCGGAACTTCATCAGCCGAGCACCTTGGGCGCGACGTAGCGATGGAAGCCGTCGAAGGGCTTGACCGCGTCGCGCTGCTGCGCGTCTGGCGACGCGGCCACCTGGCCCCAGCCCATGCGCACCTGGGGCCGCGCACCATCGATGCGCAGCACGCTGCCGCTGATGAAGGCCGCCGCCGGCGACAGCAGGAAGGCGATGCCGGCCGATGTCTCGGACTCGTTGCCGAAACGGCCCGCCGGCACCGTCTCGCGCATCTCGCGCAACATCGCCCCCGCCTCGGGTGGGTAATGGTCCATGCCGCTGGAAGCGATGTAGCCGGGCGCCACGGCGTTCACGCGCACACCGCTCTTCGCCCATTCCAGGGCCGCGGTTTCCGTGAAGCTCACCATGCCGGCGCGCGCCGCGCCGCTGTGGCCCATGCCCGGCATGGAGCCCCAGATGTCCGCGACGATGTTGACGATGGCGCCGCCGTGCGCCTGCATCGACTGCACGTAGCACTCGCGTGCCACCAGGAAGCCGCCGGTGAGGTTGGTGGCCACCACCGCGTCCCACCCCTTGGCGCTGATCTTCTCCAGCGGCGTGATGTACTGGCCGCCCGCGTTGTTGACCAGCCCGTCGATGCGACCGTGCGCGACCACGATGGCCTGGACCACGTCCTGCACCGCCTGCTCGTCGCGGATGTCGCAGGCGTGGAAGCTGCAGCGGCCGCCGTCGACGACGATCTCGCTGGCGGCGTGCTGCAGCTTGTCGAGCTTTCGGCCGAGCAGCACCACGTGGGCGCCGAGCGAGGCGAGTTCGTGCGCGGTGCAGCGGCCGATGCCCGATCCGCCGCCGGTCACCAGGATCGTGCGGCCGGCGAACAGGCCGGGCCGGAACACGGAGCGATAGGACGCAGTCATGGAGCCTCCGCGAGGAAGAGGGACAGTGCGGCATCGGCCAGGTCGTCCAGGGTCGCCTCGCCGCGGCGGTCGAACCACTGCACCGACCAGTTCAATGCACCGAAGATCATCAGGCGCGCCAGCTTGACGTCGGCGCGCAGCCGGCCGGCCGCGTGCAGCGCCCGCAGCACCGGCTCCCAGTCGCCCTCGTACGCGCCTTGCAGCGCCGCGAGAGTGGCGCGCTGGGCGCGCGTGATGGAGCGCTGCTCGTACAGCATCACCGGGATGAAGTCGTTGCCGGCGCCGAACAGGTTTTCGAAATGGTTGCGCACCAGCAGCCGCAACTGCGCCGCAGGCTCCAGCGCTTCCATGCCGGCGAGCGCCATCGCGTCGCGCTGCTGCTGCAGCGCCGAGCGCATGCCCTCTTCCATCACGGCAAACAGCAGGGCCTGCTTGCTCTTGAAGTGGTAGAAGGGCGAGCCACTGCGCATGCCGGCGGCGGCGGCGATGTCGCGGGTGCTGGTCGCGTCGAAGCCGTTGCGGCGGAACAGGCGCGCCGCGTGCCGCAACACGATGCGCCGCCGGTTGCCGTCATCGCGCTCGTCGACGGTCTTGCGCGGCCGGCCGCGCGGGCGCTTGGCCGGGGCGGCGACGGATGCGGCGGCGTGCATGGCACAGGACCATAGCAGAGGCGTTGAATTACGGCAAGCGGGTGCTTGGTGAAATTGATGGAGGCCGTCGGGGTGCCTTCGGCAACCCGACCTACGCCGAAACATCCGTAGGTCGGGTTGCGGCGGCGCCGCACCCCGACGTGCCCTACTTCGTCTTCAGCTCGAACATCACCGTCGGGGTGGTGAAATCCCCGAAGTCCGCCGCCAGCGCGATCTCGCCACTGGCGTGCAGCACGCACTCGTCGCGCCGCAGCCGCACCTCGGTGGACGCTCCGGAAAAGCGCACGCAGGTGCCGTTGCTGCTCAAGTCCACCAGCGTGAAACCGTTGCCGCGCCAGTCGATGCGCGCGTGCAGCCGCGACACCCGCGGGTCCTGCACCGGGAACTCCGCCTCCCGGGCCCGGCCCAGGTGCACCGGCATGTCGTCGGCCGAAAATTCGTGGGCCAGGTCGAGGTAGCGCAGCATGAGCGAGCCTTCCGCCGTGGGCTTGCGCCGCAGGCCGGTCATCGGTGCGGCGGACGCCGGCAGGGTCATCATCTCGGTGGAGGTGTCCTCGTGCCATTCGATGCGGAACACGCGCTGCTCGCTGCTCTTGCCACGGATGGGCACCAGCCCCATGTCGTGGAAGCGCACGCCCGGCGGTGGGCCCGGCAGCTGCCGAACCACGGTGTCGGTCACCAGGATTTCGGCGTGGCCGGCCAGATCGGACAGGCGTGCGGCCACGTTCACGGCGTCGCCGAAGCAGTCGCCCGACACTTCCACCACGTCGCCGCTGGCCAGGCCGACCTGCAGTTGCATCTGGTGGATGGGGCCGCGCTGCTCCTTGCGCCGGGCGTGATGGCGCTGCATCAGCACGACGGCGTCCATGGCGTCGCCGGCCCGCGCGAACAGGGCCAGCACGCCGTCGCCCATGTACTTGATGACGCGGCCTTCGTGCTGTTCGCACGTGCGGCCCACCCAGTCGGTGAGCGATCGCACCGCCTGGGTAGCGGCATCGTTGCCGAGCGCCTCGAAGACGCTCGTGCTGCCACTCAGGTCGGCGAACATCACCGTGGTGTTGGAGCTCATGCTCCGGGGAGTTTAGCGCGGAAGGGCTAAGGGCCGCACCGTAGCCTGGGTTACGGCTTCAGGCCGTTACGAAGGCAGCACCCGCTTCAAATACGGCGCCGTGCGGCTCGCGCGCGAGGCGGCGACGTCGGCCGGCACGCCGGCGGCAACGATGCGGCCGCCTTGCACGCCGGCGCCCGGCCCCATGTCGATGACCCAGTCGCTCTGGGCCACCACGCGCATCTCGTGCTCCACCACCACCACCGTGTTGCCCTCGTCGGCCAGCCGCTGCAGCTGCGCCATCAGCCGGTCCGCATCGGCCGGGTGCAGGCCGGTGGTCGGCTCGTCGAGCACGTACAAGGTGTCGCCGCGGTGCGTGCGCTGCAGTTCGGTGGCCAGCTTGATGCGCTGCGCTTCGCCGCCCGACAGCTCGGTGGCCGGCTGGCCGAGGCGCAGGTAGCCCAGGCCGATGTCCAGCAGCACCTGCAGCGGCCGCAGCACGGCCGGCTCGTCGGCAAAGAAGGCGGCCGCCTCCTCCACTGTCATGCCCAGCACGTCGGCGATGCTCTTGTCGTTGAAGCGGATCTCCAGCGTCTGCGCGTTGTAGCGCGCACCATGGCACGTGGGGCACGGCGCATAAACGCTGGGCATGAACAGCAGTTCGACCGACACCGAGCCCTCGCCTTCGCAGGTTTCGCAGCGGCCCTTGGGCACGTTGAACGAGAAGCGGCCGGGATCGTAGCGGCGCTTGCGGGCCGCCGGCGTGGCGGCGAAGAGCTTGCGCACGGTGTCGAACAAGCCGGTGTAGGTCGCCAGGTTGGACCGTGGGGTGCGGCCGATCGGCTTCTGGTCCACCTGCACCAGCCTGCGGATCGCGCCGGTGTCGCCCGCCAGGTGGCCGGACCACGTGCCGTCGCGGGCGCTCGGCTCGAACGCATCGTCGGCATCCTCCTCGCCATCGGGCAGGTCGCTGCCCAAGTGCTGCGCCACCAGTTCCAGCAGCGCGCGCGTGACCAGCGTGGACTTGCCGGAGCCGGACACGCCGGTGACGGCGGTCAGGCAGCCCACGGGGAATTCCGCGTCCAGGCCCTGCAGGTTGTTGCGCGTGACGCCTCGCAGCTTGAGCCAGCCGCGTGCCCGGCGCAGATCCCGGTGCGGTGCGGCCACCTCGTCGAACAGGTGGCGGCGCGTCTGCGACTCCTCCACCCGCGCCAGGCCTTCGGGAGGACCGCTGTACAGCACGCGGCCGCCGCGCTCGCCGGCTTCCGGGCCGACGTCCACCAGCCAGTCGGCCTCTCGCATCAGCGACAGGTCGTGTTCCACGATGTAGACCGAATTGCCGCTGGCCTTCAAGCGCTTCAACGCCTGCAGCAAGGCCTCGCCGTCGGCGGGGTGCAAGCCGGCAGAGGGTTCATCCAGCACGTAGATCACGCCGAACAAATGCGAGCCGAGCTGCGTCGCCAGTCGCAGCCTTTGCAGCTCACCCGGTGACAGCGTCGGCGTCGTGCGGTCCAGCGAGAGATAGCCCAGGCCGAGCTGCTCCAACGTCTGCACGCGCGCGAGCAGGTCGTGCGCCAGCCGTTGCGCGGCGATCCGCTTTTCCTCCGACACGCCGGAGGTCAGGCGCACGTCCGGCGCACCGGCATGCGCGTTGCCGCCGTGCGCAACCCGCGAGCGGGTCGCCTGCCGGGAGGCCGCGCGGGTGATCGTGTCGCCGGCAGTGGCCACGTCCTGCAGGCGGCCGTCCGCCGCGGGCTGCAGGATCTTTACCAGCTCCTCGATGGGCAAGCGCGACAGCTCCCCGATGTCGTAACCGGCGAAGGTGACGGACAGGGCCTCGGGCTTCAGCCGCTTGCCGGCACACACGGGGCAGGGAGTGCTGACCATGTAGTTCGACACGCGCTTTTTCATCATCGCGCTCTGGGAGGTGGCGAAGGTGTTCAGCACGTAGCTGCGGGCGCTGGTGAAGGTGCCCATGTACGCCGGTTCGGTCTTGCTGCGCAGCGCGGCCTTCGTTTCCTTCGGCGTGAAGCCGGGGTAGACCGGCACGGTCGGCGTCTCCTCGGTGAACAGGACCCACTCGCGCACCTTGCGCGGCATGTCGCGCCACGGCGTGTCCACGTCGTAGCCCAGGGTCACGAGGATGTCGCGCAGGTTCTGCCCGTGCCAGGCCGGCGGCCACGCGGCGATGGCGCGCTCGCGAATCGACAGTGAATCGTCCGGCACCATCGACGCCTCCGTCGCGTCGTACACGCGTCCCTGGCCGTGGCATTCGGGGCACGCACCCTGCGGCGTGTTGGGCGAGAAGTCCTCCGCGTACAGCATCGGCTGGCCGGGCGGATAGTGGCCGATGCGCGAATACAGCATGCGCAGCAGGCTGGAGATCGTCGTCACGCTGCCGACCGAGGACCGCGTGCTCGGCGTGCCGCGCTGCTGCTGCAGGGCGACGGCCGGCGGGAGGCCCTCGATGGAATCGACGTCGGGCACGCCGGCCTGGTCGATCAGGCGCCGTGCGTAGGGCGAGACGGATTCGAGGTAGCGCCGTTGCGCCTCGGCGTACACCGTGCCGAAGGCGAGCGAGGACTTGCCGGAGCCGGACACGCCGGTGAACACCACCAGCGCGTCGCGGGGGATGTCGACGTCGACGTCTTTCAGGTTGTGTTCGCGCGCACCGCGCACGCGCACGAAGCCGCGCTGGCGCTGCGGCTCGGGCTGTGTCGCTTCCGGCTCCGGCGCCTGGATGCTGTTCTTGCGTTCTTTGCCCATTCGACCCACGGTAGAGCCGCGGCCCTGCGCGGGCCGTGGGAGGCGTCGGAAAAGACTGTAGGAGCGGCACGCCCTAAGATGGCGGGATGTCGAGCTTGCCCGCCCCCGTGTCCCGCCGCCCCATCCACACGCGCCGGATCAGCTTCGAAGGCTTCCTGCGCGAAGACGGGCTGTGGGACATCGACTGCCAGCTCAGCGACACCAAGGCGAACGACATCGTGATGCGCGAGCGCGGCGTGTTGCCGGCGGGCGAACCGGTGCACCTGCTGCAGGTGCGGCTGACGGTGGACGATCGCTTCACCATCCGGGCGGTGCAGACGGGCGTGGTGAACGTGCCGTTCCAGGAATGCCACCAGCCCGCTGCTGAGCCGATGCAGAAGCTGGTGGGCCTGACGATGGGTCCCGGCTGGCGCAAGAAGATCGAGGGCGCCATCGGTGGCGTCGGCGGTTGCACCCATTTGCGTGAGCTGGTGTTCAACGCGGCCACCGCGGCGTTCCAGATGATTCCGCACCATCGCGCCACCGAGGCGGGCCGCAAGGACGACACGCCGGTGGATGGCAAGCCGCCGTTCTACATGGGGCAGTGCATGACGTGGGCGTTCGATGGGCCGGTGGTGCAGCGGTTGGCGCCGGTGTTTTATCGGAAGAAGGACGGTTGAAACGAATGCCGGGGTGCCTTCGGCAACCCGGCCTACGAGTGACCGTCGTTTTGCGCGCAGGTGCACGCGGACAGTTCGTTGACCCGTAGGTCGGGTTGCGCGCAGGCGCACCCCGACAATTCATTGATCCCGTAGGTGGGGCCGCGCCGCAGGCGCACCCCGACAATTCACACCCCGGCGCGCCGCAGCAACAGCTCCCGCTCCCGCGCATTCCCCGCCAACTCCGCCGCGCGCAAGAACTCCGCCCTCGCCTCCTCCCGCCGCCCCAGCTTCTCCAGCAAATCCCCCCGCACGCTCGGCAGCCACTGGTACTGCCGCAGGCTCTTCTCCTCTGCAAGCCGGTCGATGATCGCCAGGCCCGCCGCCGGTCCTTCGGCCATGCCGACGGCAACGCCGCGATTCAGCTCCACCACCGGGGATGGCGCCACTTGCGCCAATTCGCCATAAAGCGCGGCGATGCGCGTCCAGTCCGTCTGCGCACTGGTCGCCGCGCGCGCATGGCAAGCCGCAATCGCTGCCTGCAGCGCATACATGCCGCGTGCGCCACCCAGCGCTTCGGCCCGCGAAAGCGCGGCCGACCCGCGGCGGATCAACAGGGGGTCCCAGCGCGAGCGATCCTGGTCGGCCAGCAGGATCGGCCGCCCTTGCGCATCCGTGCGCGCCTGCATCCGGGAAGCCTGCAACTCCATCAACGCCAGCAGCCCGTGCACCTCCGGCTCCTGGGGCGCGATCTCGGCCAGCATCCGGCCCAGCCGCAAAGCCTCCTGCGCCAGCTCGGGCCGCATCCAGTCGCTGCCGGCGGTGGCCGTATAGCCCTCGTTGAACACCAGGTAGACGACTTCCAGCACGGAGGCCAGCCGTTGCGCGAGCTCTTCCCCGCGCGGCACCTCGTAAGGAATGCGGGCCTCGCCAAGCGTGCGCTTGGCGCGCACGATGCGCTGCGCAATCGTGGGCTCCGGCACGAGATACGCACGCGCGATCTCGTGCGTGGTCAGCCCGCCCAGCAACTTGAGCGTCAGCGCCACCCGCGCCTCCGTCGACAGCACCGGGTGGCACGCCGTGAAGATCAGCCGCAGCAGGTCGTCGCCGATGTCGTCCTGCCGCGCGGCATCGAGCGCATCGACGAAGTCCGGCACCACCAGCGCCTCCTGCGCTTCGAGGTCGTGGCCGATCTCCTGGTGCTTGTCGTCCAGCATCCTGGCTCGCCGCAAGTGGTCGAGCGCGCGGCGCTTCGCGGTGGTCATGAGCCAGGCCGCGGGATTGTCGGGAATGCCGTCGCGTGGCCAGTGCTCCAGCGCGGCGACCAGTGCGTCCTGCGCCAGTTCCTCGGCGGCGCCGATGTCGCGCACCATGCGTGCGACGACGGCCACGATGCGGGCCGCATCGATGCGCCAGACCGCCGCGATCGCCTGGTGCGTGGCCGAATGCATCCCGGGCAGTCCGCGCTCAAGCCTGCGGGGGCACCGCGTTCGGATCCATCCACACCAGCTCCCAGACGTGGCCGTCCAGGTCCTCGAAGCCGTGGGCGTACATGAAGCCGTGGTCCTGCCTGGCATTGGGCGCGGTGCCGCCGGCGGCGACGGCCTTCTTCACCAGCGCATCCACTTCGTCGCGGCTTTCGCACGACAGGCACACCAGCACCTCGGTGGACTTCTTCGCGTCGGAGATGGGCTTCTTGATGAAGGTCTGGAAGAAAGGCTCCACCAGCAGCATCACGAAGATGTCGTCGGCGACGACCATGCAGGCGCCCTGTTCGTTGCTGAACTGGGGGTTGAAGGAAAAGCCCAGTGCGCCAAAGAACGTGCGCGCACGCTCCATGTTCTTGATGGGCAGGTTGACGAAGATCTTGCGTGCCATTTGTTTTCTCCGATGTTCAGGCGGTGACCCGCGACGCGACTTCGGCGTGCAGCCGGTCGAGATTCTGTTCGTTGGCCGGGATGCAGATGGGCGCCATGCGGTCGCGCTCGCCAGGGTCGTCGAAGACTTGCTGCCAGCCCACGCGCGTGCCCTGGCCTTCGTGCTGCAGGCTGATCGTCAGGCGAAAGCCGTGGGTGGGGTCTTCGTGCCGGATGACCACGCGGCGCGCCGGCTCGATCAGCACGAAGATGTTGTGGTTGGGATAGTCCTTGCCATCCGGTCCGTGGAAGGTGAAGCGCCAGTGCCCGCCGGGCTGGAAGTCGCAACGCTCTGTGGTGCTGGTGAAACCTTCCGGTCCCCACCAGCGCGCCAGCCGCTGCGCATCCGCAATGGCCAGGTAGACGTCCCCGCGCTGGAACGGCAGCACCCGGCTGGTGGCGAGTTCGCGCCCGGCTTCGCTCGCGGCAGTGTCCATGTCCGGATGCTCCTTCAGGTGCGCTCGGCGCGCTGCTTGAGATCGGCCAGGCCGGATTCGAATTGGCCGCCCACCATGCGGTCCATGTCCAGGAAGACATGGATCAACTTGCCGAGGAAGGGGTTGGCGCCCTCCATCTGCCAGGTGACGTCGGTCGCGTTTCCGCGCGGCTGCAGCATGAACTGCACCACGTTGCGCGCCTCCATCGGCTTGACCATGTGCAGCTCCATCCGCACGTGCGTGGGCGTCGAGTCCAGGATGCGCAGGGTGCCGTCACCGGCCGAGCCGCCACCGAACACGTAGGTGGCGCCGGGGCCGGCCTGCGGACCGCTGTATTCGCCGCGGTTGCGCGGGTCGCCCTTCTCGAACGGGTTCCACGTGTTGAAAGCGTGCAGGTCGTTGATCAGCGCGTGCAGCTTTTCGGGCGGCGCCTGCACGGTGGCGGAACGCGCCACGCGGAAGGTGTCCGGACGCGTTGCCGCGTACGCGAGCACGGCCGCGATGCCGGCCGCGGCGACGAGGGCGATGGTTTTCCACATGGCCGCCCCCTTCACTTCTTTTCCATCGCGCGAAAGCGCTCCGCGGTCTTTTCCTCGACGAGGCCGTCGAAGTCTTCCATCTCGTACAGCTGCCGCACCTCGATGTGGCAGGAGGCGCCGTCGCCGACGGGATTTGGGAAGCGGCGGGACCACTCGACCGCTTCGTCGCGCGTGCGCGTCTGGATCAGGGTGTAGCCGGCGATCAGCTCCTTGCTTTCCGTGAAGGGGCCGTCCGTGATCTTGCGCCTGGCGCCGTCGTACTGCACGCGCCAGCCCTTGCTGCTGGGCTGCAGGCCGGACGCGTCGAGCAGCACGCCGGCGCGCGACAGCTCCTCGTGGTACGTGGCCATGGCCTGGAACAGGGGTTCCGGATTCGGCGGGAAGCGGCCGGCCTCGCTGTCCGCGGTGGCCTTGACGATGATCATGAAGCGCATGGCATCTCCTTCGGAAGTGGGTCGAAGCGGCCGTTTCGGCGGCTTCTACGGGTACGACGAAGGAGAAGGCGCCGAATCGACATGGCTGGGCCGTCGGCGCGGAAAACTTACAAATAGCAGGGCGCGGTTTCCCTGACCTCCACCGTCGCCCACTCGGCGGCGGGGCAGGTCCGGGCGATGGCCACCGCCTCCTCCCGCGTCGCGCAGTTCAACAGGAAGAAGCCACCGACCATTTCCTTGGCTTCGGCGAAGGGGCCGTCCAGCACCTGTGACTTGCCGCCGCGCACCTGCACCCGCGCGCCCTTGGACTGCGCGGCCAGCGACTCGGTGGCGAGTAGCTTGTCCTGCTGCTTCAGCTTGCTGCCGAACTGCACCATCCGTTCGAACAGCGCCTCCCCTTCCTCGCGCGTGCGCGTGCCGCGTTGAGCCGGGTCTTCCAGGATGAGGAGCATGTAGGCCATGGACGGGATGATAGGGGCGTCGGGGTGCCTTCGGCAACCCGACCTACCGCCCGCCGTCGTCCCCGTAGGTCGGGTTGCCGAAGGCACCCCGACACACACCCTCAATCGACGAAGAAGTCGGGAATGAACTTCCGGTTCCCCGGCGTCACCGCATAGCGATCGAGGTCCGTCTGCCCATGCGCGGCCAGCAGCGTGTCGTCGATGTAGAAGTTGCCGGTGTTGCGCTGGTCCTTCGCATCGGACGTCAGCACCAGGTACGCCGCATCGGCCAGGATCTCCGGCGTGCGGCAGGCCTTCAAATCCACGCCCGGGATCATCTGAAGTGCGGCCGTGGCGATGGCCGTGCGCGGCCACAGGCTGTTGACGGCGATGCCGAATTCGCGGAACTCGCCGGCGTGACCCAGCGTGCACATGCTCATGCCGTACTTGGCCATGGTGTAGGCGGTGTGCGGCGCGAACCAGTGCGTCTTCATCGACAGCGGCGGCGACATGGTCAGCACGTGCGGGTTGCGTCCGGCGGCCGCCGACTTCTTTAACTCGGCCAGGCAGGCCTGCGTGCACAGGTAGGTGCCGCGCGCGTTGACCCCGTGCATGAGGTCGAAGCGCTTCATCGGCGTCTGGTCGGTGCCGGTGAGGCTGATGGCGCTGGCGTTGTTGACCAGGATGTCGATGCCGCCGAAGGTGAGCACTGCTTGCGCGATGGCTACGCGCACCTGTTCCTCCTCGCGGATGTCCACCTGCACCGGCAGCGCCTGGCCCCCGGCCGCGCGGATCTCTTCGGCGGCGCTGTAGATGGTCCCCGGCAGTTTGGGGTTGGGCTCGGCCGACTTGGCGGCGATGACGATGTTGGCACCGTCGGCAGCCGCACGCTTGGCGATGGCCAGGCCGATGCCGCGGGAGGCGCCGGTGATGAAGAGGGTCTTGCCGCGCAGATTCATGAAAATGTTCCCCGTTGTCCCCGTAGGCCGGGTTGCCGAAGGCACCCCGGCGTGGCGCTTGCGATGCCGGGGTGCCTGCGGCAACCCGGCCTACGATGCGTGCCTTACGTCTTCGAAAAATCCGGCTTCCGCTTCTCCATGAAAGCCGTGAACGCCTCTTTCGCCGCCGGCGCCACGAGCAGGCGGCGGAAACTTTCGCCTTCGTCCTGCATCTGCTGCAGCACCTGCGGCTGCAGCCCCTTCTTCATCAGGCGCTTGGTCTCGACCAGGCTGGAGATCGGCTTGGCGGCGAGCTTGCGGGCCTGGGCGTTGGCGTAGTTGTTGGCTTCGGTCGGCGGCAGCACGCGGTTGACCAGGCCCACCTCCAGCGCCGCTTCGGCCATGAACGGCTCGCCCAGCATCAGCGCCTCCGCCGCGCGGTGGTAACCCAGCATCTGCGGCACCAGCAGCGACGACGCCGCTTCCGGACACAAGCCCAGGTTCACGAACGGCATCGAGAACGCAGCGTTGTCGCCGGCATAGACCAGGTCGCAGTGGAACAGCATCGTGGTCCCGACGCCGACGGCCGGGCCGCACACCGAAGCCAGCAAGGGCTTCGGAAACGAGGCGATGCCGTGCAGGAAGCGGAACACGGGCGAGTCACTGCCGGCCGGCGGCTTGTGGAGAAAGTCGCCGATGTCGTTGCCCGCCGAGAACACCGTCTCGTGGCCCTGGAACAGCACCACCCGCACCGCATCGTCGCCGAGCGCGCGTTCGAGGGCGTCGGCCATGGCGCCGTACATGTCGGAGGTGATGGAGTTCTTGCGCTCCACCCGGTTGAGGGTGATGGTCATGACGCCGGCTTCGGCGTGCACGAGGATTTCGGTCATTGCAATGCTTCCTTGATGAAGTCCAGGCGGTCCTGGCCCCAGAACATCTGGTTGTTGACGAAGAAGGTGGGCGCGCCGAACACGCCGCGGGACACCGCGTCCTGCGTCTGCACCTTCAATTGATCCTTGACCGACGGGTCGGACGCCAG
Source organism: Ramlibacter sp. PS3R-8 (assembly GCF_037572435.1). Classification (NCBI taxonomy): domain Bacteria; kingdom Pseudomonadati; phylum Pseudomonadota; class Betaproteobacteria; order Burkholderiales; family Comamonadaceae; genus Ramlibacter; species Ramlibacter sp. PS3R-8. Next base: position 58,180 of record NZ_JBBHGT010000002.1, read on the forward strand.
CGCCAGCAGCTTGTCGACATCGAAGCCGGCCTTCTGCAGCACTTCGGCCACCGTGGCCGGATCGTTCATGTTCTTCGCTTCCACCCAGATGGCGCGGTACACGGCATCCACATAAGCCTGCATGCGCGCGGGCTCGCGCATCTGCAGGCCGATCGCGCCGCGCATCAGCGTCAGCGTGTTGATGGGAAAGTGCGGGTTGTGGCGAAACTCCACACCATACCGCCGCGCGAAACGCGCCAGGTCGTCCTGCATGTACTGGCCCTTGGCGGGCACTTCCGTCGGGGACCGATTGCCGGTGGCCTGGAACACGCCGCCCAGCAAGAAAGGCCGGTACTCGATCTCGGCGTGCATCTCCTGCGCGATGCGCGGCAACTGCGTCCAGGCCAGGTAGGCGGCGGGACTGCCGACGTCGAAGTAGAACTCCACTGCTTTGGTCATCAGAATTTCTCCATCCAGGGCCGCAGGTCCATTTCGTGGGTCCAGGCATCGCGCGGCTGCGTGTGCAGCATCCAGTAGGCGTCGGCGATGTGGTCGGGGTTGAGGATGCCTTCCTGCTCCTTGAGCGCGTAGCGCTCGGGGAAGTTGGAGCGGATGAACTCGGTGTCGATGGCGCCGTCGATCACGACGTGCCCCACGTGGATGCCGCGCGGGCCGAGCTCGCGCGCCAGGCTCTGCGCCAGCGCGCGCAGCGCGTGCTTGGCGCCGGCGAACGCGGCGAAGTTGGCCGAGCCGCGCAGCGAAGCGGTGGCGCCGGTGAACAGCATCGTGCCCTTGCCGCGCGGCGCCATGCAGCGGGCCGCCTTGCGCGCGGTCAGGAAGCCGGCGAAGCACGCCATCTCCCAGATCTTGAAGTACTTGCGCGCCGTCTCGTCCAGGACGCTGGTCGCGACGTTGGCGCCGATGTTGAAGACGAACACCTCCACCGGGCCGATGCGGCTTTCGATGTCGTCGAACAGCGCGTTGACGGCGTCCTCGTCGCGTGCGTCGCAGGCGAACCCGTGCGCCTGGCCGCCGTCCGCGCGGATCTGGTCCAGCAGCGGCTGCAGCTTGTCGAGGTTGCGGCGCACCGCGCACACGGTGAAGCCGCCGCGGGCAAAGCGCCGCGCGATGGCGCCGCCTGTGGCGTCACCGGCGCCGACGACCAGCGCGACGGGGCGCGCGGTTTCTCCTGCCATGGAGCTCACTCCTTGTAGTAGACGAGCTGGTGCGTCGTGGCCAGCAGCGTACCCTGTTCATCCCACAGCTGGCCGGCGTGGTCGAAATAGCCGCCGCCGAAGCCCTGGCCCTGCGCCTGGATCAAAAGGTGGCTGGTGCCGGCGGCCGCGAGCTGGGCGGCGTCCGCGTGATAGTAGACCGTCATGCTGACGGTGCCTATCGGGACGAAGGTCGCGCGCCGCAGCCAGATGCGCGGGAAGAACACGTCGGACAGCGCGGTGAGCGACGGGTAGTCCAGCGGGCGCGGCGGGTGGTCGCGCACCCACATGCGCGAGAGGCTCTCGTCGCGCACCGCCCCATCCCACTTCGCCGGGATGGATCCTTCCAGGAAGCGCATCTCGTAGCGACGCAGCCATTCGACGCCGTGCCGCGGCGTCACCGGGACCTCTGGCGCGCGCGGCACGTCTGGCATCTGCGATTCGTCGCCGGTCCAGGTGTCGCGCCTGACGGCCGTGAACACGGTGGCGGTCACCAGCACTTCATCGCCCTGCAGCAGCTCCACCGTCCAGTGCTGGGTGGAGCGGTTGGTGCGCGCGGCGCGCGGGCGGATCGTGAACGGCCCGTCCGCCACCGGCCCGGCGAAATTGATGGTCAGTGCGATGGGGTCACCGAGCCGATCCGGATGCAGCAACACCGCGTTGAGCACCTGTGCCGCGGTGATGCCGCCGAACGGTCCGATCATGTTGGCGTAGGCGGGGCTGGTGCTGCCGGCGAACACGCCGTCGCCTTGCGGCTGCAACGCGATCGCGGTGTCGAAGACGTGCGGCGTGCTCATGCTGCGACCCTCGCCGGTGCGGCCATGTCGCGCAGCCAGGCGGCCATGCGGGGCCAGAGCCGCGTTTCCTGCTCGGCGCGGAAGGGGCCGAAGTGGCCGATGCGGCGCAGCGCGAGTTCGGTGGGGCCGATGCGCTCGATCTGGCGTGGCGCGTTCTCGTACAGGTCGAACAGGCTGCGCGTGCCTTGCAGCGTCATCAGTTCGTCGTCGGTGATGGAGAGCGCCAGCACCGGGAAACGCACGCTCGCATACGACCGTCGCGCCGATTCGCCCTCGGCCCCGACGCTGTAGCGCGGATTGAGGCACCACTTGCGCCATTGCATGACGACGCCGGTCGGCAGGTCGCCCACCTTGCGCAGTGCGCGACCGGGGAAGTAACCGCAGAGTTTCGTTGCGATCGGTACGAGCACGAACCAGAAGTAGGGAACGACGCGCTTGAGCTTCGGCGCGTTCTCGCGCCAGTAGCCGCTGCCGGCGGCGATGCTGAGGAGGCCGCTGACCTTGTCCTGGTTTTCGAGCAGTCCAGGGAGTTGCGCGCCGAGGCTGTGGCCGACCAGGTAGAGCGGTGCGCCGGGGAGTGCCGCGTGCGCGTGGTCGATGGCGGCGGCGTAGTCGCGGGTCCAGTCGAACAGGTCGGCTTTGTAGCCCTTGAGTGTCTTGGGGGCGGAATCACCGCTGCCGCGGTAGTCGAAGGTGGTGACGCGCCAGCCCTGGCTTGCCAGCCACTCGGCGAAGGGCTCGTAGTAGGACTGCCGCACGCCCATTGCGCCGCCGATGACGACGTTGCCTTCGAGGAGGCCGGCGGGCTCGAAGACGCGGGCGGCGATGGGGGCGCTGTCCGATTTCAGAGTGATGCTTTGCATTGGCTCTCCTCTTGTCTTGTTCCCTCCCCCTCTGGGGGAGGGTTAGGGTGGGGGCGCTCGGCGGTGCGCCCCCACCCCTTCCCTCCCCCAGAGGGGGAGGGAGGAATTCACTCAAACCCTCTCGAAAATCCCCGCCGCCCCCTGCCCCATCCCCACGCACATCGTCACCATCCCGTACTTCAGGTTCTTGCGGCGCAGCGCATGCACCACGGTGGCGGATCGGATGGCGCCGGTGGCGCCGAGGGGGTGGCCCAGCGCGATCGCGCCGCCCATGGGGTTGACCTTGCTGGCATCCAGCCCCAGCGTTTCGATCACCGCCAGCGACTGCGCGGCGAAGGCTTCGTTCAGCTCGATCCAGTCGATGTCCTGGTGCTTCAGCCCGGCGGACTTGAGCGCCGCGGGGATCGCCTCGATCGGGCCGATGCCCATGATGTGCGGCGGCACGCCGCGGCTGGCGTAGCTTACGAAGCGGGCCAGCGGCTTCAGGCCGAAGCGCTTGATGGCGGCTTCGCTGCACAGGATCAGCGCGCCGGCGCCATCGGAGGTCTGCGAGCTGTTGCCCGCTGTCACGCTGCCGCGCGCGGCGAACACGGGCTTGAGCTTGCCGAGCGTCTGCACCGTGGTGTCGGGCCGCGCGCCCTCGTCGAGTGCCACCTTGCGCGTGGAGATGGAGACGTCGGCCGACTCGAGGTCGAGCGAGCGCTCGGCCACTTCCACTTCCGTTATCTCGGCGGCGAACTCGCCGGCCTTCATGGCAGCGACCGCCTTCATGTGCGAGCGGTAGGCGAACTCGTCCTGCGCGTCGCGGCTCACCTTCCACTGCTGCGCGACCTTCTCGGCCGTCAGGCCCATGCCGTAGGCGATGCCGTAGCTTTCGATGTCGTCGGGGTTGGAGAAGATCGTGGGCGACAGCGACGGCGAGTTGCCCATCATCGGCACCATGCTCATGCTCTCGGTGCCAGCCGCGATCATCACGTCGGCTTCGCCCACGCGGATGCGGTCGGCGGCCATCTGCACCGCGGCGAGGCCGGAAGCGCAGAAGCGGTTGACCGTGATGCCGCCCACGCTCTTGGGCAGGCCCGCCAGCACGGCGCCGATCCGCGCGACGTTGAGCCCTTGCGGCCCTTCGGGGATCGCGCAGCCGCAGATGATGTCTTCGATGGCGTGCGGGTCGAGGCCGGGGACCTGGGCCAGTGCAGATCTGAGCACTGTCGCCAGCAGGTCGTCCGGCCGGGTGTTACGGAAGAAGCCGCGGTGCGAGCGCCCGATGGGGGTGCGGGTGGCGGCGACGATGTAGGCGTCCTGGATTTGTTTGGTCATGAGGTTCTCTCTGTCTACTCCCTCCCCCTCCGGGGGAGGGCTGGGGAGGGGGCGCTGGGGGCGCTGGGGGCGGCGGAGGCGCGCGCCATCTGCAATTGATCAGCGATGACAGTCAGCACGCCATCGATGTTCTTGAAAGGTTCGTCCGTCGCAAACCGCAGCACCGCAAAGCCCTTCTCACGGAAGAACGCTTCCCGCTTGAGGTCATAAGCGACTTGATCTGCATGCTGCGAACCATCGAGTTCGACGATCAGCTTGGGATCCAGGCAAGCGAAATCCGCGATGTAGTTTCCAAGGGGATGCTGGCGCCGGAACTTCACGCCCAGTTGTTCCATGCGAAGCCGGGACCAGAGCTTGCGCTCCGAATCCGTCATCCCCGCACGCAGTGCGCGAGCATTGGTGTGCGTGGTTGAAAAGGCTTGGCTTCGCATGGCAATTGTTCTGCGCCCCCAGCGCCCCCTCCCCGGCCCTCCCCCGGAGGGGGAGGGAGGAAGAGAGAGGCACGTCGGGCTAGTTCCTCACCGGCTTCCCCGTACTCAACATCCCCAAGATCCGCTCCTGCGTCTTCGGATGCTGCACCAGCTCGCAGAACGCCCGCCTCTCCAGGGTCATCAGGTACTCCTCGGTCACCAGCGTGTTCGCGTCGACATCTCCGCCGGTGACGACATTCGCTATGAGAGAAGCAATGTGAAAGTCGTGCCGGCTCGCGAACCCGCCGTCGCGCAGGTTCACCAACTGCCCCTGGATCGTGGCCTTGGCGCTGCGCCCCGCTACCGGGAACTGACGCCGATGCGGCGGTCGATACCCGGCGTCATAGAGAGACTTCGCCTGCTGCAACGCCACATAGAGCAGTTCGTCCTTGTGCGGAACGATGATGTCGCTGTCCAGCAGGTAGTCGAGCTTGCGCGACTCGATCGCGCTCGTGCCCACCTTCGCCATCGCGGCGGCGGTGAAGCCCTCGGTCAGGTACTTCAACAAGTCCTTGTCGGTACTGAACGCAGCATTCTCCGCAGCCCGGCGCGCGATGTAGGTCAGGCCGCCCGCGCCCGGCACCAGGCCCACGCCCACCTCGACGAAACCGATGTAGCTCTCCATCGCCACCACACGCCTGGCCGAATACAAGCCCAGCTCGCAGCCGCCACCCAACGCCAGACCGCGAATCGCGGAGACGACGGGAACCGCGGCATACCGCAACCGCAGCATCGTCTGCTGCATGAACCCTTCGGCATCCTCGATCGCCGCAATGCCCACCGCGATGAACGCCGGCAGCGTCGACTCCAGGTCAGCGCCCGCGCTGAACGGATCGTCGCCGGACCAGATCACCATGCCCTGGTAATCCTTCTCGGCCAGTTCCACCGCCTGCATCAGGCCCTCGCACACCTCCGGGCTGATGGTGTGCATCTTGGTCTTGAGGCTGACGATCAGCACTTCCTGGTCCAGCGTCCACAGGCGGATGTTCTTGTCATCGTGCAGCGTGGTGCCCGCCTTGTCGAAGCGCGTACCGCCCTCGCCGCGCAGCATCTCGGGGAACAGCTGGCGCTCGTACACCGGCAGCACGCGGCGCGGCTCGAACTTGCCCGTGGTGGGATTGAACGAGCCTTCGGCGGTGTGCACACCACCCGCCTTGGCGACAGGACCTTCGAACACCCACGCTGGCAACGGCGCCTTGGACAGCGCCTTGCCCGCATCGATGTCTTCCTTGATCCACTGCGCCACCTGCAGCCAACCCGCCTCCTGCCACAGCTCGAACGGGCCCTGCTTCATGCCGAAGCCCCAGCGCATGGCCTGGTCGACGTCGCGCGCGGTGTCGGCGATGGTGGCCAGGTGCACGGCGGCGTAATGAAAGCCGTTGCGCAGGATGGACCAGAGGAACTGGCCCTGCGCGCCCGTGCTGTTGCGCAGCAACTTCAGCCGCTCGGCGGCCGGCTTCTTGAGCATGCGGCTATACACCTCGTCGGACTTCTGGCCGGCGGGGATGTATTCCTCGCTGTCCAGCTCGAAGCGCAGGATGTCGCGCCCCACCTTCTTGTAGAAGCCCGCCTTGCTCTTCTGCCCCAGGTTGCCCAGCTCCAGCAGCTTCTTCAACACCGGCGGCGTGCCGAAGCTTTCGTAGAACGGGTCGGTCTCGGGCGACAGCGTGTCCTGCAGCGTCTTGATGACGTGCGCCATCGTGTCCAGGCCCACCACGTCCGCCGTGCGGAAGGTGCCGCTGGAGGCGCGGCCCATCTTCTTGCCCGTCAGGTCGTCGACCACGTCGTACGTGAGGCCGAACTTCTCCACCTCGCGCATCGTGCCCAGCATGCCGGAGATGCCGACGCGGTTGGCGATGAAGTTCGGGGTGTCCTTGGCGCGCACCACGCCCTTGCCCAGGCCGCTGGTGACGAAGGTCTCCAGCTGGTCCAGGATAGTGGCGTCGGTCGTCGGCGTGGGGATCAGTTCCACCAGCTGCATGTAGCGCGGCGGATTGAAGAAGTGGATGCCGCAGAAGCGCGGCTTCAGCGCATCGGGCAGCGCCTCGGACAGCTTGGTGATCGACAAGCCGGAGGTGTTGGACGCCACGATCGCGTGCGTGGCAATATGCGGCGCGACCTTCTTGTACAGGTCCAGCTTCCAGTCCATGCGCTCGGCGATGGCCTCGATGATGAGGTCGCACTCACCGAGCAGCGCCATGTGCTCTTCGTAGTTGGCCTGCTGGATCAGCGATGCGTCCTCCGGCACGCCCAGCGGCGACGGCTTGAGCTTCTTCAGCCCTTCGACGGCCTTGGTGACGATGCCGTTCTTCGGGCCTTCCTTGGCCGGCAGGTCGAACAGCACCACGGGCACCTTGACGTTGACCAGGTGCGCGGCGATCTGCGCACCCATCACGCCGGCGCCGAGGACGGCGACTTTTTTTACCTGGAAGCGGTTCATTGTCTTGGCCTTCCCATCGGTCGCCGCAGGCGCGGTGCCGGGGCGTTCATCTTGGTCTTTGTACATGATTGGCTTTCTCCCTCCCCCTCCGGGGGAGGGTTGGGGTGGGGGCACCCCCACGAGCGCCAGCTTGGGCGTGGTCACAGCCCCCGCCACCCACCCCCCAGCGCCTGGATCAACGCCACGGCCGCCAGCTGCCGGTCGATCTGCGACTGCACGAGCGCGCGCCGCGACGTCGCCGCATTGCTCTGCGCGGTGATCACCTCGGTGTAGTTCACCTGCCCGGCCTGGTAGCGGTTCAGCACCTGCTGCTCCACGAGGGCCAATGCCTGGCTGGCCTGCAGGCGCAGCACCTGCTGCTCCGACAGGATGCGCAGCGCCACCAGCTGGTCTTCGACATCCTGGAACGCGGCCAGCACCGCCTGCCGATAGCGCGCCGCGGCCTGCTCCAGCGCCGCCCTGGCCTGGTCGACCCGCGCGGTGGTGGCGCCAGCGTCGAACAGCATCTGCGCCAGCGACGCCCCGACGGCCCAGACGAGCCCCGACACGCTGAACAGCTCGCCGATGCTCGCTGCGCTGCGCCCGATCGACCCCGTCAGGTTGAAGCTGGGAAAGTAGCCGGCACGCTGGATGCCGATCTGCGCGTTGGCCTGTTCCACGCGGCGTTCGGCGGCCGCGATGTCCGGCCTGCGCTGCAGCAGCGTGGACGGCACTTCCGGCGGGATGAGGGGCACGCTGACGTTCCAGTTCGGGTCGACGGCGAGGCTGAAGTGGGCCGGCGCCTTGCCGATCAGCACGGCGATCGCGTGCTCGAACGTCGCGCGCTGGCTCGCCTGCGTGAGCAGCTCCGCCTCGGCATTGGCCAGCTGGCCCTCGGCTTGCAACACGTCGGTGCGCGCCACGACGCCGGCTGCGTAGCGGTTCTGCGTGATCTGCAGCGCCCGGCGCAAGCCGACGATGATCTCCGTCAGCAATCCGCTCAACACGTCCGCCTCGCGCAGGCCGAAATAGGCAGTGGCCAGTTCGCCCTGCGCGGCCAGCGTTGCCGCCGCCAGGTCCGCCTGCGCCGCCTGCTCGCCACTGCGCGCTCCCTGCACGACCAGGCCGAGCCGGCCGAACACGTCCGGCTCCCAATTCACCCCGATGCCGACCTGGTAGCTGCGGGCGCTGGTGCGGTCAGTGCCGCTGCGGTTGGCGCCGGCGTCCAGGTTGACCTGCGGGAACAGGCTGGCGCGTTGCTCGCGCGTGAGCGCCCTCGCCTGCGCATACGCGGCGACGGCGGCGGCCACGTTCTGGTTGTTCACTTCGACCTGCGCGGCCAGGCCGTTCAGCACGGGGTCGTCGAACAGCTCCCACCAGGGGCCGCGCTGCAACGTATCGGCGGGCGCGGCGAGCACCCAGGCGCCGCGGCCCTCCTTGAAGGCAACCGGCGTGTCAACGGCGGGCACGTCGTACTTGGGCGCAAGGTTGGCGCAACCGGACAGCACCAGGCTGGCGGTCAGCACGGACAGGAGCAGGCGTTGCGGTAAGCGGGTGGGCATGCGGTGTTCAGGCGGGTTGGACTTCGGACTCGCCGTGGCGGGAAAGCTGGCGCTCGATGGGGCTGCGGCGGCGCAGCTTGTCCAGCATCAGGTAGACGACGGGCGTGGTGAGCAGCGTGATGACCTGGCTGGCGATCAGCCCGCCGATGATGGCGATGCCCAGCGGCCGGCGCAGTTCCGCGCCTTCGCCGAAGCCGATGGCCAGCGGCAGCGCCCCGAGCAGCGCGGCCAGCGTCGTCATCAGGATCGGCCGGAAGCGCAGCAGGCAGGCCTCGCGCACGGCTTCGTACGGGCTCAGGCCGCGCGAGCGCTCCGCATCCAGGGCGAAGTCGATGATCAGGATCGCGTTCTTCTTGACGATGCCGATCAGCAGGAACACGCCGATCAGCGCCATGATCGAGAAGTCCAGCTTGGCGATCAGCAGCGCCAGCACCGCGCCGAAGCCGGCCGACGGCAGCGTGGACAGCACCGTGATCGGGTGCACGAGGCTTTCGTACAGCACGCCGAGCACGATGTAGATCACCACGATGGCGGCCAGGATCAGCAGCGGCTGCTGCTGGTTGGTCTCCTGCGCCTGCCGCGCCTGGCCCTGGAAGCTGCCGCGCACGTTGATCGGCATGCGGATCTCCGCCTCCGCCGCCCGCACGGCGGCCTGGCCCTGCGCCATCGTCGCGCCCTCGGCGAGGTTGTAGGAGATGGTGGTGGCGAGCTCCGCATCCTGGTGGTTCACCGAGGTGGCCGTGGGCCGCTCGTCGAACCTGGCGATGGCGGACAGCGGCACCATCGTCCGCGCCGAGGAGCTGACCGCCTGTCCGGTGGAACCGTCGCGCAGGGACAGGTTGGCGGACGTGGGCGTGGGGGTCGTTGCGGCGGAGGTTGTCGCCGTGCTGGTGGACGACGTGTTGGAGGATGCAGCCAGCGTCGCTGCCAGGTCCGTCGGCGCGCCGGTGTTGGTCCCCGGCACGTAGATGTCCTTCAAGGCCTCCGGGCTGCGGATGTAGCGCGGCGCCAGCTGCATGATCACCCGATACTGGTTGACCTCGTCGTAGATGGTGGCCACCTGCCGCTGGCCGAACGCGTTGTACAGCGCGTTGTCGACGGCGCGCGACGTGACGCCCAGCCGCGCGGCAGTCTCCTTGTCGACCTGGACATAGGCCTCGACGCCGTTTTCCTGCTGGTCGGTGTCGACGTCGACCAGTGCCTCCTGCCGCTTCATCGCTTCGGCAAGCCGCGCAGCCCACAGCTTGAGGTCGGCCTCGTTGTCGCTCTTGATCGAGTACTGGTAAGTGCTGTTGGACTGGCGGCCGCCCATGCGCAGGTCCTGAACCGGGTTCAGGAACAGGCTGACGCCGGTGACGCGCGCCAGCTGCGGCCGCAAGCGGGCGATGACGGCCTGGCCGCGCTCGGCGCCGTCGCCGCGCTTGAGGGTCATGGACATGAAGCCACCGCCGGCCCGCGCGCCGCCGGTGAACGCCACCACGGTGTCGACCGCGGGGTCGTTGCGGACGATCTCCACCAGCTGCTTGAGCTTGTCCTGCATCTGCTGGAACGAGATGCTCTGGTCCGCGCGGATGCCGCCGCTGATCTGCCCTGTGTCCTGCTGCGGGAAGAAGCCCTTGGGGATCTGGACGAAGAGGAAGGCATTGAGGCCGATCACAAGCAGCAGGATCAGCACCACCAGCCAGCGCGCCGACAGCGCCCAGTCCAGGCTGACCTCGTAGGCCTTCTGGGTCCAGCCGAACGCCTTCTCGGACCAGCGGGCCAGCCGCCCCGGCTGGCGCTCGTGCGCGTCGCGCCGCAGCAGCCAGGCGCACATCATCGGTGTGGTGGTCAGCGAGATCAGCAGCGAGATCAGCACCGCGGCCGACAGCGTGACCGCGAACTCGCGGAACAGGCGGCCCACCTGCCCGCCCATGAACAGCAGCGGGATGAACACGGCGACCAGCGACAGGCTGATCGACAGCACCGTGAAGCTGACCTCCCGCGCGCCCGCCAGCGCCGCTTCGAAGCGGTCCATGCCGGCTTCGATGTGGCGCGCCGTGTTCTCCAGCACCACGATGGCGTCGTCCACCACGAAGCCGGTGGCCACCGTCAGCGCCATCAGCGACAGGTTGTTCAGCGAAAAGCCCAGCAGGTGCATCACGCCGAAGGTGCCGAGCAGCGAGACGACGGTGGCCACGGCGGGAATGAACGTGGCGCGGGCGCTGCGCAGGAACACGCTGACCACCAGCACCACCAGCAGGATGGAGATGGCCAGCGTCAGCTCCACCTCGTGCAGCGAGGCGCGGATGGAATGCGTGCGGTCGGACGCGACGTCCAGCTGGATGTCGTCGGGCAGCGCTTCCTGCAGGTTGGGCAGCAGCGCCCGCACGCCGTCCACGGTGGCGATCACGTTCGCGCCGGGCTGCAGCGTCACCAGCACGATCACGGCGGGACTGCCGTTGAACAGGCCCATGGTGTTGATGTTCTCGACGCCGTCGCTGAGCTCCGCCACGTCGGCCAGCCGCACGGCCGCCCCGTCGCGCCAGGCCACCACCATGGTGCGGTAGTCCGAGGCCGACTTGCCGTTGTTGGCCATGCCCGTGCCGGTGTAGATCTGCATCCGCTGGCCGTTCACGGCGATGTCGCCCTTGGGCCGGTTGGCGGTGCCGGACTGCAGCGCCGCGCGCACGTCCTCCATCGAGATGCCGTAGCGGTTCAGCGCGAAGGGAATCAGTTCCACCCGCACGGCAGGCTGGGAGCCGCCGCCGAGCTCGACGTCGCCGACGCCTGGCACCTGCGCGATCTTCTGCTGCACGATGTTGGACACCGCGTCGTAGATCTGCCCGGGCGAGCGCGTCGGCGAGGTCAGCGCCAGGATGATCACCGGCGCCGCCGACGGGTTGGCCTTGCGGTAGGTCGGATTGCTGCGCAGGTTGGCCGGCAGGTCGCTGCGTGACGCGTTGATGGCGGCCTGCACTTCGCGGGCGGCGGCGTCGATGTTGCGGTTCAGGTCGAACTGCAGCGTCACGCGCGAACTGCCGGTGCTGCTGCTGGAGGTGATCTCGTTGACGCCGGCGATGGTGGCCAGCCGGCGCTCGAGCGGCGTCGCCACGCTCGACGCCATGGTCTTGGGACTGGCGCCCGGCAAGCTGGCCGACACCGAGATCACCGGGTAGTCGACCTGCGGCAGCGACGCGACCGGCAGGTTGAAGAACGCTGCGATGCCGGCAAGGGCGATCCACACCGTCAGCAGCACGGTGCCGACGGGGCGGCGGACGAAGGGGGCGGAGAGGTTCATCGTGCCCCTTCGGGAGCGCCCCCACCCCCGCCCTCCCCCAGAGGGGGAGGGAGCAATTCAGGTCTTCCTCCCTCCCCCCCCGGGGGAGGGTTGGGGTGGGGGCGCCGCCGCCACCGCCGCCCCAACCGATCGAACCCCAGGTAAATCACCGGCGTCGTGAACAGCGTGAGCAACTGGCTCACGATCAGCCCGCCGAAGATCGCCAGGCCCAGCGGACGCCGCAGCTCGGCGCCCTCCCCCCATCCCAGCATCAGCGGCACGGCGGCGAACAGGGCCGCCAGCGTGGTCATGAGGATCGGGCGGAAGCGCAGCAGCGCGGCCTGGTGGATGGCCTCCTGCGGCGCCTTGCCGCCGACCCGCTCGGCCTCCAGCGCGAAGTCGATCATCATGATCGCGTTCTTCTTGACAATGCCGATCAGCAGGATGATCCCGATGATCCCGATCACCCCGAGGTCGTTGCCGGTGACCATCAGCGCGAGCAGCGCACCGACCCCCGCCGAGGGCAGCGTGGACAGGATCGTCAGCGGGTGCACGTAGCTCTCGTACAGCACGCCCAGCACGATGTAGACGCACACCACGGCGGCCAGGATCAGCCACAGCTGGTTGCTCAAGGAAGCCTCGTACGCGCCGGACGCGCCCAGGAACGTGATGCTGACGGTGGGCGGCAGGTCCAGGCCGGCGGTCGCGGCGCGGATCGCGTCCACCGCGGTGCCGAGCGCCACGCCCGGCGCGGTGTCGAAGCCGACGGTGGCCGCGGGATACTGGGCCACGTGCGTGATCTGCAGCGGCGCGCGGCGCTCTGAAATGCGCGCCACCGCCGTCAGGGGCGTGGGCTCGCCGGAACTGCCGCGCAGCTGGATGCCGCTGAGCGCGGTGACGTCGCCCCCGCCTCCTGCTGTCGCCTCGAGCACCACGCGGTACTGGTTGGTCTCGGTGAAGATGGTCGACACGATGCGCTGGCCGAAGGCGCTGTACAAGGCCTCGTCGATGGCCGAGGAGGTGATGCCGAGCCGCGACGCCGTGTCGCGGTTGACGTCCACGAACATGGCCGCCCCGGTGGCGCCGGCGTCCGTCGTGACGTTGGCGATGCGCCGCTCCTGCCGCAGCCGCTCCACCACCCGCTGCGCCCACTCGTTCACGGTGGCCGTGTCGGACCCTTCGACGGACAGCCGGTAGCGAGTGGGGCCGCTTTCCGAGTCGATGGTGATGTCCTGCATCGGCTGCAGGAACAGCCGCACGCCCGCCACGCCCTGGCCCCGCCGGCGCAGGTTGTCCATGGTCTCCTGCAGGTCGCCGCGCGACGACTTCAGGTTCACCAGCAGCCGGCCGGTGTGCAGCATGGTGTTGTTGGCCGCGTCCACGCCGACGAAGCTGGCGATGCTGCTCACCGCCGGGTCTTCCAGCAGCAGCCGCGCCACGTCCTGCTGCACCGCGGCCATGCGCGGATAGGAGATGGATGGTTCGCCCTCCACCCGCACCTGCAGCTGTCCGGTGTTCTGCGTCGGGAACAGCCCCTTGGGGATGGCCACGTACAGCAGCACCGTCACCACCAGCGTCGCCAGCGCGACCCCCAGCGTCAGCAGCTGGCGGGCCAGCACCCAGGTGAGCGCGCGGTCGTAATGGTGGATCACGCGGTCGAAGCCGCGCTGCATCCTGCCACCCCAACCGGTTTCCGGCGCATGGTGGGCCTTCAGCCAGCGCGCCGACATCATCGGCACCAGCGTCAGGGAGACGACCATCGAGATCAGGATGGTGATCGCCAGCGTGACCGCGAACTCGCGGAACAGCCGGCCGATGACGTCGCCCATGAACAGCAGCGGGATCAGCACGGCGATCAGCGACACCGTGAGCGAGATGATGGTGAAGCCGATCTCGCTGGCGCCCTTGAGCGCCGCCCGCATGGGTTCCTCCCCGTCTTCGATGTGGCGCGAGATGTTCTCGATCATCACGATGGCGTCGTCCACCACGAAACCGGTGGCGATGGTCAGCGCCATCAGCGTCAGGTTGTTCAGGCTGTACCCCAGCAGGTACATCGCGCCGCAGGTGCCGATCAGGGAGATGGGCACCGACAGGCTGGCGATCACCGTGGCCCGCGGGCTGTGCAGGAAGGCAAAGATCACCAGCACCACCAGCAGCACCGCGAGCATGAGCTCGATCTCGACGTGGTGCACGGACGCCCGGATGCCGGTGGTGCGGTCCGACAGCACCTCCACCTGGATCGAGCCGGGCAGTCCCGCGGTCAGCTCCGGCAGGCGCTGCTTGATGGCGTCCACCGTCGCGATGACGTTGGCGCCGGGCTGCCGCTGCACGTTGAGGATGATGGCCGGCTGGAGGTTGGCCCACGCTCCCAGCTTCACGTTTTCGGCGCTTTCGACCACTTGCGCGACGTCGGTCAGCCGGACCGGTGCGCCGTTGCGAAACGAGATGACGAGGTTGCTGTAGTCCTTGGCGGTCAGCAACTGGTCGTTGGAGTTGATCGTGTACGAGCGCGTCGGCCCGTCGATGCTGCCCTTGGCGGCATTGGCATTGGCGGTGCCGATGGTGGTGCGCACGTTGTCCAGCGTCAGGCCCAGCGATGCCAGCGCCCGGGCATCCGCCTGGATGCGCACCGCGGGCCGCTGGCCGCCGGACAGCGTGACCAGCCCGACGCCGGCCACCTGGCTGATCTTCAGCGCCAGCCGCGTGTCGGTGATGTTGCGCACCTCGGTGAGCGGCAGCGTCGACGACGTGATCGCCAGCGTGAGCACCGGCGCGTCGGCCGGGTTGACCTTGGCGTACACGGGGGGAGCCGGCAAGTCGGCCGGCAGCAGCGAGCCGCCGGCGTTGATGGCGGCCTGCACCTGCTGCTCGGCGACGTCGAGCGCCAGGCCCAACCCGAATTGCAGGGTGATGATCGAGACACCCGCCGCGCTGCTGGAGCCCATGCGCTGCAGCCCCGGCATCTGCCCGAACTGCCGTTCCAGCGGCGCCGTGACGGTCTGCGCCATCACTTCCGGGCTGGCCCCCGGGTACAGCGTCTGCACCTGGATGGTGGGGTAGTCCACCTGCGGCAGGGCCGACAGCGGCAGGAACTTCAGGCCCACCAGCCCGGCCAGCACGATGGCCACCATCAGCAGCGCGGTCGCGACCGGCCGCAGGATGAACGGGCGCGATGGACTCATTGGCCGGGGGCCGCGTTGCCGGACGCCTCACGGCGCAGGCGCCGCCGCTGCTCGCGCTCTTCGGGCGAGAGCTTCATGAATTCCGCCATCCGCCGCGCGCGCGCGTCGGAGGACGCAGCCTGTTCCGGGGCAACCGCCTCTGCGGGCGCAGCGGCCGCGGCCGCGGCAGACGCAGCCGAAGCGGGGGCGGCGGGACCGGACGCTGCATTGCGGCGTTGCCGCGGTCCACCCTGCTGCCCTGGCGTGTCGCCCGGCAGCAGGACCCGCGCGCCATCGCGCAGCCGGTCGGCGCCTTCGGTGATCACGCGCTCGCCCAGTTGCAGCCCGGACACGATCTGGACCCGGTCCGCCACCATCTGCCCACGCACCACCTGGCGCTGCTTGACGGTGCGGTCCTGCAGCAGGACGAAGACGTACTCGCCGCTGCCGCTCTGGCGCACCGCCGAGACAGGCACCACCACCGCGTTCTTGAGCACCCGCAGCTGCAGCTGCACGTTGACGAACTGGCTGGGAAACAGCTGCAGGCGGGCATTGTCGAAGCGCGCCTTGGCCCGCACCGTGCCGGTGCTGGTGTCGACCTGGTTGTCCAGCGAGGCGAAGGTGCCGGTCTCCAGCAGCGTCGTGCGGGTGCGGTCGAAAGCCTTCACTTCCATGGCGGCCCCGGCGTTCTGCTGCAGCCACGAGGCGCTGTCCTGCGGCACCGCGAACTCCACGTCGATCGGCGACAGCTTGGTGATGATGGCCACGCCATTGGTGTCGCTCTGGCTCACCTGGTTGCCGACATCCACGGTGCGCAGGCCGACGCGCCCTTCGATGGGCGCGACGATGCGGGTGTAGCTGAGGTTCAGGCGGGCGGTGCCTTCGGCAGCCTTGGAGCTGACCACGGTGGCGGCGAGCTGGTTGACGGTGGCGCGCTGCGTGTCGACTTCCTGCCGCGCGATGGAGTCCTGCCCCAGCAGGGTTTCGAAGCGCTCCAGCGTCACGCGCGCGGCCGCGAGCTGCGCCTCGTCGCGCATCCGCTGGCCGATGGCCTGCTGCAGCGCCATCTCGAAGGGGCGGGGATCGATGGTGGCGAGCAACTGCCCCTTCTTCACCTGCTGGCCTTCCTTGAACAGCACCTGCGTCAGCACGCCGTTGACCTGCGGCCGCACGCGCACCGTGGCCTGCGGCACCACGGTGCCCAGCGCCTCCATGTTGACGGGGATGTCCGCCGGCTCGGCCACCGCGATGCCGACGGTGGTCGCGCCGCGTCCGCCGCCCGCGCCGCCGCCACCTCCACCCGGCCTGGCGCCGGCCGCACCCGGACGTTGCGCCGCCTGGTCGGGCCGCGTCAGGTCCCAGGCCAGCCACGCCAGTCCGGCGGCGACGAGCAGGGCCAGCACCGTACCGATGAGCGAGGCCCGGCGGCTCAGCTTGCGCGGAGCTGCGGGGCTTGTCGCGGGCATCTGGTGGGTGGGATCGGCAGGGGGCCGCGGCGGAGTGGTGGGCATCGATGTCCTTCTTGTTCTTCGGGGCGCGGCAAGTTCAGCAGGCGCAGAGCGTGCCTTCGGCCGGCTTGCCGGCCCGACAGGAGGCGTCGCATGACACTGTAGGCGCTCTTCTGCTGGGTCCGCTTGTCCGCCAGCATGAGCCCCAGGCGTAAAACGGCCGTGTGCGCCGTGTTTCCCGTTCGTGAAGACGGGCCGCCGGTCCGCCCGCCGCCTACCGTTGGGCGAGCGGCAGCAGTCGCCCTTCGCTGGCGGCCGGGGCCGGCACCCCCAGGATGCGGGCCAGCGTGGGCGCGATGTCCGCCACTTCCACCCGCTGCTCCACCGCCTGAGCACGCACCCAGCGCGGCCCCCAGGCGAGGATCGGCACGTTCGTGTCGTATGGATGCGGCGAGCCATGGGTGGTGATGGAGGTGCTGGAGCCGAACATCCAGTACGGCTTGAGCGCCAACTGCACGTCGCCGGACACCTGGCGGTTCCAGCTCAGGCGCATCTGGTCGAAATACGGCGCGCCGGCGCGGCTTCCCGCCTGCAGTTCGCGCCGCGTGTAGGCGGCCTCCACCTGCGGATGCGCCGCCGCGGCGTCACGGGCAGCATTGGCCACCACGTCGAGGTCGAGGCCGCGCTCGGCCAGCAGCTTGCGGTCCAGCACGACCGCCGAGGCCGAGAGGTTTCGCGCCAGCTTGGGCACACCGAACTTCGCCTCCAGCGCGGTGTTCACCTGCGCCAGCAGCTGGCTGCCACTCACCCGCCCGGCCGCACGCCCTTGCGCCTGGCTGGTCTCGGGCGCCGGCATGAATCCGTGGTCCGCGGACAGCACGGCCACGTAGTTGTCGCGGCCGACGGTGCGGTCGAGGTCGGCAAAGAAGGCCTGCAGCATGCGGTCGAGGTGCAGGAAGTGGTCGTGCGACAGGCGCGACTCCGCGCTCCACCGGTGATTGACGTAGTCGTGGCCGGACAGGCTGATGGACAGGATGTCGGGCACGTCGTCGGCGCCGAGTTGCTCGCCGGCGATGGCGGCACGGGCGAAATCGAGCGTCAGCGCGTCGGCGTAGGGGCTGGCGAGCAGGGCGGAATAGTAGTTCGGGCCCGGCTGGTCGTCGGCGCGGGCGCCCATCAACATGGGCAGCGCACCGCCGCGCGGGCCGAACCACGCCTGGCTGTCCGGCAACGAACGCGCGTAGGCCGCTTCGGGCAACAGCGCCTTCCATTCCGTCTTGAAGTAGCGGTCCGCCGGCTTGGCCGCGTTCCACTGGTCCACCCACGCCGGGTGGCGCGGCATGTAGTAGGTGGTGGACGCGAACTGGCCGCTGCCGGACATGTACATGTAGGCCGTGCCCCGGTGTCCTCCCGGCAGGATGGCGCCGCGATCCTTGCCGGACAGCGCGATCACCTTGGCGCGGGAATCCACGCGGCGCAGCACGTCGCCCACCGTTTCGACCTTCAGGTTGCGCGGGCTGGTGCCGTCCAGCGGCTTCGTGTCGTTGCCGATGTAGGTGGCCGACGTGTCGCCGGTGCAGTACACCGCCTGGCCGGTCGCAACGTCGTTCCACTCGTTGCCGATGATGCCGGTGCGATGCGGGTAGGCGCCGGTCAGCATGGTGGCGTGGCCCGCCGCGGTGACCGTGAAGGCGTAGCCGTAGTGCGCGTTGCTGAACCAGCTGCCCCGGTCCAGGAAGCGCGCGAAGCCGTCGGGCGCCAGCTGGTCGCGGTAGGCGGTCACCTGCCGCTGCGGCAAGCCGTCGATGACGAACAGCACCACCAGCCTGGGCCGCTCCGGCGGCTGCACCCCGGCACACGCGCAGACGAGGACGGCGACGAACAGGAGCGCCCAGCGGCGCAGCAGCAGCGAGGTTTTCATGCGCTCAGGTTACCGCTGCGCGCCCGCTCACGACATAGAGGCCAACCCAGGGCATCGAGTGCAGGCGCACGCCGGTCAGGCGTGCGGCCAGCAGGTCCCAGGGTCGTGCCAGCCCGGCCATCGAAGTGACCGAATACAGCGCAGCGCCGAGCACGAATGCATTGGTCAGCGGCAGCCACGGCGGGCCCCACTGCAAGCCGGTGGCGACGACCTGCGCGCCGGGCTTGAGATGGGCGAACACATGGTCCAGCGCCTGCGGGTCGCGCAGCACGTCGTGCGTGAAATGGAACATCGCCGCGTCGGCGCTGCCGTTCAAAGGCGCTTCAGCGGCCGTGGCCGGCAGCAGCGTGATGCCCGTCCAATGGTGCAGCGCGATGCGCACCCGCGCCTGCGCCAGCATCTCGGGCGACGGATCGATGCCGACGATGTGCCCGCCCGTTCCGACCTTGCGCTTGAGACCGTCGAAGCTGAGGCCGGTGCCGCAGCCGACGTCCAGCACGGTGTCGCCGGCGTGCAGTTCCAGCAGGTCCAGGGCCTCGCGGCGCAGGGGCTCGAAGGGCGCGAGTTCGGCGTCGTAACGCGCCGCGCGGCCGCGGTACTGCGCCCTGGCCCGCGAAGCATCGGGCCTCCGGCCGGGGCCGGTGGGGTACTGCATGGTGCCCGGCCGGCTAGTGCGTGATGACGACCAGCACGCTGCAAGGGGCGTGTTCGATCAGCGCGCCGGAGATCGAGCCCCGCCACCAGCGCGCCGCCCAGCTGTCCAGGTGCTTGTGGCCCACCACGATGAGGTCGGCGCCGATCTTGCGGGCGTACTTGCTCAACTCGTCGATCGCCTCGCCGGTGATCACTTCGCCGCGGGCGGTGAAGCCGGCCTCGGACAGGCGTCGCAGCCCGTCCTCGAGCACGCCGCGGTACTTGGTCTTCTCGCGTTCCTCCAGTTCGACGTCGTACACGCCCCCTTCCAGGCCGACGAAGCTCATGGCCGAGGGCATCACCGCCACGAGGTGAAGCTCGGAATTGCTCCACTGCGCGACGTCGCGGCAATCGAGCAGCGCCTTCTGCCCCGCATCGGAGCCGTCATAAGCCAGCAGGATCTTCTTGTACATGCCGCACCCCCAAGGACGCGCCTGCGGCACCATGCCGCGGCTGGCCGAGCATAGACCGGGAGGCGGCCTGTTGGGAACACCCTGGCGTCGGGCGTAACCCCTAGCCGGGATCCCGTTCCAGAGCTGCCCCGGCCCAGGGCAGACTGCCCCAAGGTGCAGTGGACGCGGTGGGGCGGCTTCCCTATCTTGGGACACGGCTCGAACCCGTCGCCCCACAGGAGAATCGCCATGCCAGTCGCAAAGTCGGTCCCCGTACTCTTCGCCGCGGCGCTGTGCTGCCACCTCCAGGCCCAGGCCGCGGACAAGCACTGGGCCTACGAGGGCCATGGCGGTCCGCAGGAGTGGGGGCAGATCGGCAAGGAATTCGCCACCTGCAAGATCGGCAAGGTGCAGTCGCCGATCGACATCCGCGGCGCCAGGCCAGCGGAACTGCCCGCCCTGAAGTTCGACTACAAGCCAGGCCTGCTCAAGCTGATCGACAACGGCCATACCATCCAGGTGAACTACGCCCCGGGCAGCTCCCTGGAAGTCGGCGGCGTGCGCTACGAGCTGGTGCAGTTCCACTTCCACAAGCCGAGCGAAGAGAAGATCGACGGCAAGTCGCACGACATGGTCGCGCACCTGGTGCACCAGGGGCCCGACGGCAAGCTCGCGGTGGTCGCCGTCCTGTTGGACAAGGGTGGCGCGAATCCCGCCATCGACGCGGTGTGGAAGAACCTGCCCCGGCAGAAGGAAAAGGAATCGGTCACCGATGCGAGCATCGACGCCGCCATGCTGCTGCCGGCGGACAAGGGCTACTACACGTTCCAGGGTTCGCTCACGACGCCGCCGTGCAGCGAGGACGTGCGGTGGTTCGTCCTGAAAACGCCCGTGAAGATGCAGCAGGGCCAGATCGCCACGTTCGGCAAGCTGTACAAGATGAATGCCAGGCCGACGCAGCCGCTCAACGGACGCACCATCGAAGCGACGCGGTAACGCGCGGTCAGGCCTGACCGGCCTCCTGCGGCAGGGCCACCCACCGCCCGGCAACCGCATGCACCTGCAGGCGATCGCCGAATACCTTCTCCACCGCGCGATGGGTGGCAGCTTCGGAGGTGGCGCCATGGTGGACCACCCGGCCGGCATCGAGCAGGACCAGGTCGTCGGCCTGCAGCGCAATGCTGATCTCGTGCAGCACGCTCACCGCGGTGCCGCCACGCGCCACGTGGCGGCGCACGATGGCCAGCCAGTCGGCCTGGTGCGGCGGGTCCAGGTGCGACAGCGGCTCGTCCATCAACAGCAGCGGCGCCTGCACGGCGAGCGCGCGCGCCAGCAACACCCGCTGGCGCTCGCCACCGGACAGGCTGCCCAGCGCGCGGCCGCGCCATGCGCCGCATTGCGTCTCCTGCATGGCGGACTGCACGGCCTCGCGGTCGGCGGCGGTGGGCAGGCCCAGCCAGTCCTGGTGCGGCAAGCGTCCGAGCATCACCACGTCATCGACCAGCAAATCCTCTGCCCCGCTGTCGCCTTGCCCCAGCCAGGCGATCGCGCGCGCCCGCTCGCGGCCCGGCCACGCGCCGGCAGGCCGGCCCAGCACCTGCACCTCGCCACGGGAGGGCAGCAGGCCGGCCAGCGCCTTCAGCAGCGTGGTCTTGCCGGCACCGTTGGGCCCCGCCAGCGCGGTCCAGCGTCCCGCCGGCAGTTGGAGGTCCACACCGTGCAATACCTCGCGCGCGCCGAGCGTGACGCGCAGGTCCCGGCAGGCCAGCGCTGCATTCATCGCGGCCTCCGCTGCATCAGCGCCAGCAGGTAGCCACCCCCGAGCACCGCCGTCACCACGCCCACCGGCAATTCGCGCGGCGCCAGCAGCCACCGGGCGATGACGTCCGCGGCCAGCAGCAGCACGCCGCCTGCCAGCGCGGACAAGGGCAGCAGCCAGCGGTGCGTCGGCTTCGCCAGCGCCCGCACCAGGTGCGGCGCCATGAGGCCGATGAAGGCGATGAGTCCCACGTGGGCCACGGCGGCACCGGTGGCCAGCGCCATCGCGCCGACGAGCAGCATGCGCACGGGACCCAGGGCGACGCCCAGGCTGGCCGCCGTGGTCTCGCCCAGCGCCAGCGCGTCGAGCGAGCGGCTGAACCCGATCGCCACCGCCGCGCTCAGGGTGAGCGACAGCCCCAGCGCCACCGCGCCCGGCCAGCCGAGGAAGCCGGTGGTCCCGAGCAGGAAGGCCTGCATGGTGCGCAACAAGTCAGGCGCCATGAACATCATCAGCGCCGCAAGGGCGCCGAACACCATGCCGACGATCACGCCCGCCAGCAGCAGGCGCAGGGTGTGCTGCACGCCGCGCGCCATCGCCAGCGTCGCGGCGACCCCGGCAAGGGCGCCGATGAACGCGGCGCCGGTAGTCCCGAACAGCGCGGCCCAACCGGTGGCAGCGGCGGGCGCGGCGCCGATCGTCACCAGCAGCACCGCAACGCCGAACGCCGCGCCCGTGGCGCTTCCGAGCAGGTAGGGATCGGCCAGCGGATTGCGGAACAGTCCCTGCGCGATGGCGCCCGCCAGGCCAAGCAGCGCACCGGCCAGCCACGCGCCCACCGAGCGCGGAAGCCGGATCTCCCACAGGATCGTCTGGCCGGCGCCGGCCACGTCGCGCAGCGGCTCCCACCCCGTGCTGCCCACCGCCACGCCGAGCGCGAGCAGTCCCGCGCTCGCCGCGATCAGCCAACCCGCCAGGAAGGCCGGGGCGCGCACCGCGGCAGTCACCGCCGCGGCCCCTGCGCCGCCAGCTCGCCACGCAGGCAGCGCACCATCAGCCGCGCAGCCTCCGCCAGGCGCGGGCCGGCGCGCACCAGCACGTCGCCCTGCGCCGCCGTGAAGACACAGACATGCCCATCGCGCAGCGCGCGCAGGTTGGCCCAGCCCGGGCGCGCCGGCAGCCGCGTGACGTCGTCGTCGGCCACCAGGATCCATTGCGGATCCGCGCGCACCACGAACTCGGGGTTCAGGAGAGGGAACGGGCCCAGCGCGCCCGGCACGATGTTGCGCAGGCCCAGCCGCGCGATCAACTCGCCGATGAAGGACGATTCGCTGGCCGCGTGCGGCGAGCTGCTGACTTCGAAGTACACCCGGGTTCCGCGCAAGTGCGGCGGCAGTTCGCGCGCGGCCACCGCCAGGTCCTGCTCGATGCCGCGCCAGATCGCGGCGGCGTCGCGCGTGCCGAGCACCGGGCCGAGCAGCGCCAGCACCCGCTGCACGTCGGCAAAGGTGCGCGGCTCCAGCGCCAGCACCTGCAGCCCCAGCGCCTGCAGGCGCTCCAGCGCCCGCGACGAGGTCGGCGCCAGAACCAGGTCCGGTTTCAGCGCCACGATGCTCTCGATACGGGCGTCCTCCAGCCCGCCCACGTGCGGCAGTGCGCGCACCGAAGCGGGATGGTTGGAATAGTCATCGACGCCGACCAGCCGCTCGCAGGCCTGCAGCGCGCAGACGAATTCGGTCAGCGACGGCAGCAGCGAGACGATGCGCTGCGGCGGCTGCGCGAACGCCACGCGCGCGCCGCGATCGTCCGTCACCTGCACCGCGTGCGCGCAGGCGGTGCCAGCCAGCAGCAGGACAGCCAGCCAGCTACGCATGCGCCCTGCTCCAGTCCAGCACGATGCGATGCAGTTGCTCCACGCCATCCGTCAGCGCCGCCGGGCCGGGCTGCAGGATGTCCGCGGACTTGATCTCGAACAGCTGCCGGTCGCGCACCGCGTTGACGGCCTCCCATCCCGGCCGCGCGGCCACTTTTTCGGGGCGGAACTTCTTGCCGCACCAGGAGCCGATGACGATGTCGGGATTGCGGCGGATGATCTCCGCACTGTCCGCGACGATCCGGTCCTTGCCCATCGGCTGCGCCGCGAGTTCGGGGAACACGTCGTCGCCGCCGGCAATGCCCACGAGCTCGGACACCCAGCGGATCGCGCTGATCGGCGGCTCGTCCCACTCCTCGAAATACACGCGCGGCCGGCGCGGCAAGGCGCTTGCGGCCGCCTCGATCGCCAGCAGCCGCGCGCGCATCGCCTCGAGCCGGCGCAACCCGTCGTCGGCGCGGCCCACCATGGCCGCGACCTGGAACAGCATGGAGAAGATCTCCTCGACGCTGCGCTGGTTGAAGATCGTGACCTGCACGCCCTTGCGCACCAGCTCCGCGGCGATGTCGGCCTGCAGGTCGGAGAAACCGAACACGCAGTCGGGCCGCAGCGCCAGGATCTTGTCGATCTTCGCCGAGAGGAAGGCGCTGACCTTCGGCTTCTCCTCCCGCGCGCGGCGCGGCCGCACCGTGTAGCCGGAGATGCCGACGATGCGCTCCTCCTCGCCCAGCAGGTACAGCCACTCCGTCGCCTCCTCGGTGAGGCAGACGATGCGGCGCGGGCCGCGCGGGATGGCGATGCTCCGTGGGTTCATGCTACCTGCTGCGTCATTACCCACCGGTGTAGCGCACGCCGACGAAAAAGCTGCGTCCCGCTGTCCCGTAGTCGCTGAAAGGAGTGAAAGAGACCCGATTCACGACGTACTGCTTGTCGAGCGCATTGTTGATGCTGGCGGTGAGCGTCCAGCCCGGGGCCACATCATAGGCAGCACGCAGCCCCAGCAGCATGTAGCCGCCCAGCCTCTGGGTGTTTTCAGCATCGTTGTACCGGTGGCTATACCCATCCAGCCGGGTACCAATTTGCAGCTTGCCGCTGCGATGCGCCACGTCGATCGTTCCCCAACGAGGGGTGCGGCGCTGCAGGGTGTTCCCGGTGCTGTCGTTGCGGGCACTGAGCACGTCATAGTGACCGGAGAAAGTCCAGTTGGCCATCTGGTAGCTGCCGTCAAGGGTCACGCCTTGCAGCGTGGCCGAACTGACATTCTCCATCGTGCTGATGAAGGTTGTCTGGTTCGTCACCAGCTGGATCAGGTCCTTCACCTTGTTGTGGTACGCAGTGACCGAGAAACGCACCGGTGCGATGTCGTAGCCCACCGCAACTTCGAGGTTTTTCGAACGCTCCGGCCTGAGAGCGGGATTGCCCACGAAGAAGTTCACCGGATCGAACGGCCAATACAGGTCATTGAAGCTGGGTGCATGAAAGCCGGTGCCTGCGGACGCGCGCGCGATCCAGCCTTCCGCAAACTTGTAGCCGTAACCGGCGGTTCCGGTGTTGGCGGGCTCGAATCCCGAGATGCGGTCGTGTCGCGCGCTAGCCTGCAGCAGGTGCGGCCCCATCCAAGCCTGATAGCCAAGCGACAAGGAGGTCGTCTCCTGGTCGGAACGGACGAACGTCTGCGTCGACGCCACGCGCACCTGGCGTGACTCCAGGGCTGCCATCAATACGCCCGGCCCCAGGCGAAAGTCGTTCTGCCAGGAAACCTGGCGCTGCCGGGTCGTATAGCGCGAGACGTTGTCCTGCACCGCCACTGGATCGAACATCCAGGACCGCAAGTCATCACGGCTGGCGCCGACGCGCAGAACGCTTCTCCAATCCGCGGTGACGTGGTAGTCCGCGTGCACGTTGAAGGCTTCCAACTGTTGATCGTCGCGGTTATCAAAATCCGCCGTGCAGGCGGTGAAGGCGAGGTCGCAGTTGAGCGCGTCCGAGCGCTTGCGGCCATGTGTCAACAGGTACTTCGCGCCGACCTCCAGGTCCGGAGTGATCCGATGGCTCGCGCTCAGACCGAGATTGCTCTGGCGGTAGCCATCAGCATCCGGGTTGAATGAGTCGAACGGGCCGCCGTTCGCGTCCCGGATATCGCTGAAACCGCGGCTGCGCTCGCCGCCAACCTGCACGTGGAAGGCGGTGTCTCCCACCCGCCCGCCGTAGCCGGCTGACGCGGACACGGTTCCATACGAACCGACATCGAGCGCGCCCGTCAATGTGGGCGCGCCGGTGCCGCCTTTGGTGAAGACCTGGATCACGCCGCCGATCGCGTCCGAGCCATACAGGCTGCTGGCCGGGCCGCGGATCACCTCGATGCGCTCGATTTGCTCCAGCGGAATGTGCTGGATCGCGGTGGCGCCCGTGGTGGCGGAGGAAATTCGCTGCCCATCCACGAGCACGAGAGTGTGTGCGTGGTTATTGCCGCGAATGAAGACGGAAGCGTTGGCGCCGCGGACGCCCGGTGGAGTCGCCTGCACCCCGGGCAAGCTATTCAGCAGGTCGGTAACGTTGAGGATGCCCGAGCGGCGTATGTCGTCCCCGGTGAGGACGGTGACGTCGGTCAGCTGCTGGTCGACGCGCGTGGGTACGCGCGTGGATGTGACCACGGTTTCGCGCAGGGTTGCAGTCTGGGCCAGACCTGGAGTTGTGCAAAGGGACGTAGCCGCAGCCAGCAGGCAGGCGGGCAGGGGATGGAGCTTCTTCGACATGAGACGAGCCGGTTGTCAGGCCCTCGCCGGCTTCCCCGCCGGCGCATGGGCGTCACGGCCGCACGCAGGCGTGCAGCCACCTTCGTTGGCCGGTATCCGGGCTGGCGGAGGTCGCCTCCATCGCCTTCCCAGGGCCGCTGTTTCAGGCGGCCCCAGTGGCTGTGTGATGGAAGTGGCATGCAGTGCGGACACCGCATGCCTCCGCTTACCGTTGCGGGGGCAGCGCAGGTTGGGCGGCACGCACGCTCGGCGCGCGCCATCCTCCTGCTTCCCGTTGAACTGCGGCATGTGAACCACACCGCTGGCACCAACGGCCGCGATTGTAGAGCGGTCGCGGAAACAAAACCCTACAATTCAGCGGATGGCCAGTGGCTCCCAGATCGACCCTCTCGTCGAACGCGTCGAACGCCTGCTCGTGCGCTACGAGGAGCTGCAACGCACCAATGTGCTGCTGGCGGAGCAGGTCGAGCTGCTCACGCAGGAGCGCGACTCGCTCAAGTCGCGGCTGTCCGCGGCCCGCTCGCGTGTCGACGCGCTGCTCGAACGCCTGCCGGACCTGAACACCCCCGCATGAAACAACTGGAAGTGCAGATCATGGGCCAGAGCTACCTGCTCGGATGCCCGGTCGGTGGCGAGCAGCGCCTGCTCGAAGCCGTGGAAAAAGTGGACACCGCGATGTGCAGGATCCGCGACGCCGGCAAGGTGAAGGCGCGCGACCGCATCGCGGTGCTCGCCGCGCTCAACCTGGCGTTCGACGTGGCGGACCGCGCGGCCCCGCCTGCGATGAACGCTGCGACCTTCGTGCAGCCCGACGCCACCGTCACGGGCCTGCGCAACCTGGCCGAAGACGTGCGCCTCGCGCAGCTGATGGTGCGCCTGGACCAGGCCCTGGCCGACGACGGACGGCTGCTCTGAGGGGCATGGCGGGGTCGCTTCGCGAACCCGCCCTACGCCAAGCACGGTGCCTCTCGTAGGGCGGGTTCGCACAGCGACCCCGCCATCGCGAACACAGTTCAGCTCTGCGCGCTCCTGTCAAGACCAGAATTCTTCGCGGCTTCATGCGTCCTTTGCACCACGCGGCGATTTGCGTCCTAGAATGGGCTCGTCTGCAGTGTGTGTCGGGCTTTATATTTCCTTGAACCAATGCTCATTCGAGCCCGGGCTTGGAACATCGCCTGGTGAGCGTGATCGTCTCGCGTCAGACGAACCCAACGCCAGGTTGACCTCGCCCACCTGAACCCCGGTTCAGGATGCGGTCCGATACCGCTCGCAGACACCTACACCCACGGGCTGCCCCTTCGGCAGCCCGTTCCCTTTGGTGCTGCGAGAATGCGAGGTTGACCTTCGCGCGCAAACCATAACGACAAGATGTCCCTGCTGGATCCACAACTCGTCCTGGGCCTCGTCCTGATCGGCACGTGCACCGGTTTCCTGGCGGGGCTCCTGGGCATCGGCGGGGGCATGATCATGGTGCCGTTCGTGACCATGATCCTCACGGCCAGGGGCTATCCGGCGGACTACACGGTCAAGATGGCGGTGGCAACGTCGCTTGCCACCATCTGCTTCACCTCCATTTCGTCCGTGCGCGCGCACCACCAGCGCGGCGCCGTGCTGTGGCCGGTGGTCAAGGTGCTGGCGCCCGGCATCCTGGTGGGATCGCTGCTCGGCGCCCAGGTGGCGGTGGCCCTGCCCGGCAAGTGGCTGGGCATCCTGTTCGCGATCTTCGTGGCCTTCTCCGCCACGCAGATGCTCCTGAATCGCAAGCCCAAGCCCAGCCGGACGCTGCCGGGGCCGCTGGCGACTTTCGGCGTCGGCAACGTGATTGGCCTGGTCTCCGCGCTGGTGGGCGCAGGCGGCGCGTTCGTGTCGGTGCCGTTCATGACCTGGTGCAACATCAAGATCCACGACGCCGTGGGCACTTCGTCGGCCCTGGGCTTTCCCATCGCCGTGGCCGGCACGCTCGGCTACGTCTGGGCGGGCCAGGGCATGCCCCAGATGCCACCGGGCTCGTTCGGCTACCTGTACCTGCCCGGCCTGGTGATCATCTCCATCGCCAGCATGCTGATGGCGCCCCTGGGCGCGCGCACCGCGCACCGCATGGACATCCAGCCGCTGAAGAAGGTGTTCGCGGTGGTGCTGTACTGCCTGGCCGCGTATTTCCTGCTCCGCTGAAGCCGGCCTCCCGAATTTCGTACCATCGCGTCCCATGAGAATCGCATTCATCGGCCAGCAGGAGTTCGGCAAGCAGGTGCTCGAGGCCTTCCTGGCCCGGGGCGACGAGGTCGCGGGCGTGTTCTGCGAGCCCGACAAGGCCGGCGCCAAGGCGGACGTGCTGCGCGAGGCGGCCCAGGGCCGGGGCCTCACCGTCTACCAGTTCAGCAGCCTGCGCAGCCCGTACGCGGAGCACGCCATGCGCGAGCTGAACGCGGACATCGGCGTGATGGCGTACGTGACGCAGTTCGCGCCCCAGTCCTTCGTGAACATCCCGCGCCTGGGCACGATCCAGTTCCACCCGTCGCTGCTGCCGCGGCATCGCGGGCCGTCGTCGATCAGCTGGCCGATCTCGCAAGGCGCGACGCAGACCGGCGTCACCATCTTCCGGCCCACCGACGGCCTGGACGAAGGCCCGGTGATTTTGCAAAAGGCCTGCCCGATCGGCGCCGACGAGACGCTGGGCGAGCTGTACTTCAACAAGCTGTTCCCGCTGGGCGTCGCCGGACTGCTGGAAGCGGCCGACCTCGTCGTCTCCGGCCGCCACGAGGAGCGCGTGCAGGACGAATCGCTGGCCACCTACGAAGGCTGGTTCCACGAGCAGGAAGCGCAGGTCCACTGGCACCAGCACGTCGACCAGGTCTACAACCTGATCCGCGCGTGCAATCCGGCGCCGGGGGCGTGGACGATGCTGGGCGGGGTGAAGACGTGGCTGTACGACGTGCGCAAGCATCCGGTGCGCACCTATGGCGACGTGCGCGGCAAGCCGGGCGAAATTGCATCCGTCAGCGAGACCTCGATCTTCATCAACGCCCAGGGCGGCCGCATCGAGGTGCTGCGTCTGAAGGCGCAGGGCGGGAAGAAGATGGGCGCGGGGGAGTACGCGAGACAGGTTGGGTTGGGCGCGAAGGGCTAAACCCAACTACAGGACGCAGAAGACGCGGAAGTTACGCAGAAGACGCAAAAGACATCCAAAACCTTTTCTTGGTTTTTTCTGCGTCTTCTGCGTAACTTCTGCGCTTTCTGCGTCCGGTAGTCCGCTCCCGCTTTCAACGCCCTCTCCGCCCCCCTCCCACATTCAGCGCCTGCTCCACAAGTGACGCCCCATCCGCCAACAGAAAAGCCTTGAAGGCCTGCGCCACCGGGGGCAGGCGCTTGGTGTGGCGGTGGACGACGTACCAGTTCAGCATCAGGGGGAAACCGACCACGTCCAGCACCACCATGCTGCGCGCCTGCAGCTCGCGGCTGATCGTATGGGCGGACAGGAAGCTCACGCCCATGCCTGCCATCACGGCCTGCTTGATGGTCTCGGTGCTCTTGATCTCCATGCCGATGTTGACGTCGCCGATGCGCTCGCCGAAGGCCTCCTGCATCGAGTTCCACGTGTCCGAGCCCTTCTCGCGCACCACGAACGGCTCCTTCACCACGCGCGCCGCCGCAATGCGCCGCTTGCCCGCCAGCGGATGCGTGGGCGCGGCGACGATCACATAGGGGTGCGGCGCAAAGGGCTCGGCCACCATGTCGGCATCGAGCGGCGGCCGCACCATCACGGCCAGGTCGGTCTGGTTGGCATCCAGCTGGGCCAGCAACTCCTCGCGGTTGCACACGCCGAAGTTCAGCGTGACGCCCCGATGCCGCTGCGCGAACTCCACCAGCAGGCGCGGAAAGAAATAGTCGCCGGCGCTGATCACCGACACGTTGAGCTGGCCGCCGGCGACGCCCTTGTACTGGGCCATCGCCTCCTCGGCCTCCTTGAACTTCTGGATGATCTCGCGGCTCGACTGCAGCATCTGCGCACCCGCGGGCGTGAGGTGGATCTTCTTGCCCAGCTGTTCGAACAGCGGCAGGCCCGCGTGGTCTTCCAGCTTGCGCACCTGGGTGGACACCGCGGGCTGCGTCAGGTGCAACTCCTCGGCGGCACGCGAGAAACTGCGATGGCGGGCCACGGCCTCGAACACCTTCAGCTGCCTCAAGGTCGCGTTGCGCATGCCCGAACTATAACCAATAGCGAATGCTTTCCATCAAATAGTTTGACTGTCATTTATCGTCCGAGAAGCTTAGATTTGGCTTCACGGCTGCGAAGTGCGGCCCCACAGCAGGAGGCACAGCATGTACGCAGACCCCACCAACGCCCGCATCGACGACCAGCACGCAGAGTCCCAACGGCTGGCCTACAACGCCGCATTCGACGAGCTGGGGCTCAGCTGGAGCTGGGATGCCGATACCTTCGCCCGGCTGCCGGCCGGCGAGCGCCAGCGCGTGCAGGCCTACCTCGAGCGGGAACACCCCCACCTGCTGCGGGCGTATGACGCCGATTTCCTGGCGAACGCCGTGGAGAGCACCAAGGAACGCTGCTTCGCGGCCATGCAGGCCGGCCGCACACAGGCGCGCGGCGCGGCCGCCGTGCGGTCGAGGTAGGCGAACCCCTTACGCCGCATGAACCCTGCGCACGCCCTCGATCGGCGTGCTTCGGTGCGCCTGTCCGCGTGCGGGCCCAGCTCTCCGGACAAACCCTGAAACCCCGCCTGAATTTCGCAAACTTGACCGCAGTCAAGAGACATGCGCCATGCTTCGTCGGAGCATCCACGCACGGCTTCGCGAGACAAGGTCACAGCACAGAAGATCGTGCTCGCGGGGTGTTCAATGTTAGGAGACAACGCGATGACGAAACGAATGAATGCAAAGTCCCTGGTGTCGGCCGCGGCGGCTGCACTGGCCACGGCCACCATGCTCGCCACCCCCGCCGCGCATGCCGCCTGGGAACCCACCAAGCCGGTGGAGTTCGTCGTGCCCGCGGGCACCGGTGGGGGCGCGGACCAGATGGCGCGCCTGATCCAGGGCATCGTGGTCAAGCACAACCTGATGAAGCAGCCGCTGGTGGTGGTCAACAAGTCCGGCGGCGCGGGCGCCGAGGGCTTCCTCGACGTCAAGAACGCCAAGGGCGAACCCCACAAGCTGGTGGTGACGCTGTCCAACCTGTTCACCACGCCGCTGGCGACCGGCGTGCCCTTCAACTGGCGCGACATGACGCCCGTGTCCATGATGGCGCTGGACAACTTCGTGCTGTGGGTCAACGCCGAGTCGCCCTACAAGACCGCCAAGGAATACTTCGACGCCGTGAAGGCGGCGGGCCCGAGCAAGATGAAGATGGGCGGCACCGGCTCCAAGCAGGAGGACCAGATCCTCACCGTCGGCATCGAGAAGGCCACCGGCACCAAGTTCATCTACGTGCCGTTCCGCGGCGGCGGTGAAGTCGCCGTGCAGCTGGTGGGCAAGCACGTGGACTCCACGGTGAACAACCCGGCCGAGGCGGTGGCGCAGTGGCGCGCCGGCACGCTGCGCGCGCTGTGCGTGTTCGACGCCAAGCGCATGCCGTACAAGGAAAAGATCACGCAGACGCAATCGTGGGGCGACGTGCCGACCTGCAAGGAAGCCGGCGTGCCGACCGAATACACGATGCTGCGCGGCATTTTCATGCCCGCGGGCGTGACCAAGGACCAGACCGACTTCTACCTGGGCCTGCTCAAGAAGGTGCGCGAGACGCCCGAGTGGAAGGACTACATGGAAAAGGGCGCCTTCAACCAGACGTCCATGGAAGGCGAGAACTTCACCAAGTGGCTCGGCGCCGCCGAACAACGCCATCGCGAGCTGATGAAGGAAGCCGGCTTCCTGGCCAACTGACCCCCGGCACACGCCCCGTGCCACCGGGGCGCGCGCCTTTGCGTTCGCGATTGATATAACGAGCCGGGTACACGGCAGGAGACAAGCGCAATGGATTCCCCACAGGACGGTGTCGCCCAGGAGCGAACGGGCGTACCGACTTTTGCAGTGGAGGCCGTTGTTGCAGGCCTCGTCTTCGTGTTCGGGCTCGTGGTGCTGTTCGGCAGCCGCAAGCTCGGCTCCGGCTGGACCAGCGACGGCCCCGGCGCCGGCTACTTCCCGTTCTACATCGGCCTGATCCTGTGCATCTCCGGCGCGGGGACGCTGTACCAGGCGCTGCGGGGGAAGAAGCGCAATCACGACATTTTCGTGGACGGCGTCCAGATCCGGCGGGTGCTGTCGGTGCTGATCCCGGCGGTGGTCTACGTCCTGGCCATCCAGGTGTTCGGCATCTACCTCGCATCCGCCATCTACATCGCGGGCTTCATGATCATCCTGGGGAAGTTCTCGCGCGTGAAGAGCATCCTGCTCGGCATCGCGATCTCGGCGTTCTTCTTCTTCATGTTCGAGGTCTGGTTCAAGATCCCCCTGTACAAGGGCTGGCTGAAGCCGCTCGACTTCCTGGGGTACTGACATGCTCGAACTCAGCGCCCTCTTCCATGGCTTCAGCGTCATCCTGACGCCGATGAACCTGCTGCTGATGTTCGTCGGGATCATCCTCGGCGTGCTCATCGGCGTGCTGCCCGGCCTGGGCGGCGCCAACGGCGTGGCCATCCTGCTGCCGCTCACATTCTCGATGTCGCCGACCTCCGCGATCATCATGCTGTCGTGCATCTACTGGGGCGCCCTCTTCGGCGGCGCGATCACGTCGGTGCTGTTCAACATCCCCGGCGAGCCGTGGTCGGTGGCGACCACCTTCGACGGCTATCCCATGGCGCAGAAGGGCCAGGCCGCCCAGGCGCTCACCGCCGCCTTCACGTCGTCCTTCATCGGCGCCTTCGTCGCGGTGGTGATGATCACTTTCCTGGCGCCGATGGTTGCGAAGTTCGCGCTGCGGTTCGGGCCGCCGGAGTTCTTCGCCGTGTACCTGCTCACGTTCTGCAGTTTCGTCGGCATGGGCAAGGGATCCCCGTTCAAGATCCTGGCCTCCATGGCCATCGGCTTCGCATTGGCCGCTGTCGGCATGGACACCGTCACGGGGCAGCTGCGCCTGACCTTCGGTGTCGAGGAGCTCATGCGCGGCTTCGACTTCCTGATCGCGGTGATCGGCCTGTTCGGCATCGGCGAGATCCTGCTGTCGATGGAAGAAGGCCTGGCGTTCTCCGGCAAGACGGCCAAGATCAGCCCCAAGGTCGTGCTCGAAACCTGGAAGTCGTTGCCCCAGTACTGGATGACGTCCGTAAGAAGCGCGCTGGTCGGCATCTGGATGGGCATCACGCCGGGCGGCGCGACTCCCGCTTCGTTCATGAGCTACGGCCTGGCCAAGAAGATGTCGAAGGACGGCGCCAAGTTCGGCACCGGCCAGATCGAGGGCGTGATCGCGCCGGAGACCGCGGCGCACGCCGCCGGCACCGCGGCGCTGCTGCCCATGCTGGCGCTGGGCATCCCGGGATCGCCGACGGCGGCCGTGCTGCTGGGCGGCCTGCTGATCTGGGGCCTGCAGCCGGGGCCGCTGCTGTTCGTGGAACAGAAGGACTTCGTGTGGGGCCTGATCGCCTCGATGTACCTGGGCAACCTGGTGGGCCTGGTGGTCGTGCTGACCACGGTGCCGCTGTTCGCCTCGATCCTGCGCATCCCGTTCTCGATCATCGCGCCGATCATCATCGTGATCTGCGCGATCGGCGCCTATACCGTGCACAACGCGATGTTCGACATCTGGCTGATGCTGGCCTTCGGCGTCGTCGGCTATGTCTTCAAGAAGCTCGATTACCCGCTGGCGCCGCTGGTGCTGGCGCTGGTGCTGGGCGACAAGGCGGAAGACGCCTTCCGCCAGTCGATGCTGATGTCGCAGGGCCAGATGTCGATCATGGTGGCCAACCCGCTGGTGGGCGGCATCACCGGCCTGGCGCTGCTGCTGCTGTTCTGGCCACTGATCTCCCGCGTGATCGCCAAGGTGCGGCCGCCCAAGCCGCCCGCGTTCAAGGCGGAACAACCAGTCGACTGAGGAGCACCGCGCCATGCCCGTCATCGCACTGACCCAGGAGATGGGCTCGCTCGCCAAGGACGTCGCGCTGCGGCTGGGGGAGTCCGCGCAGCTGGCCGTCATGCGCAACGAGGTGGTCGAGAACGTCGCCGGCAGGATGCAGGTGCCCGCCAGCCTGATCCGCCGCCTGCGGGAAGGCAAGGCGGGACTGGTGGAGCGCTTGTCGACCGACAAGGACCAGGTTGCCGTGTACACGGCCGAGGAAGTGTTCGCGCAGGCGCTGCGCGGCAACGCGGTGCTGCGGGGCTGGGGCGCCACCTGCCTGCTGCAGCCCGTGCGCCACGTGGTGCGGGTGCGCGTCACGCGCCCGTTTGCGCTGCGGGTCGACTGGGTGATGAACCACCTGGGCACCGACCAGCGTGACGCCGCCGAGTCGGAAGTGCGGCGCAGCGATGCCGCGCACGCCTCGCGCATGAACGCGCAGTTCGGCGTGACCTGGGGCGACCCCCTGCTCTACGACATGGTGCTGAACACGGAACGCATCTCGATCGAAGGTTGCGTCGAGCAGATTCTCGCCCTGGCCGGCCGGCCCGAGTTCCAGGAAACGGCCGAGTCGCGTTCCATCCTGGAAGGACTGGCGCTCAGCGCGCGCGTGCGCGCGGCGCTCAAGGCCAACGAATCGACGCGGGACGTCGACGTGCAGGTGGAATCGCGGGAGGGACGCGTGACGCTGGCGGGCATCGTGGTGAACGAGCGCGAGAAACGGGACACCGGGCAGGTGGCCAAGGCGATCGCGGGCGCGGGAAATGTGGACAACCAGCTGCGCCTGATGACGACCACGCGCAAGTTCACGCACTCCAAGACCTGATGTCGAGGCATCGCGTCCCCGCGCAGGCGGGGACCCGGGCCCTTGCTAGATCTTTCCCCGCTGCTTCAACCGGCTCAGCGTTTCGGCGGAAAGGTTGAGGTAGGACGCCAGTTCCTTCTTCGGCATCCGCTCGGCGAGGTCCGCATGCTTGCGAAGGAACCGCTTGACGCGCCCCGGCGCATCCAGCAGATGCAGGGTGATCGTGTGCGCCATGATGTCGCTCATGACGAACATCACGTCGTATTCGAAGGCCTGCTTCAGGCCGGGATGCTTGTCGATGAATGCGACCCATTCGCGCAGCGGCAGCTTGGCGACGCGCGCCCGGGTGACGCAGACGATGCTGTAGGGAGCAGGCGTGCCCAGCCGCCAGGCGGCGTAGCTGGTTTCCATCTGCCCTTCCTCGGCGAAGCGCAGGATCATTTCCTTGGCTTCCTGGTTGGAAACGACGCGCTTGAGGATCCCTTCGAGGATGAAGTACTGCTCCATCTCGTGCACGCCCTGGTGCAGCAGCGCCTCGCCCTTCTGGCAGTCCACCACCACCAGGTGCGGCTCCAGCTCGGCCATCTGGGCCACCGTCATGCCCTTGAGCACCACGTTATGCGCGAGCTGCACGCGAATGACGTTTCTCTCGGGATGGCTTTCGATGGACGACATGGTGCGGGTGGGCCGGGGAGTCGCCCGAATGGGCAGGTGCAATTCTTCGAAAATTGACCGCAGTCAAGAGGGAAAGCCGACGGCCATTCCTATCATAGCCCGACACCTTTACCAGGACTCTCCCCCATGAGCACCGATACGCAAGAGCGCGCCACCACCGACGGCTTCCACCTCGTCATCGATGCCCTCAAGCTGAACGACATCGACACGATCTTCGCCCTGCCCGGCATCCCCATCACCGACTTCCTGCGCATCTCGCAGGCCGAGGGCATGAAGGTCATCTCGTTTCGCCACGAGCAGCACGCGGGCAACGCCGCCGCGGCCGCCGGCTTCATCACCGGCAAGCCGGGCATCTGCTTCACCGTGTCCGCGCCCGGTTTCCTCAATGGCCTCACCGCGCTGGCGAACGCCACCACCAACTGCTTCCCGATGATCCTGGTGTCGGGCTCCAGCGAGCGCGAGATCGTCGACCTGCAGCAGGGCGACTACGAAGAGATGGACCAGCTGGCCATCGCCAAGCCGTTGTGCAAGGCGGCCTTCCGGGTGCTGCACGCCGAAGACATCGGCGTCGGCATTGCCCGCGCCATCCGCGCCGCCGTGTCCGGCCGTCCGGGCGGCGTGTACCTGGATTTGCCGGCGAAGCTGTTCGCGCAATCGATGGACGCGGAAGCCGGCAAGAAGTCGTTGATCAAGGTGGTCGACCCGGCGCCCAGGCAGATTCCCGCGCCGGACGCGATCAAGCGCGCCGTGGACTTGCTGAAGTCCGCCAAGAAGCCGTTGGTGATCCTTGGCAAGGGCGCCGCCTATGCGCAGGCCGATGCCGACATCAAGACCTTCGTCGAAAAGAGCGGCATCCCCTACCTGCCGATGTCCATGGCCAAGGGCCTGCTGCCGGACAACCACAGCCTGTCCGCCTCCGCCGCGCGCTCGTACGTGCTGGCCGAAGCAGACGTCGTGATGCTCGTCGGCGCGCGCCTGAACTGGCTGCTGTCGCACGGCAAGGGCAAGACGTGGGGGGGCGGCTCCTCCAAGGAAGCCGGCAGGCAGCAGTTCATCCAGGTCGACATCTCGCCGACGGAGGCCGACAGCAACGTCGCCATCGCCGCCCCGGTGATCGGCGACATCGGCTCGTGCATCGCCGCCTTCAACCAGGCGATGGGTTCCGGCTGGCAGAAGCCGCCCGCCGACTGGACGGGCGCGATCGCCGAGCGCAAGGACAAGAACCTGACCAAGATGCAGGAAACGCTGTCGAAGAACCCGCCGGTCATGAACTTCCACAGCGCGCTGAACGTGGTGCGCGACACGGTCAAGGCGAACCCGAAGGCCTACCTGGTGAACGAAGGCGCCAACGCGCTGGACTTCACGCGCTCCATCGTCGACATGTACGAGCCGCGCCGCCGCCTCGACGTGGGCACGTGGGGGATCATGGGCATCGGCATGGGCTTCGCCGTCGCGGCCGCGGTCGTCACGGGCGAGCAGGTCATCGCCGTGGAAGGCGACAGCGCCTTCGGCTTCAGCGGGATGGAGGTGGAAACGATCTGCCGCTACAACCTGCCGATCTGCGTCGTCGTGATGAACAACAACGGCATCTACAAGGGCACCGACGTCAACCCGCATGGCAACGCGATGGCCCCGACGCAGTTCGTCAAGAACGCGCGCTACGACATGATGATGCAGGCCTTCGGCGGCGTCGGCGTGGTGGCCAAGAACCCGGAAGAACTGAAGAAGGCGCTGGACGAAGCCGTCGCCTCGCGCAAGCCGACGCTGATCAACGCGTTCATCGACGAGAGCGCCGGCACCGAGAGCGGCCGCATCACGTCGCTCAACCCCGCCGCGGCCAAGAAGAAATGAAGTTCGTCATCCCCGCGCAGGCAGGGAACCAGCGCTCCCGAATTCAGGAAGCCCTGGGCCCCCGCCTCCGCGGGGGTGACGGAAGCGGATTCGAAACTTTGAGATAGGAAGAAGAAATGGGCAAAGCACTCGACGGCGTCAAGATCCTCGATTTCACGCACGTGCAATCCGGCCCCACCTGCACGCAGCTGCTGGCATGGTTCGGCGCGGACGTGATCAAGGTGGAGAAGGCCGGTGAAGGCGATGCGACGCGCGGCCAGCTGCGCGACATCGAGGGCGTGGACAGCCTG
Organism: Ramlibacter sp. PS3R-8; assembly: GCF_037572435.1. Lineage (NCBI taxonomy): Bacteria > Pseudomonadati > Pseudomonadota > Betaproteobacteria > Burkholderiales > Comamonadaceae > Ramlibacter > Ramlibacter sp. PS3R-8. The sequence continues at coordinate 95,743 of NZ_JBBHGT010000002.1, forward strand.
TATTTCACGATGCTCAACCACAACAAGCGCTCCATCACCCTGGACACCAAGAATCCCAAGGGCAAGGAAGTGCTGATCGAGCTGATCAAGCAGTGCGACGTGCTGGTCGAGAACTTCGCCCCCGGCGCGCTGGACCGCATGGGCTTCTCGTGGGAGAAGATCCAGCAGATCAACCCGCGCATGATCGTCGCGTCCGTCAAGGGCTTCGGCCCCGGCCCGTACGAGGACTGCAAGGTGTACGAGAACGTCGCCCAGTGCGCCGGCGGCTCCGCCTCCACCACCGGCTTCGACGACGGCCCGCCGCTGGTGACCGGCGCGCAGATCGGCGATTCGGGCACCGGCCTGCACCTGGCGCTGGGCATCGTGGCCGCGCTCTACCAGCGCAACACCACCGGCCGCGGCCAGAAGGTGCTGGCGGCCATGCAGGACGCCGTGCTGAACCTGTGCCGCGTCAAGCTGCGCGACCAGCAGCGCCTGGACCGCACCGGCGTGATGCAGGAGTACCCGCAGTTCCCCGACAAGGAATTCGGCGACGCCGTTCCGCGCGCGGGCAACGCCTCCGGTGGCGGCCAGCCGGGCTGGATCCTCAAGTGCAAGGGCTGGCAGCACGACCCGAACGCCTACATCTACTTCATCACCCAGGCGCCGGTGTGGGGCGCCATCTGCAAGGTGATCGGCGAGGAAAGCTGGATCACGGACCCGAGCTACGCGACGCCCAAGGCGCGCCTGCCGCACCTGAAGACGATCTTCTCGCGCATCGAGGAATGGACCAAGACCAAGACCAAGTTCGAGGCGATGGACATCCTGAACAAGTACGACATCCCCTGCGGCCCGATCCTGTCGATGAAGGAGATCGCCGAGGAACCCGCGCTGCGCGCTACCGGCACGGTGGTCGAGGTGGACCATCCGACGCGGGGCAAGTACCTGACCGTGGGCAACCCGATCAAGATGTCCGACAGCCAGACCGACGTGAAGCGCTCGCCGCTGCTGGGCGAGCACACCGAAGAGGTGCTGGCCCAGCTCGGGTACGGCAAGGACCAGATCGAAGAACTGCGCGCGGCCAAGGTCATCTGACCTCCGCGCATCCCGGCAAGCATCTCAACGTTTATTCAAGGGGCACGACATGGCCAACTCCCAAGGCGACAAGCAGAAAGTCCGCGCGATCCTGGACACGGTGAAGAAGGAAAAGCGCGATGCGTTGACGGCGCCGGAAGGCAAGCTGATCTGCGACGCCTACGGCATCAACGTGCCGAAGGAAGCCGTGGTCTCCAGCGCGAAGGAGGCGATGAGCACGGCTTCGTCCATGGGCTTCCCCCTGGTGATGAAGATCGTGTCCCCCGACATCCTGCACAAGACCGAAGCCGGTGGCGTGATCGTCGGCGTGAAGAGCGCCGACGAGGCATCGACGGCGTACGAACAGATCATCGCCAATGCCAGGAAGTACAAGGCGGACGCCAAGATCGTCGGCGTGCAGGTGCAGCAGATGATCAAGGGCGGCCAGGAAGTGATCGTCGGCGCGATGACCGATCCCAGCTTCGGCAAGCTGGTTGCCTTCGGCATGGGTGGCGTGCTGGTCGAAGTGCTCAAGGACGTCACCTTCCGCCTGGCCCCGGCCACGCGTGAAGACGCTGCTTCGATGCTCGACGGCATCCAGGCCGCCGAGATCCTGAAGGGCGTGCGCGGCGCCAAGCCGGCCAGCCGCGAGGCGCTGCAGGACATCATCGTCCGCGTCTCGCAACTGGTCTCCGATTTCCCGGAGATCGCCGAGATGGACCTGAACCCGGTGTTCGCCTCCCCGGAGGGCGCGATCGCCGCCGACGTGCGCATCGTGGTGAACTTCAACCAGCCGCCGGCGCGCTTCCGCCCCAAGGAGAAGGACGTCGTCACGTCCATGAAGCGGATCATGCAGCCCAAGTCGGTGGCGGTGGTCGGCGCTTCCAACGAGGCCGGCAAGATCGGCAACTCGGTGATGAAGAACCTCATCAACGGCGGCTACAAGGGCAAGATCTACCCGATCAACCCGAAGGACGCCGAAGTGATGGGCATCAAGGCCTTCAAGAGCGTCAAGGATGTTCCGGAAGAAATCGACACCGCCGTCTTCGCGGTGCCCGCCAAGTTCGTGGCCGCCGCGCTCAAGGAATGCGGCGAGAAGAAGATCGCCGGCGCCATCCTGATCCCCTCCGGCTTCGGCGAGACCGGCAACATCGAAGGGCAGGAAGAACTGCAGCGCATCGGCCGCGAATACAACATCCGCCTGATGGGGCCCAACATCTACGGCTTCTACTACACGCCGGCCAACCTGTGCGCCACCTTCTGCACGGCCTACGACGTCAAGGGCTCCACCGCCCTGTCCTCGCAGTCCGGCGGCATCGGCATGGCCATCATCGGCTTCTCGCGCTCCGCCAAGATGGGCGTCTCCGCCATCGTCGGCCTGGGCAACAAGTCGGACATCGACGAGGACGACCTGCTGCTGTTCTTCGAGCAGGACGACAACACCAAGGTGATCGCCCAGCACTGCGAAGACCTGAAGGACGGCCGCGCCTTCGCCGAAGTCGCCAAGCGCGTCTCCAAGAAGAAGCCCGTCATCATGCTCAAGGCCGGCCGCACCGAGATGGGCGCCGCCGCCGCCGCGTCGCACACCGGCGCGGTCGCCGGCACCGACAAGATCTACGAGGACGTGCTGCGGCAGTCCGGCGTGATCCGCGCACGCAGCCTGCGCCAGATGCTGGAGCTGTCGCGCGGCGTGCCGATCCTGCCCACGCCCAAGGGCGAGAACGTGGTGATCATCACCGGCGCCGGCGGCTCGGGCGTGCTGCTGTCCGACGCCTGCGTGGACAACGGCCTGAAGCTGCTCAAGCCGATGCCCGACGACCTGGACGCCGCCTTCCGCAAGTTCATCCCGCCCTTCGGCGCGGCCGGCAACCCGGTGGACATCACCGGCGGCGAGCCGCCCATCACCTACGTGAACACGGTGAAGCTGGGCCTGGAAGACGACCGCGTCCACGCGCTGATCCTGGGCTACTGGCACACCATCGTGACGCCGCCCATGGTCTTCGCCAGGAACATGGTCGAGATCGTCAACGAGATGAAGAAGAAGGGCAAGGTCAAGCCCGTCGTGGCTTCGCTGGCCGGCGACGTGGAGGTGGAGGAAGCCGCGCAGTACCTGTACGAGAACGGCATCCCCGCCTATGCCTACTCCACCGAACTGCCGGTGGAAGTGCTGGGTGCGAAATACCAGTGGGCGCGCTCGGCGGGCCTGCTGTAAGCGGAGTCGTGTGCTGAAGAAAATCATACCGATCGCCTCGGCGGCCACGCCGCTGAGGCAACTCAAGCGGCAGGGGCCGAAAGGCCGCCGGCCGGGTGAACAGGCGTTGGCGGAAGTGCGCGAGTTGCTGGGCGACGCCTCGCGGCAGCCCGACCTGCTGATCGAGCACCTGCACAAGCTGCAGGACCGCTTCGGCCACCTGTCGGCTGCGCACCTGAGTGCGCTGGCGCAGGAGATGCGCCTCGCGCAGTCCGAGGTGTACGAGGTGGCTTCGTTCTATCACCACTTCGACATCGTCAAGGAGGGCGAGGAGCCGCCTCCGGCGCTGACCGTGCGCGTCTGCGACAGCCTGTCGTGCGAACTCGCGGGCGCGCAGCAACTGCTGCAGAAGCTGCCGGCGATCCTGGGACGTGACGTGCGCGTGCTTGCGGCACCCTGCATCGGCCGCTGCGAACAGGCGCCGGCCGCGGTGGTGGGCCAGAACCCCGTGCCCTGCGCCACCGTCGAGAAGGTGGCGCAGCTGGTGCGCGAGGGCGCCGTGCTGCACGAACCCGAAGGCTACATCGGCCTGTCGCAATACCGCGCGGCCGGCGGCTACACGTTGCTGGAACAGTGCCTGCAGGGCAAGCGCGACGTCGAATCCGTGATCACCACGATGGAGGCGAGCGGCCTGCGCGGCCTGGGGGGTGCGGGCTTCCCCACCGGCCGCAAGTGGCGCATCGTGCGGGCCGAGCCGGGGCCGCGGCTGCTGGCGGTGAACATCGACGAGGGCGAACCCGGCACCTTCAAGGACCGGGTCTACCTGGAGCGCGATCCGCACCGCTTGCTGGAAGGCATGCTCGTTGCCGCCTGGGCGGTGGGGATCGACGCGATCTACATCTACCTGCGCGACGAATACCACGGCTGCCGCGCGATCCTGCAACAGGAACTGGCGCGGCTGCAGGCGGATCCACCCTCGGCCGGCCTGCCCCGCATCGAGCTGCGGCGCGGCGCCGGCGCCTACATCTGCGGCGAAGAATCCGCGATGATCGAATCGATCGAGGGCAAGCGCGGCATGCCTCGGCTGCGCCCGCCCTACGTGGCCCAGGTCGGCCTGTTCGGGCGCCCCACGCTGGAGCACAACTTCGAGACCCTGTTCCTGGTGCGCAAGCTGCTGCAGAACGGAACCGAGTGGTTCACCCGCGAGGGCCTCAACGGGCGCAAGGGGCTGCGGGCTTTCTCCGTCTCCGGGCGGGTGCGCGAACCCGGTGTGAAGATAGCGCCGGCCGGCATCACGATCCAGGAGCTGATCGACGAGCACTGCGGCGGCATGGCCGAGGGCCACAAGTTCTACGCGTACCTGCCGGGCGGCGCGTCCGGCGGCATCCTGCCGGCCAGCATGAACGACATCCCGCTCGACTTCGACACGCTGCAGCCCTACGGCTGCTTCATCGGCTCGGCGGCGGTGATGGTGCTGTCGGACAAGGACACGGCGACGGCTGCCGCGCGCAACCTGACGCGCTTCTTCCGCGACGAATCGTGCGGGCAGTGCACGCCTTGCCGCGCGGGAACCGCGAAGGCGCTGGCGTTGATCCAGGCGCCGAAGTGGGATTTGCCGTTGCTGGCGGACCTGTCGCAAGTGATGCGCGACGCTTCCATCTGCGGGCTGGGGCAGGCGGCGCCGAATCCGGTGGACTGCGTGATCAAGTATTTCCCGCACGAGTTGGGGTAGGCCGAGAGTTAAGACCAACAACCGGACGCAGAAGGCGCAGAAGTTACGCAGAAGACGCAAAAAACATCCAAAGAACCCTTCTTGGTTTTTTCTGCGTCTTCTGCGTAACTTTCGCGTCTTCTGCGTCCGGTATCCGGTTTTGGTATTCAGGAAAGAACGAAATGAACGCCGTCACCCGCGCCGAAATGGCGCTGATCGAAACTCCCGTCGTGCAGTTCACCCTGAACGGCAAGGCGGTCGAGGCGCGCGCCAACGAGACGCTGATCGAGGTGGCGGATCGCGAGGGCGTGGAGATCCCGCGGCTTTGCTACAAGCCTGGCCTGGACGTGGCCGGCAACTGCAGGGCCTGCATGGTGGAGATCAAGGGCGAGCGCGTGCTGGCGCCCAGCTGCTGCCGCACGCCCACGCCCGGCATGGACGTCAACAGCGCCAGCCCCCGCGCCGTCGCGTCGCAGAAGATGGTGCTGGAACTGCTGCAGTCCGACATGCCGGAGGCCGACTACACGCGCCACAACGAGGTGGACGAGTGGTCCGCGAAGCTCGGCGTGGGCAAGCCGCGCTTCCCTTCGCGCGGCCAGGTGTCGGCGGACCTTTCGCATCCCGCGATTTCGGTCAACCTGGACGCTTGCATCCAGTGCACGCGGTGCCTGCGCGCCTGCCGTGACGAACAGGTCAACGACGTCATCGGCCTGGCCTTCCGCGGCGAGGGTTCGAAGATCGTGTTCGACATGGACGACCCCATGGGTGTGTCCACCTGCGTGGCCTGCGGCGAATGCGTGCAGGCCTGCCCCACCGGCGCGCTGATGCCCGCGCGCGGCGCCGCCCTGCCCGTGCCGGACAAGCAGGTGTCGTCGGTCTGCCCGTACTGCGGGGTCGGCTGCCAGCTGACGTACAACGTCAAGGACAACAAGATCCTGTTCGTCGAGGGCCGCGACGGCCCCGCGAACCACGGGCGGCTGTGCGTGAAGGGCCGCTACGGCTTCGACTACGCGCATCACCCGCAACGCCTGACCAAGCCGCTGATCCGCCGCGCCGACGCGCCCAAGCTGCCGCACGTCACGCTGGACCCGGACCAGGTGATGCAGGTGTTCCGCGAAGCGACCTGGGAGGAAGCGCTGGCGCTGGCCGCAGGCAAGCTGAAAAGCATCCGCGACGCGAGCGGTCCGAACGCGCTGGTGGGCTTCGGCTCCGCCAAGGGCAGCAACGAAGAGGCCTACCTGTTCCAGAAGCTCGTGCGCACGGGTTTCAAGACCAACAACGTCGACCACTGCACGCGCCTTTGCCATGCATCGTCCGTCGCCGCGCTGCTGGAAGGCATCGGCTCCGGCGCCGTATCCAACCCGGTGATGGACGTGACGCAGGCCGAGGTGATCATCGTCATCGGCGCCAATCCCACGGTGAACCACCCGGTGGCCGCCACGTGGATGAAGAACGCGGCGAAGAACGGCACCAAGCTGGTCATCATGGACCCGCGCAAGTCCGACCTGACGCGGCTGGCGCACAGCCACCTGCAGTTCACCGCCGACACCGACGTCGCGATGCTCAACGCGATGATGCACGTCATCGTGGAGGAGGGACTGGTCGACCAGTCCTTCGTCGACGCGCGCACCATCGGCTTCGACGAACTGAAGCGCAACCTGGAGGGCTACAGCCCCGAGCAGATGGCGCCCATCTGCGGCATCCCCGCCGACGTGCTGCGCGAGACGGCCCGCCTGTACGCGACATCGCGCGCCTCGATGATCCTGTGGGGCATGGGCGTGTCGCAGCACATCCACGGCACCGACAACGCGCGCTGCCTGATCGCGCTGTCGCTGCTCACGGGCCAGATCGGCCGTCCGGGCACCGGCCTGCATCCCCTGCGCGGCCAGAACAACGTGCAGGGCGCGTCCGACGCCGGCCTCATCCCGATGATGTATCCCGACTACCAGAAGGTGGTGGAGCCGGCGGCGCGCGCCAAGTTCGAGAAGGCGTGGAAGCTCGCGCCCGGCACCCTGGACGACAAGCCGGGACTGACGGTCGTGGAAGTGATGCACGCCATCGGCGACGGCCGGGTCAAGGGCATGTACATCATGGGCGAGAACCCGGCGATGTCCGATCCCGATGCCAACCACGCACGCGAGATGCTGGCCCAGCTGGACCACCTGGTGGTGCAGGACATCTTCCTCACGGAAACCGCGTGCCTGGCGGACGTCGTGCTGCCGGCCAGCGCCTTCCCCGAGAAGACCGGCACCTTCACCAACACCGACCGCCTGGTGCAGATGGGCCGCCAGGCGATCGATCCGCCCGGCGACGCGAAGCAGGACCTCTGGATCATCCAGGAGATCGCGCGCCGCATCGGCGTGGACTGGGATTACAAGCACGTGTCCGAGGTGTTCGACGAGATGCGGCACACCATGCCCAGCATCTCCGGCATCACCTGGGACCGGCTGGAGCGCGAGCACGCCGTCACGTATCCGTGCACGAACGAAGGCGACCCCGGCCAGTCGGTGGTGTTCGTCAACGACTTCCCGCGCGACACCGGCAAGGCGCGCTTCGTGCCCGCGGACGTCATCCCCGCGGCCGAGAAGCCGGACGCCGAGTTCCCGATGATCCTGATCACGGGGCGGCAGCTCGAACACTGGCACACCGGCAGCATGACGCGGCGCGCCACGGTGCTGGATGCGATCGAGCCCGATCCGGTGGCGCTGGTGCATCCGCTGGACCTGGCCGCCCTGGGCGTGAACCCGGGCGAGCTGCTGACGATCGAGTCTCGCCGCGGCAAGGTCTCGCTGTACGGCCGTGCCGACGAGACCTCGCCGCGCGGTGCGGTGTTCGTTCCGTTCTGCTACTACGAAGCGGCGATCAACCGCGTGACCAACGATGCGCTCGACCCGGTGGCGAAGATCCCCGAGCTGAAGTACTGCGCCGTGCGCGTCACTGCCGGTGGCGTTCCCCCCGAGCAGGTGAGTTTTGGCGGCGGGCAGGCAATGGCGAATTCGCTGGCGGCAACCTGACCTCCTCCCTCTCCCTCTTGCGGGAGGGGACCGGGGTAAGACTCGTGACGCGTCGCGTCCCGGGCCAGGGTGGGCCAGTCCGCTTCGGGGAATGTCCCCCGTCGCGGGCGCGCCCGCTCCCTCCTCCTTTACTTCCCCGAAGCGGACTGACCCACCCTGGCCCTGCACCGTGACGTGGCGGCCGCGCGGCCGCGCGCATGCACGCCACGAGCGAGGACCGGGACGGGGCAGCCCGTCTCGGCGAAGTAAAGGGGGAGATGGAGGCGCGAGCCCGCTCCGGAGGACATTCGCCGAGACGGGCTGCCCCGTTCCGGCCCGGATTCAGCGACGGATTTCCGGGGCCACTGGGTTCCCGCCCCCGCGCCGAATGACGGATTGCTGGCGTCGCAGCTTTCCCCTAAGCTCCCCCATCCCCAGGAGAACCGCATGGCGCAATGCGTGCTGCGCGTTGCCTGCGTGCACGACTGCGACCTGATGATCAATCCCGTCGGCGCCGGTGCCCGCGGCGCTGGCCAACGCCGTCTTCGACGCGACCGGCGTGCACCTGCGCACCGTGCCGTTCACGCGCGAGCGCGTCAGGAACGCGAACCTATAATCGCGGCCACCGTGCGCCACCCCGCGCAGCGCACCACTCCCATGATCACACTCGACAGCATCCTGGCCCAGGCGGCGACCCGCGTCGACAGCTTCTCGCGGACCGCGGCCGACATCCCGTACGAGCGCAAAGGCGTGCTTTACAGCGAGATGCTGTTCCTGCGCGCCGCGCTGGGCGATTCGCCGCCGCCGCGGCTGGTCGAATCGGGCCGCGCGCGCGGCCAGAGCACGCACCTGCTCGCCGCATGCCTGCCCGGCACGCAGATCCTCAGCGTCGAGCACGATCCGAACTCGCCGGACGTGCCCGTCGCGGCGGCCCGCCTGGCCCCGTTCGCGAACGTCAAGCTGCTGTTCGGCGACTCCATGGTCGTCGTGCCCGAGCTCGTGCAACCCGGCGACGCCGTGCTGATCGACGGCCCCAAGGGATATCGCGCGCTGCGCCTGGCCTTCGACGTGCTCGCACGCTGCCGCCCCGGCGTGGTGTTCATCCACGATTGCGGCCTGGGTTCCGAGGAGCGCACGTTCCTCGACCGCCATGTGCCCGGCACCCTGTACAGCGATGCGCGGGCCTACGTCGATCGCTACGCGTTCCTGGACGAACCCTGCCGTGCGGTGCACCCGGACGCCGCGCGCGTGCAGCGTGAAGCAGGCCGCAGCTACGGGCCCACCGTCGCCTGCCTGCCTTACGACCCGCAACGCGACTACGCGTCGCTGCGCCGCCGTTCGAGGATGTCCGCGCTGTCGGACCGCGTCGCCAACGGCATCCGCCGGCGCTTCGGCAGCCCCGGGCATGCAAGTTCGGGCTGACCCGGGACTGCCTTCCCATCCTCGATCAGTTTCTCCAGGACCTCGAGGACCAGTCCCGGCTCCGTGAGCTGGGGGAAATGGACCGCTCTTCTGCGCGATGACCTGCTCGCCCAGGGACGACAGCCGCGCCAGGTCCTGCTGGTTCGCGCGCTTCGCACCGATGACTGCAGGCGACATCTGCCACGACCTGGCCCAGGCGCTCGATGCCGGGATAGAGCGGCTCCCACCCCTGCAGGCCGACGCCCGCTCCGCTGAACAGAACGAAGGCCGGCGCACTGCGCCCGGAGAGCATGCAGCACAGGCGTCCCCTGCGTGTTGGCAGCGCACGCACGGGAGGCAACCTGCCCTGGCCCGCAACCTGGCTCATGCGCGCGCATGCGGCTTGGCAGGTGCTTCGTCAGCAGGCGGCGCCGCGGGCTGCGAGCCCGCCGTGCCGGCCGGCTGGTCGCTGCGGCCTTCGGTGCCGCGCGGCGCATCGAACGAAGCGCCGGGGTCTTCTTCGCCGGCGACGGATGTGCCGAGGTCGAGCGGATGGCCGGGTCGGGAGACCGGGGTCTGGGGGGATTGGGGGTTGGCCATGGGTGCCTCCGGCTTCAGCATAGGCACACGCACGGTTGCAGGGCGTAGGACGCGGCCCCCTGCGGCCGGGGAGAGCGAGCCCTGGGTCCCCGCCTGCGCGGGGATGACGTCATTTGCCCTGCCAGGCCGGCGGACGCTTGGCGACGAACGCGGTGACGCCTTCGCGAAAATCTTCGCTGCCGTAGGTGCGACGGATCAGGTCCTCGGCTTCGGGCAGGCCGTTCCTCAGCAACCGGTTCAACGCTTCCTTGCTGACCTGCTGCGTCACCGGCGCCAGGCTCGCGAGCTTGGCGCAGAGCTTCCGCGCGGAGGCTTCGATACCGTCGGCGGGGACGACCTCGACCACGTAGCCGCAAGACGCCGCCTCCTCGGCGCCCACCAGGTCGGCCAGCAACAGCAGCCGCTGCACGCGCGGGCGCCCGAAGGCGGCGACCAGGCCCGCGACGTTGCCGATCGACAGACAGTTGCCCAGCGTGCGCGCGATCGGCACGCCGAACTTCGCGCCCGGCGTGGCGATGCGGAAATCGCAGGCGCTGGCAATGGCCAGGCCGCCGCCGATGCACCAACCCTGCACCACCGCCACGGTGGGCATGGGCAGCGATGCCACGAGGGCGATGGTGGCGTCGATCTGGCGTTCGTACTGCACGCCGTGCTCGCCGGTGGTGAACGCCTGGAACTGCGCGATGTCGGTGCCGGCCACGAACGCTTCGCTGCCCGCGCCCTGGAAACGCACGACGCGCACCGACGGGTCCGCGCGCAGCTGTTCGCAGATGACGCGCAGGCTCTCGTACATGGCCCACGTCATCGCATTGCGCGCGTCGGGCCGGTCGAAGGTGACCGAGGCGACACCGCCTTCGCGCGAGAGATGGACGCTGCCTTCGGCGCTCATGATCCGAACGCGCCTTGCGCGCGCAGCCGTTCGATGCCCGGTCCGTCGAGACCGATTTCGGCCATCACTTCCTCGTTGTGCTCGCCCAGCAGCGGCGGATGGCGGCGCACCTGCTGCGGCGTGCCGGACAGCTTCACGGCGAAGCCGATGTTGGGCACCTTGCCTTCGACGGGGTGGTCGATTTCCATGCGCATGTTGCGCGCCTTGACGTGCTCGCTGCCGAACGCTTCGGGGTAGCTGAGGATCGGCCCGGCGGGGATGCCGTTTTCCAGCAGCAGGCCCACCCAATATTCCTTCGTGCGCTGCTTGAACGTCCGCTCCAGCTCTTCCTGCAAGGCGGGGCGATTGGCCAGCCGCAGCGAGATGGTGGTGAAGCGTGGATCCTGCAGGAGCGCCTCGCGCTGCATCAACTTGCACAGCTGCCCCCACAGCTTCTGGTTGTTGGCGCCCATCACGAAATAGCCGTCGGAGCTGGCCATCGCCTGGTAGGGCGCCGTCATCTTGTTGGAGGTGCCCAGCGGTTCCGGTGGCCGGCCGGTGCCCCACCAGTCACAGATGTCCCAGACGCCAAAGGAGATCGCGGCATCGAACAACGACGCGTCGACATGCTGTCCCTGCCCGGTGTTCTTCGCGCCGATGTACGCGGACAGGGTGGCGTAGACCGCGAACAGCGCGCAGCCGATATCGGCCACCGGCACACCGGCCTTCACCGGCGGGCTGTCGGGATAACCGGTGACGCTCATGACGCCGGACATGGCCTGCGCCATCAGGTCGAAGCCGGGGCGGTCGGCCCACGGGCCGGTCTGGCCGAAACCCGAGATGCTGGTGTAGACCAGGCGCGGGTTCACGTCCTTGAGCACCTCATAGCCCAGCCCCAGCCGCCGCAGCGCGCCGGGCCGGTAGTTCTCGATCAGGATGTCCGCGTCCTTCGCCAGCTTGAGCAGGACCTCCTTGCCGGCGGGCGCCTTGAGGTCCAGCGTGACGCTGCGCTTGTTGCGGTTCATGTTGAGAAAGCCGAGCGAGTCGGCTCCCTTCATCTTGAAACCCATGGAGCCGCGGGTCTGGTCACCCGTGCCCGGCGTCTCGATCTTGATGACGTCCGCGCCGAGGTCGCCCAGGAGCATGCTGGCGAACGGGCCCGCCATCACCTGGGAGATATCGAGGACGCGGACGCCGGCCAGCGGCAAGGGCCGGCCGGTGTCCTGTGTCTGCATCAGGCGTCGACCTTCACGTTGGCTTCGCGGATGACCTTGGCCCACTTGGACTGTTCCACGCGCATGAATTCGGCGAACTTCTCCGTGGAGCCGCCGCCGTCTTCCGCGCCGGAAGCTTCCAGCTTCTCGATCACGTCGGGCATGGCCAATGCCTTGTTGACGTCTTCATTCATGCGCTTGGCCAGCGCGGGAGACATCTTGCCCGGGCCCACGAAGCCGTACCAGGTGGTGGCCTCGAAGCCGGGGAAGCCGGACTCGTTCATCGTCGGCACGTTCGGATGGCCGGACGCGCGCTTCTGGCGTGTCTGCGCGATGGCAATGGCCTTGCCGCCCTTCACGTGCGGCGTTGCGGCCGTCATGGTGTCGAAGCTGTATTGCACCTGGCCGCCGATCAGGTCGGTCAGCATCGGGCCCGAGCCCTTGTACGGTACGTGGATCGCCTTCACGCCCGCCTGCAGCATGAACATTTCCAGCGCCATGTGCTGGGCGGAGCCGGGGCCGGCGGAACCGAAGCTGATCTTGCCGGGGTTGGCCTTGCACAGCGCCACCAGGTCCTTCACCGTCTTGGCGGGCTGCATCTGGCCGCAGATCAGCAGGTTGGGCGTCACGCCCACCAGGGCGATCGGCTGGAAGTCCTTCTCGGCGTCGTAGCCCAGCTTCTGCAGGTTGGGCATGAGCGCATGGCTGTTGATGTGCGCCATGTGCAGCACCGTGCCGTCACCGGCCTGCTTGGCAACATAGTCGGAGGCGATGGTGCCGGAAGCGCCGGCCTTGTTCTCCACGATCACCGTCGTCTTCCACATGTCGCCGAGCTTCTGGCCGATCACGCGCGCCAGGATGTCGGTGCCGCCGCCGGGCGCGAAGCCCACGATGATGCGCACCGGCCCGGTGGGCAGGTTCTGCGCATACGCCATCGGGAAAGCGACCGAAGCCGCCACACCGGTCACGAAAGTTCTGCGTTGCATGTCTTCTCTCCTGGGGGGTTGTCGAAATTGCTCAGGCCGCCTTCTGCAGGGCGACGGGTGCCGGGTGGCCGGCGAAGTAATCCATGGCGGCCGCGACACCGGAGCCGGCCAGCTTCACGCCGGAGAGCTTCAGGCCCATCTCGCAACCGGACAATGCCGCCATCAGGGTGAGGTCGTTGCAGTCGCCCAGGTGGCCGATGCGGAACATGCGCCCCTTCACCTTGCCCAGGCCGGTGCCCAGTGACAGGTCGAAGCGTTCGTAGATCAGCTTGCGCACCGCATCGGCGTCCACGCCTTCGGGGGTGATGACGCCGGTGAGCACCGGCGAGTGGCTCGCTGCCTCGTTGCACTGGATTTCCAGGCCCCAGGCCCTGACGCCGGCGCGCACGCCCTCGCCCCAGCGGCGGTGCCGCGCGAACGTGCCTTCGAGCCCGCCGAAGTGCGGGTCCAGCAGCATGTCGCACGCCTCCGACAGGGCGTACAGCAGGTTGGTATTGGGCGTGTAGGGCCAGTAGCCCGTCTTGTTCATCTCGATGATCTCGTCCCAGGCCCAGAAGGACTTGGGCAGCTTCGCGGTCTTGCTGGCCTCGATGGCCTTGGGCGACAGCGCGTTGAAGCTGATGCCCGGGGGCAGCATCAGCCCCTTCTGCGAGCCGCTGATGGTGACGTCCACGCCCCACTCGTCATGCTTGTATTCCGCGGAAGCCAGGCCGGAGATCGAGTCGACCAGCAACAGCGCGGGGTGCTTCGCCGCATCGATGGCGCGGCGCACGGCCAGGATGTTGCTGGTGGCGCCGGTCGACGTCTCGTTGTGCACCACGCACACGGCCTTGATGGCGTGTTCCTTGTCCGCTTTCAGGCGCTCCTCGATCATGTGCGCCTGCACGCCCTTGCGCCAGCCCTCCACGCCGGGCAGGCCGAGCACCTCGGTCTTGATGCCCAGGCGCGCCGCCAGCTTTTGCCACAGCGCCGCGAAGTGGCCGGTCTCGTACATCAGCACGTGGTCGCCGGGGCTGAGCGTGTTGGACAGCGCCGCTTCCCACGCGCCGGTGCCGGACGCCGGGTAGATCACCACCGGATGGCGGGTCTGGAAGATCTGCTGGATGCCCTTGAGCACCCGCAGGCCGAGCACGCCGAACTCCGGACCGCGGTGGTCGATGGTCGGGAAACTCATGGCGCGCAGGATGCGATCCGGCACGGGAGAGGGCCCCGGGATCTGCAGGAAGTGGCGGCCGGTGGGGTGGAAGTCGAGTGTCAGCATGGTCGGTCCGGTGGGTGGGCAAGAGTTGGCATTTTTTGCATACAAAATTCTCTTGTCAACCCCTCTTCTCCCTACGGATGACTTGCCACACCGGAAATTTGCATACAAAATCGCCGCCATGACAGCGGACGTGATCTCCATTCCCCGCGCCAGCCTGCATGAGCAGGTGGCGCACCGCCTGCGCCAGATGCTGGTGGAAGGCGGCATCGCACCCGGCGCCAAGCTCAACGAGCGCGAGCTCGCGGAGCTGCTGCACGTTTCGCGCACCCCCTTGCGGGAGGCGATCAAGATGCTGGCGGCGGAGGGCCTAGTGGAACTCCTGCCGAACCGGGGAGCGATAGCAGTTTCCCTATCAGAGGATGACGTACTGAATACTTTCGAAGTCATGGCAGGGCTGGAGGGACTGTCCGGGGAACTGGCCGCCCAGCGCATCACCGACGGGGAACTGGCCGAAATCCAGGCCATGCAGTTCGAGATGATGGCGGCGTACACGCGGCGCGACCTCTCCGCGTACTACACCCTCAACGCGCGCATCCACAACGCCATTAACGCGGCGGCCAAGAACCCCGTGCTGTCCACCGTCTACAACCAGGTCAACGCGCGGCTGCAGGCCTTGCGCTTCCGCTCCAACCAGGACGGCGAGAAGTGGAAGCGGGCGCTGAAGGAACACGAACAGATGATCGACGCCCTGGCGGCGCGGGACGGCGCGGCGATGCGCGACGTCCTGCTGGGCCACCTGCGCAACAAGCGCGATGTGGTGCTGGAGCAGGTGCGGGAAGCACAGGCGCAGCGGGGAAATGCCGCATGAATGCGCCGCTGCCGCTGGAGGTGACCCGCGAAGCCGCAGGCAAGGCCTATGACGCGGTCTCCCGCGCCAGCAATGAAGTCGCGGGCCGGCTGGCGCAGCGCCTCGCCGCCGAAACGACCGGTGAAGTGCTGTTCTCGGCCGCCGACCGCGGCCGCTACGCCACCGACGCCTCCATCTACCAGGTCACGCCCGTCGGGGTCTTCCTGCCGCGGACGGCCGAAGACGCGCGCCTGGCCCTGGACATCTGCCGCGACCTGAAGGTGCCGGTGGTGCCGCGCGGCGGCGGCACCAGCCAGTGCGGCCAGACGGTGGGCGCCGGGCTGGTGATCGACTTCTCCAAGCACGTCCGCGGCGTGCTGGAAGTCGACGCCGAACGGCGCACGGCGACCGTGGAACCCGGCATCGTGCTGGACCACCTGAACGCGCAGTTGAAGAAGCTGGGACTCTGGTACCCGGTGGACGTGTCCACCGCGGCGCAGGCCACGCTGGGCGGCATGGCGGGCAACAACTCCTGCGGCAGCCGCAGCATCGCCTACGGCAACATGGTGCACAACGTGCTGGGCGCGCAGGCGTGGACGTCCGACGGCGCCTTGCACACCTTCGGCCGCTTCGAAGCAGCCACCGGCGCCGCGCGTGCCATGGGCGAGCGCGTGCGCGACCTGGCCCTGGCGCTCGCGCCCGAGATCGAGGCCAGGTGGCCCAAGGTGCTGCGCCGCGTGGCCGGCTACAACCTGGACGTCTTCCACAACCAGAACGAGAAGCCGTACACCGCCGACGGCAGCGTCAACCTCGCGCACCTGCTGGTGGGCAGCGAGGGCACGCTGGCCCTCACCCGCAGCCTGAAGCTGCAGTTGTCGGAACTGCCGCGCGCCAAGGTGCTGGGGGTGGTGAACTTCCCGACCTTCTACAAGGCGATGGACACGGCGCAGCACATCGTCAAGCTGGGAAGCGACGGCAGCCTGACCGCGGTCGAACTGGTCGACCGCACGATGATCGAGCTGTCGCTGCAGAACCCGGCGTTCGCGCCGACGGTGCGCGCGGCCCTCATCGGTGAACCGGAGGCGGTGCTGCTGGTGGAATTCGCCGGCGCCGACCGCGCCGCCCTGCTGAAGAAGCTGCAGGAGCTGCAGGAACTGATGGGCGACCTGGGCCTGCCCGGCTCGGTGGTGCTGATGCCCGACGAAGGGCCGCAGAAAGCGCTGTGGGAAGTGCGCAAGGCCGGCCTGAACATCATGATGAGCTTGAAGGGCGACGGCAAGCCGGTGAGCTTCATCGAGGACTGCGCCGTGCCGCTGGTCCACCTGGCCGAATACACCGACGCCCTGACGCAGGTGTTTCGCAAGCACGGCACCAAGGGCACCTGGTACGCCCACGCGTCGGTCGGCACGCTGCACGTGCGGCCCATCCTGGACATGCGGCGCAACGGGGCGCCGGAGATGCGGGCCATTGCCGAGGAAGCCTCCGAGCTGGTGCGCAAGTTCAAGGGTGCCTACAGCGGCGAGCATGGCGACGGCCTGTGCCGCGGCGAATGGATCCAGTGGCAGTTCGGCCCGAAGATCAACGACGCGTTCCGCGAGATCAAGAAGTTGTTCGACCCGCTGGACCTGTTGTCCCCGCAGCGCATCGTCGACGCCCCGCGCATGGACGACACGCGGCTGATGCGCTTTCCTCCCACCTACAAGGTGATCCCGCTGCAGCCGGCCCTGGACTGGTCGCCGTGGGACGTGCAGAACGATCCGGCCACCGAGCGCACCACCGCCCCCGGCACCGGCGGCGACCCGGCCAGGGGGTTCGCCAAGGCCGTGGAGATGTGCAACAACAACGGCCACTGCCGCAAGTTCGACGCCGGAACGATGTGCCCGAGCTACCGCGTCACGCGCGACGAGCAGCACCTGACGCGCGGGCGCGCCAACACGTTGCGCCTCGCGATGAGCGGCCAGCTCGGGCCGGACGGACTGACCAGCGAGGCCGTGCGCGACGCGCTCGACCTGTGCGTCAGCTGCAAGGGTTGCAAGCGGGACTGTCCGACCGGCGTGGACATGGCCCGCATGAAGATCGAATTCCTCGCCGCCGACCGCCAGAAGAACGGCTGGTCGCTCAAGGACAAGCTGGTCGCGCGGCTGCCCGACTACGCGGCCACGGCGAGCCGCTTCGCCGGGTTGCTGAACCTGCGCAATCGCAGCGGCCTGCTGGCGCGGCTGGGCGAGAAGATGCTGGGCTTCTCCGCCAGGCGCAGCCTGCCGCAGTGGCAGTCGCGGCATTTCTTCAACGGTCCCGCGCGCGGTGCGTCGCGCACCGAAGTGCTGGCGGCGACCCGGCCCGTGGTCCTGTTCGTGGACACCTTCAACGGCTTTTTCGAATCGGCGAACGCGCAGGCGGCCTTCGAGGTGCTGCAAGCCGCCGGCTACACCGTGCACGTGGCGGCCAAGGAACGACCGGACGGCAAGCACCTGTGCTGCGGCCGCACCTACCTGGCCAGCGGCATGGTCGGCGAGGCCAGGGCAAAGGCCGCCGAACTGCTCGGCGCCTTGCAGCCGTTCGTGGCGAAAGGCATCGCCATCGTCGGCCTGGAGCCTTCCTGCCTGTTGACCCTGCGCGACGAGATGACGGCGATGGGCTTCGGCGAGCCGGCCCAGGCGCTGGCCGGCCAGTCGCTGCTGTTCGAGGAATTCCTGGCGCGGGAAGCCGTCGCGGGGCGGCTGGACGTGCTGGTGGGCAAGCTCAAGCCGCTGGACCAGCCGTTGCTGGTGCACGGCCACTGCCACCAGAAGGCGTTCGGCGCGGTATCGCCGGTGCTGGACGTGCTGAAGCTGATTCCGGGCGCGCAGCCGCAATTGATCGAATCCAGTTGCTGCGGCATGGCCGGCAGCTTCGGCTACGAAGCGAAGCACCACGCCGTGTCCATGCAGATGGCGGAACTGAGCCTGTTGCCCGCCGTGCGCGCCGCGCCGGGTGCCATCGTCGTGGCCGACGGCACCAGCTGCCGGCACCAGATCCACGACGGGGCGCAGCGGCAGGCGATGCACGCGGCCGTGCTGCTGGCCCGGCAGTTGTAACCCGCTCGCGCGGCGTCCATGCACAATGGATGGGTGACGACGCCCTGCATCATTCGCGCCGCCCTGCCCTCGGACGAGCCCGTCTGGCAAGAGCTATGGCGCCGCTACTGCGATTTCTACGGCACCCGCCTCGACGATGAAGTGACCCGCCGCACCTGGAACCGGATCCTGGATCCTGATTCCGCCGTGATGTGCATCGTGGCCGAGGTCGAAGGCCGGGTGGTCGGCTTCGCCCACTGCGTGGTCCACGAAAACACCTGGGAGACCCGGGCCGTCTGCTACCTCGAAGACCTCTTCGTGGCGCGCGACGCCCGCGGCCGCGGGATCGGCGGCGCCCTGATCGAGTGGCTGCGCAACGCGATGCGCGCCGAAGGCTGGGCGCGCCTGTACTGGATGACCAAGGCGGACAACGCGCAGGCGCGCCGCGTCTACGACCGCTTCGCGCAGGCCGACGGGTTCGTCCGCTACGTCATCCGGCAGACATGAAGTTCCAGCGTCCCGGGCGGACACTTCGCTTTCGCCTGTTCCTGCTGGCAGCGAGCGGCCTGCTGCCGCTGGCCGTCGTGGCCTGCGTGGTGCTCGCCTACCTGGCCCACGAACGCCAGCAGGACGTCCAGGACACCGCCCTCGCGCTGTCGCGTGCGCTGGCCACCGCGGTGGATTCGGAGTTGCGCGCATCCGCCAGCGTGCTGGAAAGCCTGGCGCTGTCGGATGAACTGCAGCCGCAGCGGCTGGCGGAGTTCCACTCGCTGGCCGGCCGCATCACGGACCGCCAGGGTTGGCGGGCGATCGTGGTCGCGGATGGGACCGGCCGTGTCATCCTCAACTCCGCGCGGCCCGTTGTGGGCCCCACCGAGGAGGCCGTCGACCCCGAAAGCATGCGGCGGGCGCTCGCCAGCCGGACCCCGGTGGTGGGCACCCTGGCCGTCGGCCGCTTCCAGCAGGGTCCCGCGTTCGCGGTGCGCGTGCCGGTGCTGCACGAAGGCAGCCTGCGCTACGTCCTGTCGGCCGTGATCCCCGTGGAGCGCGTGCTGGCCGTGGTGCAGCGGCAGAAGATGACTCCCACGTCGGTGGTTGCGGTGTTCGACCAGAACCTGAACCGGGTGGCGCGTTCGCAGCAGCATTCGGTGGGCCGGCCGTCGCCCTCCCTGGAGCAACTGCTGGCGCGCGGCGGCCCGGAAGGCGTGGGGCCGACGGTGACGCTGGAGGGCGTGCCGAGCCAGACCGCCTTCGTGCGGTTGGACTGGTCCAACTGGGTCGTGGCCACGGGCATTTCCACGCACGACCCCGAGCTCTATGGCTTGCTGGGCGCGGTGGCGGCGGGCCTGCTCGCCTCGCTCGCGCTCGCCGCCTTCTTCGCCACCTACTTCGCCAGCCATGTCACCGGCCCGATCGACGCCCTCAAGGCCGCAGCCGGCGCCATGGGGCGCGGTGAACCCGTGAAGGTGCCCCCCTTGGAGATCTCCGAGCTGCAGGACGTGGGCGTCGCACTGGAGATCGCATCGGCCGAGCGCGAACGCGCGTCGCGCGAGCGGCTGGCCGCCGAATCGGAACGGGAGACGCTGCTGGCACGCGCCACGGAGGCCCTGCAACTGGCCGAGGAAGCGGGCCGCAGCAAGGACGAATTCCTGGCGATGCTCGGCCACGAACTGCGCAATCCGCTGGCGCCGATGGCGACCGCGCTGCACCTCATGGCGCGCAAGGGCGAGCCGGGCACGCGCAACGAGCGCGAAGTGATGGAGCGCCAGGTCGCCCACATGAAACGGCTGGTGGACGACCTGCTGGATGTGTCGCGCATCACCGGCAAGCGCCTGGCCATTCGCATGGAGCCTTTGCGGCTGGCCGACGTGGTGCGGCACGGCGCGCAGGCGGTGCAGCCCGTGCTGGGGCTGCGCCGCCTCGAGCTGGACATTCCGCGCGAGGCCGATCAGCTCTGGGTGGCCGGCGACGAGGTGCGCCTGGGCCAGGTGCTCGCCAACCTGCTGGGCAACGCCGTCAAGTTCACGGGGCCGGAGGGCAGCATCAGCCTTCGCGTCGAACGCAATGGCGACGATGTGCAAGTGACCGTGGCAGACAGCGGCTTCGGCATGCCGCCGGAGGTGCTGGCGCACGTGTTCGACCTGTTCTACCAGGCCCCGCAAGGCGCCGACCGGTCACGGGGCGGGTTGGGCCTGGGCCTGGCGATCGTCAGGAGCCTGGTCGAGATGCATGGCGGCACGGTGCAGGCGTACAGCGACGGCGCCGAACGTGGCAGCCGGTTCGTCGTGCGGCTGCCGCTGGCCGCGCCGCCGCCGGAACCCGTCCCGAGCCAGCCGGCAGCGCTGGTGACGGGTTCGCATGGCCGTGTGCTGCTGGTGGACGACAACAAGGATGCCGCGGACACCGCCGGCGCGCTGCTGGAGATCTCCGGCTACGAAGTGCGCGTCGCCTACGACCCGGGCGTGGCCCTCACGCTGCTCGACGACTTCGTGCCGGACGTGGCCGTGCTGGACATCGGCCTGCCCGGCATGAGCGGGCACGAGCTGGCCGCGCGCGTGCGGGCGCATCCCAGCGGCCAGGCCTGCTATCTTGTCGCACTGACCGGCTACGGCACGTCCGCGGACGTGGCCCGCGCCCACGACGCCGGCTTCTCGCAGCACCTGGTCAAGCCCGCCGCACCCGGCGACCTGCTGGAGGCCGTGCAACGCGGGGTCAAGGAGAGCATGCAAAGGAAAGCTTCATGAAGCAGCATCGACGAGTCTTCCTCCAGAACTGCGCGGCGTTCGCCGCCGCCGGCCTGCCGTTCGCGGTCCTGGCGCAGCCGGCGGCGGCTCGCCCGCTGCGCCTGCGCGGCACCCTCGAGGCCCTGTCGGACACGCGGCTCACGCTGCGTGAACGCAATGGCGAACGCATCGAACTGGCGATCGCCCCGAACCTGACGGTCACCGAAGTGTTTCCCGTCACCCTGGCGGACGTGCGCGCCGGCACCTTCGTCGGCGTCGGCGGCATCCCGCAGGCGGACGGCAGCCAGCGCGCGATCGCCGTGCTGCTGTTTCCCGATGCGATGCGAGGCACCGGGGAAGGCCACTACCCGTTCGACTTCCTGCCGCAGAGCACCATGACGAATGCCACCGTTGCCGATGTCGTTGCCTCGGGCGGCGGCGGACGCCTCCAGCTGCGCTACAAGGACGGCGAGAAGGCCATCGTCGTCCCCCCGGAAGCGCCGGTCTTCAGCCTGCGGCCGGGCGACCGAACCCTGCTCGCCGTGGGCCACCGGGTTTCGCTGACCGCGCAGGAGATCAACGGGCAACCGACGGTGCTGCGCATCAGCGCCGGCCGCAACGGTTTCGCGCCGCCCTACTGACATGACGCGCCCGCTCCTGCTCGGCTGCATCGCCGACGACTTCACCGGTGCGACCGACCTCGCCAACAACCTGGTGCGCGCCGGCATGCAGGTGGTGCAAACCATCGGCGTGCCCGAGCAAGCCGCGCCCGATGCCGATGCGGTGGTGGTGGCGCTGAAGTCGCGCACCATCGCGCCGGAGGAGGCGGTGCGCCAGTCGCTGCACGCCTTGCGCTGGCTGCAGGCGCAGGGTTGCCGCCAGTTCTATTTCAAGGTCTGCTCCACTTTCGACTCGACGCCGCAGGGCAACATCGGCCCGGTGGCCGACGCGCTGATGGACGCGCTGGGCGCGGACTTCTGCTGCGTGACGCCGGCCTTCCCCGAGAACGCGCGCACCGTGTTCCAGGGCCACCTGTTCGTCGGCGACGTGCTGCTCAGCGAGTCGGGCATGCGCAACCATCCGCTGACGCCGATGACGGATGCGAACCTGGTGCGGGTGATGCAGGCGCAGTCCCGCGGCCGCGTCGGGCTCATCCCGCACGCGGTGGTGCGCACCGGCGAGGAAGGCATCCTGCGGCGCATCGCGCAGTTGCGCGGCGAAGGCGTGCGGTTCGCCATCGTCGACGCCATCGGCAACGAAGACCTGATGGCGCTCGGACAGGCGCTGGCCGATGCGCCGCTGGTGGTCGCGGGGTCCGGCGTCGCCATCGGCCTGCCGCAGAACCACGGCCTGCGGCCGTCGGCGGCGGCGGCTGCCTTGCCGCCGGCGATCGGCCTGCGTGCCATCGTCTCCGGCAGCTGCTCCACGGCGACGCAGCAACAGGTGAAGGACTTCATCGACGCAGGCGGCGCCGCGTTCGCCATCGATCCGCTGCAGCTGGTCGGCGACGGCGACGCGGTCATTCGCGCCGCTTTGTCGTGGGCCGAGCCCCGCCTCGCGCAGGGCCCGGTGCTCGTGTACTCCACCGCGACCCCCGACGCGGTGCGCGCCGTGCAGCAGCGCGTCGGCGTGCAGGACGCGGGAGCCCTGGTGGAGCACGCGCTCGCCGCCATCGGCAAGGCGCTGGTGCAGCGCGGCGTGCGGCAGCTCGTGGTGGCCGGCGGAGAGACCTCGGGCGCGGTCGTGCAGGCGCTCGGCGTGGAGCAGATGCGCATCGGGCCGCAGATCGATCCCGGCGTTCCCTGGTGCTTCGCGGCCGCCACCGCCTGCGGCGCCGACGTGCACCTGGCGCTGAAGTCGGGCAATTTCGGCACGCCGGACTTCTTCCGCAAGTCCTTCGGCCGCCTCGCATGAACGAAGCGCAGGCCCGCAGCGAGATCTGCCGCGTCGGCAAGAGCCTGTTCGACCGCGGCTACGTGCACGCCACCGCCGGCAACATCAGCGTGCGGCTGGAGGACGGCTACCTCATCACGCCGACAGATGCGTGCCTCGGCTTCCTGGAGCCGGCCGGCCTGGCGAAGACCGACCTGCAGGGCCGGCAGCTGTCCGGCGCGACGGCCAGCAAGACGCTGCTGCTGCACCGGCGCATCTACGAGGCGCACGCCGCGCAGCACGCCGTGCCGCGCTGCGTGATCCACACCCACAGCACCCACTGCGTGGCGCTCACCCTGCACGATGCGCAAGGCGAACTGCTGCCGCCGGTCACGCCTTACTTCGTGATGAAGGTCGGGCATGTGCCGGTGGTTCCCTATCACCGCCCGGGCGCGCCCGAGGTGGGCGAGTTGGTGGCAGGGCTGGTGGCGCGCCATGCAGCGCAAGGCACGCCGCTGCGTGCGGTGATGCTTGCGCGGCTGGGGCCCAACGTCTGGCACGACTCGCCGGCGCAGGCCATGGCGGTGCTGGAGGAACTGGAGGAAACGGCGAAGCTGTGGCTGCTGGCGGAGCCGAAGCCGCAGCCGCTGGATGCGCAGGCGCTGAAGGAGTTGGAGCAGGTCTTCGGCTGCCGCTGGTAGGCTGCGAATACAACTTCCGGACGCAGAAGACGCGGAAATTACGCAGAAGACGCAGAAGAAGAAAAGAAGGAAGAAAAAGAAGAGCGGGGAATTCTCATCTTCTTCTTCCGGAGTCCTTTTGCGACTTCTGCGTAACTTCCGCGCCTTCTGCGTCCGGTGGTTGGATGTCCGGCTATTCAGCTGCCCGCTGCCGGGCCGCCATCACTCGGCAGCCGCTTTCTTGCGCGCGGCTTCGGGCGAAGGCGGTACGCCGTCCTCGCCGGGCACCGCGAACAGGCTGAGGTTGCCGTCCGCCGACATCGCCTTGAACACTTCGACGCCGCGCACGCTGTTGCCGTGCCGGTCCAGCCGTGGCGAATAGACGGCCAGCCCCATCCGCCCCGGCACCACGGCGAGGATGCCGCCGCTGACACCGCTCTTGGCGGGCAATCCGACCGTGTAGGCCCAGTGCCCCGAGGCGTCGTACATGCCGCAGGTGAACATCAGCGTCAGCACGTCCCGCACGTGCTTGCGCTGGAGCGCCCGGGCCCGCGTGCGCGGATGGACACCGCCGCCGGCCAGGGTCGCGGCCATCATCGCCAGGTCGCGGGTGGACACGGCCAGCCCGCACTGCCGGCCATACAATTCCAGGGCGCCCTCGATGTCGTCGCCGATCACGTCGAAGTGGCGCAGCAGGTGGCCGATCGCCAGGTTGCGGTGCGGCCGCACGTCCAGGTCCAGCTTCGGATGCAGTTCCGGCTCTCGCCCGAGGTAGCGGCCGAACATCGCCATCATCCATTCGCGGGCGTGGTCCGGATCCGCGTGGTGCAGCATGGCGGACATGGTGATCGCCCCGGAATTGATCATCGGGTTGTACGGCAGGTGGTCCTCCTCCAGCTCCGTGATGGAGTTGAACGCTTCGCCAGTGGGCTCGACGTTCACCCGGGCGTGCACCGCCTCGCGACCGAAGAGGTCGAGCGCCAGCCCGTAGATGAAGGGCTTGGACATCGACTGCAGCGTGAACGCGTCGTCGGCGTTGCCGGCGGAGTAGACCTCGCCGTCGACGGTGGCGATCGCGATGGCGAACGCGTTGCGCGCCATGCCGGTGGTTTCCGGCGTGCAGGCCGGCGTGCCGCCACGTTCGGGCCGGAAGCGTTCCAGGAGATGTTGCAGGTATTGCTTGGGGTCGCGATCGGTCATGGCCGCGACGATAGGTCGCCAGCCGCGTCGCGCTTGTAGGCGACCGCCGGTTCCTGCGGACGCCCGTCAGGCGGCCTGGCCGGTGCTTTCCCGTGCGATGCGGCGCAGGAACTGCGCTGCATGGGCGCCGGCGGGCGTGAAGGCGCGGCCGCCTTCCAGCACGATCGCCGGCTGCGACGTCAGTTCCGGTGGAACGCCATGCACCGCGAGCTCGCGCAGTGCGCCCGTCGCCAGCTCGTGCTGCAACATGTCGCGCGTCGCGGGCAACACCAGGTCGGTCACGGCCGTCACGGACTTCAGCGCCGACAGCTCGTCGCACTGCACCGCCAGCGGCAGCTCGTCGGCCTCGCCGACGCCCATGGCGCGACGCAGCGCTTCCTGCAACGCCCGTGGCAACCGGCCGGTGGCCAGGCCGTAGGGCGCCAGGTCGGGCATGCGAACCTTCCTGCTTCGCAGCAACGGGTGCCCGGTGCGCACGAAAAAGGCGCCCGGCAGCACGGCCAGCAGGTGCGTATCGAGCCCCGCCGGCAGGAAGCGCCGGTCGCTCACGATGAATTCCAGCTCCTGGCGGCGCAATTGCTCCAGCAGCACGCTGGGATGCTGGACGACGGCCCGCACGCGCACCGCCGGGTAGTGCACCCGCATGTCGCGCAGCAAGGGGGCGAGCAAGGCGGCAGCGATGACAGGGCCCATGCCGAAGTGGAGGTCGCCCACCTGGCCGTCGCGGAACATGGCCACGTCGCGCTGCAGGTTGCTGCTGGCGTGCAGCAGCGAACGCAGCCGCGACACCACGAAGTCGCCAGCGGCCGTGCAGCGAATGCCCTTGCTGCTGCGGACGAACAGCTGCATGCCCAGCTCCGCCTCGGCCGCCTGGATGCTGCGGCTGAACGCCGGCTGGCTCAGGTGCACCCGTTGCGCCGCCGCGTTGAAGCTGCCCTCGTCGGCGAGGGCAACGATGTGCGAATAGCGGCGCTCGTCCATGTATGCGTCCTCTGCATTGGAATACGACAGAGTATGCATTGGACGACATTACTTTAGACCTAAATAATCGCCGCATGTCGGAAATGCCGCTACGTTCATCATCGGCGGGCCCCGCCGTGCGGCTGCTGTGCGCCAGCCTCGGGGCCGCGGAGGGCTCCGCCGTCGAGTCTCTGCTGTCCCGCCGCCAGATGCTGCTGGAGCGCGCGGCGGCCACCGGGATTCAGACCGCCCTGCTCTCCAGTGCCGGCTGGGTGTTGCAGTGGCTGGAGGGGCCCGCGGAAAGCGTCCATTGCGAGTGGGAACAGCTATGCAGCGGCGCCCCGGGGACCGCCCCGCTGCTGCTGCACCGCAGCCGCGGTCCGGTCACGCTGGGCGAGCCCGTGCAGGTCGCCTCCCTGCATGCGGGCGAGCGCGGGTCGGACGTGGCCCGGCGGCTGCACTGCATTGCACGCGAGGAGAAGGAGGGCTGGGCGAAGGAGCCGCTGGAGATCTGGCGGTCGCAGTCCGCGCCTTGCCTCGTGGCGGGCAACGGATCGGCGGGGCTGGCGGGCCGGCGCAACGTACTGGCGCTCGCCTCCGAAGACAACGAAAGCGTCGAACTGGTGCGCGCGGTGGCCCAGCGCGCCGGAGCGCGGCTGGCTTACCAGCGCTATGCCGGGGGCGAGCTCACGCGCGGGGACGTCGGCGCCGCATACACCGACCTGCCCGGTGCGCGGACGGCGATCACCCGTGTCCAGGGGCTGCCGCGTCGCGCGCTGGCTAAGGGCGTCGGCCTGCTCGGACTGGGGCACGTCGAGCAGCTGGTGCTGCTGGTCGGCCGGGAACGGGTCCGGGCCCGGGCGGTGATGACGGAAACGGCCCGGCTGATCCGCGGCCTGCAACGCCCCCCGACGATCCACCTCGTGTCGCCGTGCGAGACCACCCGGGAGCTGGCCGCCACTGCATTGCACGCCATGGCGGCCACGCATGGCGTCGCCGTGCACACATCGCACGACGCCGCCGGCACCGTGGCGGCGATCCTGGCAGCGCTGCAAGCCTCCGACGGCGAGCCGACCGCCTGAAGGAGTGCCGTGCGGCGCGGCCGTGCCGAGGACCCAGCGGCCCTCAGCGGCGGCCCTTCTCCTGCACCAGGTGCCCCACCGCCGCCCAATCCGACTCGGCGCGGCCGCTGTCGCACAGCTCGCCCACCAGCCGCTCCGCCACCGGCGCGGCTTGCAGGGCCGCCCCACCCGCCTGCGCGGTGGCCAGAGCGATGCGCAGGTCCTTGCGCATGAGGCGGGCCCGGAAACCGGGTTTGAACTCGCCGTCGATGATGCGCTGGCCGTGCTTTTCCAGCACGAAGCTGCGCGCCGTGCCGCCCAGCAGCACCTCGCGCATGACGCTGGGGTCCACGCCCTGGGACCGGGCCAGTGCAATTGCATCGGCCACGCCCAGCATCGCGGCGGCCACGGCCACCTGGTTGCACGATTTGACCGTCTGGCCCGCGCCGGACTCGCCGACGTGCGTGATCGCCTTGCAGAAAACGCCCATCACCTCGCGGCAGGCCTCCACCGCGTCGGCAGGGCCGCCGATCATGCAGGCCAGCGTGCCGCTCTCGGCGCCCTGCTGGCCGCCGCTGATGGGCGCATCCAGCAGCGTGACGCCCTGTCGCGCGAGCCGCTGCGCGAACGCGCGCGCCGAGGTGGCGGCGATGGTGCTGGTGTCGACCACGCAGCTGCCCGTCGCCAGGCCTTGTGCCAGGCCGCGCTCGCCGAACAGGACTTCTTCCACGGCGGCATCGTCGGACAGGCAGAGGAACACCAGAGCGCAATCGCGACCGATGTCCGCGGGCGATGCGGCGCGGCGCGCGCCGGCCTGCACCAGCGGCTGCGCCACCGCGTCACGCCGCGCGAACACGTGCAGCGCATGGCCCGCGCGCAACAGGCAGTGCGCCATGCCGTTGCCCATCACGCCCAAGCCGATGAAGCCGATCGCAGCGTCCTTGCCGAAGGCCTGCATCACTTGGCGATCGCCTTGCCGATGAGGTCATAGGCTTCGACCACTTCCTTCTGGAAGGCCGGGCCCTGCGCGTAGTCCTCGGTCAGGCCCGACTTGGCCACGTAGTCCCTCCACTCGGGCGTCTGCATGGCCTTGCGGAAGCTGTCGTGCAGGTAGCGGACCACGGCCGGCGGCATGCCCGCGGGGCCCATCAGTCCCTTCATGTTGTCCAGCACGACGGGCACGCCCACCTCGTTCATGGTCGGCACGTTCGGCAGGGCCGGCAGCCGGCTGCGCGAGAACAGCGCCAGCGGCCGCAGCCGGCCGGCGTCGATCATCGGCTTCATCTCCTCGTAGGCGCCGAAAGCGGAATCCACCTGGCCGCCGAGCACCGCGTTCATCGAGTCGGCCGCGCCCTTGTACGGCACGTGCAGCAGCTTGACGCCGGCCTGCTTCTCCAGCACCAGTCCGGTGGCGTGGAAAATGCCGCCCTCGCCCGTGGAGCCGTACGAGACTTTCTCGGGGCCGAGCCTCGCCTCGGCCAGCAGCGCCTTCATGTCGGTGAACTTCGAGTCGGCCCGCACCACCAGGATGCTCGGCGCGCGCGACACCTTGATGATGGGAACGAAGGACTTGCGCGGGTCGTAGCCCAGCGGCTTGAAGTTGCCCACCGAGGTGGTTTCGCTGCCGCCGCCAACGAACAGCGTGTAGCCGTCGGGCTTGGCATCGGCGACGGCCTGCGCAGCGATGGCGCCGGCGGCGCCGACCTTGTTCACCACCAGCACCGGCACGGGGATGATGTTCTTGGCCGCGAACGAAAGCTGGCGCGCGATCTGGTCGGCCGAACCGCCCGGGGCGAAGCCCACCAGGATGGTGATGGGCTGGTTCGGCGTCCATTCCTGGGCCCAGGCGGGCGCTGCGGCGGCGGCCAGAAGGCCTAGCGCGGCCTCACGGCGGGTGATGCCGCGGCGGGGGGTGTTCATGCTGTCTCCTTGGGATATCGGTATTCCGCGCGAGTGTCGGCGGGAGTGGCGCCTTCGTCCAATACATAATTCCGCGGCCATTGATGCCACCGCGGCATCAGCGCAGCGACGCCACCACGTCCTGGGTCACCCGCCGGAACGCCAGGATGGCGGGCGTCTCCTGGCCGCGCCGCCAGGCCAGCGCCACGTGCACCGGCTCCGCCTTGTCCGCCAGCTGCACGAAACGCACGTTGCGCGGCCGCAGGTTGCGCGCCGTCGCCGGCACCACCGCCACGCCCAGCTCGGCGCCCACCAGGCCCACCACGGTATGGATCTGCGTGGCGTGCTGTGCGACCTGCGGCGTGAAGCCGGCCTGCGCGCACATCGCCTGCACGCCCGCGTGCAGCAGGGGCGCCTCGTCCCGGGTGAACATCACGAAGGGATCGCCCGCCACGCTCTTCAAGTGCACACGGGTGCGGCTGGCCAGGCGATGCCGCGTCGACAGCGCCAGCAGGAAAGGATCGGGCATCACCGGCAGCACCTCCAGCTCGGGTGGCGCCGACTGCACGCGCAACAGCCCCAGGTCGATGGTGCCGCGCACCAGCGCCGCGTGCTGCGCGGTGATGGGAAGTTCCAGCAGCTCCAGCTCGATGCCGGGATGCTGTTGCCGGAAGCGCCGGATGATCGAGGGCAGCAAGCCGTAGGTGGAGGAATGGATGAAGCCCAGCACCAGCCGTCCGAGCTCGCCCGCGCCGGTGCGGCGCGTGTCGCTGACGGCGCGCTCCAGCTCGTGCTGGATGGAGCGGCTGCGCTCCAGCAGCAAGGCGCCCGCGGGCAGCAGCTCCACCCGGCGCTGCGTGCGGCGCAGCAGCGGCGTGCCCAGCGCCTCCTCGAGTTGCTGCACCTGCCGCGACAGCGCCGGCTGCGCGATCGCCAGGCGCGCCGCCGCCCGGCCGAAGTGGAGCTCCTCGGCGACGGCCTGGAAGTAGCGCAGCTGGCGGATGTCGATCATGGTTCATGCCGCAAAGGCATCAATACACCGCCAATTATGTATTGGACGCGGGGTGGCGGGCAGCGGACACTCCGGCCTCCCATGCAGATCGAATCCCCAGCAGCCGCCGCGGCACAGCCGGCCGCGGCAGCCGCCGACGCCGTCCAGCCCATCCGGCTGCCGGCACGGCTCGGCCACATCCTTTCGCTCGACGATTTCGAGCGTGCCGCGCGGCGCCACCTCCCGGCGCCGGTGTTCGCGTACATCTCGGGCGCGGTCGAGCGCAACCACTCGCTGCGCGCCAATGCCGCCGCCTTCGAGCGCCACGAATTCCTGCCGCGCATGCTCGTGGACATCTCGCGCAGGACGACCGCCGCCACGATGTTCGGCAAGCGCTGGTCGGCGCCGTTCGGGCTGGCGCCCATGGGCATCAGCGCCCTTTCGGCCTACCGCGGCGATCTCGTGCTGACGCGGGCCGCCGCGCGCGAAAACGTGCCGATGATCATGAGCGGCTCTTCGCTGATCCGCCTGGAGGAGATCGTGCAGGCCAACCCGGAGGCCTGGTTCCAGGCCTACCTGCCGGGCGACGAGCCCGACATCCGCGCGCTGGTCGAGCGCGTCCGCGTGGCCGGCTTCCGCACGCTGGTGGTCACGCTGGACTCGGCCATCGCCGCGAACCGCGAGAACAACGTGCGCGCCGGCTTCTCGACGCCGCTGCGTCCCAGCCTGTCGCTGGCCTGGCAGGGCCTCACGCACCCGCGCTGGCTGTTCGGCACGTTCCTGCGGACGATCGCCTTGCACGGCATGCCGCACTTCGAGAACAACTACGCCCGGCGCGGCGCACCCATCCTGTCGCCGAACGTGCAGCGCGACTTCTCGGACCGGGGCCACCTGAACTGGGACCACCTGCGCATGATCCGCGCGATGTGGCCCGGGCGCCTGGTGGTCAAGGGCGTCCTGGATCCGCGCGATGCGCGGCTGGCGGTGGACAGCGGCGTCGACGGCATCATCGTCTCCAACCACGGCGGCCGCCAGCTCGACGGGACGGTGTCCCCGCTGCGGATGCTGCCGCAGGTGGTGGCGGCCTGCCCCGAAGTGCCGGTGATGATCGACAGCGGTTTTCGCCGCGGCACCGACGTGCTCAAGGCGTTGGCGCTCGGCGCGAAGTTCGTGTTCGTCGGCCGCCCCTTCAACTACGCCGCATCCGTGGCCGGCGAAGACGGCGTGCGCAAGGGCATCACGCTGCTGCGCGAGGAAGTCTCGCGCAACATGGCCATGCTCGGCGTGAACGCGCTCGACGAGCTGGACGCCAGCTACCTGCTGCCCGCCGCGGGCACCTGATCCTTCGCGCTTCGGTACATTCCTCCTTCTTCTTCCCTCACGACAACGGACATTCCCATGGTCGGTCTCCAGATCCTCAAGCGGCAACGGCAGGTCGCCGAGCAGCACATCAAGGCCTTCGCCGACATTCCGGTGGCCAACGTCAGCGACTGCATGGCGCGCATGACGGCGAGCGGCCCGCGCCTGCGCCCCATGCACAAGGGCGGCAAGCTCGCCGGCCCCGCGCTGACGGTGAAATGCCGCCCCGGCGACAACCTGATGATCCACAAGGCGCTGACGATGGCACAGCCCGGCGACGTGATCGTCGTGGATGCGGGCGGCGACCTGACCAATTCGCTGTTCGGCGAGCTGATGGTCAACACCGCGATCCAGCGGCGCCTGGCCGGCGTGGTGCTCAACGGCGCGGTGCGCGACTGCGACGTCATCGCGCAGATGGACTTTCCCCTCTATGCGGCGGGCGTCACCCACCGCGGGCCCTACAAGGACGGTCCCGGCGAGATCAACGTCCCGATCGCCATCGACGGCATGGTCATCGCGCCCGGCGACCTGATCCTGGGCGACGCCGACGGCCTGCTGTGCGTGCCCTTCGGCGACGTCGAAGCGGTGCTGGAAGCTGCGCGCAAGAAGGTCAAGCTCGAAGAGCAGATGATGATCGACATCAAGGCCGGCACGCTGGACACGACGTGGATCGACGTGACGCTCAAGCGCATCGGCGCCGACCCGACCCCGCGCTGACACGATGGCCCACGAAAAGCGCGTGGTCCGCTCGGACCTGTGGATCGACCCGGCCTTCGATGCCCGCCTGGCGCAGGAAAGCAGCGTGTCGCTGGGTGTTTTCGCCACGCGCGGCGTGGCCTCCGCTTCCTGGGACCTGCTGTCGGCCGCGCACGTGTACCACGTGTCCGCCGCCAAGGACGAACTGCCGCGCGAGTGGTTTGCCGGCGCCGACCTGCTGGCGCGCTGTCCGCAGTTGCTCGCGGTCTCATCGAGCGGCGCCGGTTACGACACGATCGATGTGCCGGCGTGCACCGCGGCCGGCGTGGCGGTGGTCAACCAGGCCGGCGGCAACGCCACCTCGGTGGCGGAGCACACGCTGGCCATGATGCTGGGCGTGTCGCGCCGCATGATCGAGTGCGACCGCCGCATGCGCCGCGAGCAGGGCTTCACGCGCGAGGACGTGATGG
Source organism: Ramlibacter sp. PS3R-8 (assembly GCF_037572435.1). Taxonomy (NCBI): domain Bacteria; kingdom Pseudomonadati; phylum Pseudomonadota; class Betaproteobacteria; order Burkholderiales; family Comamonadaceae; genus Ramlibacter; species Ramlibacter sp. PS3R-8. The sequence goes on from NZ_JBBHGT010000002.1 coordinate 127,775, forward strand.
GGCACGAGATCCACGGCAAGACCGTGGGCCTGGTGGGCCTGGGCCACGTCGGCACGCGCGTCGCCGCATTGGCCCGGGCCTTCGGCCTGGAAGTGATCGCCGCCGACCCGCTGCTGCCCGACGACGAGATCGTGCGCCGCGGCGCCCGGGCGGTCACGCTCGACCAGCTGCTGGCGCAGGCCGACTTCGTGTCGCTGCATTGCCCGCGCGACGCGACGACGTTGAAGATGATGGACGCCGCCGCCTTCGCCCGCATGAAGAAGGGCGCGATCTTCATCACCACCGCGCGCGGCGGCATCCACGACGAGCAGGCCCTGGTGGAGGCGCTGCGCTCCGGCCACCTCGCCGGCGCCGGCGTGGACGTCTGGGACCGCGAGCCTCCGCCGCTGGACCACCCGCTGCTGGCCATGGACAACGTGTTCGCCAGCTTCCACATCGCCGGCGTCACGCACGAATGCCGCCGCAACGTGGCGCAGATGTCGGCGGACCAGATCGCGCTGCTGCTCGCCGGCGGCCGACCGCCGCGCCTCGTCAATCCCGAGGTGTGGCCCCGATTCGAAGAAAGGCGCGCGCGCATTCTTGCGTGACGGGCCACCCGCAGCAATCCAAGGAGACAGATCCCATGCAACGCCTTCCCTCGTCCCTGCGCCGGCTCCTGCCGGCCCTGCTGCTGTCCGCCGCGGCGGTGGCGCCCAGCGCGGCGCACGCGGCTTATCCGGAGGCGCCCATCAAGATGGTCGTTGCCTACGGCGCCGGCGGCGGCACCGACATCATCGCGCGCGTGATGGCGCCCTACATCGCCAAGTACCTGGGCAACAACGCCAGCGTGGTGGTGATGAACCGCGCCGGGGCCGGCGGCGGCATCGGTTTCGGCGAGATCGCCAATGCGCCGGCGGACGGCTACACCATCGGCTTCATCAACACGCCGAACGTGCTGACCATCCCGATCGAGCGCAAGGCCAACTTCCATTGGCAGAATTTCGATCTGCTGGGCAACGTGATCGACGATCCGGGCAACTTCTCCGTGCACGCGGAAAACCCGATCAGGAACCTTGCGGACCTGGTGGCGTTCGCCAAGGCCAATCCGGGCGCCGTGACCTACGGCACCACGGGCGTGGGCTCCGATGACCACCTCGCTGCGCTGATGTTCGAGCGCGCCGCCGGCGTGAAATTCACGCACGTGCCGTTCAAGGGCGCGGCGGAGGTCCACAACGCCATCGCCAGCAAGCAGATCGTGATGGCGGCGATGAACATCGGCGAGGCCTTGCAGTACGCCAAGGGCGGGACCCCGCTGCGCCAGCTGGGGCAGATGAGCGCCAGCCGCACCAGCCTGGCCCCGAACGTTCCGACGTTCAAGGAGCAGGGTTACGACATCGTGATGGCGTCGCTGCGCGGCATCGGCGCACCGAAGGGCCTGCCGGCCCCGGTGCGCGAGCAGCTGGTCAACGCCATCCAGAAGGCGGCCGCCGATCCCGAGTTCCAGGCCAAGGCCGCGGGTTATTTCGCTCCGCTGCGCTACCTGGCGCCGGTGCGCTACGAGGCCGAGCTCAAGGAAGCCGAGGGCGGGTTCAGGCAGCTGTGGACGCAGATGCCCTGGGGCGACAAGTAAATCGTCGGGTGTCGGGGTCGCTTCGCGAACCCGACCTGCCTGGGCCCGTAGGGCGGGTGCGCGAAGCGACCCCGCCAAACCCCGGTTATTTCAATCCGCCGATCGCGCCGCCCGTCTCCTCCAGCCGCCGGCGCGCCGCATCGGCATCCACTCCCAGCCGCGCCATCACGATGGCCGTCTTGACGTGGCCGCCGGCCGCGTCGAGCACGCGCGTCGCCTCCGCGCGGTCGACCCCCAGCGTCTCCATCAGGATGCGCTCGCCCCGGTCCTGCAGCTTCTGGCAGGTGACCTGCAGGTCCACCATCAGGTTGCCATAGACCTTGCCGGTCTTGACCATGGCGGCGGTGCTGATCATGTTCAGCACCAGCTTGGTCGCGGTGCCGGCCTTCATCCGCGTGGACCCGGTGATGACTTCCGGCCCCACCAGCGGGGCGATGACGACGTCGTGGTTGCGCAGGATGTCTTCCGACGGATAGGTGCACAGCAGGAACCCCGTGCGCGCGCCCAGTTCCCGCGCGCGCGCCAGCGCGCCGTGCACGTACGGCGTGGTGCCGGAGGCCGCGATGCCGAGGACGAAGTCGCGCCGGTCGACGCTGCGCTCCTCCATCGCCGCCGCGCCCTCCTCGGGATGATCCTCCGCGCCCTCCTGCGCCCGCAGCAGCGCCTCGAAGCCGCCGGCCATCACGCCCTGCACCATGTCCGGCTCCGTGCGATACGTGGGCGGCATCTCGGAGGCATCGAGCACGCCCAGGCGCCCCGACGTGCCCGCGCCGACATAGATCAGCCGGCCGCCGGCGCGGAAGGCCTCGACCACCAGGTCCACCGCCGCAGCGATGCGCTCGCGCTCGTCGCTCACCGCCGCGGCGACCAGCCGGTCCTCGGCATTGATGAGGTCGACGATCTCCAGCGTCGCCATCTGGTCGATGCGACTGCTGCGCGGATTGCGCTGCTCCGTCAGGCGGGCATCCAGCGGGGGCCGGGGCGGGGTCTCTGGCTTTCGCGCGGGATCCATGACGGTGGGTTGAGCCTCCAGCTTGAGGTCGGGCATGCAGATATCTTATGGTAGAGGTGAACCATCGTCCCGCGCCGCGCAGGGGCGGGATGTAGGAAGGTCCTGTGTCGTGCTGTGGTATCCGCGCCGAAAGGCCGGTTCCCGCTTTGGTGCATTGGCGCTCAGCCGGGTCCGGCTGGTGCTTTCACGACGAGCCGACCGGCGTGAGCAGGGTCTCGCCGGTGGCCACGAGCTTTTCCTCGCCGTCCGTAACGGCAAACAGGTCGCAGGCGGTGAACACCTGCGTGCGGCCCGGCTTGACGACACGCGCGCGGGCGATGAAGCGCTGCCCCACGGCCGGACGCAGGCAGTTGACGGAGAAATGCGATGCGAGCACACGGCCGACCAGGGTGGCCGCCGCGAAACCGCAAGCCGTGTCGATCAGCGCGCCGACCAGGCCGGCATGCAGGAAACCGGCGTACTGGCCCAGGTCGTCACGCCAGGCGACGGCGATCTCGGCCCGGCCTTCCCCCGCCGACAGCACGTGGATGCCGCACCAGCGATTGAACGCAGCGGTCTCGTTGATGCCCCGGATGAATGCAAGGGGATCGGGCTGCATGGAGGGCTCCTGTGGCTGTCGCTGCAGCAATCTAGCCGGACGGGAGCGCCCGCCGCTGTCATGACGGGGACCCGCCGTCCCCGCTGCGACAAATCCTCAGCGCACCGCCGTCCAGAGCAACGACAGCCCCGAACAGAGCATCAGCATGTCGATCAGCCAGCGGTACGCCAGCGGCGAGAGCGCCAGCACGACGTGCTTGCCGATGAAGGAGCCCGCCATCAGCGTCGCGCCGACGCCCACGCCTTGCAGCAGCACCTCGGGCGGCAAGGCGCCGGAGAACTGGAAGGTCAGCACCTTGGCGACATACACGCCGATGGAGCCCGCCGCCTCCGTGCCGAGGAAGGCGCCGCGCTCCAGGCCATGGAACGTGAACAACGGCACCGTCAGCGGGCCGGTCGATACGACCACGCCCGTGAGCCACCCCAGGGGCCCGCCGAGCAGCGCAAGCTGGCCGAGCGACAGCTTCAGCGAGCGGCGCGCCAGCCAGCGGCGCACGCCGATGAGGGACAGGAAGAAGACGCCGAGCACCGCTTCGGCGACGCCCGGAGGGATGGCCAGCAGCGTGCGCGCGCCGAGCACCGCGCCGGGCACGGCGGTGGAGCAGTACGCCGCGCAGGCGCGCCAGTCGATGTCACGCCACCAGGCCAGCACCCGGCCGAGGTTGCCCAGGATGGCGGCCACCGCCATGATCGGGACGGCCTGGCGGGGCCCGAACATCACCACCAGGATCGGCATCAACACCAGGGAAGAACCGGTGCCGACGACGCCGCCGAGCGTGCCGGCCAACAGGCCGGCGGCGATCAGGATCGCGTATTCCAAGGCTACCGGTACCGCGCCGCCGTGATGAACTGGTTGAAGGATTCACACCACACGACCACCGTGGTGTAGCGCGCGGGGTCCAGGCCCGCCGGCAAGGGCACGAGGAAGTTCTCGAAAGTCTTGACGTCGCCGACCAGCACCATCTGCGGCTTCACCCGCAGGAAGTCCCCTTTCGTTTCCACGAACTCGGGCGACAGGTACAGCTTGTAATCCGGGCCGGGCGCCAGCCGGCCGGCCAGGCCTATGCTTTGGGTGCCGACCGAGACCGTGCCCTCCCCCCAGTGCAGGGCGTCGCTTCCCGGCAGGTCGCGCTTGAACTGTGCGGTGAACGCGGTCTGGCCCACCTGCTGCTTCACGTCCGCCGCCGTCGGCGCGGCCGGCGCTATGAGGATGGGCAGCGCGTAGATGCCCAGGGCGAAGCCGAGGCCGACGGCCACCAGGTGGGTGAAGACGAACAGCAGGAATTTTTTCATCGGTGTGGGCGTTGGCGTTGCGGCGGAAAGTACCACCATGCGGCCACCACCGCCAGCCCGAACAGGGAATACGCCAGCGTGAACACCCACGCAGGCGCTTCCCAGAACAGGACGCGGTGCACCCAGTGTTCGATGAAGCCGCCGGCGTAGCCGCCCTGCCCGGCCTGCGCGCGCAGCCACATCTCCAGCGTGGTCAGCGGGCACACGGCGCCCAGCCAGGCCTGCACCACCACGAAGGCGATGGCAGCCAGGTGGGCGACGCGGAAGGCCAGCGAGCGGGCGATGCGCCACCCGCGCAAGCCCCCGGCGACGATGGCCAGCAGGCCTGTCACGACGAAGAGCACGATGCCGAAATGCAGCAGCACCACCGCATTCGCCAGCAGCCGATAGCTCATGGCCCCTGCAGCGCCAGCGTCATGAAAAAGCTGTTCGGGTCTTCGCGGTAGTCGCCGAACGGACCGCAAGGCGTGAAGCCGAAGCTGCGGTACAGCGTGCGCGCCGGCTCGAAGCCAGGCTGCGATCCGGTTTCCAGGCTGAGGCGCCGCATGCCGCGCGAACGCGCTTGCCCGATCATGTGTTGCAGCACCGCGCGGCCGGCGCCCCTGCCGCGCAGGGCTTCCGGCGTGCGCATGGACTTCACTTCGCCGTGCGTGGGCGTGAGCTCGCGCAATGCGCCGCATCCGAGCAGCAGTGATCCATCCCACACCGTCCAGAACGTGATGTCCGGCCCGCGCAGCCTGGCCAGGTCCAGCGCATGCACGCTTTCCGGCGGCGACAGCTCGCGCATGTTGGCCAGGTGTTCCTCCAGCAGCGCGTGGATTTCAGGGCCGCTGAGGTCGTCGATCTGGATACGCATGGCCGATGGTTCAGTGGAAATCGTACGCCGGGGCGGCATGATGCATCACATAGCAGACTTCGTTGACGGGCGTGCCGCCGACCGTGACGGCGCGCTCGCCGGCCTCGGGCGCCACGCGCAGGCCGACGGATTCGTAGAAGCCGCGGGCGCGCTGGTTTTCCGCCAGCACCCAAACGCTGACGGAGGCCGCGCCCGCCGCCACCATGGCCTCGCGCGCTGCGCGCCAGAGCGCACGCCCCGCACCGGAACGCCAGCGCCCGGGCGCCACGTAGATGGCCCATAGCTCGTGCTCGGTGGGCGACGCGCCCGCGTCACGGCAGGGGCCGAAGGCCGCGAAGCCGACGACCTTGCCGCCTTCCTGCGCTACCAGCACCCGCCCCCGCGTGCCGGCGATGGCCTGTGTCCACATGCGGGTGCGTGCTTCGACAGACAGGCCGTCGAGCGTCGCCTGCGGCAGCACGCCGGCGTAAGCCTGGCGCCACGCATCCACGTGCACCGTGGCGATGGCCGCGGCATCGTCGACGTTGGCAAGGCGCACGTTCACGCGTGTTCCCCCGCAGGCGCAAGAAATCCTCCCGTCACTCGCTCACCTTCCCCCGGCTTGCCTTGACCTCGGAGCGTTCGGCCTTGTCCTGCAGGCGGCGCCGCTTCGAGGCGCGGGTTGGCTTGGTCGGGCGACGTGGCGTCGGCACGTGCGAGGCCTCTGCGACGATGTCCTGCAGCCGCTGCATCGCATCGGCCTTGTTCTGCTCCTGGCTGCGGGCCGACTGGGCCTTGATCACCAGCACGCCGTCCTTGGTGACGCGCCGACCGGGCAGCGCCAGCAGTCTTTCCTTCACGTCCGCGGACAGCGAAGAACGATGGATGTCGAACCGCAAGTGGATGGCCGTGGAGACCTTGTTGACGTTCTGGCCGCCGGGGCCCTGCGCCCGCATGGCGGTGATCTCCACCTCCTCTTCCCGCACCGTCGGTGCCGCTGCGCCGGGCTCGACCATCACGCCACCCTGAGCCTGGCGCGCCAGGGCCAACGAGGGACGGGACCGGTCGTGCCAGCCGTCACCCGCATTGCCGCGTCTGCTTGCAGCGCAAGCGGCTCGTCGAAGCCGTGGAGCAGCGACCCGGCTGCGCCACCGGGATTCGCAACACCTTGCGCTCCGCCGGAAAGCTGGACTGATTCTTGAAGTCGTTGGCGCACAGGCGCTGCAGCTCCCGGTCCGCCGGCTCGCGGGCCAGCGCGGCCTCGCACTGCCACACGGCCTCGGCGTGCCGGCCTTCCCTGAAGATGCGCTTCAGCGCCTCGATGTTCGAACCCATGGGAGGGCAGTATCGCAGCCCCGGGGGCCTCAACCGCCGTTCTGTCGCGCGACGATCGCCACGCCTGCCGCGAGCAGCAGGCACAAGGGGGAATAGACCCAGGTGTCGAGGCGCGCGAAACGGCTGTCTCGGACGCGCTTGAAGAATCCGACGTACCTGAACTCGCCCATCGCGCGGGCCAGCAAGCCGGCCGCCAGCCCATACGACAGCCAGGCCAGGACGGAAGGAGGCAGGCCCAGGGGGACGAGCCCGGATGTGGCGGCGACCAGACCCGCGAAAAGCACCAGGGCGACGCCCACCGCGACGGTAGCGCGGCGCGATGGCACGAACAAGGGTTTGCCGTCCACGCTGGGCACGGCGCCGCTTGCTCCCCTCATGGGCAGGAACGCCATGCGGAAGTGCCACAAGGCCAGGCCGCCGAACACCGCGCAGACCACGAGCGCGAGCATTCAGGCTCCTACCGCACCAGGATCTGCCAGGCGATGGCGGCCTGCGCGAAGAAGCCGACCGTGAAGGCGAGCGTGCGCACCCAGGGGACTGCGAAGGTATAGGCAAGCGCATGGACGACACGCGCCCAGAAATACACCATGCTCGCGCTTGCCACGACGCTGTTCGAGACCCCCAGCGCGTGGGCGGCGAGCACCAGCGTGGCAAAGACGGCCAGGTTCTCCACGGCGTTGTAATGGGCCTTCATCAACCTCTGGGCCCAGGCCGACTGCGGCTTCGGATGGGCCGGGTATCCGACCGCGTCCGCCAGGCCCCCTACCGCGACGCGGTCGAGGATGTAGGGGACCCACAGCACTCCGGTCAGGACGGCCGAGAGGGTCAGGTAGAACAGTTCCGCCTTCATCGTCTTCTCCTCTTGTGGTGGCTGCCTTATAGAACAATCGTGGCCCGCCGTCCCCGGCAGGCGACGAGCGTGATCAGGCCAGCCCGCACCACTGGGCAACCCGGTGCGCGACGTCCATCCACAAGCCCCAGGCAGCGGTCGCTGCCAGCAGGAGGCCGGCGATGCGGGTGCCCGAGTCCTTGCGCAGGCGGTTGCCCATCTCCCGCAGGCGGCGCAGCGCGGTGGGCGCCAGGCCCAGCGAGATGCCGCTGCCGGCCGCGAACAGCGCCATGCACACCGCGCCTTCCACGGGGCCGCCCGAGAGCGATGCCACCAGCAGCGCCGAATACAGCAGCCCGCAAGGCATGAAGGCCCACAGCGCGCCCGTCATCGCGAGGCCGCCGCGCCGCTGCGCCATCGGCCGCACTTTCTGCCAGACGGTGCGTCCCGCGCTCTCTACCCACGCGGGCTGCCGCGCCCGCGCCAGCAGCATCAGCCCCCACGCCAGGACGGCCAGGTGAAACAGCGTCCACACGGGACGCAAGGCGGCGGTGTTCTGCGACAGCCACGCCAGGCTCTGGAAGGCCAGGCCCGCGACGGCGCCGGCCAGCGAGTAGCCGAGCAGCCGGCCGCCCTGGAAAGTCCACATGCCGCGCACCGGCGGCGCGCCGACGCCGCGGATCACGCCGCCGCAAGCCGCGCCGCACATCGCGATGCAGTGGGGGCCGCCCGCCAGGCCCATCACCAGGGCCGTTGCGGCCAGCGTCCCGCCCATGTCAGATGATCCGCGAGAAGCGGGCACGGTTGCGGTCCGCCTGCAGGTACTTGTCGAACAGCATGGCGATGGCGCGCACGAAGAACCAGCCTTGCGCCGTCACCTGCACGCCGGTGTCGTCGATGACCACCATGCCCTGCTCCTGCAGCGTGCGCAGCTGCTCCATCTCGGCGGCGAAGCAGGTCTTGAAGTCCAGCAGCCAGGCGACCTCGACCGACTCGAACACCAGCTGCCCCTGGCACATCAGCGCCATGATCACCGCGCGCCGCGCCAGGTCGTCGCGCGACAGTGCCAGCCCGCGCACCACCGGCAGCCGGCCCTGGTCCAGGTGGTCGCAATATTCCTCGAGGGTCTTGGCGTTCTGGCTGTAGGTGGCGCCGACCTTGCCGATGGCGGACACGCCCAGCCCGATCAGGTCGCAGTCCGCATGGGTGCTGTAGCCCTGGAAGTTCCGGTGCAGCCTGCCCTGCCGCTTGGCCACCGCCAGCGCATCGCCCGGCAACGCGAAGTGGTCCATGCCGATGTAGACGTAGCCCGCGCTCAGGAAGGCGGCCAGCGCCTGCGACAGCATCGACACCTTGGCGGCGGCGCCCGGCAGCTCGATGGTGATGATGCGGCGCTGCGGCTTGAAGCGCTCCGGCAGGTGGGCATAGGCATACAGGGCGATGCGGTCCGGCTTGAGCGCCGACACCTGCCGCAGCGTGCGGGCGAACGACTCGGGCGTTTGCAGCGGCAGGCCGTAGATCAGGTCGATGTTGATCGACTCGAAGCCGATGCGGCGCGCGTCCTCCATCAGCGCGGCAACCGACTCGTACGGCTGCACGCGGTGAACCGCTTTCTGCACGTCGGGATCGAAGTCCTGCACTCCGAAGCTCAGGCGGTTGAAGCCCAGGTCGGCCAGCGCCTGCAGCCGGACGGCATCCACCGTGCGCGGATCGACCTCGATCGAGCACTCCGCTTGCGGCGCGAAGGCGAAATTGCGCCGCAGCATCGTCATCAGCTGCTTGAGTTCCTCGTCCGACAGGAAGGTCGGCGTGCCACCGCCCAGGTGCAGCTGGCTCACCGGCTGGGACGTGCCCAGGACCTGCGCGTGCAAGTCCACCTCGCGCGTGAGGTAGCGCAGGTAATCGGCGGCGCGGCTCTTGTGCCGGGTGATGATCTTGTTGCAGGCGCAGTAGTAGCAAAGCGATTCGCAGAACGGGATGTGCACGTACAGCGACAGCGGCATCGCCAGGCCGGCGGTTCCAGCGCGGCGCTGCGACAGGGCCTGCAGGTAATCGCCGGCGCCGAACGCCTCGACGAAGCGGTCCGCCGTGGGATAGGACGTGTAGCGCGGCCCCGGCACGTCGTACTTGCGCAGCAGTTGGGGATCGATGAGGTCGGTCATGGCAGGCGTTTCCCGGTTTCCGCCCCATGGTGCGCCGGAGCCCGCCCGCCGCAGTTGATCTGAGTCAACCGGCGCCGCTCAAAAAGCCCCGCGCTGACGCACCGAGTCGGATTCGGCCGATCCGCCACCCCGGCGGCGCGGCCGATCCTCGCGGAACCGCGCACTCCAGGGAGAACCGGATGAACGCAACAGCCCTGCGCCGCGTGCTGGCGGCCTTCGCCATGGCTGCCTCGGGCCTCGAGCCAGGCCTTGCTGGACTTCGGCACGGCAGCCACCTGCTCCCTGGCGTACGAAGCATTGCTCAGCCAGCGCTGCAACGGAAATTTTCGCGAACTGATGGCCTGGTGGCGCACGCAGCAGGCGCGTGAGTCGCAATGAGCGCGCGCGATCCTCTGCTGTAGGAAGCACCGCACGGGCTCACGCGGCCTGCACGGCTTCGGATCCGCCGTCGCAGCGCCAACATGGGAGGCATCACCAACCAAGGAGATTCCCATGAACAAGCAGCAGATCAAGGGCGCGACCAACCAGGTCACGGGCGCCGTCAAGAAGGAAGTCGGCAAGCTGACCGGGGACACCAGCACCCAGTTGAGCGGCGCGGCACGCGAGGCGAAGGGCAAGGCGCAAAAAACCGTGGGCGATGCCCGCGAGGTGGTGCGCAACGATGACGAGGTCCAGCGCGAACGCAAGCTGGAAAAGTGATCGGTGGTGTCGGGACCCGCGTTGCGGAACCCGACCTGCGGGAGAAGCCGGCCAAGCGCCGGCTTGTTCGTTACTGGGAGGGGGCGTTGGCGCTGCCTGTCGCTTCGCCGACGGGCAGGGTTATCTCCGCAGACCCCGCGCCCATGGCGGACGGTGCGCTGTACACCTGCGTTCCGGGAATCGTGTCGACCGGTGCCGCCTCGGCGGGCTTCGACAGCACACGTAATGGGGGCTCGACCGGCGGCGCCGGCTCCGCCTTCACCGGCACCGTGACCACCGCGGTTCCGGAGTCCGCCGGCGGCGTGGTGAACACGTTGCTCCACCAGTCGCCCATCCGGTCCATCAGCGGCTTTTCCTGCTCCTGCATGCGCGGCGCGGCGAATGCGGCCTTGGCGTCCAGCACGCCGCCCTTGACGGCCTGCTGCGCGAAATCGCCGATCACCAGCAGCGCGTTGTGCGAACCCTGTCCCCAATAGGAACTGCGCATCGCAACGCGGTTGTCGTTGAAACCGACCCAGGCCCCCGCCACCAGTTGCGGGTGCATCAGGATGAACCAGCCGTCCGTGTTGTCCTGGGTCGTGCCGGTCTTGCCGGCCAGGTCGCCGGTCAGGCCGAAGCGCGAGCGCAAGCCCGCCGCGGTGCCGGTGTCGATCACACCGCGCATCACATCCAGCAACGTCATCGCGGCCTCGCTGGACAGCGCCGTTTCCGACCTGGCCTGGAAGCTCTCCAGCACGTTGCCATTGCGGTCCTCCACCGCCGCAACCACCTGCGGCTCGATGTAGCTGCCGCCGTTGGCGATGGCGCCGAACGCCGTCACCATTTCCTTCAACGTGACGGGACTGGTGCCGAGCGCCAGCGACGGCACTTCGTTCAATTTGCTCTGGCGCACCCCCATCGCACGGGCCAGGCTCGCCACCCGCGCCGGCCCGACCTGCTGCATCACCTGCGCCGTGACCGTGTTCTTCGACCTGGCGAGGGCCTCGCGCAGGGTCATCTGCGCGTTCGTCATGCCGTCGATGTCGGTGGGCCGCCAGACCTGGTTGCGGTCGATGCGGATCTCCACCGGGCCGTCCAGGAAAGTGTCGGTGGGCCGCATGCCGCCTTCGAAGGCCGCGCCGTACACGAAAGGCTTGAAGGTCGAGCCCGGCTGGCGCCGCGCCTGCTGCACGTGGTCGAACTTGTCCTCCGAATAATCGCGGCTGCCGACCCAGGCGCGCACGGCGCCCGTCCGCGGGTCCATCGCCAGGAAGCCGGTTTGCAGCATGGTCTTGCGCTTGCGCAGGTCGGCGATGAAGCTGCGGTCCTGCTGCAGCTGCTCGACCGCCTCCTCGTCGCTGCGGCCGCGCTCGCGGGCCAGCTTGTACTCGGACGAATCGCGGATCCACTCCTTGACCAGCTTGCCGTTGGTGGTCCAGAAATGCTCGAAGGGGCGAACGCTGGCGCGCTGCGCCACGTAGGCGCCGGGATCGGTGCCGAGGCTGGCCAGGCGGCTGCGCCCCCACTCGACGTCCGCGACCGCCTGCAGCTGCTTCATCTGCCGCTCGACGGCCTCGTTGGCCATGGCCTGCAGCCGCGAGTCGATGGTCGTCCTGACCACCAGGCCGTCCGCGTAGACGTTGTAGTCGTTCTTGTCCGCCCACTCCGTCAGCCAGCGCCGCAGGTATTCGGTCAGGTGGGGCGCCGGCCCGGCGACTTCCTGCACGCGCTCGAAATCCAGCTTCAGGGGCTGGGTCTTCAGGCTCTCGTAGCGGGCTTGCGGCAGCTTGCCTTCCTTCACCATCATCGCGAGCACCGTGTTGCGCCGCTGCAGCGCCCGCTCCGGGTTCAGCACGGGGTTGTAGTAGGCGGTTCCCTTGAGCATGCCGATCAGCGTGGCGGCCTCCAGCTCGTTGAGCTGGCTCGCCGGCTTGTCGAAGTAGGTGCGCGAGGCCATCTCGATGCCCCAGGCGTTGTAGAGGAAGGACACCGAGTTGAGGTAGCTCTCCAGGATCTCGTCCTTGCTGTAGATCGCCTCGATCTTCAGCGCCGTGATCGCCTCCTTGATCTTGCGGGACACGGTCTGCGCGCGGCCGATCTGCTCCGGGTACAGGTTGCGGGCCAGTTGCTGCGTGAGCGTGGAGCCGCCCTCCACATCCCCCGTCAGCGTGTTCACCACCGCCTTGCCGGTGCGCACGAAGTCGATGCCGTGGTGCTTGTAGAAACGCTTGTCCTCGGTGGCCAGCAGCGCCTGGGTCACCCTGGGTGAAATGTCGGACAGCTTCACCCAGTCGCGGTTGGCGCGGCGGAAGGTGGCCAGCTCCTTGCCGTCCGCGGACAACACCACCGAGGCGGACTCCTGCTTGGACTTGCGGATGTCACCAATGCTCGGCGTGAAGAAGTACAGCGTCGCGACGTACAGGACGGCCGCCAGCGGCAGCGCGGCCGCCGCCTTGAAGGGGTGGCGCCGCAACCAGCCGCCCAGGCGCCGCGCCCGGTCGCCCATCCGCGCCATCGCTCCCTCGTTGAGTACCTTCATGGTTCGTGTGTCCTCGTGGTGCACGAATCTAGGTGGCGCGGCCGTGGCCCGACTGTAGGACGGCTGCGCGACGGAGCAGCGCCTTCGCCTTAATTGAGCGGTTCGGCCAGTCCGTGCTTCAGGGCGTAGCGCACCAGCTCCGTCGCATTCGACAGGCCGAGCTTCTGCATGAGGTTGGCCTTGTGCGTGCTGACCGTCTTGACCGACAGGTTCAGCCGGTGTGCGATGTCCGTGACCGCCTCGCCCGCCACCAGCGCCCGGAACACCTGGAATTCCCGGTCGGACAGGCTTTCGTGCGGCAGCGCGGTGCCACCCCCGGGCATGGCCCCCAGCGCCAGCTGCTCCGCGACTTCCGAAGAGATGTAGGCCCCGCCGGCGGCGATCTTGCGGATCGCCTGTTCCAGCTGCGCCGGGGCGCTTTCCTTGGTCAGGTAGCCGCTGGCGCCGGACTTGATCGCGCGCACGGCGTACTGCATTTCCTGGTGCATGCTCAGCACCAGGATGCGCAGCTTCGGCTTTTCCTGCTTCACGAGCTTGATCAGCTCCATGCCACTGCGCCCGGGCATGGACAGGTCCAGCACCAGCACGTCGAAATCGGTTTCGCGCACGACCCGCATGACTTCCGTGCCGTCGGCGGCCTCGCCGGCGACGCTGAAGTCGGCCGCGTCGCCGACGATGCGCTTGAGCCCTTCGCGCACGATCGCGTGGTCATCCGCCAGGACGATGCGGATCATGCGACCGGCCCCGCGATCGGAATACGCGCCTCGATGCGGGTGCCGGCGCCCGGGCTGCTTTCGACCCGCACCTCCCCCCGCAGCAACTGGGCGCGCTCGCGCAATCCCACCAGGCCCAGGGACTGCGGCTTGCGCGGCTCGCCGACGCGAAAGCCCACGCCGTCGTCCTGCACGCTGAGGACCACGTCGTGGCCGCTTCGATGCACCTCGACCCGGGCGCTGCGCGCCTTGGCGTGCTTGCCCACGTTGGCCAGCGATTCCTGCACCATCCGGAACACGCCGGTCGCGAACGGTTCATCGAGTTCGAGCGACTCGTCGATGTCCAGCGCGCAGGGCACGCCGGTGCGCTGCGTGAAGTTCTGCACGGCCCATTCGATCGCCGCCACCAGGCCGAGGTCGTCGAGCACCAGGGGCCGCAGGTCCGCCGCGATCCGGCGCACCGAGGCCACCGCGCCATCGAGCAGCACCAGCATCTGCGCCAGCTTGGCCTGGGCCTGCGGATCGCTGCGCGCCTGGTCGCGCAGCCAGATGGTGTCCATCTTCAGGGCGGTCAGCGACTGGGCGAGCTCGTCGTGCAGTTCGCGGGCGATGCGGGACTTCTCCTGTTCGCGCACAGCGGTCGATTCCGAGGCGAAGGAGGCCAGCTCCTCGCGCGCCCGCACCCGCTCGGTGACGTCGCGCAGGATCACCGTGAACAACTTGCCCTCGGGGCCATGCAGCTGCGAGATGGAGGCATCGATCGGGAACTCCTCGCCGTTCTTGCGCACCGCGTACAGCACGGTGTTGTCGCCCATGCGGCGCGAGGTGGTTCCGGTGGCACCGAAGCGGCGGACCTGCTGGCCATGGCCGGAGCGGTACCTTTGAGGGATCAGCATGTCCAGCGGCTGGCCCTGGATCTCCTCGGCCGTCCAGCCGAACATCTTCCGGGCGGCCCGGTTGAACAGCACGATGCGCTGGTCCTCGTCGACGCTGATGATCCCGTCCATGGCGGAGTCGAGCAGCCCGGCCAGCCGGGCAGCGGCGCTCTTGTCGAGCAATGAAGAAAAGGTCAAAGCGGCATCCGTCCAGCTCGTTGCGGCAAATTACAGCACAAGCGCCCATTCGCCAAAGAGGTGTCGAGGGAAGCATCGCACACGGAGCACGACCTGCGTCCTCGGCCGCCTCCCGTCGGCGTCCTACACCCCCGCCCGGGTGGCCCTGACATACGGCGCGGAACCCGCAGCCCACACTGTGCCTCTACCTGATCCTCACAACCTACACGCAGTGTTGGCCATCGAACCCTCCATCACCACCTCCGCCGGCGTCCCGTCACCGGTTTCGGATGTCTCGCCGCAGCGCATGCGCAGCCTTGCCCGCGCCGCGCAGCAAGACATCCTGCGCCGCCTGACCCCGCCCCTGCGGCACGACATGGTGGTGCACCTGCAGTCGCTGGGGATGATGGCCGAGGCGCTGGGCGCCCGCATGGAACGCGGCACCGTGGACAACGACGACCTGCAGGGTTCGGTCTCCAAGCTCAACCGCCTGTCCCGCCAGGCCGTCGCGCGCTGCCTCGAGGTCTGCACGTGGATGGATCCCGGCGAAGACGATGCGGCGACGTTGCGCGAGGGCGTGTCCGAGGTCGTCCGGCTGCTGTCGACCAGCCTCAACTTCCGCGGCTTCGATCTGCGCATGGAAATGGGCGAAGGCGAATTCGCGGTATCGCGCAGCGCGGTTCGCTTCCTGCTGGCCGCCGCCATCCTGACCCTGGCCGACTCCGCGGTGGCCCCCGGCCAGATTTGCGTGCGTACCGAGCAGTCTTCCTCGCACGGCGTCATCGCCGTCGAATACCAGACCCAGTCGGACGGCGTGTTCACCCAGCTGCACGAGCCGGGCGAGGCGCCCCTGGCGTGGCCCGAAGTGCAGGCGCTGGCCCTGCAGCACGACGTGGAACTGCTGCGCAACGGCCAGGCGATCATCCTGCGCCTGCCGCGCGCCGTGGTCACGACGCCACTGAAGATGGTTCCGGTGTGACTGGCGCACCCGGCCCCGGGTGCGCGTCCATGAAAGCCTCCAGGTTCGGCAGCGGCAACGGCCGGCAATACAGGTACCCCTGGTAGCGCTCGCAGCCCTGGCGCGCCAGGAAGGCGCGCTGCTCCTCCGTCTCCACCCCCTCCGCGATCACCTCCAGGCCGAGGCTGCGGCACAGGCCGATGATCGTGGCGGCGATGGCGGCATCGTTGTGGTCGGAGAGGATGTCCTTCACGAAAGCACGGTCGATCTTCAATTCGTCGATCGGCAGCCGCTTGAGGTACGACAGCGACGAATAGCCGATGCCGAAATCGTCCACCGACAGCCGCACGCCCATGTCCTTGAGGTTGCGCATCTTGGCGATGGCGGAGTCCAGGTTGTCGGCCAGCAGGCTCTCGGTCAGTTCCAGCTTCAGCCGGTCCGGCCGGATGCCGGCGCGGCGCACGCAGGTCATCACCTCGTCGATGAAGTCCGGATGCCGGAACTGGCGCACGCTGACGTTGACCGCGATGCTCAGGTGGCTGCGGTCGGGGCGCGTCCCCCACTCCGCCAGCTGCGCGCACGCTGCTTCGAGCACCCAGTGGCCGATCGGAATGATCAGCGAGGTTTCTTCGGCGGTGGGAATGAATTCGTCCGGCCGCACGATGCCGCGCGTCGGGTGCTCCCAGCGCAGCAGCGCCTCCACGCCGAACATGCGCCCATCCATTCCCACCTGGGGCTGGTATTCGATCTTCAGGTTGTTGTCGCGCCAGGCCTGGCGCAGGTCCGTCGCGAGCGCGGCGTTGGCCGACGCCACCGCCTGCATCTCGGGGTCGAAGAAGCGCACCGCATTGCGGCCCGCCGCCTTGGCCTGGTACATCGCCAGGTCAGCCTGCTTGAGCAGTTCGTTCACGCTGGAGGGCGCTTTGCCGAACAAGGTGACGCCGATGCTGCACGTGCTGTGGTGAAGGTACCCTGGCAGGACGTACGGTTCGCCCAGGCCTTCCAGGATCCGCTGGCTCACCACCTCGGCGGCGGTGATCGGGTCGAGCGGCTTGTCCGGCCGGTTCTCCAGCAGCACCACGAATTCGTCGCCACCCAGCCGCGCCACCAGGTCGCCCTTGGCCACGCAATTGCGCAGCCGCCGCGCGACCTGCTGCAGCAGCAAGTCGCCCTTCTGGTGGCCCAGCGTGTCGTTGAGCACCTTGAAGTTGTCCAGGTCGATGAACATCAGCGCGCCCTCGTGGGCATGCCCGCTCGGCCCCACCGCCTCGTTCAACCGGTCCAGCAGCATCTGCCGGTTGGGCAGCTGGGTGAGCGGGTCGTAGAACGCCAGGTACTGGATCTTCTCCTCGTCCCGCTTGCGTTCCGTGATGTCCCGCCCGACCGCCACCCAGTGCGTGAGGCGGCGCGCCTCGTCCCACACGGGTGACACGTCCAGGTCCACCCAGTACGGCTCGCCGGCCTTGGTGTAGTTGATCAGGTCGACGCGCACGCGCTCCCATTGCTCCAGCGCGGCGCGGATGCGATCGAGCTGGGGCCGCTGGGTGTCCGGCCCCTGCAACAGGCGCGGCGACTGGCCGATGACCTCCTCGCGCGCATAGCCGGTGCGCCGCTCGAACGCCTCGTTGACGAACACGATGCGGGGCCCGGGAGCACGGAACGGCGCGGCCTCGGTGATGATGACGATGTCGTTGAGCCGGGCGATGCTGCCCTCCAGCAGCATCAGGTGCTGCTGCGCGCGCCGCCGCGCCGTGACGTCGCGCAGGTGCAGGGCCAGCCCGGTACCGCCGAAGGGAAAGCCGCGCAGCTCCAGCCAGTGGCTGACCTGCGCGTCCATCTCCTCCAGCTCGATCGCTTCGCGCCGCTCCAGCGCGTGGATGAAGCGCTCCTCCAGCGCCAGCCGCGCGCGCTTCTGGAAAAAGCTCCAGATCTTGCGGCCGGACAGGGCGTCGCTGGCCAGCAGCTGCTCGGCCTGCTCGTTGGCATAGCTGATGCGGCCCTGCGCGTCGATGGTGACGAATGCCTCGCCGCTGCCGAGCGCACCTCCCATGCTCACCGTGTGGCGCATCAGCGTGCCGGGTGCATAGCCTGGCGGCGCGATTTCCTGCACCAGGCCCTCTGCTCCGGCCAGGCTGCCATCCGCGGCGGTGAGCGGCTGCCCGACGCAGCGCACCCAGATGCGGCGCCCCTGCATCGAATTGAGCTGCACCTCGATGTCGAAGGGGACGCCCTGCTCCTGGCAGGCGCGCATCCGCGCCTCGAGTTCCGCCCGATGTTCCTCGGCGAAGTGGCCGAGCGCGTTTTCGAAGGTCGGTGTGTAACCGGATGGCGCGCCGTGCAGGCGCGCCAGCTGCTCGGACCAGTACAGGTGCCCCTGCTTCGCGTCGAGCCGCCAGAAGCCGATGAAGGCGCTGCGCTCCACGAGTTGCAGAAGGTTGTCTGCGTTGGTGCCGGTCACTGGGTCCATGTCGTGTTGCGCATCTTACGATCGCTTTGGCACGACGGCGAAACCGTAGGTACCCTCCTACATGCAAACGAGTACCCATCCGAGTGGTTCAGCAGTATGCAGAGCTAGAGTGCCTTACGCCTTGAAACCGAACATTACCGATTGAGCCCGTGCAACTTGCAGTTTTCGTCGTGGAGGACAACGCCGAGATCCAGGAGAACCTCGTGGGAGCGCTGGAGGAACTGACCTGCGTGCGCGTGGTTGGCGGCAGCGCCACCGAGGACGGGGCCCTGGAGTGGATCGCCCGCAATTCCGACTGGGACATGCTGATCGTGGACCTGTTCCTCAAGGGCGGCAGCGGCATGCGACTGGTGCAGCGCGTGCAGCGCGCCCGGCCCGACCAGAAGATCATCATCTTCAGCAACTACGTGAACGCCAGCGTGCGCAAGCGCTGCGCGCAGCTTGGCGTGGACGGCGTGTTCGACAAGTCCACCGAAATCGACGCCCTGGTGGACTACTGCTCCCACCAATGCAGCCAGCTGGGCGCCCTTGCCGCGTCCAGTCCCGCACACCCTACTGGAGGATCTCCATGATCAAGTCCGTCGAATTCGCAGGCCTGTCGCTGGTCGAGCCCGAAGCCGCAGTCCCCGTGGCCGATGTTGCGCCGGCCTCTACCGCCGCCGCGCCCGCCTCGGCGAATCCGTCGCAGGCCGCCGCCAGCCCGGTGATCGGCCGGCGCTGGTCCGATGGCGCCGGTGCCTATGCGCCGATCGATCCGAACACGCCCTGGACCATGGCGCAGCAATGGCCGAACCTGGTGGCCGCGCTCTCCGAGCAGGCGGTGGAAAGCAGCAACCTGCTGCTGCGCGCGCTCAACTACCTGGTGGGCGCCGGACGGCTGCGCCGCAGCGAAGCCAAGGCCCTGTCGGACGCGATGCACCAATTGCGCGGTACCAGCCTGCGCGCCCAGCAGATCACCCGGCTGGCCGGCGGCCGCATCCGGCAGGCGCGTGAGCGCGTGGACTTGTCCGAGCTGGTGCAGCACGTGCTGGACGACCGGGCGGCGGAACTGGAGGCCGCGGGCGTGGGCATCACGTCCGACCTGCAGGCCGTGGACGTGCTGCTGGATCCCCCGGTGGCGATCAGCCTGTTGAACAGCACCATCGACTGGGCCCTGAGCTTCAGCAAGCAGCTGCACATCTCGCTGGCACAGGCGGAGTGGCCGGGACCGGCGCAACTGCGGGTGCGCGTCACCACGCCGCCCCCGGCGCAGCCTGCCCCTCCCAGCGGCGTGGGCTGGACCGTGCGCCCGCGCGGCCGCCGGCTGAACGACGGCCTGCACTGGATGCTGCTGCGGCAGATCGCGGCCTCTTCCTCGCTGGGCGTCGCGCGCACGCGCGAGGATGGCGCGGCCCTGCTGACGATCGACTTCCCGAAGACCTTCCTGAGCACGGAGGGGATGGCCTGCCTGGAACTCACCGACCACAACGACGGCCCGTCCGCGCCGCTGCGGGACACCTGGGTGCTGGTGATCGCCAAGGACGATCGCATGCGCACCGAGGCGGTCGATGCGCTGCGCAAGATGGGCATCGATGCAGTTGCCGCGAAGGACACCGAGCAAGCCGGCACGGCGATCGGCGATACGCGGCCGAACGTGCTGGTCACGGGGTACGACGTGCCGACCGACCAGATCGCTGCCTTCCGGCGCGACGTCCTGGGCGGCGAGGACCGCTGCCCGCTGGTGGAGATCACCCGCGACCTGCCGTCGTTCCACCTGAATGGATTCGACCGCTTCGAGACCCCGAAGGTCGGGCGCGAACAGTTGACGGCGGAACTGCCGCCGACGGTGCTGTTCGAGCTGGTGAAGGTGGTTTGACGCGGTGACGGTGTCGGGGTGCGGCGTTGCCGCAACCCGACCTACATGGCGGCCCAGGTCGTAGGTCGGGTTGCGGCAAAGCCGCACCCCGACAACTCAACTCAAACCCCGAAGGGCCCTGCCTCGAGCAGCCGCACCAGCTGGTCCGCCGGCACCGGCGGGCTGTAGAGGAAGCCCTGCGCCTGGTCGCACCCCAATGACCGCAACGCCGTTGCCTGGGCCTCGGTCTCGACGCCCTCGGCGACCACCGACAGGTTCAGGCCGCGCGCCAGCGACACGCAGGTGCGCACGATGCCCTCGTAGGCCGCGTCGGCGGTGATCTTCTTGACGAAGGCGCGGTCGATCTTCAATTCGTCGATCGGCAAGGTCACGATGTACGCCAGCGACGAATAGCCGGTGCCGAAGTCGTCGATGGCCACCGGCACCCCCAACGCCCGCACCTGGGTCAGCACCTCGATGGCGCGCTCCATGTTCCCGATCAGGATGCTTTCGGTGATCTCGATGCCGATGGCCGACGGGTCGCCGTCGAGCGCCGCCAGCGCGCGCTGCAGGGCGGGAACGAAATCGTCGTCGCGCAACTGCGCCGCGGCCACGTTGACCGCGATGCGCGGCGCCGCCAGGCCGGCATCGCGCCAGCCACGCCAGTCGTCGATCGCGCGCTCCATGATCTTCTGGGCGACGTCGCCGATCAGGCCAGTGGTTTCCAGCGCCGGGACGAACTCGCCCGGCGGCACCAGCCCGCGCCGCGGGTCCATCCAGCGCACGAGCGCCTCGACACCGACGATGCGGCCCGTGGCCAGCTCCACCTTCGGCTGGTAGTAATTGACGAACTCCGATTTCTCCAACGCGCGCCGCAACTGCGGCTCCAGCCGGAAATGCGTGCTCAGGAGGTTGTCCACGCTGCGGTCGAAGAACGCCATCGACTGCTCGCGCTCGATCGCGACCTGCAGCGCGGAGTCCGCGGCATTCACCACCTCGTCGAGCGTCCTGCCGTCGTCGGGGAAGGCAGCGAAGCCCAGGTTCACCGGGCACACCAGCGAAAGGTCGTTGACGCTGTAGGGCTCCGCCAGGCTGCTGGCCAGCTCGGGCGCAACCTTGCGGGCGAACTCTTCCGGGCGTGCGCCCGGGAAGAACAGGACGAACAGCCCGCGCTTGATGCGGCCGATGGCGGCGCCGCGGTCGCCGAAGACGCGCAGCCGGTCCGCCGTCTGCTTGATCAAACCGTCAGCGATGCGGAAGCCGTGGGCGGAATTGATCTGGTTGATGGTCTTCAGCCGCACGAAGCACACCATGCCGCTGTCGGGCTTGTGGTGTTCGAACGCGGCTTCGAAGTGGAACCAGTTGGGCAACCCAGTCAGGCGGTCGGTCTCGGTGGCGATGCGCAACTGGCGGCGCAGGACCAGGTGGCTGGAAATGGCCTTGGCCAGCTTGGCCAGTCCGTCGCGCTGGCTGTCGGTCAGCCGGCGCGGCACGCTGTCCATGACGCACAGGGTGCCGATCGCGCTGCCCTCGCGCGTGCGCAGCGGCACGCCGGCGTAGAAGCCCAGGGTCGGGCCCTTGGCGCCCCAGGGTTGCGCGTCGGCCCAGCCGAGCCGGGCCACATCCGGAATTTCCAGCAGCCGCTCCGGTTCGAGGATGGCGTGGGCACAGAATGACTTGTCGCGCGGGATCTGCTGCACCGGCAGGCCGACGCGCGCCTTGTACCACTGGCGATGGCTGTCGACCAGGGTCAAGGCGCTGAAGGGGGTGCCGCACACCAGGGCGGCCAGCTGCACCAGCCGGTCGCAGTCCTCGTCGGGGTCGGTGTCGAGGATTCCGAATCCGCGAAGCTCCGAGATACGCTGGGGCTCGTCGGCCGGTTGCAGTGCGGCCGTGTACAGCCAGGCCGGCCGCCGGGGCGTCCGGTCGTCGCTGCCACCCCGGTCGAACACCAGCGGCACGTTGCACTCGGTTCCGGTTCGCGGCTGGACGGCGGCCATCGGCGTTCCGATCAGTGACGCACGATCCGCATCCGCTCCGACGCCATCACGGCGCTGCTGAACGCGTCTTCATCCTCTGCCAGCCGGCGGACGCTGGCGCCGCGCTCCTCCGCCTCGCGGGCCGCGGCCCGCAGCTGGGCTACCAGCGGCGCCACGTCCGACTCGGCCTGCGCCAGCTCCAGGTCCACGCTCGGCACGGACACCATGGCGCGACGCGCATCCGCGGCATGCGTGGCGCCCAGGTCGATGTCGACGCCCAGCACGCTGCCGTCGCCCACGTCGGTGGCCGCCTGCACCGCTGCTTGTGCGCCACCAGCATCCTCCGCGTGGGCCCACGGCGCCAGGGCGTGTGCCTCGCCGACATCCGGCGTGGACGAAGCTTCCGCGATGAGGCTCGTGGCGATGTCATGGAGGCAAAGCAGGTCGCGGCCGGCCTGCAGCGTCAGCGGCGGTCCGGCCGTCGGCGCGGCGAACAGGACGTCCTCGATCAGCCGCAGGACGCGCGGCGTGCTCCACATCGACGTGATGCTGGCGCTCAGCCCGGGCAGGCTGTCCAACCCCACAGGGGCGGTCACCTGTTCCAGGGGCGGCGCGTCCACCCCGAACACCTGCGCGTAGCGGCGGCGCACCAGGCCGGCGGCGGCGCTGTCGTCTTCGTGCTCGCACAGCCGGATCAGTTCGAAGAAGGCGATGGGCGCCGGGCTGGCGCTGTCCTGCAGGTACGACTTCAGCACGCCGGCGGCGTCCACGGTGAGCCCGAGCGAGGACAGGAATTCCACCTCCTCGAAGGTCGCGGCGAGCGTCTCCACCCGCAGCACGCCATCGGGGTCGTGCCGCTTCGCGGGCGCGGCGGTGCGCAGCACCGGCGCGTCGAAGCTGATCGGCCCGCGTCGCGCCGATTGCGGCACCGGCGAGGCGGGCGCAGCCCGTTCGCGGCCGGCGGCGGCGGCGTAGGCAGCGGGCAGGTCCGGCGCGGCCGGGGTCGCGTCCGCGGCAAGCGGCACGGGCTCCGATGTCTGCGCCGTTGCCGGCGGTGTTTCCAACGGCGCCAGTTCCGCCGCCGCGGCTTCGTCCCCGACAGCAGGTCCGGCGGCCCGGTCCGGTGCCGGCACGTACCAGTGTTCGACCGCGCTGTGGCGGGTGCGGTACCAGAACAGGCCGGCGGCGGCCATCGCGAGCAGCAGCAGCAAGCCCAGCACCTTCACGGTGGCAGCAGAGACGTACCACGGCTGCGCGGCATCCAGCCGCTGCCGCAGCGCCGCCATTTCAGCCCGCGTCTGGTCCCCGTTCTGTCGCAGCTGCGCGAGGTCACGCTCCAGGCCCTGCAGCATCACCGTCGTGCGCAGCACTTCCTGCGGGTCGGCGTTGATGGCCTGCCAGAGCAAGGCAGCAGTGGCGCGCCGCGCGGCGTCTCCGGCCGGGTCCGACAGCTGGGTGCTCGCGCGCAGCAGCGTGACGCTGTCGGCTTCGATCGGTTCCAGCCGCAACCGTGGTCCCGAGGGTGCGGCGGCCACCACCGGCCTGGGCGCGCGGGCCAGGGCCGCGCGCGTCCTCGGCGCAACGGATTCGCGCGCCTTCGCAGCAGTCGACTGGGGATTCCTCGCGGCAGTGGACTCGCGCGCCGCCGCGACCGCGGTACGCGCGGGTCGCACCCGGGGTGACGTCGACCCCGTCGTGCCCGGCGCGGTGGCCAGCGGCAGCGGCGCCATGGACGTTGCCGCCGCCATGGCCGGGGACAACGCCGTGGCAGGCGGCGGCGCCGACGGACGCTGCGCGACCAGCCCCGCAATTACCTGCTCCGACGGGAGTTCGGGCAACAATGTGTAGCTGCGCGTAATCGCGCCCTGGCAGCCGACACGCACCGACACGGTGACGACCGGCTCGTCGATCAAGGTCTCCGTTTCGATGCGCACCTGCTTTTGCGGGTCGGCGCCCAGGATGGTTGCCCGTACGCGCCCGGAAGGCAGGCGCGTGTCGCCGAAGAACACGTCGGCATGGACGCATTCATTGCCCGAACCAGAGGCGGCGAAGCGCGCGGGCACCGTCATTTCCAGGGGGCGGCCGATCCAGGCCGTGCCCGATGGGGTGCCGAGCGACTGGGCCTGCACCCCGGCCCACATCCCGGACAACAGCAGCGGGAGCACCAGTTTGTGGCTGGAAGCGAGCAACTTTTTCATGAGCTTACGCACTGTAAGAAGCTCTGCAGAATGCCATAGGTAGGAAGTGCTGAACTTCCCTTGTAGGACGCAGACTACCTTTTGCGGGTGCCGCGCGGCAATTTTCCCGCGTCTGGAACGGCTCGCGGCGCTCAGGGCGCGGTCGGGGTGACCGCGTGATTGCGGCCCTGCATGGCGGGCAAGGCCGACTTGCCGACAGCGGTCAGCGTCTTGTTGATCTCGATGCCGCGCCGGTAATAGTCCGTCGCGACCACGGGGTCCGCGCTGCGGAAGGCGATGACGGCGGTGACCAGCCCCGCCACCACCACCGTCGCGGGGCCGGCGATCACCAGCCAGACCAGCGGGTACCGCCACCAGGGCAAGGACGCGGGGGGTTGGGGCTGCATGCGAAACCTTTCAGCGGGGAACGAGGAACACCGACTTTTCCCGGACGTGCGCGTCGGCGCCCTCGGCCTGGATGTCGAAGTGAATGGGATGGGAGCCCGGCGGGGCGGAGCCAAACGGCACCTGCAAGCGCACCGCGACCCAGCGCGACTCGGCGGCGCCGACCTCGACCACCGCGTCGGAGGCGAGCGAGAGGCCCGGCAGCCCGCCGGCATCGATGCGATAGCGTTGCGGCTGCTCCGTGGCGTTCATCACCTGCAGCCGGTAGACGTTCTCCAGGCGGCCGCCAGCCGCGAAGCGCGCGAGCGCGGCGCGGTCGCGCACCACGTCCACCTTCAGCGGCGTGCGCAGCGCCAGGCTGGCCATCATGCCGGCCGTGAGCACCAGCAGCACCGCCGCATAGACCAGCACGCGCGGGCGCAGCACCCGGCGCAGGATGGCGGCGCGGCCGGAGCCCTGTTCCAGCGCCCGCTGCGTGGTGAAGCGGATCAGGCCGCGCGGGTAGTGCATCTTGTCCATGACGGAGTCGCAGACGTCCACGCAGGCCGCGCAGCCGATGCATTCGTACTGCAGGCCCTGGCGGATGTCGATGCCGGTCGGGCACACCTGGACGCACAGCCCGCAGTCGATGCAGGAGCCCAGCCCCAGGGCCGGCAGGTCATCCTGGCGCCCCCGCGTGCCGCGCGGCTCGCCGCGCGCGCTGTCGTAGCTGACGATCAGCGTGTCCGCATCGAACATCGCGCTCTGGAACCGCGCATACGGGCACATGTACTTGCATACCTGCTCGCGCATGAAGCCGGCGTTGCCGTAGGTGGCGAAGGCGTAGAAGAAAACCCAGAACACCTCCCACGAGCCCATGCGGGTCTGCAGGAATTCCATCCCGAGGTCCTGGATGGGCGTGAAGTAACCGACGAAGGTGAAGCCCGTCCACATCGCCAGCAGGCCCCACAGCAGGTGCTTGAACCATTTCTTGACCAGCTTTTCCACCGACAGCACCCCGCCATCGAGCCGGATGCGGGCGTTGCGTTCCCCCTCCACCTTGCGCTCGATCCACAGGAACATCTCCGTGTACACCGTTTGCGGGCAGGCAAAACCGCACCACAGGCGCCCGGCGATGGCGGTGAACAGGAACAGGGACAGCGCGCTGACCACCAGCAGGCCGGTGAGGTAGATGAAGTCCTGCGGATACAGCACGTAGCCGAGGATGTAGAAGCGGCGCGCCGCCAGGTCGAACAGCACGGCCTGGCGTTCACCCCAGTTCAGCCAGGGCAGGCCGTAGAAGACGATCTGCGTGAGCCACACGAAGGCCCAGCGCCACCTGGCGAAGGCGCCCGTCACCGTGCGCGGGTAGACCTTCTTCTCCGACTCGTAGAGCCCGTTGCCCGCTTCCTCGGGAACGACAGGGAGGATGGGGATGACTTTCACGAGAGCGTCAGGGCCGCGGGGACTGCGGCTTGTGGGTCAGCCCCCAGACATAGCTGGCCAGCACGTGGATCTGCGCTTCGGTCAGCTTGCCTTCCTGCGCCGGCATCTCGCTGGTCTTGCCGTTGTTGACGATCGCGATGATCGCCTGCTCGCCATAGCCGTGCAGCCAGATGTCGTCCGCCAGGTTGGGGGCTCCCAGCGCCGGGTTTCCCTTGCCGTCGATGCCGTGGCATGCCGCGCAGGCGGTGAACTTGCTCTTGCCCAGCTGCGCGCGCACGGAGTCGTGCGGTGCATTCGACAGGCTCATGACGTAGTTGGCGACGTTCTTCACGTCATCGGGCGAACCCACCGCGGCGGCCATCGCCGGCATCGCGCCGACCCGACCCTTGGTGACCGACTCCCTGATCCTGTCGGGCGTTCCGCCATGCAGCCAGTCGGCGTCGGCCAGGTTCGGGAAACCCTTGCTGCCGCGCGCGTCGGACCCGTGGCATTGCGCGCAGTTGTTCATGAACAGCCGCTCGCCCACGGCCATGGCGTTCGCATCGCCTGCCAGTTCTTCGGGCGCGAGCGCGGTGAACTTCGCATACAGCGGCCCGAGGTCCGTGTTCGCCTGCGCCACTTCGGCCTCGTACTCGCCGCGGGTCGTCCAGTTCAGCTCGCCCGGATAGGAGCCCAGCCCCGGGTAGGCCACCAGGTACAGCAGCGAGAAGACGATCGTCGCGATGAACAGCCCCACCCACCACAACGGCAGTGGATTGTTCATCTCCGTGAGGTCCTCGTCCCAGACGTGCCCGGTGGTGTTGTCGCTGCGCGCCGGCACCTTCTTGCGCGCGGTGATCCACAGCAGCAGCAGGCAGGCGAGGATGCCCGCCAGCGTGACGCCCGCCACGAACAGGGACCAGTAGCCGTTGGTGAAATCGCTCATGTCGCCGGGCTCCTACTGGTCTTGATCGAAGGGGAGCCGCGCGGCTTCGTCGAAGCTGTCGCGGTTGCGGCGCGACCAGGCCCAGCCCCAGATGCCGATGAAGGTGACGAAGGAGACGACGGTGGCGATCTCGCGGAGGGTGTTGACGTCCATATCGATTTCTCCTACTTCAGGGACCGGCCCAGCGACTGCAGGTAAGCCACCAGCGCATCCATCTCGGTCTTGCCCTTCAGGTCGGCCGGCGCCCTGGCGATCTCTTCGTCGCTGTACGGCGCGCCCATGGCGCGCAGCGCCTTCATGTGGGCCTGGATGCTGGCGGCATCGGCCGGGTTCTTCTCGAGCCAGGGATAGGCCGGCATGTTCGATTCCGGCACCAGGTCGCGCGGGTTGTTCAGGTGGATCTTCTGCCACTCGTCGCTGTACTTGCCGCCGACGCGATGCAGGTCCGGGCCGGTGCGCTTGGAGCCCCACTGGAACGGGCGGTCGTACACGAATTCGCCGGCGACCGAGTAGTGGCCGTAGCGCAGCGTCTCCGCCCGGAAGGGCCGGATCATCTGCGAGTGGCAGTTGTAGCAGCCCTCGCGCACGTAGATGTCGCGGCCGGCGACCTGCATCGAGGTGTAGGGCTTCAGTCCGGCGATCGGCTCGGTGGTCGACTTCTGGAAGAACAGCGGCACGATCTCCACCAGGCCGCCGACGGCGACCACCAGCAGGATCAGCACGATCATCAGGAAGTTGCTGGTCTCCACCTTCTCGTGCGAGAAGGTGGCCACAGGGGTGGTGTTGTCGTTCATGTTCGTGTTTTCGTTCACGCCGCGCGGGCCAGCGGCGCCGGGATGTGGAAGCGCACCGCGCGGCCGCCGCCCACGGTCATCCACGTGTTCCAGGCCATCACCAGCATGCCGCCAAGGTAGAGCACCCCGCCGAGGAAGCGGATGACGTAGAAAGGATAGGTCGCCTTGACGGATTCGACGAAGGTGTAGGTCAGGGTGCCGTCGGCATTGACCGCGCCCCACATCAGGCCCTGCATCACGCCGGCGATCCACATGGCGGCGATGTAAAGCACGATGCCGACCGTCGCCATCCAGAAGTGCAGCTCGATGGCCGGCACCGAGAACATCTTCTTCTGCCCGAACAGGCGCGGGATCAGGTAGTACAGCGACCCCATCGTGATCAGGCCCACCCATCCGAGGGCGCCGGCGTGCACGTGGCCCACCGTCCAGTCGGTGTAGTGCGAGAGCGCGTTGACCGTCTTGATGGACATCATCGGGCCCTCGAAGGTCGCCATGCCGTAGAAGGACAGCGCCACGATCATGAAGCGCAGCACGGGGTCGTCGCGCAGCTTGTGCCAGGCGCCCGACAGGGTCATCACGCCGTTGATCATCCCGCCCCAGCTCGGGGCCAGCAGGATCAGCGAGAACACCATGCCGACCGACTGCGTCCAGTCCGGCAGCGCGGTGTAGTGCAGGTGGTGCGGGCCCGCCCACATGTACGTGAAGATCAGCGCCCAGAAGTGCACGATGGACAGCCGATAGCTGTACACCGGCCGCTCGGCCTGCTTGGGGATGAAGTAGTACATCATCCCGAGGAAGCCGGTGGTGAGGTAGAAGCCGACGGCGTTATGGCCGTACCACCACTGCACCATGGCGTCCTGCACGCCGGCATAGGCGGAGTAGGACTTCATCAGGCCCGCGGGAATGGCGGCGCTGTTCACCACGTGCAGCAGCGCCACGGCGATGATGAAGGCGCCGAAGAACCAGTTGGCCACGTAGATGTGCCGGACCTTGCGGATGCCGATCGTGCCGAAGAAGACGACCGCGTACGACACCCACACCAGCGTGATCAGGATGTCGATCGGCCACTCGAGTTCGGCGTATTCCTTGCCGGACGTGTAGCCCAGGGGCAGGCTGATCGCGGCGGCGACGATGACGGCCTGCCAGCCCCAGAAGGTGAAGGAGGCCAGCTTGCCCATGAACAGCGGCACCTGGCAGGTGCGCTGCACCACCCAGTAGCTGGTGGCGAACAGGCCGCAGCCGCCGAAGGCGAAGATCACCGCATTGGTGTGCAGCGGCCGCAGGCGCCCGTACGACAGCCACGGAATGCCGAAATTGAGTTCGGGCCACGCGAGCTGCGCCGCGATGAACACGCCCACCAACATGCCCACCACGCCCCAGACCACGGCCATCAACGAGAACTGCCGCACGACGGTGTCGTTGTACGTCGTTGGGGAGAGGGTCGACTCGGTCATGCAGCACCTTTTTGGAATGCTGCGAGTCTCCGCGCCGCCGGCGGCGGCGCGCTTGATGCAGATCAATCGTCCTGCAGGATGCGTTCGCCTTCGGCATCGACGCCGTCGAACTGGCCGCGCCACACGGCCCACGCCAATGCGCCGAGGATGGCGAAGGCGAGCGCCACGGACAAGGGGATGAGGATGAAGAGGATGTCCATGCCGTCAGCCGCGCGCGAGGCGGGCCGCATTGAGCACGACGAACAGCGAACTGGCGGCCATGCCCAGGCCAGCCAGCCATGGCGGCATCATGCCGGCGATCGCCAGCGGCACGCTCAGGGCGTTGTAGCCGGCCGCCCAGGCCAGGTTCTGCCGCACCACGCTTCGTGTGCGCCGCGCCAGCTGCAGCAGCGCCGGCACGGCGTCGAGCCGGCCGCCCTGGACGATGAAGTCGCAGCGTTGCTGCGCGATCGGCACGGCCTGCCCCATGGCGATGGAAAGGTCCGCGCGGGCCAGCACCGGTCCGTCGTTCATGCCGTCACCGACCATGGCGACGCGGTGGCCGGCGCGCTGCAGCGCGGCGACGCGGTCCAGCTTGTCCTGCGGAGATTGGTTTCCCAGCGCCTGCGCGATGCCGGCACGTTGCGCCAGCCGGGCGACCGGCGCCGGCTGGTCGCCGGAGAGGATTTCGATCGCGATGCCCTGCGCGTGCAGGGAAGCGATGGCGGCGGGCGCGCCTTCGCGCAGAGTCTCGTCGATGGAGAAGCTCGCGATCCAGCCGCGGTCGTCGGTGATGTGGACCCGCGCGCTTTCCGCCGGGGTGCGCTCCGCGCAACCCGGCCTGCGGTCATCGGATCCGTAGGCCGGGTTGCCGAAGGCACCCCGGCAAAACGCGCTCGACCCCAGCCGCATCCGCACTCCTTGGACAACGCCCTCGACGCCCTGTCCCGCGGTTTCGCGGGCCAGCGTCGCCGGCTCCGCGTCGCCCGCCGCGCCGGCGATCGTCTTCGACACCGGATGCAACGAATGCCGGGCCAGTGCGCCCGCCCAGGCCAGCGCCTGTCCCGGCGTGACGCCGTCGCGGACGTGCACAGCCGTGACGGCCATCGACTCGGTCGTCAGCGTCCCGGTCTTGTCGAACACCACCGTGTCCACCGTGGCCCCGGTCTCCAGGGCCTCGAGGCGGCGCACCAGGATGCCGCGGCGGGCCAGCGCGCCGGCTGCCGCGAGCGTCGCGGCCGGCGTCGCCAGGGACAGCGCACAGGGACAGGTGACGATGAGCACTGCCACGGCGATGCCCAGCGCATGGCCCGGGCCCTGCGGCCACCACCACCAGGCCGCGCCCGCGGCAGCCAACAGCACGCCGGCCAGGAACGGCGAGGCGAAGCGGTCCGCCAGCCGCGCGATCGCCGGCTTTTCCATCGACGCGCGTTCCATCAACGCCACGATCTGCCCGAAGCGCGTGGCGTCGCCGACGCGTTCCACCAGCACCAGCACGGCGCCGGCGAGGTTGGCGCTGCCGGCGACCACCGCATCGCCGGGGCGCAGCGGAACCGGCTTGGACTCGCCGGTGAGCAGCGCCTCGTCGGCCTGCGTCTCGCCCTCCAGCACGCGTCCGTCCGCCGGGAAGGTCTCGCCGGCGTGGATGCGCACCCGGTCGCCGACGGCCAGGCGCAGCACCGCGACGCGCTCGCTGCTGCCGTCGGCGGCGACGCGCTCCACCGTGTCCGGCAACCGCCGCACCAGCGCTTCCAGCGCGCCGGCGGTGCGGTCCCGCAGCCGCTGCTCCAGCAGGCGGCCGGACAGCAGGAAGAACACGAACATCGTCACCGAGTCGTACCAGACCTCCGCGCCCATCGGGCCGGCGGGGTCGAAGGTGGCGGCGGTGCTGGCGCCGAAGGCGATCAGGATGCCCAGCGCCACCGGCACGTCCATGCCGATGCGGGCATGCCGCAGGTCGCGCCAGGCCGAGGAGAAGAAGGGGCGGCAGGAAAACAGCAGCACCGGCAGCGTGAGCAGCCACGACGCCCAGCGCAGCAGCGCCGCCACGTCGGGCGTCATGTCGCCGGGCCCGGCCACGTACGCGGGGATCGCGTACATCATCACCTGCATCATGCAGAAGCCGGCCACCAGCCAGCGCCACAGCAGCAGGCGTCGCGCCTGGCGGCGCGGCACGGCCGCCAGCGCATCGGCCGCCGGCAGGCCGCGGTAGCCCGCGCGCTCCAGCGCGGCCAGCCACTGCGAGGGACGGCCTTGCCCCGGCGACCAGACGACACGCGCGGTGGCGGTGGCGCCATTGACTTCCACGCCCTGCACGCCCGGCAGCCCCGCCAGCGCCTGTTCGATGACGAGGGTGCAACCCGGGCAGTACATGCCCTCGATCGCGAGATAGGACTCCCAGGCGCCGGCGCCTTGCGGCACGGCGCGGCTGAACGCCTTCCACTGCCCGGCCTCGTCAATGAGGGCACGCGCGAAAACGGGCGGAGCAAGGGTGGCGGACTGCATCCGGCAAGCCTACGGTCGCCACTCGGCGGGCCGGTTGACATGGATCAACCGCGCCGGGTCCCCCCGCCCTAAGCTGGCGGCCGGCAGCACAAGGAAAGAACATGTACCAACGCATCCTGGTCCCTACGGACGGCTCGGCGCTGTCGAAGAAGGCGGTGAAGAGCGCCATCGCGCTGGCTTCGAGCATCGGCGCCGAGGTCGTCGCCGTGAACGTGGTGCCGCGCTACCCCATCTCCTATTTCGAGGGCGGGGCCAACGTGTCCGACGCCGAGGTGTCGCGCGTCGAAAAGCTCTGGGCCGAGCAGGGCCAGTCGATCGCCGACGACGTCGGCAAGGAGGCCGGGAAGGCGGGGGTGAAGGCCAAGGCCACCACGGTCCGCTCCGACCTCGTGGCCGAGGCCATCCTTGCGGCCGCCCGGAAGAACCGCTGCGACCTGATCGTCATGGCCTCGCACGGCCGCAAGGGGCTCAAGCGGCTGCTGCTGGGCAGCGAAACCCAGCACGTCCTGACCCATGGCACCATCCCGGTGCTGGTCCTGCGCTGACAGCGCTACCCCAACCCAAGAAGAAAGGGACTCCCCATGAAGATCGTCCTCGCCGCCGACGGCAGCAGCTATACCAAGAAGGCCCTCGCCTTCCTCGTCACCCACGAGGAATTCGGCGGCCCCGAAGCAGAGATCCTGGTCGTCAACGTGCAGCCGGCGGTGCCGCCGCGCGTGCGGAGCATGGTGGGCGGTACCGCGGTGAACGACTACCACCGGGAAGAAGCCGAAAAGGTGCTCAAGCCGATCGAGAAGTTCCTGCAGCGCCACGACCTCGCCTACAGCTCGAAGTGGGCCGTCGGTTCCCCCGGGGTGGAGGTCGTGAAGGTCGCCAAGAAGGAAAAGGCCCACATGATCGTGATGGGCACGCACGGCCACGGCATCCTGGGGCGCGCGCTCCTGGGCAGCGTGGCGCAAAACGTGCTGACTTCGTGCGAGATCCCGGTGCTGCTGGTGAAGTAGTTACGCGGAGACGAGGCGCCGCAGCCAGTCGAGCAGCACCACCGGCAGCAGCTCGGGCCGTGGCAGCAGCGCGTACTGGTGCGGCCCGAACACCACCGGCAGATAGCCGGCGGCTTGCCGGTCGATGGTCAGGCAGAACGGCGACACGCCCTGCAGCCGCGCCTCGACGACGGCCTGCCGCATGTCCTCCAGGCCATAGCGGCCCTCATAGTCGTCGACATCGTTCGGCTTGCCGTCGGACAGCAGCAGCAGCAGCCGGTGTGCCGCAGGCTGGCGCATCAGCGTGGCCGTGGCATGTCGGATGGCTGCCCCCGCACGCGTGTAGTTCTCCGGCTCCAGCCCTGCGATGCGGCGGGCTACTGCGGGCCCATGGCGCTCATCGAACGCCTTGACGCTGCGCACGACGACGCCTTTCGGTCCTTCGCCGGAAAAACTCTGTACGCAGAAGGGGTCCGCCATGCCCTCCAGCGCGATGCACACCAGCAGCAGGGCCTCCCGCTCCACATCGATCACGCGACGGTCTGCGGCAATCCAGCCGTCGGTGGATCCGCTCGCGTCCACCAGCAGCGTGATGGCCACGTCCCGTCGTGCCCGGCGCTCCGTCTGGTACAGCCGCTGCGAAAGCGGCAGTCCGGCGCGGAAGTCGGCCTGTGCTTCGCTCCAGGCTTCCAGGTCGATCGCATCGCCATCGAGCTGCCGCCGCTGCCGCACGCGCTGCGCGCGCAGCAACTCGAAGCGCCGGCGGATCTCGTGGAGCATGCCGGCCCGCGACGCCAATGTTCGCTCCACCCACTGCATCGGCCCGTCCACCGCGGGCAGCAGGCGCACGATGGCGCCCGGGTCGCGATACGCGCCGGCCCGCCAGTCCCACTCGGGATACGCCAGTTCCGTCGCCTGCCCCGGCTGCGGCGCCGCCGCGTGCTTGCCTCGTCCCTCTGGCGGATCGTCCGACAGCAGCACTTCGCGCGGCCTGCCCGGTGTGGAGACCAGCCGCGCCTCCGGCAGTTCCGACAGCGCATCGGCGAATTCCTCGGACGCAGTGGTTTCGTCACGGTCCGTCGGACGCTGCATGCCCATCGGGTCTTCCGCGGCCTCGTTCGGCTGCGCGCCCTGGACCATCCAGGCGCCCTGCTTGCGGTCGTCCTCGTCGTCGACGGCTTCCCGCACCTCGGGCCGGCGCGGCAAGTGCGCGCTGCGCGGACGCCCGGTGAAGCCGGTGTCCTCGCCCGAATGCTCGTGCGCCGGAACCCGTCGCCGGTCCCCGGGCTGCCGCAAGTCTCCGGTCCAGGCGTCGCGCCACAGCAGCGCCGGCGCCCCCGGCATGTCGCCGAGCGAATGCACCAACGCAGCGGCCTGCGCGAGCACCGATGTCGGCTCGGCGGGCCATGGGGCGATGTTTTCCCCGCGCAGGACGGCAAGCACGATCTCCTCGAGCGCTTGCGCACGCGCGGGCAAGCCACGCAACTGCTGCCGCCGCTGCAGGCTGGCGACGCGCAAGGACTGCAGCCCGGTGCTCAGGCCGGGCAGCCGCTGCGCCAGCTCCGCATCCGCGGCGCGCGCCTCCAGCAACAGGAACGCGTCACGAAGCAGGGCCGGCGCGTGGGCCGGAAGGACAGTCGCACTGCCACGCAACGCGCGCATTCCCTGGCGCAATGCATGCAGGCGGAATCGCTCGATGGCCAACGGGTCCGCCACGTCCGGGCCGAAGTCCGCCGGCAACCAGAGGCTCTCGCCGTCCGTGGCCGGCAGCGCCTCGCGTTGCGGCGGCAAGGCGTCTCGGCCCAACCAGCGTTCCAGCCACCTTGGCGGCGCCGGCACGTGCGCGACGCGCAGGGCGAACGAGCGGCCAAAGGCGGCCACCAGCAGCAGGTCGAGCCGGCGCGCCACATCTCCCAGGCGAGGCGGTTGGTGCCTGGCGGATGGCGGCCGGTGCCGGCGCCACAGGTCCTGCGCGAAAACGGTGGCGTGCCGCGCCGCGTCGGTGATGACGTCCTCGGCTTCGGCCATCCGGCTTCAGGGAAAGGTGGCGTCGACGAGGTCGTGCATCGCCGCCAGCAACGCGGGCTCGTCCGACAAGGGCGAGACGATGGCCGCACGACAGGCAGTTCGCACGGGGATGCCGCTGGCGATCAGGCGGGCGGCGGCGATCATCAGCCGCGTGCTCGGGACTTCGGCGAGACCTCGATCCTGAAGGCCGCGCAGGCGCTGCCCGAGCTCCACCAGGGCACGCGCCTGTGCGGCGTCTACTGCGCCTTCGTGCTGCACGATCTGCGCTTCGCGCTCGGGCGGCGGGAAAGCGAAGTCGAGGGCGACGAAGCGCTGGCGCGTGCTCGGCTTCAGGTCCTTGAGCATGCGCTGGTAGCCGGGGTTGTACGAAACCACGAGCAGGAAGCCGGGCGCGGCGTCCACCGTCTCGCCGGTCTTGTCAATGGGCAGCATCCGGCGGTGGTCGGTCAGCGGATGCAGCACGACGACGGTGTCCTGCCGCGCCTCGACGACCTCGTCGAGGTAGCAGATCGAGCCTTCTCGGACGGCGCGCGTCAGGGGACCGTCCTGCCACGCCGTACCGTCGTGGCGGATCAGGAAGCGCCCCACCAGGTCGCTCGCGCTCAGGTCGTCGTGGCACGAGATCGTGACCAGCGGCCGGCGCAGCCGCCACGCCATGTATTCGACGAAGCGCGTCTTGCCGCAGCCGGTGGGGCCCTTGAGCAGCACGGCCAGTCCGCGCTGGTCGCACTGCTCGAACACCGCCACCTCGTCGGCCGTCGGCAGGTAGTACGGGGCACCGCCGGCAGGCACGGCGCCCGCGTCATGGTCGCTCACCAGGCCGCGGCCGCGCGCACGGCTTCCGCGCCGCTCGCGGGCTGCTCGGTCACCTCCAGCCGCGGCGCGTACCGGAAGAAATCGACGATGAACAGCAGGACCCCCACCGTGAAGACGCTCGCCGTCGCCACCAGCATCAGGAAGTGGACCTGGATCTTCAGTTGCGCGTCCAGGTAGCCCAGCCCCATGATCCGCTCCAGGTAGACCTGACCGATGCCCGCCGTCGCGAACGACAGCGTCATGCCGAACATGCCGGTGAGCTGCAGCCAGAACGACCACCAGCCGAGGGCCGTGCCCGCCTCCGGCCGCCGCGTCATCGACGGCATGGCATAGGTGATCATGGCCATCACGATCATCGCGTAGGCGCCGTAGAAGGCCGCGTGGCCATGCATCGCGGTGATCAGCGTGCCGTGGGTCCACTTGTTGACGCTCGGCCACGTGTGCGCCAGCCCGAGCAGGCCGGCCCCGAACAGCGTGAACACCGCGCTGCCCACCGTCCAGTGCAAGGCGAGCTTGTTGGGGTGCGACAGTCCCGAGCGGCGCATCGCGGAATAGGCGTACATGGCCATGCCCACCAGCGCCAGCGGCTCGAGCGCGCTGAAGATGCCCCCGATCGGCAGCCAGTAAGACGGCACGCCTACCCAGTAGTAGTGGTGTGCGGTCCCCAGGATGCCGGCAAAGAAGACCAGCCCGACGATCACGTACAGCCACTTCTCCATCACCTCGCGGTCGGCGCCGGACAGCCGGATCAGCAGGTAGGCCAAGAAGCTGCCCTGGATCATTTCCCACACGCCCTCGACCCACAGGTGGATCGTCCACCAGCGGTAATAGATGGAGACGGTGTAGTTCTCGTAATGCAGCAGCGCCGGCAGGTACAGCAGCGCCGCCGAGCCCAGCCCGAGGAGCAGCACGCCCTCGGTGGTGGTGAAGCGGCCCGACTTGCGGATGGTCATGCCGATGTTGTAGAGGAACATGAGCATGACGATGACGATCACGATCTTGTGCGGCAACGGCTGCTCCAGCAGCTTGTTGCCCGTGCCCCAGCGGAACAGATAGCCGATGATGGCCGTCACGCCCATGACGACCCACAGCGCCAGCTGGATGTAGGCGAGCTTCGTGCTGTGCAGCTCCGCGCGGGACTCCTCGGGGACGACCCAGTAGGTGGCTCCCATGAAGCCGGTGAGCACCCACACGATCAGCAGGTTGGTGTGGATCACCTTCGTGACGTCGAAGGGCAGGATGTACAGCAGCGGGTCGGGCCCGAGATACTTGGCCGCGGAAAGCAGGCCGAACACCAGCTGCAGCCCGAACAGGGCAACCGCAACGGCGAAGTACCAGTAGGCGACGGATTGGGACTTGTAGCGCATGGACTTCTCCGGCTTACTTCAGCGATGACAGGTAGGCCACCAGATGGTCGAGCTGCGCGGGCGTGAGGCTGGTGCCATAGGTCGCCGGCATGAACGACGTCCCGTTGGCGGAGTACATCGGCCCCGGCACGACGTGCGCGCTCGGGTGGGTGACGGACTCGCGGATGTAGCCGCCCAGGTCCCTGGCCTGGCCCTTGTACTGTCCCGATGCCATGAGCTGCTGCGTACGAGCACTCAAGCCGGCGAGCGAGGGTCCCGCCATGTTGACGCCCGGCGCGACCGAGTGGCAGGCCACGCAGGCAGGCGCCGCCGTGCGGAACACGTTCTCGCCCAACGCCATCGGGTTTTCAGCGCCGGTCATCGGACGCACGCCCGGCGGCGACGTCGCAGTGGCTCCGCCCGACGGCGCGGCTCCGGGCGCACCGGCGGCGGCTGCCTGGTTGTCCGGGGCTTGCGCCGCGGCCTGGTCCGTGCCCGGAAAGGTGGCGCCGGTCACGAGGATCGGCCGTGGTGGCCAGCCCTGATTGTCCACGTTGCTCACCCAGTCGAGGAAGGCGATCAGCGCCTGGATGTCCGGCTCGCTGATGTCCTGCTTGGGCATCAGGCGACGGTGCTTTGTCTCGTCGTAGAACTTCGACGGGTCCTTCATGTACGCGGTGAGGTAGGCCTCGCCGCGCAACTTGGTGATCTTGGTCAGGTCCGGGGCGTAGTACGCGCCCTCGCCGAACAGCGTGTGGCAGTTGATGCAGTTGTTCCTGTGCCAGACGTCCTTGCCGCGCGTGACCTCGGGCGTGATCTTGTCCGCGTTGGTCAGCTTGCCGAACTGGCGGTGGCTGTCCACCGTCAGCCCCAGGAACACCAGCGCGGCCAGCGCGGTGGCGCCGATCGCGAACAACCGGGCTTGTCGCTTGTTCATGGACGCTCCCTCAGACGCTGATGCCGGACCAGTGACGCAGCGAGATGAACGCCGCGTACAGGATGGCCGAGACCATCAGGGCAACTACGACCCAGCTGAACATCTTCAGACCCGCGGACCAGGCTTGCATGAGACCTCCCTTGAGCGCGTCGACAGTGTCGCATCGTTTGGTGCGGGCCGATGCTAACAAAGCCAGGTGGCCGCGTGTTTGCGCATTTCAACTGGTGAGGCTTCCAGTTGACATATGTCAAAGACGGGCATCCAGGTCGCCAGAACAATAGATGCCAATCAAATACATCTTATCGACAGAGGAGCTCCGCATGACTCAGACCGCATCCCGCATCGACGTGCGCACAGTTGCGCCGCGTGACCGCCACCCGCTGATCTTTTCCACTTTCGCCGCGCTGGCGAAGGGCGAAGCGCTGGAACTGGTCAACGACCACGACCCACGTCCGCTGTACTACCAGTTCAACGCCCAGATGCCCGGCCAGTTCGCATGGGATTGCCTGCAAACCGGGCCGGACCTCTGGCGAGTGGCGATCACCCGCACCCAGGACGGCCCCGCGCCGGACGCGGCGGGAAGTTGCTGCGGTGGCGGCTGCGGCGGCTGAGGACCCTCTTTCCAATGGAACAACGATCATGAGAAACAACAATCCCCTCTGGCGCTGGCTGGCACTGATCTTCGTGCTGTCCTTCGGCGCCCTCGGCTACCTGGGCTGGCAGATCCACCTGACCGCTCCACCCATACCCGCGGCGGTGGTCACGACCAGCGGCCAGGTGCTGTTCACCGGTGAGCAGGTGACGCGCGGCCAGCAGGTCTGGCAAGCCGCCGGCGGCCAGCAGCAGGGCAGCGTCTGGGGCCACGGCGCCTATTTGGCGCCGGACTGGTCCGCCGACTGGCTGCATCGCGAAGCCGAAGCGCTGCAGGCACTGCGTGCCAAGGCCATCGTCAGCGATCCCAATGCCTTGAGCGCGGCGGAACGCGGCGCGGTCAGCGGCGCGCTGAAAGAGGAAATGCGGCGCAATACGTACGACGCGGCCACCGGCAAGGTGACAGTGAGCGACGTGCGTGCGCAGGCCATTCGCGAAGTCGCCGCCCACTATGTCGCCCTGTTCGGCGAGGACCCGACGCTCGCCCATCTGCGCGAGCAGTACGCGATGACCGACGGCACCGTGACGGACAAAACCGATCGCGAAGCGCTGACGGCCTTCTTCTTCTGGACATCCTGGGCCGCGGTCACCGACCGCCCGGGCGAGACCGGCTTGTCCTATACGAGCAACTGGCCACACGAGCCCATGGTGGGCAACACCATGACGACCTCGGCCGCGATGTGGTCGATGGTCTCCATCATCCTGCTGCTGGCAGCCATCGCCGCCATGCTGTGGCTGCACGGCGCCAGCAAGCACGAGGAAGAGGCACAGCCGCCCAAGGCCGACCCGCTGATCGGCGTGGCCGCCACGCCGTCGATGAAGGCCACCCGCAAGTACTTCTTCGTCGTGATCGGCCTGATGCTGCTGCAGATCGCCATGGGCATCGTGACCGCCCACTACGCCGTGGAAGGCCAGTCGCTGTTCGGCCTGCCGCTCGCCGAAGTGCTGCCCTATGTGGTGAGCCGCACCGTGCACACCCAGATCGGCATCTTCTGGATCGCCACCGCGTGGCTGGCCACCGGCCTCTACATCGCGCCCATGCTGGGCGGCCGCGAGCCGAAGTTCCAGAAGCTCGGCACCGACTTCCTGTTCTACGCGCTGCTCGTCATCGTGGTGGGCTCCACCGCGTCCGGCTGGCTCGGCACGCTGCAACGCAACGGATTCGACTTCAGTTTCTGGCTGGGCAACCAGGGCCTGGAATTCACGAGCATGGGCCGCGTGTGGCAGATCCTGCTGTTCATCGGACTGCTGCTCTGGGCCACCTTGCTGGGCCGCGCCCTGTGGCCGGCGTTGAAGACGCCGTCGGAAAGCCGCGGCCTGATCGCCATGGTGTTCCTGTCCGCGTGCTGCATCGGCGGCTTCTATGCGACCTCGCTGGTTTGGGGCAAGTCCACGCACTACTCGATGGTCGAATACTGGCGCTGGTGGCTCGTCCACCTCTGGGTGGAAGGCTTCTTCGAGGTGTTCGCCACCGCGGTGATCGCGCTGCTCTTCACCAAGCTGGGCCTGGTGCGCGCTTCCAGCGCGAACCGCGCCATCGTGGCCGAGACCATCGTGTTCCTGTTCGGCGGCATCCTGGGCACGCTGCACCACCTGTACTTCACCGGCACGCCCACGTCGGTCATCGCCGTCGGCTCCGTGTTCTCGGCGCTGGAAGTGGTGCCGCTGACGCTGATCGGGCTGGAAGCGCTGCAGACCTGGAGGCGCTCGCAAGGCACGCCATGGCTTGCCGCGTACAAATGGCCGGTGCTGTGCTTCGTCGCGGTGGGCTTCTGGAACACCGTCGGCGCCGGACTGCTCGGCTTCGCCATCAACCCGCCGGCCTCGCTGTACTACGTGCAGGGCCTCAACATGACGGCGGCCCACGGCCACGCCGCCCTGTTCGGTGTCTACGGCATGCTCGGCATCGGCCTGATGCTGTTCTGCCTGCGCGGCCTCTACGCCCGCCACCTGCATGCGGACAACCTGCTCAAGCCCGCCTACTGGGGCCTGAACATCGGGCTGGCGATGATGGTCTTCCTGTCGCTGCTGCCCGCCGGCATCTACCAGGCCTGGGCGAGCATCACCAAGGGCCTCTGGTACGCCCGTTCGCCCGAGATCGTCCATTCGCCGGTGATGGAAACGCTGGTCTGGATGCGCGTGCCCGGCGACATCCTGTTCGCGATCGGTGCGGGCTTCCTCGCCTTCTATGCGCTGCGGCTGCTGCTCCCGACGGGGCGGCGCCAGAAGGCGCCTGTCGACGGACTGACAGCGTGAAACTCACCACCTTCACCGACTACTGCCTGCGGGTGCTGATCTACCTGGCAGTGCAACCGGGACAGCGCGCCACCATCGCGCAGATCGCCGCCGCCTTCGACGTGTCGGACAACCATCTGGTCAAGGTGGTCCATTTCCTCGGCAAGCAGGGTTACCTGCACAACGTGCGGGGCAAGGGCGGCGGCATGGAACTGGCGCGGCCCACGGAGGACATCGTGGTGGGCGAGGTGGTCCGCACGACCGAGGGCGCCGGCCAGGTGGCCCAATGCTTCGGCGAGCACCGCGACGACTGCGTCATCGCGCCGCAATGCCGGCTGCGCGGCGTGCTGGGAGAGGCCGTGGCGGCCTTCTACCGCGTGCTCGACGACTACACGCTGGCGGACCTCGTCGCCAATCGCGAAGGACTCGCGACGGTGCTGTTCCTGCCGCAGCGGCCCGCGCCCGCGGCACGGCGGGCAGGCAGCATGCCGTGATCGGCACGCCCTTTCCCTATGACGGCCCGCAGCAGCTGCTGGCGGTGATCGTCGCGGCGCTGGAAGGCGTCGTGGACCCGGAAGTCGCGCTGAACATCGTCGACGTCGGCCTGGTGTACGGCGCCAGCGTGAAGGACGGGCGGCTCGACGTGAATGTCACCATGACGTCGGCGGCCTGCCCGGTGGCGGACGTCATCATCGCGGACATCGAGGACGCGCTCGACCGCGCACTGCCCGCGGACCTCAGGATCCACGTCGAACTGGTATGGGAGCCCCCCTGGACGCCGCAACGCATGAGCGCCAGCGCCAAGCACTTCATGGGTTGGTGAACAGCCGCCGCGCGATCGGCGTGCTGCTGGCCGCCGGCGTGGCCGCGGCCCTGCTGGCGGGCGTGGCAGGCGGCCTCGCGCGCGTCGGCATCGTCCTTGCATCACCGGGGGATGCCGGCTGGATCGGGCGCGCCGCGCTCGGGCACGCCGCCCTCATGATCTGCGCCTTCATGGGCACCGTGATCGGGATCGAACGGGCCGTGGCGGCTCGCCACCGGCTGGCATGGTTCGCGCCGATCGCCTCCGCCGCGTCGGGTGCCTGCCTCCTGGCCGGAGCCAGCGACGCAGCCGGCCTGCTGCTGGCGGTCGCGGGCGTGGCCTTCGTCGGCGTGAACGTGATGCTGGTTCGCAGGCAAAAGGCGGCCCACACCGCCCTGCTGCTGGTGAGCGCCCTGGCCTGGCTGGCGGGCAACGTGCTGTTTGCAGCCGGCGCCTCCGGCGGCGCGGTGCTGCCATGGTGGTTCGCCTTCCTCGTGGTGACCATTGCGGCCGAACGGCTGGAGATGACGCGGTTGATGCGCCGCCGTCCCGTCGCGCTGGTTTCGCTGCAGGCAGTGCTGGGCCTCATGCTGGCGGGCGCTGCGACGTCCGGTCCGTGGCCGCTGGCGGGCGGCCTGCTGTTCGGCGCAGCGCTGGTGGCACTGGCGGGCTGGCTGGTGGTGTTCGACATCGCGCGCCGCACGGTCCGCGCGGCGGGCCTGCCACGCTACATGGCCGTGTGCCTGCTGGGCGGCTATGGCTGGCTGGCGATCGGCGGCCTGTGCTGGATGGCCACCGCGGCGGGCCTGCCGGCACGCGACGCCGCGCTGCACGCGATCGGCTTGGGTTTCATCGTCAGCATGATGATGGGCCACGCGCCGGTGATCCTGCCGGCCATCGCGCGCATCAAGCTGCTGTTCGGGCCGATCTTCTACCTTCCACTGGCGGCGCTGCACGGCTCGTTGCTGCTGCGGCTGGTCGCGGGCGCCACCGACCTGCGCTGGCGGGCCGACGGCGCGCTGTTCAACGCACTGGCGCTGGTGCTGTTCGCGGCCACGGCCGTCGGCGCAGCCATCGCCTGGCGCCGCCGCCATGGCGGCCGCCTCGCATCGACAAGGACTCCATGACGAACTTCCTGAACATCGAAGAGCCGGCGTCGCGCCGCGCCCCACTCCCGCGCTTCGCCTTGTGGCAAATGGGTTTCCGCCCGTTCTACCTGCTGGGCAGCGTGTTCGCGGCCGCATCCATCGCGCTCTGGGCGCTGCAGTTCGCAGGCTGGCTGCCGCTGGCCTACCTGCAGGGGCCGCTGTGGCATGCCCACGAGATGCTGTTCGGCTTCACGCTGGCCATCGTCGTCGGCTTCCTGTTGACGGCGGGACGCAACTGGACCAACCGGCCGACGCTCTCGGGCCGGCCGCTGGCCGCTTTGGCGCTGCTCTGGCTGGCAGGGCGCGTGCTGGTGCTGACGCCCTTCGGCTGGACCGCAGCACTGGTCACCAGCGCATTCCCGCTGGCAGCCGCCGTCGCGCTGGGCATCCCGTTCCATGCCGCCCGCAGCAAGCGCAACTACTTCTTCGTCGGCTTGCTGGTGCTGCTGTCGCTCGCAACCTTGTTCGTGCACCTCGGACAACTGGGCGTCGTCACGCTGCCGGCGTGGGCGGGCATCCAGGTCGCGCTGGACACGGTGTTGTTCATCCTGTGCGTGATGGGCGGCCGCGTGATCCCCATGTTCACCAACAACGGCGTGCCGGGCGCGACAGCGCGCCGGGTGGCCTGGCTCGAGAAGACGGCACTCGCCACGGTGCTGGCGCTGCTGGCGGCGGACCTGTTGCAACTGCCGGCCGGCGTGGCGGCGGGAGTGGCGGCGCTTGCCGCCGCGGCGCACCTGGCGCGCTGGTGGTTGTGGCAGCCGTGGCGGACGCTGCGCGCCCCGCTGGTCTGGGTGCTGCACGTCGCCTACCTGTGGATCCCGCTGCACCTGGCGCTGAGGGCGCTGGCGGCCTTCCACCTCATGCCGGCTTCGGCCGCCACGCACGCACTGACCGTCGGAGCTGTCGGCGGCATGGTCATCGGCATGATGACGCGCACGGCCCGCGGCCACACCGGGCGCGAGTTGCGCGCCGACGGTTTCGACGTTGCGTGCTACGTCCTGGTGTCCCTCTCCGCGCTGGTGCGCGTGGGCCTGCCGCTGGCGTGGCCGCAGGCGACGATGGTCGCCGTGCTGGCCTCCGCGGCCCTCTGGTCGACCGGCTTTGCGCTCTATGCGGTGCGCTACTGGAGCGCCTTGACCCGGCCGCGCATCGACGGCCGGCCCGGTTGAGCCTGGATCCCCGGCGGCAGCGCGAAGGTGCACGTCCAATACATCTTCGACTTGCGCTGGATCAATTGGGAACCGGGCACCCGGGCCTACAGTGGTTCCAACGGTTCACGAGACTGTTGGCCCCGCGGGGGCCTTACCCGCGATGACAAGAAAGTTCAGGTAGCCTCCATGTCCACCCGTGTCTTCGGCCCCATCCCCGCGGCTGCATTCCTGCTTTTCGCGGCGTCTCCCTTCATCGGTGCGTTCGGCGCCACCCTGGTGAACCAGCCGGTCTCGGCCAAGCCGCAGGCAGCCGCTGTCGCGCCTGCGACCAGGCAGGCCACGAGGCAGTACGTGATGAAGACCGGCATGGCCGACGGCAAGATGGTGTACATGGACGCCAAGGGCACCGTGAACCCCACCCTCAAGGGCAACGTCGGCGACACCATCGAAATCACCCTCACCAGCGGTGAAGGCGCCCAGCACGACATCGTGGTCGACGGCCTCGTGAAGTCCGCGATGTTCGATGGCAAGAGCGCGCCCACCAAGGTGACCTTCAAGCTCACCCAGTCGGGCAAGTTCAACTACTACTGCTCGGTCCCGGGCCACCGCCAGATCGGCATGGAAGGCGTGCTCGAAGTGACCGGCCCGGTCGACTCCCAGGCCCAGGCGCCCGCAGCGGCCGCCACCTCGGTCGTGGG
The DNA here is from genome assembly GCF_037572435.1 of Ramlibacter sp. PS3R-8. Lineage (NCBI taxonomy): Bacteria > Pseudomonadati > Pseudomonadota > Betaproteobacteria > Burkholderiales > Comamonadaceae > Ramlibacter > Ramlibacter sp. PS3R-8. Next base: position 172,129 of record NZ_JBBHGT010000002.1, read on the forward strand.
TGCCGCGCCCGCCTCCGGCCCCATCGCTCCCGCGTCGCCCAACGCCGTCAGCATCGCGCAGGACCCCAATGCCGTGCCGAAGCCGCTGGGGAACCGGCCGCCGCAACTGGTGAAGTACGCGATCGAGACGGTCGAACTCGACGGCAAGCTCGACGACGGCACCACCTTCACCTACTGGACCTTCGGCAAGAAAGTGCCCGGCCCGATGCTGCGCGTGAAGGAAGGCGACACGATCGAACTTGCATTGACCAACCGCAAGGACAGCAAGGCCGTGCACTCCATCGACCTGCACGCCACCACCGGCGGCATGGGCGGCGGCGAGCACACGCAAGTGGCTCCCGGCGAAACCAAGACCATCACCTGGAAGGCGCTGAACCCCGGCCTTTACGTGTACCACTGCGCCACGCCATCGGTGGCCCACCACATCTCCGCCGGCATGTACGGGCTGATCCTGGTCGAGCCGAAGGCAGGCCTGCCGAAGGTGGACAAGGAGTTCTACGTGATGCAGGGCGACCTGTACACGAACCACAAGTTCGGCACCAAGGGGCACCACGAATACAGCCACGACAAGGCCGGCGACGAGCTGCCCACCTACTACACCTTCAACGGCTCCGTCGGCGCCCTGGGCAAGGAGCACAAGATGGAGGTCAACGTCGGCCAGACGGTGCGCGTGTACTTCGGCGTCGGCGGCCCGAACAAGGTCTCCTCGTTCCACGTCATCGGCGAGATCTTCGACAAGGTGCACAGCGAGGGCTCCACCAACACCGTGAAGGAGAACGTGCAGACCACGCTGGTGCCCGCCGGCGGCGCGACCATCGTCCAGTTCACGGTGCAGCACCCTGGCAAGTACCTCCTGGTCGACCACGCGCTGTCGCGCGCCGGCAAGGGCCTCGCAGGCGTCCTCGAAGTCAAGGGCAAGGCGGACACCACCGTGTACAAGTCCTCCGATAAGGGCATGGGCAACATGGCGCATTGAAGGCGACGCCTCTTTCAACCAAGCCCGCGCGCGCCGCGGGCTTTTTTCCGGATCGACAACCAACCGGGTGCGCGCCGGCGCCGCAAGATTTTTCACGATGCATCAACTCCCAGAGACGGAACTCACCGGCGCCGTCGCCCTGAAGCCGTGGCAATTCCGAGGACGCACGCTGCTGCCGATCGTGCAGGGCGGCATGGGCGTCGGCGTGTCCGCCGGCCGACTGGCCGGCACCGTCGCTTCCTTCGGCGGCGTCGGCACGATCTCCTCGGTGGACCTGCGCCGGCTGCATCCCGACCTGATGGAGCGGACCGGGCACCTCGAGGGCCCGGACGCCAAGGCGGTCATCGACGCCGCGAACCGCGAGGCCCTGGACCGCGAGATCGCGCGGGCGCGCACCCTGTCCGGCGGCCGCGGCCTGATCGCCGTCAACGTGATGAAGGCGCTGGAGCAGTACGAGACCTACGTGCGACAGGCGCTGGAGAGCGGCGCCGACGCGCTGGCCGTCGGCGCCGGCCTGCCGCTGGACCTGCCCGAGCTGGCGAAGGACTTCCCGCACGTCGGCCTGATGCCCATCCTGTCGGACGCGCGAGGCGTGCAGCTCGTGGTGCGCAAATGGGAGAAGAAAGGCCGCCTGCCCGATGCGATCGTGCTGGAGCATCCACGGCTGGCCGGCGGCCACCTCGGTGCGGGCAAGCTGGCCGACATCGGCGACCGCCGCTTCGACTTCGAAGTCTGCGTTCCCGAGGTGCTGGCGTTCTTCCGCCAGGCCGGACTGGAAGGGCGCATTCCGCTCATCGCGGCGGGCGGCATCTCCTCCCATCAGCAGGTCCTGCAGCTGCAGGAGTTGGGCGTAGCGGCGGTGCAACTCGGCACGGCCTTCGCCGTCACCGTCGAGAGCGACGCCAGCGACGCCTTCAAGCAGGTGCTGGCCGGCGCCCGGCCGGAGGACCTGGTGGAATTCATCAGCGTCGCCGGCCTGCCCGCCCGCGCGGTACGCACGCCCTGGCTGGACAGGTACCTGCAGTTGCAGGAGCGCATGCAGAAGGCTGCGCACGTCAAGCCCCACTGCACCATGTGGTTCGACTGCCTGGCCCACTGCGGGTTGCGCGACGGCAATCCGGCGTGGGGCCAGTTCTGCATCGACAAGGTGCTCGGCCATGCACTGGACGGGGATGTTCGCAAAGGCCTATTCTTCAGGGGCAGCGGCAGCCTGCCCTTCGGCAACCAGGTCCGCCCGGTGCGGGACCTGCTGGACTGCCTGCTGGGCGGCCAGGTGCCGCCAACGTCGTCCGTCCTGACCCCCGAGGTGCAAGCCGCATGAAACGCGAATCGACCGCCACCACCCTGCCCGCGTTGCCGCTGCAGCCGATCAGCCAGGACGTGCTGCGCGAAAAGTACCTGAAGCCGGGCGAGGCCACGGAAGCCGACCTGCTGCGCCGGGTGGCGCGCGCGTTCGCATCGGTCGAGGCCGAGCCCTTGCGCGCGGAGTGGGAGCGGCGCTTCTTCGACAACCTGCAGGCCGGCGCGATCGGTGCCGGCCGCATCATGAGCGCCGCCGGCACGGACTTGCAGGCGACGCTGATCAACTGCTTCGTGCAGCCGGTGGGCGACGCGATCCAGGGCCGCGACGACGAGGGTTTCCCGGGCATCTACGAGGCCCTGCGCGAAGCCGCCGAGACGATGCGCCGCGGCGGCGGCGTGGGCTACGACTTCTCGCGCATCCGGCCGCGCGGCGCGGAAGTGCGCGCAACCGCCTCGCTGGCGTCAGGCCCCTGCAGCTACATGGACGTGTTCGACCACTCCTGTTCCACGGTGGAGAGCGCGGGTTCACGGCGCGGCGCGCAGATGGGCGTGCTGCGCATCGACCACCCCGACGTGCTGGAGTTCATCACCGCCAAGCGCACGCCGGGCCGCTGGAACAACTTCAACGTGTCGGTGGCCGTGAGCGACGAGTTCATCCGCATCCTGCAGGCCGGCGGCGACTGGCCGCTGGTGCACCGCGCCAAGCCGGGCGCCGCGCTCGTCGCGCAGGGTGCGCACCTGCGCGACGACGGCCTGTGGGTGTACCGCGTGCTGCCCGCGCAGCAACTGTGGGACACGATCATGCGTTCGGCCTACGACTTCGCCGAGCCCGGCATCCTGTTCGTCGACACGATGAACCGGGACAACAACCTGCGCTACGCGGAGCGGATCACGGCGACGAATCCGTGCGGCGAACAGCCCCTCCCCCCTTATGGCTGCTGCGACCTCGGCCCCATCATCCTCACCCGCTTCGTCCAGCACCCGTTCGGCTTCGGCGGCACGCCCGCTTTCGACTTCGACGCCTTCGCCAGGGTGGCCGCGGTGCAGGTGCGCGCGCTCGACAACGTGCTGGACCTCACCTTCTGGCCGCTGCCGCAGCAGGACGCGGAATCCAAGGCCAAGCGCCGCATCGGCGTGGGCTTCACCGGCCTGGGCAATGCGCTGGCGATGCTGCGCCTGCGCTACGACACGGCAGAAGGCCGCGAGATGGCCGCGCGCATCGCGCGCTGCCTGCGAGACGCGGCGTATGCCGCGTCCGTGGAGCTCGCGAAAGAGAAAGGCGCCTTCCCGCTGTTCGCCGCCGACCAGTATCTCGAGGCGGGCACCTTCGCCAGCCGCCTCGACGAGCCGCTGAAGCAGGCCATCCGCACGCATGGCATCCGCAACAGCCACCTGCTGTCGATCGCGCCGACCGGCACCGTCAGCCTGGCCTTCGCCGACAATGCGTCCAACGGCATCGAGCCGCCTTTCTCGTGGACCTATCGCCGCAAGAAGCGCGAAGCCGACGGCAGCACCGTCGAATACGACGTCGAGGACCACGCCTGGCGCGTCTACCGCTCGCTGGGTGGCGACACCACGCGCCTGCCGCCCTACTTCGTCTCGGCGCTGGAGATGCCCGCGGCCGGGCACCTGGCCATGATGGAAGCGGTGCAGCCCTTCGTCGACACCGCCATCTCCAAGACGGTCAACATCCCGGTCGACTACCCCTATTCCGACTTCCAGGGCCTGTACCTGGAAGCGTGGCGCGCCGGGCTGAAGGGGCTGGCCACGTACCGCCCCAACGACATCCTGGGCTCGGTGCTGTCCGAGACCCCGGAAGCTGCGCCGCAGGGCGCGCCCGACACGGAGCGGCGCAAGCCCGATCCCATGCGCAGCGTGATCCAGAGCCGGCCCAAGGGGCAGCTGCCCGGCGTGGTGGAAAAGCTCGAGTACTGGACGCAGCAAGGCCGCCAGGCCCTCTACATCGTCGTCTCGTTCATGCCGGTCGAGGACGGGCGCGAGCGCGCCATCGAGTTCTTCATGCCGGTCGGCCAGAGCGGCGAGTCGCAGCAGTGGATCACTTCCAGCATGCGGATGCTGTCGCTGGCCGCGCGCGGCGGCTTCCTGGAGCGCGCGCTGGCCGACATGCGCAAGGTGGCCTGGGACCGCGGACCGGTGCGCCTGGGCACGTACACCCGGCCGGACGGCGCCGCCGTGCCCCTGTGGCATGACTCCGAGGTGGCCGCGATCGCCTACGCCATCCAGAACATCATCGCCCGCCGCAATGGCGAGCCGGTCGCTGCCCTTGCCACGCCGCCGGCCGCCGCCTCCGCCGAACCGGCGCCGGTCCTGGCCGGCGCCAAGTGCCCCGAGTGCGGCGCCCACGCCATGATCCGCAAGGATGGCTGCGATTTCTGCACGCAGTGCGGGCACGTGGGCGCCTGCGGCTGATGCCCGGCCGACCCGCCCTGGCCGATCAGGGAAAGATTCCTACAGGGGCGTGCTGATCCATCCGACCGTTGAGCTTGCGCCTTTTCCGAACAATCCAGCGGTGGCCAGACGGGCCACTTTGACTTGTCGGGAAGGCAATGAGCAGCTCGAACGAAACCAGCTCGGACCATTCCGCGCAGGAGCACAAAAGCTCCGGCCCGGAGCAGGAGCACGCAGGCAACTCCGGTGAAGGAGCGGCCAGTGCCCTGGCGCACCTGAAGACGCAAACCAAGCAGCATCGCAGGCAGCTTGGCGACTCCGAGGATCCGGCCGGAGGATCCTCGCAATGAGCAGCGATCCGAAGCAGCAATCCGGCCCGGGTGCCGATGGCCATGCACCTGCGCCCACCGCGCCGCGCACCGGCGAGGGCGCCAGCACTGCGCTGGAGGCCCTGATCCGCAAGCGCAAGCAGGTCGAGGGTCCCGACCTGCCAGACTGCGACGTACCGCAGCCCGCCAACCCCTGAGCGCCGACGGCCTACACTTGCGGCGTGGCCATCGTCCGCAGTGCCGGCTTGCTGATGTTCCGCCGCCGAGGCGCGACGGTGGAGGTGTTGCTGGCCCATCCCGGCGGTCCCTTCTGGTCGCGCCGGGATGCGGCGTCCTGGACGCTGCCCAAGGGCGAGATCGACGAGGGCGAAGATCCGCTGGCGGCGGCGCGCCGCGAATTCGAGGAGGAGACCGGCTTTGCCAGCGTGCCGCCCTTCCTGCCGCTCGGTGAACTGAAGCAGAAGAGCGGCAAGCGCATCACCGCGTGGGCCTTCGAGGGCGACGCCGATCCCCAGCGCCTGGTCAGCAACCCCTTCGAGATGGAGTGGCCGCCGCGGTCCGGCCGCACGCAAAGCTTCCCGGAGATCGACCGGGTCGCCTGGTTCGGCCCGGCGGAGGCACGCGCCAGGCTGCTGCCGGGACAGGCCCCTTTCATCGACGCACTGGAGGCCCTGCTCGCCGCGGCCGGCTGAAGAATCAGCCGGCTTCCTGCGTCGCGGGCACCTGGTGCTCCCGGCGCAACGGCGCCGGCGCGTCGCGCACGTGCGCGTCGATCCAGTCGATGATGCGGTGGGCGGCGTCTTCGCGCACGGATGGCGCCCCCTCACCGAGAAAGTGATGGTCCTCCCCCGGATACAGCACCAGTTCCGTCGGCGTGGTGCCGGCGCACATCAGGCTCACGAACAGCTCCTCGGACTGGCATTTCGGGCAGCGTTCGTCGTCCGCGCCCTGCATGAACAAGGTGGGCGTGGTCGCCTTCTCCACGTTTGCCATCGGCGAAAGCTTCGTCGCCAGGCCGCGATCGAACGACTCGGGGGTCCCCATGTAATACGGGTCGGCGTAGTAGCCGCCGTCCGAAGTGCCGTAATGCGTCTCGATGTTGCCCACGGGCGCCATCACCACCGCAGCGCGGAACAACTCCGTGTTGCCGATCGCCCACCCGCTGAGGTAGCCGCCATAGGACTTGCCGGCCACCGCGATGCGGTCGTCGCAAACGCCCTGCTCCCGCAGCTGGCGCAAGGCCTCCAGGTGCTGCGGCAGGTCGTACTCGCCCCAGTGACCGGCCAGCCGATCACAGAACTCGCGGCCGTAGCTGGCGGAACCCACCGCGTTGAGCGCCAGCACGGCCCAGCCCCGCGAGCACAACACGTGCCAATACACGTTGGTGTCGAAGTCCAGCAGCGCGAACGCCGCAGGGCCGCCATGCATGTCGTTCAGCAGCGGGTGCGGCCCATCACTGCCTTCGGCGCGCAACAGCCAGCCTTCGATGGTCTCCGTACCGCCGCGGCCGTCCGGGACGTCGAAGGTCCGGGCCTCGGCCACGATGGGCATGCGCTCCTTCCACCACGGATTGAAGTCGCTCAGCTGGTGCTCGCGCGGCGCGCTTGCCACGCAGGCGTGCACTTCGCTGGGCTGCGAAGGATGCTCGTTCGCGTAGAAGAGGGACCCGGCCGCGGCGCTGAAGGCGCCCATCTGGCGGTCGCCGGTGACCAGCTGGTCGAGCTGCTTGCCGTCCGCGGAGATGCGCACGACGTGGTGGCGTCCCCGATGCTGCCGCGCGAAGAGCAGCGCCGGGGTGTCGGCGTCCCAGCACACCGATTCGGGGTCGCCGACCTGGAGGTCCTCGTCGCCCAGGCGGCGAATCCGGCCGCTGCCGTATTCCAGCACGTAGAGGTTGGCCTGCGCATCGCCCTCCTGCATGGTGGCGCAGAACGCCACGGACAGGCCGTCGGGCGACCACAGCGGACGCATCACCGTTGCGAAGTCCTCCGTGAGGCGCCGGGCACGGCTGCCGTCCGCATCGCAGACCCACAGGTCGGTGCGATGCGCGAAGCGGCCCGCACGGGTGCGCGTGAAGACGATGTGCCGGCCGTTCGGCGCCATGTCGAAAGCCATCACGTCGAAGGCGCCGTCGGTGAGTTGCGTGTGCTCGCCCGTCGCCACGTCGAGGTGGAACAGGTGGATTTCCCGCGCCAGCATGTAGCCGACGCCATCGCTCTTGTACGGCAGTTTCCAGGCCACCATGGGCTGCACCTTGCGCTGGGCCGGCTTGCGGCCGTGGGCACGCTGGCCGCGCCAGGCGGGGTCGACGGTGACGGACGCAGTGGCCAGGAGGCCCTTGCCGTCGGGAGTCCAGCGGACGTCGGACACCGCGCCCGGCAGCGGCGACAACGCGGCGGCCTCACCGCCTTCGGCAGCCAGCACGTGCACCTGCGGTGAACCGCCGCGGTTGGAGATGAATGCCAGCTTGCTGCCGTCCGGCGACCAGCGCGGAGTCTGGTCCTTGCCCGGTCCGCGCGTCAGTTGCGTGCGCCGGTTGCCGTCGAGCGAAAGGGACCAGATGCAGGACCCGTAGTCGTCCTTGTCCCGGTCGATGGAACGCACGGTGCAGGCGACGGACTGGCCGTCCGGCGCCGCCTCGAGCTCCGTGACTTTCTGGTGCAAGTAGAGGTCTTCGGGGACGAAGGGCTGGTGTGGCATGCGCACCATGCTGAAGCGCGCTCATCCCCTGCCGTGTAGGACGCGCCCGATGGCGGGCGTCGCCAACGTCAACGCGATCAGGCTGTGGCGAAACCGGGCCGCGGCGTCGACTGTGCCGCGGAAGGTGCAGCGTGGTCCCAGGCGGCGCGGATGGCCTGCAGGGCCTCGTCGGCCGTCAGGCGAGAATCGCCCTTGATCCGCACCCAGTTGGCAAACAACGACTTCTCGGCGTCGTCGAAACTGCCGCCGTACTGCGCATGGCCGATGTAGCCCACGCAGAAGGCCGGGGCGTAGTCTTCGTCGTAGCTGCACTCGTTGCGAAAGTACGGCTGGCTCTGGTACTCGCCTTGCCAGTGCGCGTCTTGCGCGCGGAAGTCGATGCGACCTTCGACGGTCACCACCGGGTCATCCTCCTGGTCGAGCCAGCTATCCATCGCGATGGCGGTCATGCCCTTGCTCCGTGTTGTTGGGTGGATGGATGATCGGCAGGAAGCCAGCCCGACCGTGTAGGACGCCACCGTGGCGCCGGTGTCGGCAGTGACACCCACCTGGTGCAGGCGACCCCCTTGTCGCCTGCGCGGCTGGCGGCCGGGCCGTCCTCGGCCCATACTTCACGGCTCATCGGAGGTGCGCATGGAAATCAGGGACAAGGTGGCGGTGGTGACCGGCGGCGCCAGCGGGATCGGCGCCGGGATGGCGCAGCGGTTCGCGCGTGAAGGCGCGCGCGGCGTGGTGGTGGCGGACATGAACCTCGAGCGTGCGCAAGGGGTGGCACGCGGGATCGGCGCGCAGGCGCTCGCCGTGCGCTGCGACGTGAGCAGCGAAGCGCAGATCCAGGAGCTGGTCCGCCAGGCCCGCGCGCAGTTCGGCCGCATCGACATCTACTTCTCCAACGCCGGCATCCTGGGCCGGCTGGGCGGCATCGAGCTGGAAGACGCGCTGTGGGACAAGATGTGGCAGGTCCACGGCATGGCGCACGTCTGGGCCGCGCGGGCGGTGGTGCCGGAGATGGTCGAGCGCGGCGAAGGCTACTTCCTGGTCACCGCCTCCGCGGCGGGACTGTTGAACATCGTGGAGACCGCACCCTATGGCGTGACCAAGCATGCAGCCGTCGCCATCGCCGAATGGCTTCGCATCGCGTATGGCCGCAAGGGCGTGCGCGTGTCATGCCTGTGCCCGCAATCCGTGCAGACCGACATGACCCGCGACGGCACCGGCTCGGCCGGCATCAACGGGGTGCTCACGCCGGAGCAGGTGGCGGACGTGGTGGTGCAGACCATGCGCGAAGAGCGCTTCCTGGCGCTCCCGCACCCCGAAGTGGCGAAGTACTTCCTGGCCAAGGGGCAGGACTACGACCGGTGGCTGGGGGGCATGCAGAAACTGTATGCGCAGCACATGGAACGTCCGTCGGCCTGAGTTGCCGGCCCCGCCTTGCGGCGCTGACCTACTTGCCGAACAGGCCGACCAGGCCGATGAGGATCAGGTACAGGGCGATGATGTAGTTCAGCAGCCGGGGCACGATCAGGATCAGGACACCGGCGATGAGCGCCGCGATCGGGCTGAGTTGGTTGATGTATTGCATGGACGCTCCAGCGGTTGAGGAAGCGTGCAGTATGCGTCTCGGCGCGACAGCGCGGGGCGCAGGTGGAAAGCGGGTGCGGACAGCCGGACGCAGAAGGCGCAGAAGTGACACAGAAGGCGCGAAAGGAAGTCCAGGAACATGCCGGCTTGAAGAAGCAAGACCATCGTCCTGACTCCTTCTGCGGCTTCTGCGTCACTTCCGCGTCTTCTGCGTCCGGTTGTCGGGCTCCGGCCGTTCTTGCGGCACACGCGTTTTACCCGTCTCGCAGCGCAGGGTCGATCCCGGTGACCACGCGCGCGTAGCGCTGCGAGCTCCAGTAGGCCGATGCCCAGTCGATGAGCACCACCAGCCGGTTGCGAAAGCCGATCAGGAAGTAGATGTGCGCGAACAGCCAGAACAGCCAGGCCAGGCGGCCGCTGAACTGGACGCGCCGCCACGGCATCCACAAGTCCACCACCGCCGAATTGCGCCCGATGGTCGCGAGATTGCCGTAGTCGCGGTAGCGAAAGGGCTCCGTCGCCCGGCCGGCGATGCGCCGGACGATGTTCGAGGCCGCCACACGACCCATCTGCTTGGCGGCAGGGGACACGCCGGGGACCGGGCGCGGCGCATGCCCCGCGAGGTGGCTGTGCGCCGCGGCGAGATCCCCGATGACACTGATCTCGGGATGGCCGGGCAGCGAGAGGTCGGGCTCCACCACGACGCGCCCGGCGCGGTCCAAGGTGGCGCCGGTCGCTTGCGCCAGTTGCCGCCCGAGCGGCGCAGCGGCGACGCCCGCGGCCCAGACCACGCAACGGCTGGCGACGCGATGCGGCGGGCCGTCTCCGGGCGCCTGGACGTCCAGGCCCTCGGCGTCGATGCCGGTCACGCGCGACGCCACCTGCACCTCCACGCCCAATTTCTCGAGCTGGCGCTGCGCGCTCGCACTCAGCGCTTCCGGCATGGCCTGCAACACGCGCGGCCCGCCTTCCAGCAGGAGGATGCGTGCCTTGGCGGGGTCGATGTGGCGGAACTCGCCGGGCAGCGTATGCCGTGCGATCTCGGCAAGGGTGCCCGCCATCTCGACGCCAGTCGGGCCGGCGCCGATGACGACGAAAGTGAGCCACGCGGCGCGGCGCTGCGGGTCGACCTCTTTCTCGGCCGCCTCGAACGCCAGCAGCACGCGCCGGCGGATGTCGAAAGCGTCGGCCAGGGTTTTCAAGCCGGGCGCGAAGGCCGCCCAGTCATCGCGCCCGAAGTAGCTGTGGGTGGCGCCGGCGGCCACGACCAGGTGGTCGTAGGGCAGGACGTTGCCGTCGCGCAGCCGCACCGATCGCGCCGTGGCGTCGACGGCGACGACGTCGCCGAGCAACGTGGTCACGTTCGGCTGCGCGCGGAACAGGTGGCGCACCGGGGCCGCGATCGCAGGCGCCGACAGGCCGGCGGTGGCCACCTGGTACAGCAGCGGCTGGAACAGGTGGTGGTTGGTCTTGTCCACGAGGGTGATGGAGACGTCGGCGTCGCGCAGGGCGCGCGCCGCCTCGAGGCCGCCGAAGCCGCAGCCGATGATCACGATGCGCCGGGTCACCGATCCAGTCTAGCAGCGCCGCTGCCGCGTCAATCCAGCAGCCGGTGCTTCAGGGCGTAGTACGTGAGGTCGCTGTTGGAGTGCGCTTCCAGCTTGCGCATCAGGCGCGCGCGGTAGGTGCTGACGGTCTTGGCGCTCAGCGACAGTTCCGCGGCCACTTCGCCGGGCGTGCACCCTTGCGCCAGTTTCAGGAACACCTGCAGTTCGCGCGCGGAAAGCTGCTCGTGCGCGCCTCCTGGCGATGGCGAGACCATCTGCGTCGCCAGCAGTTCCGCCACCACCGACGTGATGTAGCGCGAGCCTTCCGCCACGCGGCGGATCGCCGTGGTGATCTCGGAGGGTTCGCATGATTTATTCAGGTAACCGCTGGCGCCGTTGCGGATCAACGGAACGGCGTACTGGTGCTCCGGATACCCCGAGAGCACCAGCACGCCGACGTTCTCCGCCTTCGCCTTGATCATCGTGAGTGCATCGATGCCGCTCTGGCCCGGCATGTCCAGGTCCAGCAGCAGCACGTCGAGCGCGTGCATGCGAACGAGGTCGATCGCTTCGCGGCCGGAGGAAGCTTCGGCCACCACGCTGATGCCCTCTTGTTCTTCCAGGTAGCAACGCAAGGCCGTGCGCGTGATGGGATGGTCGTCGGCGATGCCGACACGGATGACACGGGTGGGCCAGGCGCCCCCGGAGGGCTCCATCGTCTGCTCGCCGGCCCGCTGCAGCTTCACGGCTGGATCCTGTCTGTCGAATCGGTCACTCGACATCCATTAGGAAACCGCCGGGCTTGCCTACCCCGTAGTCATCTTCCTACAGACCAGTAGGAGTTCTTTGCATCCTGTCACGCGGCGGCCGCTTCGCGCCGCGCGTCCTGCGCATCGCCGAAGCGGAAGACGCCCGGCTCGCGCACCGGGTCGACCTCCACCGGGATGACGCTCTTGGGCGGGAAACGCCCTTCCAGGATCAGCCGCGACAACGGGTTCTCGATGCGCTGCTGGATCGCCCGCTTGAGCGGCCGCGCGCCGAACACCGGATCGAACCCCACCTTGGCCAGTTCCTCCAGGGCCGCCGGGGACACCTGCAGCTGCAGGTCCATCTTGGCCAGGCGCTGCTCCAGCACCCGCAGCTGGATCCGGGCGATGCGGCCGATGTGCTCGGCGCTCAGGCCGTGGAACACCACCGTCTCGTCGATGCGGTTCAGGAACTCCGGGCGGAAGTGGTTCTTCAGCTCGTCCCACACCGCTTCCTTCACCTCTTCGTACGGCTTGGCCACCATCGACTGGATCATGTGCGAGCCGATGTTGCTCGTCATGACCAGCACGGTGTTCTTGAAGTCCACGGTGCGGCCCTGGCCGTCCGTCAGGCGCCCATCGTCCAGCACCTGCAGCAACACGTTGAACACGTCGTGGTGCGCCTTTTCGATCTCGTCGAACAGGATCACGCTGTAAGGCTTGCGCCGCACCGCTTCCGTCAGGTAGCCGCCTTCCTCGTAACCCACGTAGCCGGGCGGCGCGCCGATCAGGCGGGCCACGGAATGCTTTTCCATGAACTCGCTCATGTCGATGCGGATGAGGTGCTCCTCGCTGTCGAACAGGAAATACGCCAGCGCCTTGGACAGCTCCGTCTTGCCGACGCCGGTGGGGCCGAGGAACAGGAACGAGCCGGTGGGCCGATTCGGGTCCGACAGGCCGGAGCGCGAGCGGCGGATTGCATTGGACACCGCGGCGATGGCCTCGTCCTGGCCGACCACGCGCTCGTGCAGCTTGCCTTCCATCTGCAGCAGCTTCTCGCGCTCGCCCTGCATCAGCTTGGACACGGGGATGCCGGTGGCGCGGGCCACCACTTCGGCGATCTCGTCCGCGCCGACCTGGGTGCGCAGCAGCTGCGGCCGGCCGCTCTTGGCCTTGCCGGTCTCGGCGGCCTGGGCTTCCCGGTGCTGCTTTTCCAGCGCCGGCAGCCTGCCGTACTGCAGTTCCGCGACCTTGTTGAAGTCGCCCTTGCGCGTGAACTCCTCGATCTCGCGGCGCAGCTTGTCGATCTCTTCCTTCACGTTGGCGCTGCCCTGGGCCTGCGCCTTTTCCGACTTCCAGATTTCCTCGAGGTCGGAGATTTCCTTTTGCAGCCGCGCGATGTCTTCCTCGATCAGGCCGAAGCGCTTGACCGACGATTCGTCCTTCTCCTTGCGCACGGCCTCGCGCTCGATCTGCAGCTGGATCATCCGGCGGTCCAGGCGGTCGATGGCTTCCGGCTTGGAATCGATCTCGATCTTCACCTTGGAAGCGGCCTCGTCGATCAGGTCGATGGCCTTGTCGGGCAGGAAGCGGTCCGTGATGTAGCGGTGCGACAGCTCCGCCGCCGCCACGATGGCGGGGTCGGTGATCTCCACGCCATGGTGCACCTCGTATTTCTCCTGCAGGCCGCGCAGGATGGCGATGGTTGCCTCCACGGTCGGCTCGCCCACGAGGATCTTCTGGAAGCGGCGCTCGAGCGCGGCGTCCTTCTCGATGTACTTGCGGTATTCGTCCAGCGTGGTGGCACCAACGCAGTGCAGTTCGCCGCGCGCCAGGGCGGGCTTGAGCATGTTGCCGGCGTCCATGGCGCCTTCGGCCTTGCCCGCGCCCACCATGGTGTGCAGCTCGTCGATGAAGACGATGGTCTGGCCCTCGTCCTTGGCCAGCTCGCTCAGCACGGTCTTCAGGCGCTCCTCGAATTCGCCGCGGAACTTGGCGCCGGCCAGCAGTGCGGCCATGTCCAACGACAACACCCGCTTGCCCTTGAGCGACTCCGGCACCTCCCCGGCAACGATGCGCTGCGCCAGCCCCTCGACGATGGCCGTCTTGCCGACGCCGGGCTCGCCGATCAGCACCGGGTTGTTCTTGGTCCGGCGCTGCAGCACCTGGATGGCGCGGCGGATCTCCTCGTCGCGACCGATCACCGGGTCGAGCTTGCCCATGCGGGCGCGCTCGGTGAGGTCCATGCAGTACTTCTTCAGCGCCTCCCGCTGGCCTTCGGCTTCCGCCGAGTTGACGTTCTGGCCGCCCCGGACGGCCTCCACCGCCGCCTCCAGCGCCTTGCGCGACAGGCCGTTCTCGCGCGCGACGCGGCCGATCTCCTGCCTGGTCTCCGCCACGGCCAGCAGGAAGTTCTCGCTGGCGACGAACTGGTCGTTGCGCTTGAGCGCCTCCTTCTCGGACTGCTGCAGCAAGGCGGCGAGGTCACGGCCGACCTGCACCTGCTCCTGGCCCTGCACCTGGGGCAGCCGGTGCATTTCGCCTTCGGCGGCGGCCAGCAGCCCCTGCACGTTGACGCCGGCGCGCTGCAGCAGCGGGCGCGGGCCGTCTTCCTGCCGCAGCATGGCCACCAGCAGGTGGGCCGGTTCGATGTAGGCGTGGTCGTTGGCCAGCGCCAGGCTCTGGGCGTCGCCCAGGGCTTCCTGGAATTTGGTGGTGAGCTTGTCGAGTCGCATGGAAATACTCCGTTACGCGGCAGATAAGCCTGTCGTGGGGGTTTTCAAGAGGACTCTAGGCCTCCTGCCGGCGGACAGGGTGACTAGAATCAATTCGATGCAGATTCACCAGATGTCGGTCACCTACCTGCCGGAGCAGGACCGCATCCTCATGCGCGTCAACACGACCGAAGGCGAGGAGATGCGGATGTGGCTGACGCGCCGGTTGATGGTCGGGCTGTGGCCGCTGCTGTCGAAGCTGCTGACCGAGCACCTGCTCAAACTGGAGTCCGCCGGAGCATCACTTGCGGGCGCGAACGCGGAACTCAAGAAGATGCTGGCGGAATTCCGCAAGGAGGAGTTCCTGCAGCACGCCGACTTCGACACGCCTTACCAGGAGGGCCAGCAACGGCAGCCGCTCGGCGACGAGCCGCTGCTGGTGACCGACGTCGACGCCACGCCGCTGGCCAGCGGGCCGCTGCGGTTGAATTTCAACGAGCGCCCGCCCAACGGCGACACCAAGCCGCGCAACTTCCAGATGGAGATGCAGCCGAAGTTGATGCAGGGGCTGATGCACCTGCTGGACCAGGCCTTGCTGCAATCGATGTGGCGCGAGCCCTTCGTGCCGGTGGCGGCGGCGGAGCCGGCGGCGGAAGACGGCGATGGCAACCGGCCGCGGTATCTGAATTGAACGCGGGATCGGATACCGGACCGGTTCAGCCTTTCAGGAAACCAACTCCCGGAACCACTCCGGCATCGCCACCGACTTCTGCTTCGGGAAATCCACCCACACCGTCGTCGCGCCACCACTTGCGTAGATCACCCCCGGGTCGTCGACCCGCTCGATGGTGACCCAGCTCTCGAAGCTGCTGCGGCCCGGATCGCTGGCGTACATCTTCACCTCGATCTCGCCCGGGTACTCCAGCTGCTTGTGGAAGTTGCAGAAGGCGTTGACGATCACCGGCCCTTCGCCTTGCGGATTGACCTGGCAACCGACGGCCCCGAACCACTCGATGCGCGCGATCTCCAGGTAGCGGAAGTACAGCGTGTTGTTCACATGGCCCATCGCATCCATGTCGCCCCAGCGGATGGGCATGCGCGTGGTGTGGACCAGCTTCCTGGTGGCGGGGAGTTCGAGCTTCATCGGTGCGCCTTGATGGATGCGAGGATACCCAACGTGAACAGGACGACCGCCGCGGCCTGCCATGCGGTGGGCCAGCGGCCGTCCCAGGCGAACGAGTACGCCAGCGCGAACAGCGTTTCGCTCACGATCAACTGGCCGCACAGGCTGGCGGAAAGGCGGCGGCTCGCCATGTTCCAGAGGATGGTGGCCAGCCAGGCCGAGCCTGCGCCGGTGGCAATCACGAGCCCGAGGAAGAGCGGTGCGTCGGGCTGCGCGCGCAGGACAGGCAACGGCGAACCTGCGACGGCCCACAACAGCACGGCGCCGGCACCGGTGGCGAGACCGAGCCAGTTGGCCCAGTCGGTCACGCGAACTTCGGGGTGGCGCTTCAGCCAGGCGGAATTGAGCAGGGCGAAGGCGGTCCAGCACGCGAGGGAAGCGCAGGCCCAGAGCACGCCGCGCCAGAAGTGCGGGTGCGCGTCGCCCCAGCGCCCCCACCCCGACCCGCCCCCGGAGGGGGAGGGAGACATGCCGGGAGACATCATCAGCAACAGGCCGAGGGCCGTGAGTGCGATGCCGGGCACCAGCGCGCCCCAGCGCAAATGCCCCGGCTTGCCGAGCAGCATCACCCAGATCGGGATGGTGCCGATGACGAGGCTGGGCACCTCCGTGCCGGCGTCGCGGATGGCGAAGACCAGCAGCAGGTAGTAGCCGGTGAACCCCAGCAAGCTGAGGCCGGCTGCCGACAGCCACTGGGACGGGTTGGGGAACGGGCGCCGCGCGACCAGGCCAACCAGCAGCGACACGACGCCGTAGGCAACGAAGCGCCCGGCAGTCAGGTCGACCGATCCGTACCCGTCCACCATGCGCGGTGCGACGAACACCAGTCCCCACAGGGCGCCCGCCGCCAGGCCGGCGAGAACGCCCGTCAGCATGCGCGGGCGCGCAGCCTCACAGGCTGAAGCCGTCGTCGGCGGAGAGCACCGCGCCGTTGATGAACTGGCTGCGGTCGGAGGCCAGCATCAGCAGCGCCGAGTCCAGGTCTTCCGGCTTGCCGACGCGCTTGCGCGGCAGCATCTGCACCAGCTTCTTGCCCTGCTCGGTTTCCCAGTGGTGGTGGTTGATCTCGGTGTCGATGTACCCCGGGCACAGCGCGTTGACGTTGATGCCGAAGCGGCCCCACTCCAGCGCGAAGGCCTTGGTCATGTGGATCACCGCTGCCTTGCTCGTGGCGTACACGCCGATCTGCGGCAACGGGCGCAGGCCGGCAGCCGAAGCGATGTTGATGATGTGGCCTCCGGTGAAGCTGCCCGGCGCCGCGCCGCGCGCGCGCGCCAGCATGCGCTTGCCCACCTCCTGGGCTACGAAGAACGAGCCCTTCACGTTGGTGTCGAAGACGTAGTCGAAGTCCTCTTCCGTCACGTCCTGCATGCGCTGGGTGGTGCTGACGCCCGAGTTGTTGACCAGGATGTCGATGGAGCCCATCTCGGTTTCCGCATGGGCCACGGCGGCCTTGATGCTGTCGGTGTCGGTCACGTCCAGGCTCACGACGTGCGCGTCGCCGCCCTCGCCCTCGAGCTGCGCGCGCAAGGCCTTGAGCTTTTCGACGCGGCGGGCGGCCAGCACCACGGCCGCGCCGGCACGCGACAGCGTCTGGGCAAACTGGGCCCCGAGGCCGCTGGAGGCGCCTGTAATGAAGGCGACACGACCCGACAAGTCGATGCTGTAAGCCACTGGGTGTCCTCTCTAGAATTCGTCAAGTGAACGGTCGTTCGCCCGTGGGGCGCGCCGCATAGAATGCTGCAGCCCGGGCGGCATGCGCGCGCGGGCGCGCCGGTGCGAACCATTATCGACGAGACCCATGACACAAGAAGAAATCCTGGCCCAGTTCGGCCCGCGCGAAGCGATGGAATACGACGTCGTGGTGGTGGGCGGCGGACCCGCCGGCCTGGCCACCGCCATCCACCTCAAGCAGCTTGCGGCAGCGGCCGGCAAGGAGATCTCGGTCGTGGTGCTGGAGAAGGGTTCCGAGCCCGGCGCCCACATCCTGTCCGGCGCCATCGTGGACCCGCGCGCACTGACCGAACTCATCCCTGACTGGAAGGCCAAGGGCGCGCCGCTGAACCAGGAGGTGACGGAAGACATCTTCCTGTTCCTCGGCGAGAAGGGCGGACGGCGCGTGCCCAACTTCATGCTGCCGCCCAACTTCGGCAACCACGGCAACTACATCGTGAGCCTGGCCAACGTCACGCGCTGGCTGGCGCAGCAGGCCGAGGAACTGGGCGTGGAGATCTTCCCCGGCTTTCCCGCCGCCGAAGTCCTGTACAACGAGAACGGCTCCGTCCGGGGCGTGGCCACCGGCAACATGGGTGTCGGCAAGGATGGCGAGCCGGCCGAGAATTTCCAGCTCGGCATGGAGCTGCATGCCAAGTACACCGTCTTCGCCGAGGGCTCGCGCGGCCACCTGGGCCGGCAACTGATCTCTCGCTTCAAGCTCGACGCCGGCCGCGATCCGCAAAGCTACAGCATCGGCATCAAGGAGGTGTGGGAGATCGACCCCTCGCGCCACCAGCCGGGCCTCGCGCTGCACAGCGCCGGCTGGCCGCTGGACGAGATGACTTACGGCGGCTCCTTCCTGTACCACATGGAGGGCAACCAGGTCGCCATCGGCTTCGTCGTCGGCCTGGATTACTCCAACCCGTATCTCTCGCCGTTCGAGGAGTTCCAGCGCTTCAAGACGCACCCCAACATCCGCTGGTACTTCGAAGGGGCCAAGCCCGCCAAGCGACTGGCTTACGGCGCCCGCGCGCTGACGGTCGGCGGCCTGCTGTCGCTGCCGAAGACGGTGTTCCCCGGCGGTGCGCTGGTGGGCTGCGAGGCCGGCTACCTGAACGCGTCGCGCATCAAGGGCAGCCACGCGGCGATCAAGACCGGGATGCTGGCGGCGCAAGCCGCATTCGACGCGCTGCAGGCCGGACGGCAGCACGACGAATTGACGGCGTACCCGGAGGCGTTCGAGAAATCCTGGCTCTACACCGAGCTGAACAAGGCGCGCAACTTCAAGCAGTGGTTCAAGAAGGGCCGCACGGTCGCGACGTTCATGACCGGCATCGAGCAGTTCGTGCTGCGCGGGAACATCCCGTGGACGCTGCATCGCGACCGCGCCGACCACACCTACCTGAAGCCGGCCGCCGAGTGCCACCCGATCGTCTACCCCAAGCCGGACGGCAAGCTCACCTTCGACCGGCTCTCCTCGGTGTTCATCTCCAACACCAACCACGAGGAAAACCAGCCTCCGCACCTGACCCTGAAGGACCCGTCGGTGCCGGTCAACGTCAACCTGCACAAGTACGCCGGACCGGAAAGCCGCTACTGCCCGGCGGGCGTGTACGAGTTCGTGCAGGCCGAAGGCGGCGGCGAGCGGCTGCAGATCAACGCGCAGAACTGCGTGCACTGCAAGACGTGCGACATCAAGGACCCCACGCAGAACATCGTGTGGGTCACGCCCGAAGGCAGCGGCGGGCCGAACTACACGAACATGTGACTTGGCGACGCCAGGTCATGCCCGCGCAGGCGGGGATCCAGTTCAGATCTCGCGAAGCTTGTAAGCCGTTTGCAAGACCGGCGGGCACCGACCCGGGGAAGCCCGGGGTGAGCGCCCGATGGCTGTCGGGCATGATCGAGGGTTTCGGCCGTACCCCTCAGGAGACTCCATGAAGTTCAACAAACTCTTCGCCGTCATGGCCGCTGGCCTGCTGGCCAGTTCGCTGGCTTGCGCCCAGACCACGATGAAGATCAGCATTTCGACCGCACAGAACTCGCACCAGGGCGTGGCGATCGACACCTTCGCGCGCGAAGTCGAAAAGCGGACGGCCGGCCGCTACAAGGTCCAGACCTTCTACAACGGCTCCCTCGGCGGCGAGCGCGAGTCCATCGAGGCCGTGCAGCTCGGCACCCAGGAACTGGCCTTTTCCTCCACCGGCCCCGTACCGAACTTCGTGCCGGAAACCAAGATCCTGGACGTGCCCTTCCTGTTCCGCGACAAGGCGCATGCCCGCGCGGTGCTGGACGGCCCCATCGGCGCCGAGCTCCTGACCAAGTTCGACGCCAAGGGCTTCAAGGCGCTGGCATGGGCCGAGAACGGCTTCCGCCACATGACCAACAGCAAGCGTGACGTCAAGGCACCGGAAGACCTGAAGGGCCTGAAGATGCGCACCATGGAGAACCCGGTGCACATCGCGGCCTACAAGGGCTTCGGCATCATCACCACGCCCATGGCCTTCCCCGAAGTGTTCACGGCCCTGCAGCAGGGCACCGTGGACGGCCAGGAGAACCCGCTGTCCGTGATCATCTCGGCCAAGTTCGACCAGGTGCAGAAGCACCTGACCCTGACGGGCCACGTGTACTCGCCCTGCATCTTCGTGATGAACAAGGGCACGTTCGACAAGCTGTCCGCTGCCGACAAGACCGCCTTCCTGGAGGCCGCCAAGGTTGCCACCGCGGCCAACCGCGCCCGCGTGGACGAGGACGACGCCAAGGGCGTGGCCGACCTGCGCGCCAAGGGCATGACGGTGATCGACAATGTCGACAAGGCGAAGTTCGTCGCCGCCCTTGCCCCGGTGAACGCCGAGTTCGAGAAGCAGTTCGGCAAGGCCAACATCGACAAGATCCGCAATTACAAGTAAACCTCGTCATTCCCGACGGACAGAAAGGCCCGCGCAAGCGGGCCTTTTCGCGAGGACAGCCATGAAACAGACCTTCCTGCGCATCGAGCGCTTCACCAGCGGGCTGGCACTGGCCGCCGCCTGCGCCATGCTCGTGGTGGCCAGCGCGCTGGGCGTGTTCCAGATCGTCACGCGCTTCGTGCTGGAGCAGCCGGCGGAATGGAGCGAGATCCTCATCCGCCTGTCGCTGATCTGGATGGTGTTCCTCGGCATCCCCATGGCCTTCCGCCAGGGCGCGATGGTCAGCGTGGACGTGGTGTACCGCCTGTGCCCGCCGATCGGCCGGCGCGTGCTGGACTGGGCGGTGGCCATCGCCTCGCTCGCCCTCGTGCTGGTCATCCTCTGGTGGGGCTGGGACTACGCGGTGCGCGGCAAGGTGCAATCCATGGCCGGCCTGGAGTCCATCTCCATGTTCTGGGGCTACCTGGCGATGCCGGTGGGCGCCCTCTTCTGCATCCTCGGGATCATCGGCAACCTGCTCGATCCGCAACGCAACGAACTGGAGACGGCGCAATGACCACCGCCATGCTGGCGACCATGGTGCTGTGCTTCGCGCTCAGCGTCTCGGTCGCCGTGTCCATCGGCCTGTCGGCCATCCTCGGCATGCAGGCCAGCAACGCGCACATGCTGATCTCGGTCAAGGAGATGTTCAACTCGCTGAACAAGTTTCCGCTGGCCGCGATCCCCTTCTTCATCCTGGCCGGCAACCTGATGGAAACCGGCGGCATCTCGCGCCGCCTGGTCGAATTCGCCAAGAGCATCGTCGGCGGCGTGCAGGGCGGCCTGCCCATGACCTGCGTGCTGACCTGCATGATCTTCGCCGCGGTGTCGGGCTCCTCGGTGGCCACCACCTTCGCCATCGGCGCGATCCTGATCCCGGCACTGATCAAGCATGGGTATCCCACCAGCTACGCGGCTGCACTGCAGGCCACCAGCGCGGAGCTGGGCGTGATCATCCCGCCGTCCATTCCGATGATCCTGTACGGCGTGAGCGCCGAAGTTTCCATCGGCGAACTGTTCATCGCCGGCTTCGGCCCGGGCCTGCTCATCGGCTGCGCCCTGATGCTGTTCTGCTGGGTCTGGTGCAAGTTCAAGGGCTGGGGCAAGAACGACGGCGACGGCCGCCTGCCCTTCGGCCGCGCTTTCCTGCAGGCGGGCTGGGCGCTGCTGATGCCGGTGATCATCCTCGGCGGCATCTACGGCGGTGTCTTCACGCCCACCGAGGCGTCCGCCGTCGCAGTGTTCTATGCGCTGGTGGTCGGCATGCTGGTGTACCGCGAGATCAAGGTGCGGGACGTGTACATGATCCTGCGCAAGTCGGTGATCTCCTCGGCGGTGATCATGTTCATCATCGCCAACGCCGGCCTCTTCGCCTTCCTGATCACGCGCGCCGGCGTGCCGGAGGCGATCGGCCTGTGGCTGCAGGACGTGCTGAAGAGCCCGGCGATGTTCCTGCTGGGCGTGAACGCCGCGCTGTTCGTCATCGGCATGTTCATCGAGACCAGCGCCTCCATCATCGTGCTGGCGCCGATCCTCGCGCCGGTGGCCGTGCACTTCGGCATCGACCCGGTGCATTTCGGCTTGATCATGGTGGTGAACCTGGCGCTGGGCATGATCACGCCGCCGTTCGGGGTGAACCTGTTCGCGGCATGCACGGTGGCGCGGATCTCGCTGGACCGCATCATCGGGCAGCTGATTCCCTTCGTGCTGGTGGTGCTGGCGTGCCTGATGGTCATCACGTACGTGCCCCAGCTGTCGTTAGGATTGCGGGACCTCGTCTACGCCAAATGAATTCAATGCAGTCGCTTCCCCGCCGCCTCTTCGTCGCCACGCTCCTCGTGGCCGCCTCCAACATCGCTTTCGCTGCATGGCCGTCGGACGGGCGCCCGGTGAAGATCCTGGTGCCCTGGCCCGCCGGCGGCGCGACCGACCAGATCGGCCGCATGCTCGCCCAGCCGCTGTCGCAGGCGCTCGGCGTGCCGGTGGTGGTGGAGAACAAGGGCGGCGCCGGCGGCGTGATCGGCACGCAGGCCTTCGTCAAGGAAAAGCCGGACGGACACACCATCCTGCTGGCCACGAGCTCCACCAACGCCGCGGCGCCGCACCTGTACGCGAAACTGGGCTACGACCCCATCGCCGACTTCACCCCGGTGGTCTCTCTCGCCGAGATCCCCAACGTGATGGTCGTGCCGGCCAAGTCGCCCTGGAACTCGCTGGCCGACATCGTCAAGGGCGCGAAGCAGTCTCCCGGCAAGTTCACCTACGGCTCCGCCGGCATCGGCGGCTCGCAGCACCTTGCCGGCGCGCAGTTCAAGACAGCGGCGGCCATCGACATCAGGCACGTGCCCTACAAGGGCAGTGGCCCCGCCGCGCAGGACCTGATCGCCGGCCACATCGACATGATGATCGACACCGGCTCGCTGGGCAGCATCCGCGGCGGGCTGCTCCGGCCCCTCGCCGTCGCTTCCGACAAGCGCCTGCCGGCTCTGCCGAACGTGCCCACTTTCAAGGAGGCGGGCACGCCGATGCTCGCGTCCGCGTGGTACGGCCTGCTGCTGCCCGCCAACGCGCCGGCCGAAGTGGTGGCACGCCTGAACACCGAGATCAACAAGATCCTCAAGACGCCGGAGATCCACGACAAGCTCGTGGGCATGGGCGCCATCGTGATGGGCGGCACGGCGGATGAGTTCGGCCGCTTCTCGGTGGCCGAGCTCAAGCGCTACGAAGGCATCGTGCGCGACTCCGGGGCGCCGAAGGAGTAGAGGCCAGAGGGTGTCGGGGTTGGCTGCGCCAAACCCGACCTACGGCTACGTTGACGCCCGCAGGCCGGGTTCGGCAAACGCCGACCCCGGCAACCGCGGCTAGAATCTCTTCCGTCAGGAGAGAGCTTCCCCCGGAAGCCGCCGAAGGCGCAACAACGCTCAGGTACCCAGGACTGACAAGCGTCCCGATCGCGGGGCGCCACCTTGCTGGAGAGAGGCGGCTGCGTCGCGCAGCCGTCCACCGAAGGAGCAAGCCCCGCAAGGGGTGAATCTCTCAGGTAAAGCGGACAGCACGGGCCCTTCCATCGTCTGTACGATGGCCCGAAGCCCTGTCGGAGTCCGCGTGTCCCAAGAAGAGCTGCAGAAGACGCCCCTCCATGCCTTGCACCTGGAACTGGGTGCGCGCATGGTCCCATTCGCCGGCTACGCGATGCCGGTGCAATATCCCGCCGGCCTGATGGCCGAACACCACCACACGCGCGCGGCGGCCGGACTGTTCGACGTCTCGCACATGGGCCAGCTCATGCTGGCCGGCCCGGACGCCGCCGCGGCCTTCGAATCCCTGATGCCGGTCGACGTGGTCGGCCTGGCGCCCGGCAAGCAGCGCTACGGCCTGCTGCTCACCGACGACGGCACGATCATCGACGACCTGATGTTCGTCAACCGCGGCGACCACCTCTTCGTCATCGTCAACGGCGCCTGCAAGGCAGGAGACATCGCGCACATCCGGCAACGCATCGGGTCGCGCTGCGAGGTCGTGCCGCTCCCGGACCGGGGCCTGCTCGCGCTGCAAGGCCCGCAGGCCGTCGACGCCCTGAAGCGCGTCGTCCCTGGTGTCGAGAAGCTCGTGTTCATGACCGGCGCGGCGTACGACTGGAACGGCGCCGACCTGTTCATCACCCGCAGCGGCTACACCGGCGAGGACGGCTTCGAGATCTCCGTGCCGCAAGCGCAGGCCGAGGCGCTGGCACGGGCGCTGCTGGCCGAACCCGAGGTCAAGCCCATCGGCCTGGGCGCGCGCAACTCGCTGCGGCTGGAAGCCGGCCTGTGCCTGTATGGCAACGACATCGATACCAGCACCACGCCGGTGGAAGCCGGGTTGAACTGGGCGATGCAGAAGGTGCGGCGCACTGGCGGCGAGCGTGCCGGCCATTTCCCCGGCGCCGCCCGGGTGCTGGCGCAACTGGATGGCACCGAGCCGCTGCAACGCAAGCGCGTCGGGCTGGTCGCGCTGGAGCGCGTACCCGTGCGCGAACACACCGAACTGCAGGACGAAGCCGGCAACAAGGTCGGCGAGGTCACGAGCGGCCTGCTGGGCCCGACCATCGACAAGCCTGTCGCGATGGCTTACGTCACGGTCGGCCACGCCGCCCATGGCACGCGCCTGAACGCCGTCGTGCGCGGCAAGAAGGTGCCCATGGAAGTGGCGCCCATGCCGTTCGTTCCCCAACGTTATCACCGCGGCTGACCGCACCCCGAAGGAGAAGACCGATGACCGTCAAGTACACGCCCGAACACGAGTGGATCCAGCTGGAGGACCACGAAGCCGCCGTCGTCGGCATCACGCTGCACGCGCAGGACGCCCTGGGCGACGTGGTCTTCGTGGACCTGCCCGAGGTGGGCCGCACCTACGCCAAGGGCGAGATGGCGGGCGTGGTGGAGTCCGTCAAGGCCGCAGCCGACATCTACATGCCGGTGGCAGGCGAGGTGACCGAAGTCAACGAAGACCTGCGCGGCGACCCGTCGCTGGCCAACAAGGACCCGATGGGCAACGGCTGGTTCTTCAAGATCCTGATCAAGGACATGGCCGAGTTCGACGTGCTGATGGACGAGCCCGCGTACCGCAAGTTCGTCAAGGAAACGACCTGACCCGATGCTGATGCAATCTGCCCGGCCGCTCGGCGAGCTGGAAAACCCCAACGAATTCATTCCCCGCCACATCGGGGTGTCGGAACCCGACGAGCGCCACATGCTGTCGGTGATCGGCGAGGCGTCGCGCCGGGCGCTGGTCGAGAGCATCGTGCCGCAGTCGATCAAGCGCGCGCGTGCGATGCGCCTGCCGCCTCCGGTCACCGAAGCCGCCGCACTGGCCGAACTGAAATCGATCGCCAAGCGCAACCAGGTGTTCCGCAGCTTCATCGGCCAGGGCTATTACGGCACGTTCACGCCCGGCGTCATCCTGCGCAACGTGCTGGAGAACCCGGCCTGGTACACCGCGTACACGCCCTACCAGGCGGAGATCAGCCAGGGCCGGATGGAAGCGCTGGTGAACTTCCAGACCATGGTGTGCGACCTGACGGCAATGCCGATCGCCAACGCCTCGATGCTGGACGAGGCGACGGCAGCGGCCGAGGCCATGACGCTGGCCAAGCGCAGCGTGCGCAGCAAGAGCCATGTGTTCGTGGTGGCGGGCGACTGCCATCCGCAGACCATCGAGGTGATCCAGACCCGCGCCGAACCGCTGGGCATCGAGGTGAAGCTCGCCAATTCGGCGGACGAATGGGCCACGCTGCTGGCCGGCGACTGCTTCGCCGTGCTGGCGCAGTACCCTTCCACCAGCGGGCGCATCGACGACCTGCGCGCCGACGTGGAGAAGGTCCATGCGAAGCAGGCCACTTTCATCGTCGCCGCCGACCTGCTGGCGCTGACCCTGCTGGTGCCGCCGGGCGAGTTCGACGCGGACATCGTGGTCGGCACGACCCAGCGCTTCGGCATGCCGATGGGCGCGGGCGGACCGCACGCTGCGTACCTGGCGTGCCGTGACGACTTCAAGCGCTCCATGCCGGGCCGCCTGGTCGGCGTCAGCGTCGATTCGCACGGCAACCCCGCGTACCGTCTCGCGCTGCAGACGCGCGAACAGCACATCCGCCGCGAGAAGGCCACGTCGAACATCTGCACCGCGCAGGTGCTGCCGGCCGTGGTGGCCAGCATGTACGCGGTCTACCACGGGCCGCAAGGCCTCAAGCGCATCGCCCAGCGGGTGGCCAGCTACACCGCCATCCTGGCCAAGGGACTGGCGCAGCTGGGCCACCAGCCGCACAAGGTGGCGTTTTTCGACACCGTCACGCTGCACACCGGCGAGGCCTCCAGTGCGCTGATCGCCAAGGGCCATGCCCTGCGCTGCAACCTGCGCGAATCCTGGCCCGGCTACATCAGCATGTCGCTGGACGAAACCACCAGGCGCACGGACGTCGAGCTCCTGTGGAAAGTCTTCGCCAAGCCGGGGCAGCCGCTGCCGACCTTCGCGGCCTTCGAGAAAGGCGTGGAGCCGGCGATTCCGCCGGAACTGCGCCGCACCAGCGACTACCTGACCCACCCGGTCTTCAACACGCACCACAGCGAGACCGGCATGCTGCGCTACATCCGCAGCCTGTCCGACAAGGACCTCGCGCTGGACCGCACCATGATCCCGCTGGGCAGCTGCACGATGAAGCTGAACGCCACCAGCGAGATGATCCCCATCACCTGGCCCGAGTTCGCGCACGTGCACCCGTTCGCGCCGCGCGACCAGTTGCAGGGTTACGCGGAGCTGGACGAGCAACTGCGCGCGTGGCTGTGCGAAGCCACCGGCTATGCCGGCATCAGCCTGCAACCCAATGCCGGTTCGCAGGGAGAGTACGCCGGCCTGCTGGCCATCAAGGCCTGGCACGAAAGCCGCGGCGAGCACCACCGCAAGGTCTGCCTGATCCCCTCTTCCGCCCACGGCACCAATCCGGCGAGCGCGCAGATGGCCGGCATGCAGGTGGTGGTGACGGCCTGCGACGACAACGGCAACGTCGACATGGCGGACCTGCAGGCCAAGTGCGAGCAGCACAGCGCCAACCTGGCCTGCATCATGATCACGTATCCCAGCACGCATGGGGTGTTCGAGATGCGGGTGAAGGAACTGTGCGAGATGGTGCACCGGCACGGCGGCCGGGTGTACGTGGACGGCGCCAACATGAATGCGCTGGTGGGCGTGGCGGCGCCGGGCGAGTTCGGCGGCGACGTCAGCCACCTGAACCTGCACAAGACCTTCTGCATCCCGCACGGCGGCGGCGGCCCGGGCGTGGGGCCGGTGTGCGTCGTCGAGGACCTGGTGCCTTTCCTGCCGGGGCACCAGTCCGGCGGACTGCCCGCGCATGCGGTGGGCGCCGTGTCCGCGGCGCCGCTCGGCAACGCCGCAGTCTTGCCGATCAGCTGGATGTACTGCCGGATGATGGGCGCAGAGGGCCTGACGCAGGCGACCGAGGTGGCGATCCTCAGCGCCAACTACATCAGCGCGCGGCTGCGCGACCACTACCCCACGCTGTATGCCAGCGAGAACGGCCATGTCGCGCACGAGTGCATCCTGGACCTGCGGCCGTTGAAGGACGCCAGTGGCGTGACGGCCGAAGACGTGGCCAAGCGCTTGATCGACTACGGCTTTCATGCGCCGACCCTCAGCTTCCCGGTCCCGGGGACGCTGATGGTGGAGCCGACCGAGAGCGAAACGCTGGAGGAGATCGACCGCTTCATCGCCGCGATGATCGCCATCCGCGAGGAGATCCGCCGCGTCGAGCGGGGTGAATGGCCGCAGGACGACAACCCGCTCAAGCATGCGCCGCACACGGCGGGCGCGCTGCTCAAAGGCGAGTGGACGCATGCGTACCCGCGCGACGTGGGCGCGGCCATCCTGGACGAGCGCCGCCACGCCAAGTACTGGCCGCCCGTGGGCCGCGTCGACAACGTGTACGGGGACCGCAACCTGTTTTGCAGTTGCGTGCCGATGTCGGCTTACGAGTGAGGTGCCTGCCGTCATTCCCGCGGAGGCGGGAATCACAGAGCCTGCCCCCGCGTAGGCGGGGGGCTTTCATGCACCCGAATGCGGGAGCCCTGGGTCCCCGCCTCCGCGGGGATGACAACTAGTGGAACTCTTCCTCATCGTCGCCGCCGGAGCCGCGCTCGCCGGCTTCGTGCAAGGGCTTTCGGGCTTCGGCTTCGGCCTCACCGCCATGGCGCTGTGGGCCTGGCTGCTCGACCCGCGGCTGGCCGCGTCGCTGGCCGTGTTCGGCTCGCTGACGGGCCAGCTGATCGCGGCCTTCTCGGTGCGGCGGGGCTGGGACTGGCGCACGCTGCTGCCCTTCCTGGCCGGCGGGCTGGCCGGCCTGCCGCTCGGGCTGTGGCTGTTGCCGCGGCTGGACGTCCCGCTGTTCAAGTTCCTGCTCGGGGCGATGCTGGTCATCGTCTGCCCGTTGATGTTCTTCGCCAACCGCTTGCCGCACGTGCGCGGCGGCCGCACGGGCGATGCCGTGGCGGGCGCAGCCGGCGGGGTGATGAGCGGCCTTGGCGGCTTCAGCGGCGTGGCGCCGACGCTGTGGTGCACCGTGCGCGGCTTCGAGAAGGACAAGCAGCGCGCCGTCATCCAGAACTTCAACCTGTCGATCCAGGTCGTCACCTTCGCCAGCTACGTCGGCACCGGGATCATCACCGCCGACATGCTGCCGCTGTTCGCCATCGCCGCGCCCGCCATCCTGGTGCCCAGCCTGCTGGGCGCGCGCCTGTACAGCGCCATCAGCGAACAGGGCTTCCGCAAGGTCGTGCTGGGCCTGTTGTCGCTGACCGGCGTGGCGCTGCTCGCCACGTCCGCCCCCGCCGTCCTGGGCCGCTGGTTCGCCTCTTGAAAGCCGGGGCGCGCGCCCCTAATTCGGGACCGGGCAACCTGACGAAAGGAGAACGACCATGGGTCCCATGTTCCGATCCTCCGCGGACCTGTTCGCGGAGCTCAACCGCATGCAGTCCCTGTTGGACCAGGCCTTCCCGGCCACCGGCTCCAGCATCCGCGCCGGCGCGCGCGGCGGGTTTCCGGTGCTGAACGTCGGCACCACGCCGACCGCGATCGAGGTCCAGGCGCTGGCGCCCGGCCTCGACCTGGACAAGCTGGAGATCACGGTGGACCGCGGCCTGCTGGTGATCGCCGGCGAACGCAGGAGCGACCTGCCCCCGCCGGCCGAGCGCTCGGGCGTCTACGCCAACGAGCGCTTCACCGGCCCCTTCCGCCGCGTGGTCAGCCTGCCGGAAGACGCCGATGCCGCCCGCGTGGAGGCGACCTACCGGGACGGGCTGCTGCGCATCAGCGTGGCCAAGCGCGAGTCGTCGCTGCCCCGCCGCATCGAAGTGAACTGAAGGAGACGACCATGAGCAATGCAGTCCAGACCTCTTCTTCGTCCCGCGCCGCGGAAGCCGTGCAGGCGCCGCAACCGCACGTGGTGCCGCCGGTGGACGTGTTCGAGAACGAATCGTCCATCACGCTGCTGGCCGACCTGCCCGGCGTCGCACGCGAGCAGCTGCAGGTGCGGGTGGATGGCGACAGCCTGGTGCTGGAAGCGACCGCCGTCACGGCCGGCCCGGAGAACTTGCAGCTCGTGTACGGCGAGGCGCAGGTCCCCACGTACCGGCGCCAGTTCACCCTGAGCCGCGAACTGGACGCTTCGCGCATCGACGCGCAGTTGCGCGATGGCGTGCTGCGGCTGACCATCCCCAAGGCGGAGGAGGCGAAGCCCCGCCGGATCCAGGTGAAGGTGGGCTGAGTCCAACACCGGCCGCGTCGCAACTGCGGCGCGCGCAGCCTTCGGTGCACAATCTTCCGGCACGCGGCCGCAGCCGCGCCGGGAGGTCAGTTGCTCAAGGCTTTCATCGTGGAGGACCAGCCCCAGATCCGGGACAGCCTCGTCGAGGCTTTGGCCGAACTCGCCAACATCGAGGCGGTGGGTTCCGCCGGCGATGAAAAATCGGCCGTCGCGTGGCTGCGCGACCCGGCGAACCCGTGGGACATCGCGATCGTCGACCTGGTTCTGGTCCCCGGCGGCGGCAGCGGCTTCGGCGTGTTGCAGGCCCTGCGCCAGCGGCCGGTCACGCGCAAGATGATCGTGCTGACCGCCACTGCCAATCCACAGGTGCGGCGCCATTGCGAGGAGATGGGCGCCGACGCCGTCTTCGACAAGGCGATGGAGACGGAGGCGATGCTGGATTACTGCGTGGCGCTGGCGCGGGTGGCGGGCGGCCATTGAAGACTGAAATACCGGACGCAGAAGACGCAAAAATGACGCAGAAGACGCAGAAAGCACCAATCACGGGTTTGGGTATCTTCCGCGTCTTCTGCGCAACTTCTGCGCCTTCTGCGTCCGGTTGTCCGGTTTAGCTGCCTACCGCAGGCTTCACTGCTCCGCCAACTGCCGCAACGCCTGCTCGAACACTTCCGGCGGTTGCCCGCCCTGGATCAGGTGCTTGCCGTTGATCACCACCGACGGCACGGCATGGATGCCCATCTGCTGCCATTCCTGCTCGCGTTCGCGCACCTCACGCGCATAGCGGTCGCTCGCGAGGATCGCCTGCGCCTCGGCGCGGTCCAGGCCCACGGACGCCGCGGCATCCGCCAGCACCGCATGGTCCGCCGGGCTGCGGCCCTCGCCGTGATAGCTTTCGAGCAGCTTCATCTTCAGGTCCCGCTGCTGCTTCGGACCCTGTTCGCCGGCCCAGTGCAGCAGCCGGTGCGCATCGAACGTGCTCCACACCCGGCCCCGCCCCTCCTTGCGGAAGGTGAACCCCACCGCGGCGCCGCGCGCTGCGATGGCGGCGCGTGACTGCGCCTGCTGTTCGGCGGTGGAGCCGTATTTGTTCGTCAGGTGCTCGCCGACGTCCTGGCCCTCCGGCCCCATCTGCGGATTCAGCTCGAAAGGCTGGAAGCGCAGGTCGACGGGCACCTCTCCTTCCAGCTTTTCCAGCGCGCGTTCCAGCGAGGCCAGTCCGACCGCGCACCAGGGGCACGCGACGTCGGACACGAAGTCGATGTGGAGGGGTTTCATCCCCGCCATTCTGTCAACTTCCGATCGTCCCTGTCACCGGCAGGACGATTCCCGTGATGTAGCTGCTGCAGACCGGCGAGGCCAGGAACACATAGGCAGGCGACAGCTCTTCCGGCTGCGCAGGCCGCTTGAACTCGGTCTGCTTGCCGAATTCGACGATCTCCTCGGCGCTGCGGTCGGCCGGGTTCAGCGGCGTCCAGACCGGCCCGGGGGCGATGGCGTTCACGCGGATGCCCTTTTCGATGAGGCTGGACGCCAGCGACAGGGTGAACGCGTGGATGGCGCCCTTGGTCGCGGAATAGTCCAGCAACTCCTTGCTGCCTTTCAGGGCGACGACGGAGCCGGTGTTGATGATGCAGGAGCCCTTCTTCAGGTGCGGCAAGGCGGCCCGAGCCATGTAGAAGTAGCCGTTGACGTTGGTGTGCAACGTCTCGTTCAGGCGCTCGTCGGTGATGTCCTCCAGCGAATGCGCGTGCTGCTGGAAGGCGGCGTTGTTGACCAGGATGTCGAGCCCGCCGAACTCCTTGACCGTCTTCTCCACGGCCTGCTGGCAGAACTTCGAATCCTTGACGTCGCCGGGAATCAGCAGGCACTGGCGCCCTTCCTTCTCGACGTGGCGCTTGGTCTCCTCGGCATCCTCGTGCGAGGTGAGGTACACGATCGCCACGTCCGCGCCCTCTCGCGCATACAGCACGGCGACGGCGCGGCCGATGCCGGAGTCGCCGCCGGTGATCAGTGCGACCATGCCGGTGAGCTTGCCGCTGCCCCGGTAGTCGGGCGCCTCGAACTGCGGCTTGAGTTGCATGTCCGCTTCCAGGCCCGGCTTTTCCAGGTGCTGTGACGGCAGGTTGTCCGGATAGGGCCGCAGGCCGGTCTGCACCGCGCCCTTTTTCTCGCCGCCGCCGCTTTCGGCGGGTTCCTTGCGGTCCTGCTCGCGCTGGATCTCGCGTTGCTTCTCGACTGTGGCGTCGGCGCTGCGCGCGTTGTCCTTGGCAGTGGGTTTCTCGTCCATGGAAGCTCCTGTGGCAAACCTCCATGCTCGCGCGCCCGCGGCAAAAGCCGCAGCCGAAAAGAACGGACCGCGCCGTCGGATGCGGCCTACACGTGACCCAGGATGGGATGCGGCTGGTACGGCGCCTCGAGGGCGCGCACCTCATCGTTCGTGAGGGTGATCTCCACGGCCGCCGCGGCCTGGTCGAGCTGCGCCGTCTTGCTGGCGCCGACGATGGGCGCGGTCACGCCCTTGTGCAGCAGCCACGCGTAAGCGAGGCTCGCGTTGCTCACGCCGCGCTTTGCGGCCAGGGCGCTGAGCGCGTCGACCACCGCAAAGTCGCTGTCACGGTAGTAGTAATTCTGCGCGATGTCGTCGGTCTTGGCGCGCGAAGTCGCACCGGCATCCTTGTCGCCCTTCTGCCGGTTGCCGGCCAGGAAGCCGCGCGCCAGCGGGCTCCAGGGGATCAGCCCGACGCCCTGGTCGCGGCACAGCGGGTTCATCTCGCGCTCTTCTTCGCGGTACGCCAGGTTGTAGTGGTTCTGCATGCTCGCGAAGGGCGTCCAGCCGTGCTCCCTGGCGACTTGCTGCATCTTGGCGAACTGCCATGCATACATGCTGCTGGCGCCGATGTAGCGCGCCTTGCCGGCCTTCACCACGTCGTGCAGCGCCTCCATCGTCTCCTCCATCGGCGTGTGGGGGTCGAAGCGGTGGATCTGGTACAGGTCGATGTAGTCCAGGCCCAGGCGCTGCAGGCTCTGGTCCACCGCATGGAAGATGCGCTTGCGCGACAGGCCGTCCATGTTCGGCCGGCGATCGGGCTTTTCCGCGGCCGATGCACCACCCTTGAAACCGAGGTCGACGGGGTAGTACACCTTGGTGGCGACCACCGCTTCCTCGCGCTTGCAGAACTCGCGCACGAACTTGCCGACCAGCACTTCGCACTGGCCGCCGGAATACATGTCGGCGGTGTCGAAGAAATTGATCCCGAGTTCCACGGCGTGCCGCACCAGCGGCCGCGAAGCCTCTTCTTCCAGCACCCAGGGCCGCCATTGCGGCGTGCCATAGGTCATCGTGCCCAGGCAGATACGGGAAACCTTCAGGCCCGTGCGGCCCAATTGCGTGTACTTCATCATTCCCCTTCAAATCCGGCCATCGCCGGCAACCCCGCCACCTCAGCGCTTGGCGGCTTCCTTTTTCTGTCGCAGGTAACGCTCGACGGCTTCGACCTGGTGGCCGGCGTGATGGACGGCATCTCGCAGCTCACCCATGTCGACGTCGAAGATGCGGCACCAGTATTGCACCTCGAACTGCCGCGTCAGGTCGATGCGGCGGGCGGTGTCGGTGGGATGGGCATCCATGGCGATCTCCTAGGAATCTGCGCGGCGCCGCGGCGCCAGCGCGAAAGCCTGCCGCTCGAAATGATTTTCCCGGTACGGATTGCGGCCACGCAACAGTTGCAGGAAGCTGGACAGCAGGTAGGCAGGCAGGAAAAACGGGCCCCATCTTTCGTACTGGCGCACGTGAACGTGCTCGTGGCGGCGCAGTTGCGCCAGCGCGGAGCGGTCCACCGCCAGGATGACGTGGCCGAGGGTCATGGCCGAGAAGCCCAGCGGCTGCGGCACGCGGGCCAGGGCAGCGCCGGCGGCGCCGCCGAAGAATTCAATGACGCCCAGGTGCCGGCGCCAGCTGCCGCCCAACAGCAGCATCGACGTGCCAAGCAGCAGCCCCAGCCCGGTGTAGGGTCCGGCCCAGAGGTAGCGGGCGATGTGCAGGGTGCGGCTCACGGAGAGATCATCGCGCAACGGCGGATTTCGTGCACGGCAGGACGTTCACGCGGGGGCGGAGCGTTCCAGCCGGGCTGCGCAGAACCACGCCAGCACGCCCAGCGCCGCGGCCGCTGCGAACATCGGTCGAAAGCCCCAGCGCGATGCGATGGCGCCGCCGGCCAGCACGCCGACGACACCACCCAGCCCGTAGCCGATGACGGTGAACAGCGCCTGGCCACGCGCCCGCAGCCGGCCGGGGAAATGCGTGGTGACCATCGAGATGCAGGCCGTATGGTGGGTGGCGAAGGTCAGCGCGTGCACGGCCTGCGCGATGACCAGCGCGACCAGGGACTCACCCAGGCCGCCGGTCAGCGCCAGGCGCAGCGCCGTCGCGGCCGCGCAGATCACCAGCCAGCGCTCCATCGGCAAGCGTCCGATCAGGCGGCCCTGCAGGTAGAACCAGCCGATCTCCGCAATGACCGAGACCGCCCACAGTGCGCCGATGGTGGCCTTGCTGTAGCCCAGGCTGTCCAGGTAGAGCGAGAGGAAGCCGTAGATGGAGAAGTGCGCCATCACGTGGAACAGCAGCGATGCGAAGAACCAGCGCACCACCGGCCGGCGCAGCGCCGCGCCGATCGGCTCGCGCGGGCCGTCGGCATGGGTGTGCGCGGCCTCCTTCACGTTCGGCAGCCACCAGGTGCACAGCAGCACGCCGGCCAGCGTGACGGCGGTCCAGCCCGGGAAGGCGTCCATGCCGAATGCCTCGAACCAGGCGCCCGCCGCGAACACCGTCAGCATGAAGCCGACCGATCCCCACAGCCGGATCCTGCCGTAGCGCCCCCAGTCGCCCGCCACCAGGTGCGCCATCGCCGCTTCGGTGAGTGACATCATGGAACTGGTGGAGGTGAAGACCAGCAGCAGGACGAAGCCGATCCACCAGCCGCCGCCCGGCAACCACAGTCCCGCCGATGCGATGAGGGCCAGCGTCGCGCTGATCCTCAACAACTTCACGCGCTCGCCGGTGTGGTCGCTGAGCGCGCCCCAGGCGTACGGCGCGAACACGCGGGTGAAGGACTGCACCGAGATCAGCACGCTGATGACCGCGATCGGCAAGCCCTGCGCCTTCAGCCACAACGGC
The DNA here is from genome assembly GCF_037572435.1 of Ramlibacter sp. PS3R-8. Taxonomy (NCBI): domain Bacteria; kingdom Pseudomonadati; phylum Pseudomonadota; class Betaproteobacteria; order Burkholderiales; family Comamonadaceae; genus Ramlibacter; species Ramlibacter sp. PS3R-8. The sequence goes on from NZ_JBBHGT010000002.1 coordinate 206,763, forward strand.
AGGTACGGATTGAAGAAGCCGATGTGCGCGAAGTACGTGGCCGACAGCGCGGCGAACGGGACCAGCTGCCGGACCCCCGGCGCCTGCGCGGCGGGCGCCATTCAACGGCTGGCGGGGATGGGAGCGAGCGAAGCGGTCACGTCGCCGCATTGGGCGCGATGCCGCAGCGCCAGGTCCATCACGACCAGCGCGAGCATCGCCTCCGCGATCGGCGTGGCACGGATGCCCACGCAGGGGTCGTGGCGGCCCTTGGTGACGATCTCGGCCGGCTGGCCGTCGATGTCGATGGTTTCGCGCGGGGTGAGGATGGAGCTGGTCGGCTTGATGGCGATGGACACTTCGAGGTCCTGGCCGCTGCTGATGCCGCCCAGCATGCCCCCGGCGTTGTTGCCCGCGAATCCGGCGGGGGTGAGTGAATCGCCATGGGTCGAGCCGTGCTGCACCACGCTGGCGAAACCGGCGCCGATCTCCACGCCCTTCACCGCATTGATGCCCATCATCGCGTAGGCGATCTCGGCATCGAGCTTGTCGAACAGGGGCTGGCCCAGGCCGACCGGCATGCCGCTGGCCGAGACCCGCACGCGGGCGCCGCACGAGTCGCCGGACTTGCGTAACGCGTCCATGTAGCTTTCGAGCGCCGACACATCGGCCACCGGCGCGAAGAACGGGTTGTTCGGCACGTGGTCCCAGCTCTCGAAGGGAATCACGATGTCGCCCACTTGCTGCATGCAGCCGCGAAACCGCGTGCCGTGCTTTTCGGCCAGCCACTTCTTGGCGACGGCGCCGGCAGCCACCATGGGAGCGGTCAGGCGCGCCGAGGAGCGGCCGCCGCCGCGCGGGTCGCGCAGGCCGTATTTCTCGAAGTAGGTGTAGTCGGCGTGCCCCGGGCGGAACTTGCGTCCGATTTCCGAATAGTCCTTGCTGCGCTGGTCCGTGTTGCGGATCAACAGGCAGATGGGCGTGCCGGTGGTCTTGCCTTCGTACACGCCGGACAGGATCTCGACCTTGTCTTCTTCCTGGCGCTGGGTGACGTAGCGGCTGGTGCCCGGGCGGCGCCGGTCCAGGTCCGGCTGGATGTCGGCTTCCGACAGTTCCATGCCGGGCGGGCAGCCGTCGATGACGCAGCCGATGGCCGGCCCGTGCGACTCCCCGAAGTTGGTGACCGCGAAAAGGGTGCCGAAGGTGCTGCCGCTCATGGAGTGATTATTCCAGAGGCCACCACACCCCCATCCAAAGGCCAGCTTACGGTGCGCAAGGTAGCCTGCCCGTACTACTTCGCACACGCCGGGCACCCAAAGTGTGTTTCTTCGTGACAGGCTACCGCCTGCGCCTGTAGAGTTGCCCAGCCGAAGAACGAAGTTGTCGTACGCGCGAGGGATGCACACCGTCCCGCGCCGGGAAAATAACATGCAGTCCTGCCACGGCGCCACACCGGCGCAACCATCGCGCGCCCACGCCGCGCCGCCCTTTCCCCACGTTCCCTTCCCGCGCCGCTGACCCGGTGGCGCGCTACCACTTCATCTCGGGCCTGCCGCGGTCCGGCTCCACGCTGCTGGCGGGCATCCTGCGCCAGAACCCGCGCTTTCGCGCCGGCATGAGCACGCCAGTGAGCGGCCTGGTCCACGGCGTGCTGTCGCAGGTGAGCGCGGGCAGCGAGTTCGGGGCGGTGGTCGACCGGCCGCTGCGCCAGCGGCTGCTGAAAGGCCTGTTCGACGCGTACTACGCCGACGCGCCGCAGGACGCCGTGGTGTTCGACACCAACCGCGCCTGGTGTGCGCGGATGGGCACCGTGCTGGACCTGTATCCCGATGCGAAGGTGATCGCCTGCGTGCGCAACGTGGGCTGGGTGATGGACAGCATCGAGCGCCTGTACCGGTCCGACCCCTACGAATACACGCGCCTGTTCGGCGCCAACATGGCGCGCAGCACGGTGTACAGCCGGCTGGAGGGCCTGGCGCAGCACGACCAGCTGGTGGGCCACGCCTGGTCCTCGCTGCGCGAGGCCTTCCACGGCGAACATGCGGCCTCGATGCTGGTGGTCGACTACGACCTGCTGGCCCAGGCGCCCCAGAAAGTGATCCCGCTGGTGTACGGCTTCATCGGCGAACCGGCTTTCGACCATGACTACGAGCACGTCGACTACGACGCACCCGAGTTCGACCTCCCCCTCGGCGCGCCGGGGCTGCACAAGGTGCGGCCCAAGGTGGAGTTCAAGCCGCGACGCGCGGTGATCCCGCCGGACCTGTTCGAGAAATACGCGCAGATGTCGTTCTGGGGCGACCCCGGCGGCAGCGCCGCGCACCTGGTGACGGCGCAGCCCCGCGCCGGACACCAGCCATCCAACGAGAACAAGAAATGATGCAAATGACCACCGTGACTGCCGCTACCGACATCGTGATCTCCAGCCCGCGCCAGGAGATCGTGTTCATCATGGACGACGTGGGCAACCACGCGCAGCTCGCGGCATCGTTCGGCGCGGGCCGCGAAGTGGTGATCCTGGATGCTGCCGGCGACGGCCTGGCCCAGATCGCGCAGGCCCTGGAGGGGCGCAGCGGGATCGATGCGCTGCACGTGATCTCGCACGGCTCGGCCGGCGGTGTTGCGCTGGGTTCGCTCGTCCTGGGTTCGACAGAGGTGATCGCGCGCCAGCCCGAGCTGGCCGCCATCGGCCGCAGCCTCGCGCCGGACGCCGACGTGCTGCTGTACGGCTGCGAGGCCGGCGCAGGCGGCGGGCTGGCGGACGCGCTCGCCATCGCCACCGGGGCGGACGTGGCGATGTCGGACGACCTCACGGGGCACACCGCCCTCGGCGCGGACTGGGACCTCGAGGTGACCAGCGGCAACATCGAGACGGCGCCGCTGGTGGACGCGCAACTCGCGGCAGGCTGGCAGGACGTGCTGGCCATTCCGGGGCCCACCTCGATCAGTTTCGACAACTACGGGAGGTTCAGCAACAGAGGGAGTTATTACAGCTCGCCGAACGCCGTCTACAACGTCAACGGGGATGCTGGATACCAGCTCGTCATCGACGGTGCCCTGCAGGGGTCGGTGACCTATGGCTACGGGCTGGTCTACGCATCGCGCGGGGGCAGCGAATCGGCGGTGACGCTCTCTTTCGCCGACGGAAAGGTGTTCACGGCGGATTCCGTGACTCTCTGGAACGTGGCCAATTACGGGGGCGCCCCCAGCACGACGCAAACCTTCGTCGTGCAGGGCTTTGCAGCCAACGGCAGCCAGGTGGGCAGCGCTCAGACAATGACGTCATCCGCGATGGCGACCCAGACGCTCAACTTCTCGGGCCTGACCGACATCACGACGCTGAAGATCACGGCGACCACCAACGGCGGCTCCCTTTACTTCTTCGCCATCGACGCCCTGGCGATCTCCGACATCGGATTCGCTCCCAGCGTCACCTCGGTGAGTTCGCCCACGGTGGCCGGCACCTACAAGGTCGGCGACACGATCCAGGTCGACGTTGCGTTCGACGAGTCCGTGGTCGTCACGGGAACGCCGCGAATGACGCTGGAGACGGGCACCACGGACCGCGTGATCGACTACGTATCCGGTTCTGGAAGCACCGTGCTGACCTTCAGCTACACGGTACAGGCCGGCGACCGGAGCCTGGACCTCGAGGTGCTCTCCACCGCCGCGCTCAGCCTCAACGGCGGCACGATCCAGTCGCTGGAAGGCGTCGATGCGGTCGTGTCCCTGCCCACCCCGGGCGCCTCGGGCTCCCTGTCGGCCAACGAGCAACTGGTGATCGACGGCGTTGCGCCCACTGCGGCCATCACCGCCAGCGACACGACGCTCAAGGCGGGAGAGACCGCCACCGTGACCTTCACCTTCACCGAAAACCCGGGCGCCAGCTTCACGGCCGCCGATCTCACCGTGACCGGCGGCACACTGGGCGCGCTCTCCGGCGCCGGCCTCGTCCGCACCGCCACCTTCACCCCGACGGCCGGCACCAATGACGGCACGGCAAGCATCACGCTCGGCAGTAACAGCTATGCCGACGCCGCCGGCAACCTCGGCGGCTCGGCGGGCCTCACGCTGTCCTTCGACACGCTCGCGCCGGCTGCTCCCTCGGCGCCCGACATGAATCCCGTCAGCGACAGCGGCTCTTCCGCCACGGACGACATCACCCGCGTCGCCACCCCCGCCTTCACCGGAACCGCGGAAGCCGGCGCCACCGTCCGCCTGTTCGACACCGATGGCACCACGGTGCTGGGCAGCACGACGGCCGACGGCAGCGGCAACTGGTCCATCACCTCCAGCACGATGAGCCAGGGTTCGCACACCGTCACCGTGCGCGCCATCGACGCGGCGGGCAACACCAGCAGCGCGTCCAGCGGCCTGGCGGTGACGATCGACACCACCGCACCGGCCGTGGCCATCACGAGCGACCGGGCCGCGCTCGCCGCGGGCGAGACCGCCACGATCACCTTCAGCTTCACCGAGAACCCGGGCGCGAGCTTCACGCTGGGCGACGTTGCGGTCTCCGGGGGCACGCTCGGCGCGCTGTCGGGGGCCGGCATCACCCGCACCGCGACCTTCACGCCGACGGCGAGCACCGACGGCGGCGTGGCCAGCATCACCCTTTCCGCGGGCAGCTGGGCGGACGCGGCCGGCAACGGCGGCGGCGCCGGCACGCGCCCCGCCCTGACGTTCGACACGCGGGCGCCCGACGCTCCCGCCGTGCCTGAAGTGCAGGTGGGCAGCGACACGGGCGCGTCCTCCAGCGATGGCATCACCAGCGACACCACGCCCACCCTCAGCGGAACGGCCGAGGCCGGCGCGACCGTGCGGCTGTACGCCACCGACGGCACCACGGTGCTGCGCAGCACCACGGCAGGGATCGACGGCAGCTGGTTCCTCACCGCTCCCGCCCTCGCGGAAGGCACGCACGCCCTCACCGTGCGGGCGGAAGATGCGGCCGGGAACCTCGGCGCGGCCTCCCCGGCGCTCACGGTCGTGATCGACACCGCCGCGCCGGTGGCGAGCTCGACGCCGGACCTGGACGCCGGCTCCGACACTGGCCGTGCAGGCGACGATGACATCACGGCCGACCAGACGCCTACCGTCACCGGCACGGCCGAATCGGGCGCGCTGGTCACCCTGTACGACGCGAACGACAACGTGCTGGGGCAAGGCGTCGCCACCGGCGGCACGTGGTCGATCACTTCCTCCACCCTGGGCGAGGGCTCGCACCTGCTGCACACGCGCGTGACGGACACGGCGGGCAACGTGGGCCCCGCCTCGGGTGCGCTGGCGGTCCTGGTCGACCTGAGCGCCCCGATGACGACGGTGACCGGCGCCACCCTGTCGGACGATACCGGCCGCTCCGGCAGCGACTTCGTCACGTCCGGCACGGCGCAGGTGATCTCGGGCACCTTGAGCGCGCCGCTGCAAGCTGGGGAAGCCGTGCAGGTGTCGCTCGACAACGGCGCGACATGGGATGTTGCGACGGCTGGCGCGGGCGATGCCACCTGGTCGCACGGCGCCACGCTCACGGGATCGGGCACCCTGCACGTCCGGGTCACGGACGCCCTGGACCGCGCCGGCGTGGCCTGGTCGCAGGACTATGTGCTGGATACGCTGGCACCCGGCGCACCCTCATCGCCGGAACTCGCGGCCCGCAGCGACACCGGCAACTCACCCACCGACCGGCTCACCCGCGACAGGACACCCACGCTCACCGGCACCGCGGACGCGGGCGCCGCGGTAGCGCTGTACGACACCGATGGCACCACGGTGCTGGGCACCGCCACGACGGACACCAGCGGAGACTGGTCCATCACGAGCGCAGCACTGGCCGCCGGCACGCACCAGCTCACCGCGCTCGCGACGGACGCGGCCGGCAACACCAGCGCTGCTTCGGGGCCGCTGGAAATCACCGTCGACCATCGCGCGCCGACGGTGCGCACCGTCGCCTCGCCGCAGGAGGCAGGAGAGTACGGGCTGGGCGACGTCATCGTGATCAGCGTGCGTTTCAGCGAGACGGTGCTGGTCGACGGAGCGCCCCAGCTGGCCCTGGAGACCGGATCGGTCGACCGGATGGCGACGTTTGCGGGCGGCAGCGGCACCCAGATGCTCACCTTCCGCTATACGGTGCAGGCAGGTGATGTCAGTGCCGACCTGGACTACCTGGGCACGGCGGCGATCCACCTTGCCGGCGGCAGCATCCGCGACGCCGCGGGCAATGCCGCGACCCTGACACTTCCCGCCCCGGGTGGCCCTGGCTCGCTGGCAGACAGGGAGGACATCGCCGTGGACGGCGTCGCGCCCACCCTGGTTGCGGCCCGCATCGACGGAAAGGTGCTGGTCTTGCGCTACGACGAGACGCTGGACGGCAGCAAGCTGCCGGCCGCATCCGCCTTCACCGTGCAAGCGGGCGGCCGGGACGTCGACATCGGCAGCGTGACATTCAATGCGACCAACAACACCCTCGTCCTGCGGCTCGACCAGGCGGTCGCGCAAGGCCAGGCGGTGAGCGTCGACTACCGCGACGCCGCCTGGGACCAGGCGCGCGCCATCCAGGACCTGCTCGGCAACGATGCCGCATCGCTGGAAGACGTCACGGTACGCAACATCACCCTGGACCGGGTGGCCGCTGCCCCCGTGCAGATGATCGGCGTGGCGGACGCGTCCGAAGGCGCCTGGCTGTAGCCCCCGCCGGGGCGCGGACTACAGCTGCGCGGAAGGCAGCTGGTCGTCCGCCGCCGGCCAGTCGCGGATGTAGGCCTTGAGCATGCGGTTCTCGAAGTTCTGGCTGTCCACGACCGCCTTGGCGACGTCGTAGAGGCTGATCACGCCCATCAGCATGCGCTTGTCCATGACAGGCATGTAGCGGGCATGGCGCTCCAGCATCATCCGGCGCACCTCGTCCAGCTCGGTTTCCAGCGTGCAGGTCAGGGGGTGGTCGTCCATCGCCGTGCGCACCAGCGTGTCGCCCACCGAGTGCTGGCTGGCCTTGATGCACTGGATCACCTCGCGGAAGGTGAGCATGCCCACGAGGTCGCCCAGGTGCATGACGACCAGCGAACCGATGTCCTTTTCGGCCATGGTGTCGATGGCGCGACTCAAGGGCTCGTCGGGCGCAACCGTATAGAGGGTGTTGCCCTTGACGCGGAGGATGTCGCTGACTTTCATGGCTCTCTCCTGGGACCGGCCCCGCGCAAGCCCGGGGTCGGGTCCGGAAGAATATAGCCCACAATCCCGGACTGTTCCAACAGTGACGCGGCTCCAGGAGGAGACAAGCCCCATGCCCGGTTATTCCGACCCTGGTTTCGACACGCTCACCCTGCATGCCGGCGCGGCGCCCGACCCCGCCACCGGCGCAAGGGCCGTGCCCATCCACCTGAGCACCTCGTTCGTCTTCGAATCGAGCGACCACGCCGCGGCGCTGTTCAACCTCGAGCGCTCCGGCCACGTCTACTCGCGCATCAGCAATCCGACCAATGCGGTGCTGGAGCAACGCGTCGCAGCGCTGGAGGGCGGCATCGGCGCCATCGCCACCGCCAGCGGGCAGGCGGCGCTGCACCTGTCGATCGCCACCCTCATGGGGGCGGGTTCGCACATCGTCGCCAGCACGGCGCTGTATGGCGGCTCGCAGAACCTGCTGCACTACACGATGCGCCGCTTCGGCATAGCGACGACCTTCGTCAAGCCGGGCGATATCGACGGCTGGCGCGCCGCCATCCGGCCGGAAACGAAGCTGCTGTTCGGAGAAACCGTGGGCAACCCGGGCCTCGATGTGCTGGACATCCCCAACGTCTCGGCATTGGCCCACGACGCCGGCGTGCCCTTGCTGGTGGATTCCACTTTCACCACCCCTTACCTGATGAAACCCTTCGACCTGGGGGCGGACCTGGTGTACCACTCGGCCACCAAGTTCCTGTCGGGACACGGCACCGTCATCGGCGGCGTGGTGGTGGACGGCGGCACTTTCGACTGGGAGGCCTCCGGGCGCTTCGCGGAACTGACTGCGGCCTACGACGGCTTCCACAACATGGTGTTCAGCGAGGAGTCCACGGTCGGCGCCTTCCTGCTGCGGGCGCGCCGCGAGGGCCTGCGCGACTTCGGCGCCTGCATGAGCCCGCACACCGCCTGGCTCATCCTGCAGGGCATCGAGACGCTGTCGCTGCGCATGGACAAGCACATGAGCAACACGCGCAAGGTGGTGGAGTTCCTCGCGTCGCACGCGTTCGTGGAGCGCGTGGGCCACCCGATGCTGGAATCGCATCCCAGCCATGCGCTGGCGCAGAAGCTGCTGCCGCGCGGCGCCGGCTCGGTGTTCAGCTTCGACATGAAGGGCAGTCGCGAGCAGGGCAAGAAGTTCATCGAGGCGCTCAAGCTCTTCAGCCACCTGGCCAACGTCGGCGATTGCCGCTCGCTGGTGATCCACCCGGCCAGCACCACGCACTTCCGCATGACCGACGAAGCGCTCCAGGGCGCCGGCATCGGCCCGGCGACCATTCGCCTGTCGATCGGCCTGGAAGACCCGGACGACCTGATCGACGACCTCAAGCGGGCCCTGCGCGCCGCTGAAAAGGCCTGAGGGAAACGCGATGGAACTCCTGGTCAATGGCGCGCGCACCTTCATCTACACGGGTGGCAAGCCCTTCGATGCCGCCAAGCCCACCGTCGCCTTCATCCACGGCGTATTGAACGACCACAGCGTCTGGATCCTGCAGAGCCGCTACTTCGCGCACCACGGCTGGAACGTGGTGGCGGTCGACCTGCCCGGCCACTGCAGGAGCGCGGGCGACGCGCCGAAGAGCGTGGAGGAGGCCGCAGGCTTCATGCTGGCGCTGCTCGATGCATTGAAGGTGGAACGCGCGGCGCTGGTCGGACACAGCTTCGGCGCGCTGGTGGCGCTGGAGACCGCGGCGCGGGCGCCGCAGCGCGTGACGCAGCTTGCGCTGGTGGGCATCGCCTACCCGATGAAGGTGTCGGCCGCGCTGCTGGAAAACTCGCAGCACCAGCCGATGAAGGCGATCGACATGGTGAACACGTTCTCCCATTCGATGCTGGCGCCGCCGCCTTCCGGGCTCGGGCCCGGCACCTGGCTGTACGGCAGCTCGCGGGCGCTGATGCGGCGGGTGCTGGCGAGCAACCGCACGGTCAACGTCTTCCACCGGGGCTTCGTCGCCTGCGACAGCTACGCCGGCGGCGATGAGGCGATCGACAAGGTGCGCTGCCCGGTCCTGTTCGTGCTGGGCAAGTCGGACGCGATGACGCCGCCGAAGGCCGCGCAGGGGCTGCAGCAGAAGGCGCGCGATGGCCGGACGGTGCTCGTCGACGGCGGCCACCAGATGATGTCGGAAGCACCCGACGCCGTGCTGTTCGCGTTGCGCGACTTCCTGCAGCCGTGAGCGGGATCCGGGCGACACCGCCGATGGCGCCCGAGCGGGCGCGCGAGATCGCGGCGGGCTTCGACCTGCGCGCGCTGCCGGCCGATTTCTACGCCAACCCCTACCCCGTGTACGACGTGCTGCGCGAGACGGAGCCGGTGCGGCGCATGCCGGACGGCTCGTGGTTTCTCACGCGCCATGCGGACCTCTCCTCGGTGTATCGCGATGCGCAGGCGTTCAGCTCGGACAAGAAGGTCGAGTTCACCCCGAAATACGGCGCGGGCTCGGCCCTGCTGGAGCACCACACCACCAGCCTCGTCTTCAACGATCCGCCCCTGCACACGCGCGTGCGCAAGCTGATGATGGGTGCCCTGACCCGGCGCGCCATCGGGGAGATGGAGCCGGGACTGGTGACGCTCGTCGACGGACTGCTCGATGCCATCAAAGCCAGGGGCGGTGGCGACCTGATCGAGGACTTCGCCTCCGCGATCCCGGTGGAAATCATCGGCAACCTGCTGGGCGTGCCGCACGCCGACCGCGGCCCGTTGCGCGGCTGGTCGCTGGCGATCCTCGGCGCGCTGGAGCCGAAGCTGACGCAGCAACAGGAGGACCTGGGCAACCGCAGCGTGCGCGAGTTCACCGACTACCTGCGGGTGCTGGTGGCGCAACGGCGCCAGCATCCGGGTGATCCCGAACACGACGTGCTGACGCGGCTGATCCAGGGTGAGTCCGGCGAGCAGCTGGGCGAGGCGGAGCTGCTGCAGAACTGCATCTTCATCCTGAACGCCGGGCACGAGACCACCACGAACCTGATCGGCAATGCGCTGGTCGCGCTGCAGGAGTGGCCGCAGGAAAGGCGGCGGTTGCTGCAAGCGATCGGCAGCCGCCCTGAGGGGGCGGGCCTGGAGCCGGTGATGACCATGGCGGTGGACGAATTCCTGCGCTTCGAATCTTCCAACCAGCTCGGCAACCGGCGTGCGCTGCGCGCCTGCGAGGTGGGCGGCGTCGCGTTGCCGGAGGGTGCGCTGGTCACGCTGTGCATCGGCGCCGCGAACCGCGATCCGGCGCAGTTCGAGCGGCCCGGCGTGCTGGACCTCGCGCGCGCGAACAACCGGCACCTGGCTTTCGGGTTCGGCATCCACCAGTGCGCGGGCTTGAGCCTGGCGCGACTGGAAGGGCGCGTCGCCATCGGCAGGTTCCTCGCGCGCTTTCCCGCGTACCAGCTCACCGCGCAGCCCACGCGGGGCGGGCGCGCGCGCTTTCGCGGGTTCCTGCAAGCGCCGTTTTCCATTTGAAGCGCGTGGGCACGCCGCCATCGTTGCTGGGGTTCGCCTTCGGGCTCACCGCCAGCCTACGAAAGCATCATGGCGGCCTTACCTGGGTTCGCCTGCGGGCTCACCACCGGCCTGCGAAGGCACGTCGATCCAGGCTCCCGTAGGCTGGTGGTGAGCCCGAAGGCGAACCCCAGCGCCCTCACGCCTGTTGCCGAAACAGCCGCAGCAACTCCTGCCGGTCCACCTTGCCCGTGCCCAACCGGGGCATCTCGGTCAGCACCAGCAATCGCGCCACCACATCGCTTTCGACGCACAGCGCGGCGATCACCTGCTGCTCCGCCTGCCCGCGCGTGGCGCCGTCACTCAACACAACGGCCAGCCCCAGCGTAATGGCGCCATCTTCGAGATGCACTGCCACTGCAGCGGCATCCGCGATGGCCGGCTGCTCCCGCAGGACCGTCTCGAAGCGCGAGGCCGGGAACTTGAGCCCGCCGATGTTGACCAGGTCGTCCTGCCGCCCGGCAAGTTGCAGCAGGCGGGAACCGAGCATGGCGCCCACGTCGCCGCCCACGAACCACCCGTCCCGGAAGGCCGCCGCGGTTTCTTCCGGCCGATCGAGGTATCCCGTCACCATGGACGGCGTGCGCAGCGCGATGCGGCCGTAGGCGCCCTGCGGCAGCTCCCGGCCCTCTTCGTCGACGATGCGCAAGTCGCAGCCTGCGCTCACCAGCCCGCGGCCGGCGGCGTCGAGGTCGTCGCACACGGAGCCCGCTTCGTTGTTGCCGTAGCGGCTGGTGATCGTCCCGCCGAACACCGACCGGATGCGCGTGCGGTCCGCAGCAGAAACCAGGGCACCGGCGGTGGCGACATTCACCGGACGTGGCGCCCGATAACCGGCAGGCAATTCGCCCAGCAGCCGCTGCAACTGCATCGGCAGGCCCCAGGCCTCGGTGGGGGCGAGCTGCACGATGTCCGCGCCGCCACCCACCATCACCAGGCCCCGTTGCCGCAGGACGGTGCTGCTGCGCGTCCAGCAGGCGTTGACCACCAGCGGGGCCAGCATCAGCAGGCGGGTGTCCGGCGACGTCGGCGCGTCCGGCCCCATGCGCAGCCGGTACTCGAACGCCCCGCGCGTGAGCACCATGAACTTCGAGGCCCCCGCGGACCCGGAGGTGCGGACGATGCGGTGCGGTGCGTCCCACGGCGGCGGAGTCCACGTGACCTGGCCGGGCACGGGCGCCGAACCCAGCTCCTGCATCCATGCATCGTCCAGCGCATGGAAGGCCACGCCGGACGGCACGTCTTGCGGCGTTTCGGCGATCACGTGGCGGACCTGGGTGAAAAGGAAAGGTGCGTCCGGGTCGCCCTCGGCCACGAACGAGGCCGTGACGGCCCCCACGGCTTCGGCCGCCAGCAGCACGATCATCTGCGTGACGAAGCCCGGCCCGCCGACGGCGATGCGATCGCCGCGTTGCACCCCGCGATCGCGCAGCCAGCCCGTGCACCGGGTGACCATCGCGTGCAGCTGCCCGTAGTCCAGCGCCAGCGCGTTGTCGCGCAAGGCGGGCCGCCGCGGCGCGCGCAGTGCCGCGTTCTCGATCCATTCCGCGGTGAGGGGCGGCGCTCGCATGGCGCTGCCGATCAGATCACATCGCGCAAGTAAATGGAAGACAGGCCACCGCTGCTCCAGAGCCGCGCCGTGGCGTCCGATGCGGGCAGCAGCAGCTGGCGCATCAGCGGCTCCAGCGCGGTGGATTCGGCGTCGGCGAGCAGCACGTAGCGCGTGGCGTCGTGGTCGTCCATCTCGTTCAGGCGGCCGATCCAGTCCAGTTGCACCAGCGTCTGCAACACGGGCTCCAGCTGCAGCAGGTCGACCTCCATGGCCCGGGCGAGCTCCCGCGCGCTCAAGCCGCGGCGCGCGGTGTCGCGGGCACCGTGAAGCTGCTGCAGCACCTCGATGGCCAGCTGGAACTGCCACCCGTGCCCGCCGCCGCGACGGCGGGACCCGGCCAGCAGGCTCGGCATGTAGGCCGTGAGGACCGCGCCGAACAGCACCGTCAGCCAGGCGATGTAGATCCACACCAGCAGGATCGGCACGGTGGCGAAGGTGCCGTACACCACGGAATAGGTGGGGACGAGGCTCAGGTACCAGGCGAGCACGCGTTTGGCCAGCTCGATGCCGACGGCGGCGAACAGGCCGCCCACGATGGCGTGCGCGCGCCGCACGGGCGTGTTCGGCACGAAGCGGTACAAGGCGCTGAGGGCGCCGGCCAGCAGGAGGAACTCGACGACGTCGAGGATGAAGGCGATGCCGCTGGCCGGCGCCCGCACCAGGCCGCGCGAGGCGGACAGCGCCCACGAAGTGGTGCTCAGGCTGATGGCCAGCAGCAGCGGAGCCAGTGTGATCGCGGCCCAGTAGAGCACCAGCCGCCGTCCCAGCGGGCGTGGCCGGCGCACCCGCCAGATGCTGTTGAGCGTGCGGTCGATCGTGAGCACCAGCGCCAGCGCCGACACCACCAGCGCCGCCAGCCCGACGAAGCCCAGGCGGCTGGCCTTGCCCGCGAACTGCGTCAGGTAGCCGAGCACCTGCCGGGCGATCGCCTCCGGAATCAGGCTCTGCACCAGCCATTGCTGCAGGCTCGCCTGCAGCTTGCTGAAGATCGGGAAGGCGGTGAACAGCGCCAGGGCCACCGTGAAGAACGGCACCAGTGCGATCATCGTGGTGAAGGTCAGGCTGCTGGCGGTCACGCCGAGCCGGTCCTCGCGGAATCGCTCGCGCAGCGTCTGCGCGGTCGACAGCCACGGGAACGCGGCGAGGTCGGCGAGCAGCTGTCGAACGTTCATCACTGGATATGATGCCATCGCAGATGCAAACCGCCCAAGCACCCGTCGTCCCCCCTGCCGTCGAAACAACACGCTGGGTGGCCGTGGCCAGCCTGTTGGGAATGATTCTCCTGTGCCTCGCCTGGGAGCTGTGGCTGCCCGAGCGCCCGAGCCTGTGGGTCCTGAAGGTGCTTCCGCTGTGCATACCGGTCGCGGGAATCCTCAAGCGGCGCATGTACACCTATCGCTGGGTGAGCCTGCTGGTGTGGCCCTATTTCATGGAAGGCATCGTGCGCTGGAACGAAGGCCTGCCCGCCATGCTGGAAGTGGCCCTGACCGTCGCCCTGTTTGCCGCCTGCGCATTGCACGTGCGGCTTCGCCTGAAGAAGGCAACGCCATGAACGAACTTCTCACCGGCCTGCGTGCCGCGGTCGGCGCCGGCAACGTCCTGACCGAGGGCGACCTCAGCGCCTGGGAGCTGGACTGGCGCAAGCGCTCGCGCGGCAAGGCGCTGGCGGTGGTGCGCCCCGGCAGCACCGCCGAAGTCGCCGCCGTGGTGCGGCTGTGCGCAGGAGCCGGCGTGCCGATGGTGCCGCAGGGCGGCAACACCGGCCTGGTCGTGGGCGGCATACCGGACGAATCCGGGCGCGAGATCGTCCTGAGCCTGGCGCGCATGAACCGCGTGCGCGCCGTGGACCGCGACAACCTGGCGATGACGGTGGATGCCGGCTGCGTGCTGCAGAACCTGCAGCAGGCGGCGGAAGACGCCGGGCTGCTGTTCCCCCTGAGCCTGGCGGCGGAAGGCAGTTGCACCATCGGCGGCAACCTGGCCACCAACGCCGGCGGCACGCAGGTGGTCCGCTATGGCAACACGCGCGAGCTGTGCCTGGGGCTGGAGGTGGTCACGGCGCAAGGCGAAGTGTGGGACGGCCTGACCGGCTTGCGCAAGGACAACACCGGCTACGACCTGCGCGACCTCTTCATCGGCAGCGAGGGCACGCTCGGCGTGATCACCGGCGCCACGATGAAGCTCTATCCCCTGCCGGCGGTGACGCTCACCGCATGGGCCTGCGTGCCGTCGATGGAAGCGGCCGTGACGCTGCTCGGGCTGGCGCACCGGCACCTGGGGGCCGGCCTCACCGGTTTCGAGGTGATGGGGCAGTTCGCCCTGGGCCTGGTCGCCAGGCATTTCAAGCAGCTGCGGGTGCCCTTGTACGAGGCGGGGCCGTACTGCGTGCTGCTGGAGAACTCCGACCAGGAGTCGGAAGAACACGCGCGCGGCCAGTTCGAGCGGCTGCTGGAGACGGCGCTGGCCGACGGCTGTGTCGCCGACGCGGTGGTGGCCGAGAACATCGCGCAGGCGCGCCAGCTCTGGCACATCCGCGAATCCATTCCGCTGGCGCAGGCCGAGGAAGGCCTGAACATCAAGCACGACATCTCCCTTCCGGTCTCGCGCATCCCGGCGTTCTGCACCGAGACCGACGCCCTGCTGCAACGGGAGATCGCCGGCGTGCGGCTGGTGAACTTCGGCCACCTGGGCGACGGCAACCTGCACTACAACGTGCAGGCGCCCGAAGGCGGGGACATGCACGCCTTCCTGCGCCAGCAGGAGGACCGGGTCAACACCCTGGTGTACGACCAGGTCAAGCGCTTCGACGGCTCCATCTCCGCAGAGCACGGCATCGGCGCCCTCAAGGTGGGCAAGCTGCCGCAGTACAAGTCGGATGTGGCGATCCGGATGATGCAGGCGTTGAAAAAGGCACTGGATCCGAAGAACCTGCTGAATCCCGGGCGGGTGGTTCCGCCCGGTTGAGATAATGCCGCCATGACGACCGCCCGTCCCGTCCGCTCCCAGTACGAAGACTTCATGCGCCATGTGTACGCGCATGGCACCGCCAAGACCGACCGCACCGGCACCGGCACGCGCAGCGTGTTCGGCTACCAGATGCGCTTCGACCTGAACGAGGGTTTTCCGCTCGTGACGACGAAGAAGGTCCACCTGAAGTCGATCATCCACGAGCTGCTCTGGTTCCTGGAAGGCTCCAGCGACAACAAGCGGCTCAACGAACGCGGCGTCACCATCTGGGACGAATGGGCGCGCGAGGACGGCGACCTGGGGCCCGTGTACGGCGTGCAGTGGCGCAGCTGGCCCACGCCGGACGGCGGCCACGTCGACCAGATCGCGGAAGCGGTCAAGACCATCAAGACCAACCCGGATTCGCGCCGCATCATCGTGAGCGCCTGGAACGTCGCGGACATCCCGAAGATGGCCCTGGCGCCCTGCCATGCCTTCTTCCAGTTCTACGTGGCCGACGGCAAGCTGTCCTGCCAGCTGTACCAGCGCAGCGCCGACATCTTCCTCGGCGTGCCGTTCAACATCGCCAGCTATGCGCTGCTCACGCACATGATGGCGCAGCAATGCGACCTGGGCGTGGGCGACTTCATCTGGACCGGCGGCGATTGCCACATCTACAGCAACCACCACGAGCAGGTGGAACTGCAATTGAGCCGCGCGCCCTACCCCTACCCGACGCTGAGCATCCGGCGCAAGCCGGCCTCCATCTTCGACTACCGGTTCGAGGACTTCGAGGTGGCCGACTACCAGTGCCACGGCGCGATCAAGGCGCCGGTGGCGGTATGAAGCTGGGGGTCATCTACGCGCAGTCCCGCAACGGCGTCATCGGCCGCGGTGGCGTGCTGCCCTGGCACCTTCCCGAAGACCTCGCGCACTTCAAGCGCACCACGCTCGGCGCGCCCGTCATCATGGGCCGCAAGACCTGGGACTCGGTGCCGCCGCGTTTCCGGCCGCTGCCGGGTCGCCGCAACGTGGTGATCACGCGCGACACCGCCTGGGCCGCGGCCGGCGCCGAACGGGCAGGCACGCTGGACGAAGCCCTGGCGCTCTGCGCCGGGGAGGACACCGTCTGGATCACCGGCGGCGCCGAGATCTTCCGGCTGGCGATGCCCCGCGCGCATGTGGCCGTCGTCACCGAGATCGACGCCGACTACGAGGGCGACGTGCATGCGCCGCAACTCGGCCCCGGCTGGCGGGAAGTGGCGCGTGAGCGCCACGTCGGCGCGAGCGGATTGGCTTACAGCTTCGTGACCTACCAGAACAACCACCCGAAGGACTGACATGTCAGGCGGAACTTTCCACGTGCACGGCCCCCATGACCACGAGCTGGAACACGCGGCGCAGCATGCGGGCGACACCGCGCATGGCAGCAGCAGCAGCAGCAGCATGGTTAACCAGATCGCGATGTTCACCGCGGTGGTCGCCACGGTCGGCGCCATCTTCGGCTACATGGGCGGTGCGACGCAGGCGAACGCGGGCCTGTTCAAGAACAACGCGGCCATCAAGAAGACCGAAGCGTCCAACCAGTGGAACTACTTCCAGGCCAAGTCCACCAAGCAGTCGCTGGCCGAGGTCTCGCGCGACCTGGCCCCGGCGGACCGGCAGGCTTTCTACCAGGCCAAGATCGACCGCTACGAGAAGGAGAAGAAGGAGATCCAGGCCAACGCGGAGAAGATCGAGGCCGAGGCGAAGGACTGGGACACGCAGAGCGACTCGCAGATGCACGTGCACCACAGGTGGGCCCAGGCCACGACGGCGCTGCAGGTGTCCATCGCCATGGCGGCCATCGCCCTGCTCACGCGCAAGAAGTGGCTGGAATACGTGATGTTCGGCGTGGCCGCCGTGGGTCTGGCGATCGGCGTCGCCGCGATGGCGCACGTCTGAGCGGCCGCGCCGCAGCGCGGCGCCGCGCTCAATCCACCTTGGCGCCGGAGGCCTTCACCACCGGCGCATAGCGCGCGACGTCCTTGCCCATCATGTCCGCAAAGACCTCGGGCGAGACACTGATGGGGTCCGCGCCCAGGTTCTCGTAGACCTTCTTCATGTCCTCGCCCTGCAGGACGCGGGCGAACTCCGCGTTGAGCTTGCGCACGATCGCCGGGTCCATGCCCTTGGGGCCCAGGATGCCGCTGTACAGCACCACGTCGAAATTGGGCACACCGGCTTCGCCCATGGTGGGCACGTCGGGCGCGGCCGCCACCCGGCGCGGCGTGGTCACGGCCAGCGCGCGCAGCTTGCCTGCCTTCACGTTGCTCACCGCCGGCGGCATGGTCGAAAAGACGAAGCTCACTTCGTTGGCCAGGATGGCCGTCGTCGCCGGGCTGCTGCCCTTGTACGGGATGTGCGCCGCATCGATCCCCTGGCTGGCCTTCAGCATCTCGCTGGCCAGGTGGATGATGGTGCCATTGCCCGAAGAGCCGTACGCCATCTTGCCGGGCTCGGCCTTGGACTGCGCGGCCAGGTCGCGCACGTTGCGGGCCGGCGACGACGGATGCACCACCAGCATCAGCGGCGTCGAGGCGACCAGCGCGATCGGCGTGAAGTCGCGCAGCGTGTCGTAGGGCAGCTTGGGATACAAGGTGGCGTTGATCGCGTGCGTGGTCACGTCCTGCAGCCAGATCGTGTAGCCATCCGGCGGCGCCTTCGCCACGGCGTCGCCGGCGATCGTGGTGCCGGCGCCGGGCCGGTTCTCGACGATCACCGACTGGCCGACCTGCGTCGACAGCTTGGCGGCGATCGCCCGCGCCAGCACGTCCGAAATGCCGCCGGGGGCGAAGCCGACAATCATGCGGATCGGCTGCCGCGGGTAGTCGGACTGTGCCAGCGCCGGGCCGGCAGCGCACAGGACGAGGCCGCCGAGGGCGGCGCTCAGCAGACGCCTGGAACCACGAAACATCATCGATGACCTCCGGTGCATGGGTTGGTTGGATACTTGCATGATGCGTCAGAATCCGCAACTTGCATGCCCGCCATGCGCACCATCCAGGAGCAATCGATGACCATGATCCCGCGCGACCGCGTCGACTACTCTGCAATCGTCGACCGTCCGCCGCTGAAGCTGCCCGGAGGCGCGAAGGTGATCGTGTGGACCATCGTCAACCTCGAGGTCTGGGACATCGGCCGTCCGATGGCGCGGCAGGTGTTGCCGGCGCCCACCGGGGTGCCCCTGCTGCCCGACGTTCCCAACTGGGCGTGGCACGAATACGGCATGCGCGTGGGGTTCTGGCGCTTCAAGAAGCTCTACGACAGCCTGGGCATCAAGCCCACGGTGTCGATCAATGCGCGCGTGACGCAGGACTATCCGCGCGTCGCCGGCGCCTGCCTGGAAGCGGGATGGGAGTTCATGGGGCACTCCTGGGAGCAGATGCCGATCCACAAGGTGGACGACCAGCGGGCGATGATCGAGAAGTCCATGGACACGCTGGAGAAGTTCTGCGGCAAGCGCCCGGTCGGCTGGCTGGGCCCGGGCCTGACGCAAACGTACGAAACCCCGGAATTGCTGGCCGCCGCCGGCGTGAAGTACATCGGCGACTATCCCTACGACGACGAACCGACCACGATCCGCACGGCCAACGGCCCGCTGGTGACCCTGCCCTACACCGTCGAAAACAACGACATCCCGCTGATGATCGTGCAGCACCACGAGGCGGCCTACTGGACGCAGAAGTGCTGCGACACGTTCGACCGCTACTACCTGGAGGCGCAGGAGCGGCCGAAGATCATGGCCATCGCCATCCACCCCTACATCAGCGGCCAGCCGTTCCGCATCGGCTACCTCGAAAAGGTGTACGAGCACATCGGCAAGCACGCCGGCGTGGTGCACATGAACGGGGAACAGATCCTCAACTGGTACCTGGAGAGCGGTAACGCATGAAGGAGCCATGGGACGAACGCCGCAGCCACTGCATGTTCAGCGCTGCCACCGCTGCGCCGAGCGCAGCGCCTGCAACGACATCCAGGACGACGTGCTGGCGGGTGGCCAGCGTGGAAAGGGTGATCGCAAGGCACCAGAACGCGTTGCCGAATCGCACCCACGCCGGGCCCCCCATGTCGGCCACCAGCCGGCGCAGCCAGACCCACGAGAACACGGCGAATGCGACGTGCAGCGAGGGGCAGGCATTGCGGCCGCCGTCGACATTGCGCAGCAGCGAGTCCGCGGCGTTGGGTGACCAGCCGGCAACGACGGGGACAGCGGTCGGCCACAGGTAGAAGCAGGCGAGGCCCGCAACGGACAGCGTGAAGGCCGCCACGCCGAACGAGCGGAACTCGGCGCTGCGGGTCATCAGGGCCAGCGGCAGGGAGAGGTAAACCCAGAGCGTGGCGTAGGGAACGATCGCGGCTGGAACGTGGGGAATCCAGTAGTCGACCGCCGTCACCGGCATCTGCGTGACTTCGAATTGCGGGTGGTTCAGGATCCAGAAGTACGCGATGAAGAAGGCCGCCAGGCCGGCCGTGTTGGCGACCCCCTTCATGCGCCACCGCACCTTCACGCGGTCAAGGACGGCCCTCACGGGCGAGCGCCTCGAGAGCATGGAACGACTTTAAGCATGACCCACACTGTCGCATGCCGCGGACCTTCGACCACGCCCTGGGGGTATGGTGAACCCCGTACAGATACAAATATCAACAAAAATCCATCGCTGGATCGCCATGAAACTCACAACCTGGAACGTCAATTCCCTCGCCGCGCGCCTTCAGCACGTACAGGACTGGACCGCCGCCAACCCGGTCGATGTGCTGTGCCTCCAGGAACTGAAACTCACCGACGACAAGTTCCCCCTCGAAGCGCTGCGCGCCGCCGGCTATGGGCATTGCGCCGTGTTCGGGCAGAAGACTTACAACGGCGTCGCGGTCCTGAGCCGCTTTCCGGTGCGCGACCCGGTGAAGAACATCGCGGGCTTCGAGGACGGGAGTTCGCGGCTGCTGTCGGTCACCATCGACACCCCCGTGGGAGAGCTGCGCGTGCTCAACGCGTACTTCGTCAATGGCCAGGCTCCCGGCACGGAGAAGTTCGCGTACAAGATGGCGTGGCTGCGCGGCCTGCGTGATCATGTCCGCGAGGAGATGGCGCGCCATCCGCGGCTGCTGCTGGCGGGCGACTTCAACATCGCCCCGGAAGACCGGGACTCTTACGACCCGGTGGGGCTGAAGGAACAGATCCACCACACGACGGAAGAACGCGACCACTTCCGCCAGCTGCTGGAGCTGGGCTTGGTCGACAGCTTCCGGCTGTTCGAACAGCCGGAAAAAAGCTTCACGTGGTGGGACTACCGGATGCTGGGCTACCAGAAGAACCGGGGCCTGCGCATCGACCACATCCTCGTCACCGAGGCGGTCAGGCCGCTGGTGAAGGGGTGCAGCATCGATCGCGTGCCGCGCAAGTGGAAGCAACCGAGCGACCACGCGCCGGTGACGGTGGAGCTTTGACGGGCGCCCGCCGGGTTCGCGTTGCGGAACCCGGCCTACGAAGCGCCCGGATCCGGCTTCTTCTTCGACACCGGCTTCTTCGTCGCCGTCGTGGTCTTCTTCGCCGTCGTCTTCTTCTTGGCGGTGGTCGTGGCCGGCTTGGTCTCGGCGGTTTTCGCGTCGGCCGCGGGAGACTTGCCCGCGGGAACCGCCGACATGCCGGCGCCCGTGCCGCCGGGCTGCTTGCCCGCGCTGGTGTCCTTGGCGGCCGGAATCTGGCCCGCTGGAGCGGCGCTGCCGCTGGTGACGACGCCTGCGCCGGAACTGGTGGAAGCGCCGCCGCCGGTGTTGCCGGGGCTGGGGTTGGCGGTGGTCTGCGCGAAGGCCACCGCGCCGTATGCGGCGGCGACAAGCGCCACGGCCGTGATGAGGGTCGAGCTCGTTTTCATGCGCTGCTCCTGTTGGGGGTCGGAGACCAGCCTAGTCCCGCGAAGCGGCAGAGCGTGTAGGAGAACCCCAGCGCTTCATCTCACTCCAGCCCCAGCTCCTGGATCTTCCGCGTGATCGTGTTGCGCCCGATGCCGAGCTTCTGCGCCGCCTCGATCCGGCGGCCGCGGGTGTTGGCCAGCGCCGTCAGGATGAGCTTGGACTCGAAGCGCTTGGTCAGCTCTTCCCACACGTCATGGCGGCCGGCCAGCAGCAGGTTCATCGCTTCCACTTCCAGTGCGCTTTCCCAACCGCCGCCGGCGGGCGCCGCCACCGCGCCGACGCCGGGCACGGCGGGTGCATCGTCCACGGCGCTGGCAGACGGGTCCGATGCGGCCGATGCCGGACGCGCCGCCACGGGCGCCGCCTCCGTGGAACCGGCGCCCACTTCGGGCGGCAGGTCCTTCGGTTCGATCAGCTGCGACGGCGCCATCACGGTCAGCCAGTGGCAGATGTTCTCGAGCTGCCGCACGTTGCCCGGAAAGCCGAAGGTCATCAGCCGCGTGATGGCGGCATCGGAGATGCGCTTGGGTTCCACGCCGAGCTGCTTGCCGCTTTGCTGCAGGAAATGGCGCGCCAGCATCGGGATGTCGTCCAGCCGCTCGCGCAATGCCGGCAGCCGCAGGCGGATCACGTTCAGCCGGTGGAACAGGTCCTCGCGGAAGTTGCCTTCCTTGACGCGCTGCTCCAGGTCCTGGTGGGTTGCGGCGATCACGCGCACGTTCGCCTTCACCGCGTTGTGGCCGCCGACGCGGTAGAAGTGGCCGTCCGACAGCACGCGCAGCAAGCGCGTCTGCAGGTCGAACGGCATGTCGCCGATTTCGTCGAGGAACAGCGTGCCGCCGTCGGCCTGCTCGAAGCGGCCGCGGCGCATGGTCTGCGCGCCGGTGAAGGCGCCGCGTTCGTGGCCGAACAGCTCCGACTCCAGCAAGTCCTTGGGAATCGCCGCGGTGTTGATGGCGACGAAGGGGCCGCTGGCGCGCGGCGAGTGCTTGTGCAGCGCGCGGGCCACCAGCTCCTTGCCCGAGCCCGATTCGCCGGTGATCATCACCGTCACGTTGGACTGCGACAGCCGGCCGATGGCGCGGAACACGTCCTGCATCGCCGGGGCCTGCCCCAGCATCTCGGGCGTGGCGGCCATGCGTTCCTCGGCCACCTCTTCGCGCTGGCTTTCCTCCACCGCGCGGCGGATCAGCTCGATGGCCTTGGGCAGGTCGAAGGGCTTGGGCAGGTATTCGAAGGCGCCGCCCTGGAACGCCGACACGGCGCTGTCCAGGTCCGAGAACGCCGTCATGATGATGACGGGCAGGCCGGGGTGCTTCTCCTTGACCCGCGTCAGCAGGTCGAGGCCGCTGCCGCCCGGCATGCGGATGTCGCTCACCAGGATCTGCGGGCCGTCGTCGTCGCTCGCGCCGTCCAGCGCGGTCATCACCTCGCGCGCGTTGGTGAAGCTGCGCGTCGGGAGGTCCTCGCGCAGCAACGCCTTTTCGAGCACGAAGCGGATGGATTGGTCATCGTCAACGATCCAGATCGGCTTCATGTTCTCTGTGTGACCTCAGGCAAGCTAACGAAAGTGTAGGACTCAGGGCAAGGGGATGAGGATCTTGAAATCCGTCCGCCCCGGCACGCTGTCGCACTCGATCAGGCCATGGTGCTGCTGCACGAAGGTTTGCGCCAGCGTCAACCCCAGGCCGGACCCGCCTTCCCTGCCCGACACGAGCGGAAAGAAGATGCGGTCCTTGATCGAGTCCGGTACACCGGGCCCGTTGTCGATGACATGCAAGTCCAGTGCCAGTCGATAGCGCTGCTTTCCAAATGTCACCTGCCGCCCGATGCGCGTCCTGAAGGTGAGCTGCGCGTCGCCCGCGGCGATGCGGTCCGTCAACGCCTGGCAGGCGTTGTGCGCGATGTTCAGCACGGTCTGGATCAGCTGCTCCCGGTCGCCGCGGAATTCCGGAATGGAGGTGTCGTAGTCCCGAACCACGCGCAAGCCGCGCGGAAACTCCGCGAGGATCAGCGAGCGGACGCGCTCGCAAACTTCGTGGATGTTGACGTCGCCCACCACGTGGGGCCGGCGGTGCGGCGCCAGCAGGCGGTCCACCAGTGTCTGCAGGCGGTCCGCCTCGTGGATGATGACGCGCGTGTATTCCTTCAGGTCGCGCGAGTCGATTTCCATCTCCAGCAACTGCGCGGCGCCGCGGATGCCTCCCAGCGGGTTCTTGATCTCGTGGGCCAGGTTGCGGATCAATTCCTTGTTGGCCTGCGCCTGGTCGATCAGCCGCTCCTCGCGGTCCTGGCGGGTCTGGGCTTCCAGCGGCAGCAGTTCCACCACGAACTCGTCGGCCGTTTCGGTCTGTGCCAGCACCACGTGCACGGGCATCGGCTCGCCCTGCTGCCGCAGCAGCCGCGCGTCGTAGCGCAGCGCGGCGTATTCGTTGATCCGGGCGCCATCGAGCGCGCTGCGCAAGACGGTGGGTTCGGCAAAGAGGGGGAGGAAGCTGGCGCCCTCGATGGCGCGGCGAGAGGTACCCAGGGCATCCTCGAGCGCGGAGTTGGCGAACAGCACGGTGCCGTCGCCGCGCACCACGGCCACCAGGGTGGCCAGCAGGTCGAAGGACTGGAAGCGGACAGCGGTGGAGGACTTGGTACTCAAGCCCCCATTTTGCTGCGTTGCCGCAACCAGCCCGGCAGAAGCCTTATTTGTTGACTGCCGTCGGGGTGGCGTTGCCGGCGCGCCCGAGTTCGCGTTTGAGTCCGGCAATGTCTTTCTCGGTGCGTTCGATGTTCGCCTTCTGTTCGGCGACCCGATCGAGGTACTTCTGGTAATTGCGGCCCTCGGCGCCCTGTTTCTCGGGCTCGCCGTTGTTGAACTCCGTCTTCAGCTCGGCCAGGCGTGCTTCCGCCTTCTTGAGCTCGGCCTCGAGGATGGCGCGCGCATCGGCGTCACGCGCCTTCTGCTCGCCGGAGTCGATGCGCTGGCCACCCGCCGCAGGCGCCGTCACGACCTTGGCGCCGGGGCCCTCCTTCGGAGGCGTATAGCGCGTCCCCGTGACGACGGTCACGTTGCCGCCTTCGACGAGCTTGCAGCCCTGGGCCTTGGCCTGGGCTTCGTCGTTGGTGTACGTGTTGCCGCAGCGGAAAATCTTGGTCTGTGCCGATGCGGCGCCAATGAAAGCGGCGGCTGCGAGCGGAATCAGGAGGTAAGCGTGTTTCATCGGTGCTCCCAGCATCGAGATGCAGGATGGCCTTCCAGTATCGCGCAAACTCTTCAGATTGCCAAATAAGCTGTTGATTTGAAACGGAAAGAGGCGACAAAGTCGCCTCTTTCACCACCCAACCTGTGATTAATTACAGAGAGTAGTACATGTCGAACTCGATCGGGTGCGTCGTCATGCGGAAGCGGGTGACTTCCGTCATCTTCAGCTCGATGTAGGCGTCGATCATGGCGTCGGTGAACACGCCACCCTTGGTCAGGAAGGTCCGGTCGTTGTCCAGGTACTCCAGCGCCTGGTCCAGGCTGTGGCACACGGTCGGGATCTTCGCGTCCTCTTCCGGCGGCAGGTGGTACAGGTCCTTGGTCGCCGCCTCGCCCGGATGGATCTTGTTCTCGATGCCGTCCAGGCCGGCCATCAGCATGGCGGCGAAACCCAGGTAGGGGTTCATCAAGGGGTCCGGGAAGCGGCACTCGATGCGGCGCCCCTTCGGGTTGGCCACATACGGAATGCGGATGGAGGCCGAGCGGTTGCGCGACGAATACGCCAGCTTCACGGGCGCTTCGAAGCCGGGCACCAGCCGCTTGTAGCTGTTGGTGCCGGGGTTGGTGATGGCGTTGAGCGCGCGCGCGTGCTTGATGATGCCGCCGATGTAGTACAGCGCCAGCTCGGACAGGCCGGCATAGCCTTCGCCTGCGAACAGGTTCTTGCCGCCTTTCCACACCGACTGGTGCACGTGCATGCCGGAGCCGTTGTCGCCGACGATGGGCTTGGGCATGAAGGTCGCCGTCTTGCCGTAGGCATTGGCGACGTTCAGGATCACGTATTTCTGCAGCTGCGACCAGTCCGCGCGCTCGACCAGCGTGCTGAACCTGGTGCCGATCTCGTTCTGGCCCGCGCCCGCCACTTCGTGGTGGAACACTTCGACCGGGATGCCCACCGACTCGAGGATCAAGGACATCTCGGCGCGCATGTCCTGCGTGCTGTCGACCGGGGGCACGGGGAAGTAGCCGCCCTTGGTGGTGGGACGGTGGCCCTTGTTGCCGCCTTCCAGCTTCTTGCCGGTGTTCCACGGCGCTTCGTACTCGTCGATCTCGACGAAGCAGCCGCTGGGGCCGGCGGCCCAGCGCACGTCGTCGAAGATGAAGAATTCGGGTTCCGGGCCGAAGTAGGCGGTGTCGCCGATGCCGGAGGCCTTTAGGTAGGCCTCGGCGCGCTTGGCGATGGAACGCGGGTCGCGGTCGTAGGCCTTGCCGTCACCCGGCTCCAGCACGTCGCACGACATGATCAGCGTCGTCTCTTCGAAGAACGGGTCGATGTTGGCCGTGTTCGCGTCCGGCATCAGCAGCATGTCGGAGGCTTCGATGCCCTTCCAGCCGGCGATCGACGAGCCGTCGAAGGCGTGGCCGGCCGTGAACTTGTCTTCATCGAAATGGGAGACGGGCACGGTCACGTGCTGCTCCTTGCCGCGGGTGTCGGTGAAGCGGAAGTCGACGAACTTGACTTCGTTGTCCTTCACCATCTTCATGACGTCTGCGACGGTCTTGGCTGCCATCAAGGTTCTCCTGGGGGATGGTTGGTTGTTGGATAAGCGTGCGGCTTGCGGGATGCAGGTTCTGTGCCAAAGCTGGTGCATGCGTCACGGCGCGAAGCCCGGCGATTCTCACCGATCCTGAGGTCTTTTCCCTACGGGACCCTTGCGGATCGCAGGAGGCACCGCACTGTTCAGGTGCAAAAAGCCCCCGCGCACTCCGCCGGTGCAAGCTAAGGACGCACCAATTCAGGGCCGAGTTTGACCTGCAGACGGGCCAAACCGTCGAGCAAGGTCCGATAGGCCGGGTCGACATCCGCCGGGGCTCCCTTGACCCCCAGGTCGATGTGGCGGCCCCACGTGGGATGGTCGACGCTCGGCAGGCTGAACACCTTCACCTGCGGATGCTCGCGCTCCACCTGCTCCATCAGCGGCGTGAGGGTGGCCTCCATCGAGCCGAACACGATGACCGACTTCTCCAGGTACGCATCGCGCGTGAACAGGTGGCTGTAATGGGCGTCCAGCACGTTCTCGATCATCGGCCACGCCATCACGGGAAATCCCGGGACGAAGTGCACGCTGCCCACCGTGAAGCCGGGGATCTTGTTGTAGGGGTTGCGGATGATGGAGGCGCCCTTCGGAAACACCCCCATGTTCAGGCGGTGGATGTTGTCCGGCCGGTCCGGCTCGTAAGGCACGCCCTGCTCGCGGGCGGTGTCCTGCATGCGCTCGCGGATCAGGGCCTCGGCCTGCGGATGCAGTTCGAGCGCAACGCCCAGGGCCCGGCCCGCACATTGCCGGGTGTGGTCGTCCGGGGTCGCGCCGATGCCGCCGCAGGAGAACACCACGTCGCCCGAGGCGAAGGACCGTTGCAGGGTGGCCGTGATGCGCTCCGGCGAGTCGCCCACGTATTCGGCCCAGGCCAGTTGCAGGCCGCGCGCATTGAGCAGCTCGATCACCTTGGGCAGGTGCTTGTCGGCGCGTTTGCCGGAGAGGATCTCGTCACCGACGATGACCAGGCCGAAGGAGGGGGATGGAGCGCTCATGCGGTAATCCTACCGGCCCCGCCCTCATCCACGAGAAAGGCGCGGCGCCCGGACCCTCGCGCCAAAGCCGAGCCTTATCATTCACGGGATGGGCTCCATCACTCCCGTCATCCTTTGCGGCGGCTCCGGCACCCGCCTGTGGCCATTGAGCCGCAAGAGCTTTCCCAAGCAGTTCGTGCCGCTGATCGGCAACAAGAGCCTGCTGCAGCTGACGCTGGAACGCGTGGCGCCGCTCGGCTCGCGGTTGCTGGCCGTCGCTGCGGAGGACCACCGCTTCCTCGTGGCCGACGTCTATCGCCTGGCCAAGGCGAAGGGCACCGTGATCCTCGAGCCGGCGGCGCGCAACACCGCGGCCGCCATGGCCCTGGCCGCGCTGCATGCCGCGGAGGACGAATACCTGCTGTTCTGCCCCGCCGACCACCACATTCCCGACGCCGCGGCCTTCGGCCGGACCATGAAGGAGGGCCTGAGCGCCGCGGCCTCCGGCGCCATCGTCACCTTCGGCGTGGTCCCGACTTTCCCGAGCACCGCCTACGGCTACATCCGCCAGGGCGCGGCACGTCCCGACGGCAGCCTGCAGGTGGCCCAGTTCGTGGAGAAGCCCGACGGGGCGCGCGCGCAGGAACTGCTGCTGGCCGGCGATGCGTTGTGGAACGCCGGCATCTTCCTCGTGCAGGCCCGCGTGCTCATCGAGGCGCTGGAACAGCATGCGCCGGACATCCTGGCCTCCTGCCGCGCCGCGATGGCCAAGGCCGACACGGACGAGGGCCTGACGCCCTCTCCCGGCATCTCCTTCCTGCGGCCGGGCCGCGCCGAGTTCGAGGCTTGCCGCTCGCAGAGCATCGACTACGCCGTGATGGAGCGCCATGACCAGGTGGCGGTGCTGCCGTTCCGCGGGCAGTGGAGCGACGTGGGCAGCTGGAACGCCGTGGCGGACCTGGGGCCGGCCGATGCCGACGACAACCGCCTGCACGGCCAGGGCTGGGCGTTGAATGCGCGCAACACCTTCGTGCATGCCCCGCACCGGCCGGTGGTGGCGGTGGGCACGCAGGACCTGCTGATCATCGACACGCCCGACGCCGTGCTGGTGGCGCACCGCAGCTGCGCGGAGCAGGTGAAGGAGGTCGTGGCGCACCTGGAAGCGGTCAACGCCGCGCAGGCCGCGTTCCACCGCAAGGTGGTGCGGCCCTGGGGCTGGTACGACAGCGTCGATGCGGGCGAGCGCTTCCAGGTCAAGCGCATCGGCGTCAAGCCGGGCGCGTCCCTCAGCCTGCAGAAGCACCACCACCGCGCCGAGCACTGGATCGTCGTGCGCGGCACGGCGCAGGTGACGCGCGGCTCGGAGGTCTTCCTGCTCAGCGAGAACCAGTCGACGTACATCCCGGTCGGCGAAGTGCACCGCCTGCACAACCCCGGCAAGATGGAGCTGGAGATGATCGAGGTGCAGTCGGGCGCCTACCTCGGCGAGGACGACATCGTCCGCATCGAGGACACCTACGGCAGGAGCTGAGGCTCCACGAAGGCCGGCACCTCCGCTGCTGCATGTTCGGCCTGCCGCAGCTGCTCCAGCGCGGCCAGGCAGTAGTGGGTGAACCACAGCGAAGAGAACGCGAACACCAGCGTGTAGATCCAGATCGCCACGGGGATCAGGATCGGGAAGGCCGCGGCGAAGAACCAGCCCGAAGCCCACACCACGCTCGGCGCCGCGCCCAGGTAGCCGGTGGCGATGCCCATCAACAGCAGGGAGCTCCTGTGGCCGCGGAACACGCGGCGGCGTTCGTCGGCGCTGGCATGGTCCGCCAGGGCATCGAAGGTCATGACGCGGTAGGTCAGCCAGCCCCAGATCAGGGGCGGCAGCAGCAGGATCAGCGGCGGGATCAGCCAAAGCGGCAGCGACACGACCAGGGCGACGACGGCCAGCAGGATCGAGCCCACCGACCACAGCGCTCCGCGCAGGAACGACGCGCCATGCCGCCGCTCCAGCGCGGGAAAGCGCCGGCGGCCGACCAGGTTGACGAGGGCCGGCGTCATCAGCAGCGCGACGATCAGCAGCACGACGATCACGAGCAGGGGCGTCACGGCAAAGATGATCAGCAGCGGCGCCAGGGCGTTCTTCAGCCCCGCCATCCCCATGTCCTGCAACCAGCGCGTGAAGCCGGCCAGCCATTCGCTGGACTCGAGCCACAGGAACACGCCGTTGACGGCGTCATCCCAGAAGAAGTAGCCCAGGCCGCCCGCCGCCAGGATCAACAGCACCAGCGGCAGCAGCGACAGGCCGATCACCCGCGGATGCAGGCAGTAGGCGACGGCGCGCCAGAACGAGTCGAAGAGGAGGGACATGGATGGAGGATAGCTTTCATGCTCCCTCTCCCCTCTGGGGAGAGGGCTGGGGTGAGGGGCAAGCGCGCCACCACCCTCACCCCAACCCTCTCCCGCAAGCGGGAGAGGGCGCAGGTGACGTAGGGCGCAGGTGACGTAGGGCGGGTTCGCGCAGCGACCCCGCCTATGCCTTCCCCACCAGCCGCTTCACCCCCAGCCACTGCTGCGACCAGAAGCCGCCGCCGTAATTGCGGCCCTGCTCCACCTGGTCGCGCACGCCGGTGGGGTCCCAGCGCAGCTCGAAGTTGGCGGTGCGGAACAGCACGTCCCACCACGGCAGCAGCACGCCGAAGTTGTGGCCGCCCAGCGCCGGGCTGCGGCCATTGGGCAGCAGCTCGCCGGAGGCGTTGCGCTCGTGGCCGATGCCGATGCTGTGGTGCAGCCGGTGGAAGCGCGGGCTGATCCACAGCCGCTCGCCGATGCGGCCGAAGTGCAGCCGCACGTTGGCGTGCTGCAGGCTTTCGCTCAGCTGCGCGATCGCGACGATGGCGACGAACTGCCCCGGCCCCACGCCGATCAGCTGCCCCACGATCACCAGCAGGCTGTCGCGCAGCAGGTCGTCCAGCAGGTGGTTGCGGTTGTCGCTCCACATCGTCATCTGCCGCTGCGAGTGGTGCAGCGAATGCAGGCTCCACCACCAGTTCAGGCCGTGCTGGCCCCGGTGGATCCAGTAGTCGACGAAGTCGAACACCACCAGGTACATCACGAAGCTGATGAAGGGACGGTCCGTGACGCCGGCCATGAACTGGTCGATGTGGACGGTGTTCAGGCCGGCCACGCGCAGCGCGCCGAACATGTCGTCGAACAGGGGCTCGACGCTGAAGAACAGCGCCACCCGGAACAGGCCCAGCCGGTGCAGCAGCGTGTAGAGCACATCGGTGCGGACGGCCTGCGCGTCCACCATCGGCTCCACCGGCCGCCAGCGCTGCAGCGGGCCGATGATGGCCAGCAGCACGGCTATCTGGAGGAGGCCGACCAGCAGCCAGCCGGTGGCCGTGTAGCCGTCCTCGAGGAAATTGCCCAGCCCGAACGAAAACAGGATCGGCTGGATGGCGATCTCGAACAGCCCCTGCTGGGCCTTTTCAAACAAGTCCTGGATCCACTGCATGGTCATCTAACGCGCGTGACCCAGTCCCGGTAGTCAGGATGGTCGCGCAATGTCGCAAAACAAAAACCCTTGGCCTTCAGGCCCGTGATCAGCGGCTCCAGCACGGCCGGCGCCCAGGGGTCCTTGCGGGACCAGATGCCCAGGTGCGCCACCAGGATGTCGCCACTGCGCACGTCACGCAGCGCCTTGGCCAGCAGTTGCTGGTTGCTCGCCGTCTCGCTGGGGAGTTCGTCGCCCAGGAAGCCGGCGGGCGCCCACGCCACGTGGGCATATCCGCAGGATCGTGCCACGGCCAGCAGTTTGGCGGAAGTCTTGCCCCCCGGCGCGCGGAACAGCGGCAAAGGCCGCTGGCCCGTGATTTCTTCCAGCCGCCGGGCCGCCCGGGTGATCTCCGCGCAGTACTCGGCGGCCGTGACCGTGAAGTCCTTGCCGGCCGCGGCGCCGGCGGAAGGCCGCACGCGAAAGCGCGGCGGGTCGCCCGGCAGGTCGGCGCGCCAGTAGGTGTGGTCCCAGGTGTGCGAGGCGAACGCGTGGCCCTCGGCCGCCCTCGCCTTCCACCAGGGCGCCCAGTGCGCCCCCAGGCTGCCATCGCCCTCCTGCGTCTTCTCGTTGGCGGCGAAGAAAGTCACCTTGACCTGCTGGCGGTTCAGGACCTCGGCGATCAACGGGGCCACGCCCATGTGGCCGGTGTCCAGCGTCAGGTAGACCGGTTGCCTGCACGCCGGTTGCGCCACGGCCGCCGGCACCAGCAGCGCCCATGCCAGCCCGCGCAGCGCGCCCGGCAACCCCATCACTGCCTCGGCGCGTGGTCCAGGGTCCAGACGCCGTGCGGCGACTTGCCGACCCGCACCTGCCGCACGACCTGGCGCGCCTCCGTGTCGATGACGGTGAGCTTGCGCGCCCATCGGGAGGTGACCAGCAGGTAGCGGCCGCCGCCCATGACCTCCATGCAGTCCGGGCCACCCGGGGCCGGGTAGGTGTCCACCACTTGCAGCGTGGTGAGGTCGATCTTGCTGATGGTGTTGGCCACCCGGTTGCTGAGGTAGACGTGGCGGCGGTCGCCGGCGGCGCGGAAGGCATGCGCGCCGTCGCCGGTGCGGATGCGGCGCACCGACTTCGGCTGCGGCCCGCTGACGTCGAAGACTTCCACGCTGTCGCTGCCCGTCAGGCCGACCAGCAGCGTCTTGTCGTCCGCGGTGACGTAGATGTCAGCGGGCATGGGGCCGGTCTTGATGCGCCAGCGGATCTCCTGCCTGGCCAGGTCCACGGCGACCAGCTCGTCGCTGTCCTGCATCGTCACGTAGGCCACCGTGCTGGCGCTGTCGATGAAGATGTGGCTGGGCGTCTTGCCGGTGGGGATGCGTTTGACGAGCGCCAGGTCGGTGCCGTCCCAGCGATACAGGTCGACGTGCTGCAGGCGGTTGCCGGCGGTGACCAGCCACTTCATGTCGGGGGAAAAACGCAGGTGGTAGGGGTCGATCACGCCACGCACGATCTTCTGGACCAGCGCCGTGCGCGGGTCGATGAAGGTCAGAGTGTCGGACGATGCATTGGCGACCAGCAGCGACTTTTCGTCCGGCGTCATGTACAGGTGGTGCGGCTCCTTGCCGGTGGGGATGCGGCGCACCTCGCGCCAGCTCACCGGGTCGATGACGCTCACGTCCGCGTCCAGCGAATTGAGCACGAAGATCGGCGCGGCCTGGCCAAAGGCCAGCAGGGGAAGCAGCAGGCCGGCGGCAAGCCAGGCGCGGCACAGGGACAGAGGTTTCACTTGGGCGCAGGTTACTCAGGGCATGGGCGTACAACGCGCCGGGGCACCCATGGGTGGACGGTGGCCGCTATTGTCCCCGATCGGCGACCGCCACCAGTTGTTCCGGGGTGAGCCAGCGCCACTGGCCCGGCGCCTGGTCGTCAGGAAGCGCCAAACTGCCCATGCGGGACCGGTGCAGCGTGACGACCCGGTTGCCCACCGCCGCCAGCATCCGCTTGACCTGGTGGTACTTGCCTTCGGTCAAGGTCAGTCGCAAACCATGTTCGCCGGTAGCCTCGCACGCGGCCGCCTGCACCGGCCGCGGGTCGTCATCGAGCACCACGCCTGCCAGCAGCCGCGCGACCTGCTTCGCATCCACCGGATCGGCCGTGCCGACCTCGTACACCTTCGGCACGTGGTGCCTGGGCGAACTCATGCGATGGATGAAAGCGCCGTCGTCGCTCAGGAGCAGCATGCCCGTCGTGTCCTGGTCCAGCCGGCCGATGGCCTGCACGCCCGGCTGGCCGCCCTTGACGGGGCGCTGGCGCAGCGGCGCCGGCAACAGCGTGTAGATGCTGGGCCAGGCGGAAGGCTTTTGCGAGCATTCGTACCCGCCCGGCTTGTGCAGCACGAGGTAGGCCTTGGCGTGGTACTCCCATGACTTGCCTTCGACGGAGAAACGCAGGCCATCCGGTTCGAAGTCCGCTGCCGGATCGGTGACGGTCTCGCCGTTCACGGCCACCAGGCCGTTTTGCAGCAGGCCCGTGCACAGGCGGCGCGGGCCGAAGCCCTGGGAGTAGAGGATGTCCTGTAACTGCATGCGAGGGTGGATTGTGCAGGACGGGCGCAACGGCCCTGGTCGGGCATCCCCCTGACGGCCTCCGACGTGATTTTCGGTTGAAAGGCGCGCCCCTCAGATCGCCCCGGCGCCTCGCAGCGCCTGGATCTCGCTGTCGCCGCGCCCCAACTCCAGCAGGATGGCCTGCGTATGCTCGCCGACGGCCGGGATCGGATCCATCCGGTAGTCGAAGCTGCTGTTGACCCCGGGCGGCAGCAGCGCCTCGATCTCGCCGGCCGGTGAGCCGACTTGGCGGAAGCGCTCGCGCGCGCGCAATTGCGGATGCGACCACATGTCGCCCACGGTGTTGACGTGCGCATTGGCGATCTGCGCGTCTTCGAGGCGCGCGATGACCTGCTCCGCGCTCATCTCCCGGAACGCCGACAGGATGATCTCCTTCAAGGCGCCCCGGTTGGCATTGCGCTTGGCGTTGGCATCGAAGCGCGGGTCGGCGGCGAGTGCCGGCTGCACCAACACCTTTTCGCAGAACACCTTCCATTCGCGCTCGTTCTGCAACCCCAGCATCACCGTCTTGCCGTCGCCCGCCTCGAAAGGGCCATAGGGATAGATGGTCGCGTGCGACGCGCCACTTCGCGGCGGCGGCTCGGCGCCCTCGTACGCGTAGTACATGGGAAAGCCCATCCACTCGCCCAGCGACTCCAGCATCGAGACATCGACATGGGAGCCGCGTCCGGTCTTCTGCCGCTGCAGCAAGGCCGCCAGCACGCTGCTGTATGCGTACATGCCGGCGGCAATGTCGGCTATGGAGTTGCCCGACTTGCTCGGCTCCTGCGGCGTGCCCGTCACCGACAGGAAGCCGGCTTCGCTCTGGATCAACAGATCGTAGGCCTTCTTGTCGCGATAGGGGCCGTCGTTGCCGTAGCCGGACACGTCGCACACCACCAATCGCGGATGCAGTCCACTCAGTTGCGCGTAGCCGAGCCCCATGCGGGCCGCGGCGCCAGGGGCCAGGTTCTGCACCAGCACGTCGGCCCGCGCCAGCAGGTCCATCAGCACCCGCAAGGCCGCCGGCTGCTTGAGGTCCAGCGTCAGGCTTTCCTTCGACCGGTTCACCCAGACGAAATGCGATGACAGGCCGCTGGCCCGATCGTCGTAGGCGCGCGCGAAGTCGCCGCTGCCGGGACGCTCCACCTTGATCACGCGGGCGCCCAGGTCGGCAAGCTGCCGCGTACAGAACGGGGCCGCGATGGCGTGTTCGAGCGAGACGACCAGGATGCCGTCCAGTGGACGCGGCATCAAAAGCTCCTCGGCAGCCCCAGCAGGTGCTCGGCCACGTACGAATAGATCAGGTTGGTGGAGATCGGCGCCACCTGGTACAGGCGCGTTTCCCGGAACTTGCGCTCGACGTCGTATTCGTGCGCGAACCCGAAGCCGCCATGGGTCTGCAGGCACACGTTGCCCGCCTCCCACGAGGCCTTGGCCGCCAGGTACTTGGCCATGTTGGCTTCGCCGCCGCAGGGCTTGCCGGCGTCGAACAGCGCGCAGGCCTTGAAGCGCATCAGGTTGGCGGCTTCGGTCTCGATGTAGGCGTCGGCGATGGGGAACTGCACGCCCTGGTTCTGGCCGATCGGGCGGTTGAACACGACGCGTTCGCTGGCATAGCGGCGCGCCTTGTCGATGAACCAGTACGCGTCGCCGATGCATTCCGCCGCGATCAGCGTGCGCTCCGCGTTCAGCCCGGTCAGGATGTACTTGAAGCCCTGCCCTTCCTCGCCGATCAGGTTGTCGGCCGGGATCTCCAGGTTGTCGAAGAACACCTCGTTGGTCTCGTGGTTCACCATGTTCTGGATCGGCCGCACCGTCATGCCCTTGCCCAGCGCCTGGTGCAGGTCGACGATGAAGATGCTCATGCCATCGCTCTTCTTGCGCACATCGGCCAGCGGCGTGGTGCGCGCCAGCAGGATCATCAGGTCGGAGTGCTGGATGCGCGAGATCCACACCTTCTGGCCGTTCACGACGTAGCGATCGCCCTTGCGCACCGCGGTGGTCCTGAGCTGCGTGGTGTCGGTGCCGGTCGTGGGCTCCGTCACCGCCATCGACTGCAGCCGCAGCTTGCCGCTGGCGATGGCCGGCAGGTATTGCTGCTTTTGCCGGTCGGAGCCATGCCGCAGCACCGTGCCCATGTTGTACATCTGGCCGTGCAGCGCCCCCGCGTTGCCGCCGGAGTAGTTGACCTCTTCCATGATCACCGAGGCTTCGGCCAGGCCGAGCCCGGAGCCGCCGTATTCGGCGGGGATCAGCGCCGCCATCCAGCCCGCTTCGGTCAGCGCATCGACGAACGCTTCGGGATAGCCGCGGTCGTTGTCCACCTTCTGCCAGTAGGCAGAGTCGAAGCCGCGGCACATGGCGCGCAGGGCCTCGCGCATTTCCTGGTGCGCGTCGGGCGCGGGGATCTCGGTTTTCATGTCATTCGATCGTGGCGTCGGCCTGCATGGTGAGCCAGCCTTCGTGGTCCTGCGCCCACAAGCGGACGTTGCGGCCATCCGGCGAAGGCTGGCCGCGGACCCGGAAGGCATGCAGGTCGAAGGTAGGTCGCACGGCCTTGAAGCTGAAGCTGCGCAGCTTCGCCTGCGGCATTTCGCGGCGCAGCAGGTCGACCAGCAGCGTTGCGATCAGGGGGCCATGCACGACGAGGCCCGGGTAGCCCTCGACTTCGGTCACGTATTGGCGGTCGTAGTGGATGCGGTGCCCGTTGAACGTCAACGCGGAATAGCGGAACAGCAGCACGTCGTCGGGCACGATCTCGCGGCTCCACGCGGACTCGCCCGGGGCCGCCTGTGGCGGTGGAACCGCGTCGCCGGGCTGCGGCGGCGCCCGGTAGACGATGTCGTGCTCCTCGGTCACAGCCACGCCGCCCGCATTGCGCACCTCGTGACGCACCAGCACGAAGACCAGGTCGCCGGTGCGCCCCGCCTTGTGCGTGACGGAGACGATGCGGGAGTTGCGCTCGATCGCATCGCCCACCTGGAGCGGCGCATTCCACTGCAACCGGCCGCCCGCCCACATGCGGCGTGGCAACGGCACGGGGGGCAGGAAGCCGCCGAGGCGGGCGTGGCCGTCCGGGCCCAGCTCGCTCTGGCGATGCCGCGGCAGGAAGTAGAGCCAATGCCACAAGGGCGGCAGCGGCGTGCCCGGCGCGGGATCGGCGTCGTCGCGGTCGAGCGTGGCAGACAGGGCGCGGACCGGCGCCGGCGTCACGTCGTCGGTGAGCGCCTCGCTGCGCCCTTCCCATTCGCGCAAGCGCGCCAGCAGTCCGGGCGTGATGCGCGCGTTCGTGGCTTCAACCATGGCGCGTCCTCAGGCGGCGCGCAGCGGCAGCCCGACCAGCTTTTGCGCCTCCGCGAGCGTGAGGCCTTCGACCAGGTCGATCACGGCGAGGTGGTCACCGGCCGGCGCGAACGTGCCGTGGTCCGTGTACACGCGCTTGACGCAGGCCACGCCGGTCAGCGGATAACCGCACTGCGCCACGATCTTGCTCTGGCCCTCCTTGGTCAGCAGGTTCATGCTGATCCAGGTGCTGCGCGCGCCGACCGCCAGGTCCATCGCGCCGCCCACGGCGGGGATCGCGTCCTCTTCGCCGGTGTGCCAGTTGGCAAGATCGCCGGCCATGGAAACCTGGAAGGCGCCGAGCACCGAGATGTCGAGGTGGCCGCCGCGCATGATGGCGAAGCTGTCGGCGTGGTGCACGATCGAAGCGCCCTTCTGCAAGGTGACCGGCTGCTTGCCCGCGTTGATCAGGTCGTAATCCTCGCCGCCCTTCGCGGGCGCCGGCCCCATGCCGACGATGCCGTTCTCGGAGTGCAGCAGGATCTCCTTGTCCGCCGGCAGGTGGTTGGCCACCATGGTGGGCATGCCGATGCCCAGGTTGACCAGCGCGCCTTCGGGGATGTCCATGGCGATGCGCCGGGCGAGTTCGTCGCGCGTGCGCAGCTTGTAGTTCGGCATGTTCACTTCTCCTCGCGGATACCGCCCGACTGGGTGGGCACGTAGGGGATCTTCACGATCTTCTTGACGAAGATGCCCGGCGTGACGATGGTCTCCGGGTCCAGCTCGCCCAGTTCCACGATTTCGTGCACCGAGGCCACCGTGTGCTTCGCCGCCGTGGCGAACACCGGCCCGAAGTTGCGCGCGGCCAGCCGGTACGTGAGGTTGCCCCAGCGATCGCCGCGGTGTGCCTTGATCAGGGCGATGTCGCCGTGGATCGGGTACTCGAGCACGTAATCGCGGCCGCCGATGTTGCGCACTTCCTTGCCCTTGGCCAGCGGGGTGCCCACGCCGGTGGCCGTGTAGAAGGCGCCGATGCCGGCGCCAGCCGCCCTGCAGCGCTCGGCGATGTTGCCTTGCGGTACGAGCTCCAGCTCGAGCTTGCCGCTACGGTACAGCTCGTCGAAGACGAACGAGTCGGCCTGCCGCGGGAAGCTGCAGATGATCTTGCGCACACGGCCGAGCTGCAACAGCCGCGCCAGGCCGGTGGTGCCGTTGCCGGCGTTGTTGTTGACGATGGTGAAATCCTTGCCGCCGCGCTCGATCAGCCCGTCGATCAGGGCGTCGGGAATGCCGGCCGTGCCGAAACCGCCCACCAGGATGGTTGCGCCATCCTTCACTTCGCCAATCGCTTCCGCCACCGATTTCGCAATCTTGTCGATCATCCGTTCACCCCTGCGGCATTGTCGTCCACCGCCAGACTTCGAATATGCCACGCGCACACGCTGGCCCATTGGGCGTGCAAGTCGCACAATGGATCCGATGCGATCGCATCATGAAGGAGCAATCATGACGCTGAAGAGCAAGCCCGCGACCCCGTCCACCACCCCGGCAGCCGCCACCCCGGCGGCATGGAACTGGGGCACGCAATTGGCGCAACAGCAGTTTGCCGTGGGCACCGAAGGAACGGCCACCCTGGTCCGCGGCTTCGAAGCCATGCGCAGGATCCAGGCGCAGGCGACCCAGCAGGTTGTCCAGCGGCATGCCGCCGCCAACGGCCAGCTGGGCGCGTCGCCGCGCCCGGAAGACGCCCTTGCAGTACAGACCGAGCTGCTGCGCGCCGACCTGGAGGACGCCGCCCGATGCTGGCAGCAGTTGCTTGGCGAGGCGGTGGAAGTGGGCAATGAACTGCTGGCCTGCTCGACGCGCATGATCAACACCGAGGATGTCTTCGCCGCGGCGAAGCTGCTCCACCGACCCGGGGACTGAGTCGCGCGCCGGCGGTCAAGACCATAAGACCTAGGTCCCATTCAGATCCCCGCGCGGGCGTCTCACAATGCGCGTGCGGCTGTGGTGCTGCCACCCGCGTGTGCCCGTGTCCCTTCGTCATCGTCTCATGGAGGTCGCATGCAACGACGTCAATTACTCATCGGTGCGACGGCCGTGCTCGTCGGCGCCTCGGTCCGCGCGCAGGACCAGAAATCTTCCAGGCAGACCGAGGTCAAGGCCAAGGCCATGGAGGCTCTCCAGGACTTCTACAAGTCCGACCCCAAGCTCCAGGACATGGTCGCCAAGGCACCCGGCTACGCGGTGTTCACGACCTTCGGCCTGAGCTTCGGCCTGGGCGGGGCCGGCGGCAAGGGCATCGCGCACGACAACAAGACTTCGCAGGACACGTACATGAGCATTGCGCAGGCGAGCGCCGGCGTGCAGCTCGGTGCTTCCGGCACGCGTTATCTCTTCGTGTTCGAAACCCCGAAGGCACTGACCGATTTCGTCGACAAGGGCTGGGACGCGTCGGCCGGCGCCGCCGCGGGCGCCGGTACGGGCGGCAGCTCGGCCAACGTCAAGGCAGGGGCCGGCAACTTCACCGGCGGCAGGATGTACGCGCTGACCAAGTCAGGCCTGCAGGCGGGCGCCGCCGTGTCGGGCCTGAAGGCGTGGAAGGACAAGGACCTGAACTGAGGCAGCCACCGCAACCCGATCGGCTCCAGGCCTTGACCGCCCTTGCCGCACCGCAGGCGGGCGGCCTTGGCGTTGCAATGGCTGCCCACGGCCAGCATCGCCTGGCCCGCGTGCTGCGACGATGACCCCTGCCTCCGCCGGCGGCCTGCTCGCGCTGGTCGCCGCCACGCTCTTCGGCCTTTCCACGCCCTTGCTCCAGTTCCTCGGCAAGGGCGTGGGCCCCTTCACCACGGCTTGCCTGCTCTATGCGGGGGCGACCAGCGTTGGCGCGCTGCTGCGCAAGGGCGCCGGGCGCGAGGCCGCGCTCGCCCGATCCGACGTGCCGCGGCTGCTCCTCGTCGCCTTCTTCGGCGCGGTGATCGGCCCCGTCGCCTTGGCGTGGGGCTTGCAGCGGGCCAGCGGTGCGGGGGCCTCTCTCATGCTCACGCTCGAAGCCCTGTTCACCGCCGTGCTCGCGCGCTGGCTGTACCGCGAGACGATGGATCGACGCGTGTGGGCGGCCATGCTCTTGCTGCTTGGCGGAGGCGCCTTGCTGGCACTCGATCAAGCGGCCTCCGGCTCCGCCCAGCTGGCGGGACTGCTCGCCGTGCTCGTGGCCACGGCCGCCTGGGGCGCGGACAACACGGCTTCGCGCGCGCTCGCCGAGCGCGACCCCGGCCAGGTGGTGATGGCGAAGTGCGCCTTGGGCGCCTTCGCCACGTTCGCGCTGGCCCTGGCGTTCGGGGAGCCGCTCCCCGGCGTTCCTGCGGCCCTGGGCCTGCTCGCGATCGGGGCGACAGGCTACGGGCTGTCCCTGCGCTTTTACCTGCTGGCGCAGCGCAGCTTCGGCGCGGCCCGCACGGGATCGGTCTTCGCCTGCGCCCCCTTCATCGGAGCCTTGGGCGCCCTGGCCTTGGGCGACCGCTCGGGGGGCTGGCTCATGGCGGCGGCAGGGGGACTGATGGCACTGGGCGTGTGCCTGCACCTGTTGGAGCGCCACGGGCACGAACACGAACATGCGCGGATGGAGCACGAGCACGCCCACGATCACGCGGACGGGCATCACGGCCACGCGCATGATCCGATGCCGGCGGGCGTCCACAGCCACGCCCATGTCCACGAGCCGACCCAGCATGCGCATCCGCACGCGCCGGATGCGCACCACCAGCACCGGCACTGACATTCAACTACGGGACGAGCACATAGGCGCCCGGCGCCGGCACCACCTTGCCGGACAAGCGGACTTTCGTGACCGGCTTTGCCGGAACCGTTCCGGACGAGTGTCGACCCAGCCACTGACTCCAGCACGTCCACCAGGAGCCCCGCGCAGCGGCTGGCGCGCTGCCCAGCCAATCCTGCGCATCCAGCGGCGCCTCGTGCCGTGCGTGCGACGCATGCCGATAGGCCGCTTCTGCAAAAGCCAGGGGACCGTCGGCCGGACTGACGATGCCCACGTTGTGGCCGCCGGAGACCAGCACGAAGTCCGACGGCGCGCTCACCAGGGGCAGCACCTTGTACACCGAGCGCCAGGGCGAGACATGATCCCTCTCGGTGGCCACCACGAACAGCGGAACGCGGATGTCGCGCAAGCTCACCGTCTCGCCATGCACCGCGTACGTATTCTCGGCCAGGTGGTTCTCGAGATACAGGCGACGCAGGTATTCGCTGTGCATCCTTGCCGGCAAGCGCGTCGCGTCCGCGTTCCAGGCGCGCATGGGCGTCATCGGGGTCCGGGCTCCCATCAGGTACTCGTGGACCAGCTTGGACCAGACGAGGTCCTTCGAGTTGATCAGCTGGAACGCGCCCGCCATCTCGCGTCCGTCCAGGTAGCCGCGCTCCGCCATGAGGTCTTCCAGCAATGCGACCTGGCTTTCGTCCATGAACAGGCCCAGTTCGCCGGGCTCCTCGAAGTCCACCTGGGCCGCCAGCAGCGTGACCGTCCTGAGCACCGGGTCGCGCCGTTTTCCCAGCAGCGCGGCGGCCACGGCGAGCAGCGTGCCGCCCAGGCAGTAACCGGCGGCGTGCACCTGCGTTCCCGGCCTGATCCTGCGCACTTCAGCGAGGGCCTGCAACACGCCCGTCTCCACGTAGTCGTCGAGACCCAGGTTCCGATCGTCGGCGCCGGGGTTGCGCCACGAGATCATGAACACGGTATGCCCCTGCGACACGAGGTAGCGCACCAGCGAATCGTCGGGCGTGAGGTCGAGGATGTAGTACTTCATGATCCACGACGGCACGATCAGCAGCGGCTCCTTCTGCGCCCGTTCCGTGGCCGGCTCGTACTGGATCAATTCCATGAGGTGGTTGCGATGCACGACCTTGCCGGGGGTGAGCGCGACACCTTCGCCGGGCCGGAAGGCTTCGACCCCGCGCGGCGGCCCGCCTGCCGCAACGGCGATCGCGTCACGCCAGAAGTTGGCAAGGCCCGTGGCGAGGTTGGCGCCCCCGCTGGCGAGTGTCCCGCGGATCACCTCCGGATTCAATGCCGCGAAGTTGGACGGCGAGAGCATGTCCAGCCACTGCCGGACGGTGAAGGACGCCACTTCCTCGTGATGCCGGGACACGCCGCGCACGCCGCGGGTGGCTTCGTCCCACCACTGCTCCGTGAGCAGGAAGCCCTGGGCGAGCGTGGCAAAGAAGGGCAACTGCCAATCGCTTCTGGCAAAGCGCTTGTCGCCGGGCATCGGTTCCGCGCACGGCGCGCATGGGCCGGCCCAGGCCTGGCTGGCAAAGCGCAGCCACAGCAAGGACTTCTGCAGCGCGCTCGACGCGAGCTCCGATTGCCTGGAGGGTGAGACCAGCAGGTGGGTGAGCCAGTCTGCGTGGGCCATCGCCACGGAGGCGGGCGAGATCCCGTGCGCCGTGCGCGCCAGGGCGGTCTTCAGTGGCAGGTCGAGCGCTTGGGAATGAGGCTCATGGGACGCGACTTGCGTGTTCATGCGTCAGGGTCGGGCTGTGGCAGCCACTGGTCGAGCGATCCGACGGTCTGGTGGAAAGGACGCATGGGAATCTCCTGCAGGACGGAACAGGTGCCACAAGGTACACCTGCTGTCACGCTGCGCCTTGC
Organism: Ramlibacter sp. PS3R-8; assembly: GCF_037572435.1. NCBI lineage: Bacteria > Pseudomonadati > Pseudomonadota > Betaproteobacteria > Burkholderiales > Comamonadaceae > Ramlibacter > Ramlibacter sp. PS3R-8. The sequence continues at coordinate 248,780 of NZ_JBBHGT010000002.1, forward strand.
GCTGCATCAAACGCAGCCCGCAGCGGCAAGCCGTCCGGCACCCCATCACCGCCGCTGTGACGTCGCGCGTCGTCCCGACAGCGCCGCCGCAGCCAGGACTGCGGCGCCGGCGCCCGCCAGGGCGGCCAGCAAACCGGCGACCGGTGGCACGCCGAACTGCAACAGCCCGCGCAGCGGCGGCCAGGCGATGGCCGCAACCAGCGCGAGCGCCGCGCCCGCGCTGACCAGCCACAGCGCCTTCCGGGCGGGCTGTCGCCGGTGGTGGGGACCGGTATTCACCCACACGAGCAGCAGGTTCCCGGCGGTCAGCCCCACGACAGCCAGCGTGCGGGCCTGCGCCGCATCGAGTGTCCGCAAGCCCGCAACGTAGACCACCAGGATGGCGGCCAGCAACAGGACGCCCTCGGCCAGGCCCTGGTACAGCGTGGCGCGGCCCAGCAGGTCCTCGCGCGGCGGCCGGGGCGGTCGCCGCATGATGTCGCCGCGCTCCGCCACGCCTTCGAAGGCAAAAGAACACATGGGATCCACCACCATCTCGGTCAACACCACGTGCGCCGGCAACAACACAGGTGGCAGGCCAAAGAGCAGCGGCAGCAGCGCCAGCCCGGCAATGGGCACGTGGATGGCCACGATGTAGGTCATGGCGTGGCGCAGGTTGTCGAAGGTGCGGCGGCCCGTGCGCACGCCTTCGACGATGCGCGTCACGTTCTCGTCCAGCAGCACAAGGCCGGCCGCCTCGCGCGCGACGTCGGTGCCGCGCCTGCCCATGGCAATGCCGACGTGCGCCGCCTTCAGCGCCGGCGCGTCGTTCACGCCATCGCCTGTCATGGCCACTGTTTCCCCGTTGGCCTGCAGGGCCTGCACCAGCGCGAGCTTCTGCTGCGGCAGCACCCGCGCGAACACCCGCGTCTGCCGTACCGCTTCACGCAGCGCCTGCGTGTCCATGCGGGCCAGCTGCCCTCCGGTCAGGGCGCCGGCTTGGGTGTCGATGCCCGCCTGGCGGGCGATGGCCAGCGCGGTGGCCGCATGGTCCCCCGTGATCATCACGACCGCGATGCCCGCCGCGCGCGCGACCTGCAGCGCCTGCGGGACATCGGCGCGCAGGGGATCCTCGAAACCCACGAGGCCCACCAGCGTGAAGTCGTAGCCGGCCTGGCTGGATGGCAGCGGCCCCTCGCCGGCAGGGGAGCGCGCCACCGCCAGCACGCGCAGGCCCTGGCCCGCCAGCGCTTCGACCTGCACCAGCAGCGCCGCGCGGGCGCGCGCATCGAGGTGGCACAGGCCGGCGATCGCCTCGGCCGCCCCTTTCGCCGCAATTTCCTGTTGGCCGTCCGGACGCCGCCAGACCTGCGCCATGGCCGGAAGCTCGGGCGTGAGTGCATATTCCTGGCGCAAGCTCCAGCCCTGGTGAAGCCGGTCCGCAGGGAGCGCAGCGTCGCCGCTGGCCAGCAGCGCCACGTCCAGCGGGTCGACGCTGCCACGGCGCGAGGCCAGCACGCCATATTCGAGCAGCGCTTGCACGGAACCGGGCAGGAAGGAATCCGTGGCGAAATCCACATCGGCGTCGCTGGTGACCAGCCGGCGCAGCTGCTGCCGGTTTTCGGTGAGCGTGCCGGTCTTGTCCACGCACAGGAACGTGATGGCGCCGAGCGCCTCGATCACCGCCGGCCGGCGCGCCAGCACCTGCAGGCGCGCCATGCGCCATGCGGCCAGCCCGATGAAAATGGTCAGGACCATCGGGATTTCCTCCGGCAGCATGGCCATGGCGAAGGCCAGCGCGGACAGGAGCCCCTGCAGCCAGTCCTGCCGCACCACCCCATGCCAAAGCACCAGCAGCGCGCTGAGCGCCAGTGCCACCCAGCCGAACTGCCGGACCAGGCGGCCCAGCTGCACTTGCAGTGGGGTGGACTGCGTGTCGATGCCGGCCAAGGACGCGCCGATGCGGCCCATCTGCGTGCCGCCTCCCGTCTGCGTGACTTCGGCGACGCCGTGGCCTCCCACGACGAGGGTTCCAGCGAAGACATGAGGGGAGTCGTCGCCGCCCGGGATCGGTGCAGGCTGCGCCGGCGTGTCCGCACGCTTGCGCACGGGCAGCGATTCACCGGTGAGCAGGGACTCATCCACCTGCAGGGCGTTCGCCTCGCGCAGCACCGCGTCCGCGGCGATGCGCTCGCCCTCCGCGAGCAGCATCACGTCGCCGGGCACCACCTCCACGCTCGCGACCCGGTGGATGCCGCCGTCCCGCAGCACACGCACATGGCGCACGGCCAGCGCGTTCAGCGCCTGCAGGGCCCGCTCCCCCCGGTACTGCTGCAGCAGGACCAGTCCCACGGAAAGCACCGCGAAGCACGCCAGCAGGAGGCCTTCGCCGAGATTGCCGATCACGAGATAGACGCCCGCGGCGGCGAGCAGCAGCAGGAACATCGGCTCCGCCGCGATGCCGGCGAGCACGCGGCGGATGCCATGGTCTTCGGCGTCCGCCGAGGCGTTGGGTCCGAAGCGGCGCAGCCGGGCCTGCGCCTCGGCCGTCGTCAATCCCTGGGAGACGCTGTCCATGACGGTCGACTCTAGGCGGCGACGCCGAGCGGCGGTTGACATGCATCAAGCGGCGGATCAGCATCCTGCCTGCAGTGGCGGCCAAGGGCCGGATCACGGGACACCGGCCGCGATTGATCTTGCGCAAGCCACGTTCGCGAATAGGCTCCTAACATTTGCATTCCTCACACCGAAAGGAGCGCGCCATGTTCCATCGCATCCTCATCCCCGTCGACGGCAGCCCGACCTCGGGCAAGGCCCTCGTCACCGCCCTCCAGCTGGCGCGCGAGAGCGGCGGGCGCGTGCGGCTGGTGCATTCTTTCGACGAACTCGCGTACATGAGCGGCTTCGAATACAGCGCGGACGTGCTCCAGGAGTGCCGCGGCTATGCCGAAAAGGTGCTTCAGGAGGGCCTGGACATCGCACGGGCCGCGGGCGTACCCGCGGATACGAAGCTCATGGAAGCGCCCGGCCAGCGCTTGGGCGACCAGGTCGCCGAAGAGGCGCGGCGCTTCGAAGCGGACCTGATCGTCGTGGGCACCCATGGCAGGCGTGGCATCGGACGCGTGCTCCTGGGCAGTGGGGCGGAGCAGGTCATCCGCCAGGCCCCCGTGCCGGTGCTTTCCATCCGCGGCGAGGAGCAGCAGAAGCCGCGGTGAACATGGCCCCGCGGCGCCGAAGCTGACGCACGGGCTTCGGCTGCCGCTGGTCATGCCGGCTGGCCCGGCCTCAAGGCAGCCAGGCAGCTGGCCCGCTGCATCCTGTCCTGACAGACGCAGGTACGAAGCCACGGTAACGATGACCACCGAAATCTACGGGTCCGATGCCTACTCGCCGAGCGAAGTCGCGCGCCGCATCGAAACGGTCGGCGTCGCCAAGGCGCAGATGGCGCTGCTTCCGCTGGCGATGCTCGGCGTGCTGGCCGGAGCCTTCATCGGCCTCGGGGCGATGCTGTCCGTCATCGTCCGTTCGGATGCCAGCCTGGGACTTGCCGCGTCGCAGCTGGTCTCCGGCCTGGTGTTCTCTCTCGGACTGCTTCTGGTGGTGGTGGCGGGCGCCGAGCTTTTCACCGGCAACAACCTGCTGGCGATGGCCTGGGCGGACCGAAAGATCACCTCCGCCCAGGTGTTGCGCAACTGGGTGGTGGTGTGCGCAGCCAATTTCGTGGGCGCGGCAGGCCTTGCGCTGCTCGTCGACCTGAGCGGGCATACCGGCATGGGGGCGGGCGCGGTCGGGCGGACCGTGGTGCGCATCGCGCTGGCCAAGCAGGACCTGCCCTGGCAGGAAGCCTTCTTCCGCGCAGTGATGTGCAACGTCCTGGTCTGCATGGCGGTCTGGATGGCGATGGCCGGGCGCAGCGTCACCGACAAGGCTGTCGCGGTGGTCTTTCCGATCACCGCGTTCGTGGCCGCAGGTTTCGAACACAGCATCGCCAACATGTACCTGATGCCGCTGGCGATGCTGGTGCAGTCCGGCAGCGGGCCTGGGGCCGGCACACCGGTCGTCACGTTGGCAGGGATGGGCGCGAACCTTGCCATCGTGATCGCCGGCAACCTGCTCGGAGGCAGCGTGCTGGTGGGACTGGCCTACCACGTGATCTATCGCAGCAAGGCAGGAGGTCCTCCTCCGGACCGGGCCGGCGGACCATCCGCTTGAGCGGCATCAGCGCGCACGCCGCCTCGCCCCTTCCCGTCCACCTGCATCCCCGCGCGGTGCGCGGCGCTTCGCCTGGCGCCTCGGCATCGCGCGCTGAGCGCAGTCGCTGCCTTGGCAGGCCCCTGGCCTGGTGCCCATCGCGACGCGGGCGCCAGGCAAGCGCGGCGATCCCGAACTCCCCTATGGCTTCACGCCGCAGGTGTTGATGCCGAGCATCGAGTACAACGGGCAGAACCCGAAGGCGCCCGTGGCCAGCGGCACGATGCCGATCCAGCCCCACGCGCCCACGATGCCCGTCATGGCCAGGCCGATGAGGACGAGCCCCACCATCGCTCTGAGCATGCGATCCACATTGCCGGTGTTTGCAGTCATGTTGGCCCTTTCAACAATCGAGACTTGGGGCGCCGGCGCCCTTTGGCACCCGCCCGACTGCCAATGTGGAACGCGCCGCGGCTTCGTGGTTGATCCATGTCAAACGGACCGCATCGCATCGCGTTCAGCGCACTCGCCGGCGCAGCGCGTTCACCGGGATCCGCAGGTAAGCGATGCCGTTGTCGTCGGCCGGCGGCAGTTGCCCGCCCCTCACGTTCACCTGGATCGACGGCAGGATCAGCGCAGGCATCTCGAGGGTGGCGTCACGCCGGCGCCGCATTTCCACGAACGCCTCCTCGGTGACGCCGTCACGCACATGGATGTTCCTTTGCCGCTGTTCGGCCACACTGGTCTCCCACCCGGGCGCGCGGCTGCCGGGCGGATAGTCGTGGCAGACGAACACCCGCGTGGCGGGCGGCAGCTCCAGCAGCCGCCGGATCGAGCGATACAGCTGGCGCGCATCACCGCCGGGAAAGTCGGCGCGCGCGGTGCCCACGTCCGGCATGAAGAGCGTGTCGCCCACGAACACAGCGTCGTCCACCAGGTACGCCATGTCGGCCGGCGTGTGCCCCGGCACCAGCAGCGCCGTCACTTCCAGCTCGCCGATGCGGAACCGCTCGCCATCCTTGAACAGATGGTCGAACTGGCTGCCATCCGGCAGGAAGGTGCGCTCCAGGTTGTACAGCTTGCGAAAGACGTCCTGCACCTCCGTGATGTTTTGGCCGATCGCAACGCGGCCGCCGACGCGCTCCTGCAGATGGCGCGCCGCGGACAGATGGTCGGCGTGCGCGTGCGTCTCGAGGATCCAGTCGACCTCCAGCGCCTCCCGACCCAGATAGGCGAGCACCTCGTCAGCCGACCTGGTGCTGGTTTCGCCTGACTTGAAGTCATAGTCCAGGACCGGGTCGATGATGGCGGCGCGTCCGGTGGCCGGGTCGGACACCACATAGCTGACGGTTCCGGTGCCGGCGTCGAAGAAAGGCTGGATGCGGGGGCGGGTCATCGAGGCTCCTTGAAAATCTGCCGCCATATTATGTTCTTGGATATAATATTTTCAAGTAGTTCAAGACCGATCCATGCCGCGAAACCAGAAGATCGATCCCGGACGCCTGCGGGCGGCCGCCGCCGATGCCGTGTCGGCCCTGAAGGTGCTGGCCAACCAGGAGCGCCTGCTGCTCCTGTGCCAGCTGTCGCAGGGCGAGATGTGCGTCGGTGACCTCGAGGAGGAACTGGACATCCACCAGCCCACGCTTTCGCAGCAGCTCGGCGTCTTGCGCAACCAGGGCGTCGTCGCCACCCGCAAGGAGGGCAAGAACGTCTTCTACAGCGTGGCGGATCCGGCGCTGCTGGAAGTCCTGGCCCTCGTCTACAAGCTCTACTGCCCCAAGGAGTGACCATGAACATCGCCTGGAGCACGTTCACACCCTGGCATGCCGCCGCCGGCGGCATCGCGATCGGCCTGGCGGCCGCCATCTTCGTGCTGTTCAACGGCCGCATCGCCGGCATCAGCGGCATCCTGGGTGGTTTGCTGCGTCCGCAGCGCGGCGACATCGGCTGGCGCATCGCATTCGTGATCGGGCTGTTGGATGCGCCGCTGTTGTATTCAGCGTTCGCCAGCCTGCCGCGCCCTGACATCGACGCCAGCTACGGTGCCCTCGTGGCCGCCGGCCTGTTGGTTGGCGTGGGCACCCGCTACGGCGCCGGCTGCACCAGCGGTCACGGCGTTTGCGGCATCTCCCGGCTGTCCCCGCGGTCGCTGGTCGCCACCGCGGCTTTCATGGGGGCCGGTTTCGCCACGGTCTTCGTGGCCCGCCACGTGCTGGGCGCTTGAGGAGGTTCACGATGGCAATGTTTCTTTCGCTGGCCGCCGGACTGCTGTTCGGCCTCGGCCTCATCGTCTCGGGGATGTCGAACCCCGCCAAGGTGCTCGGGTTCCTCGACCTCGCGGGGGAATGGGACCCGTCGCTCGCCTTCGTGATGGCCGGGGCGATAGCCGTCGGCGTGCTCGCCTTCGGCGTCGCGCGCAAGCGCACGGTCTCGCTCCTCGGACTGCCGATGAAGCTCCCCGCTTCGGGACGGGTGGACCGCCGCCTCGTGCTGGGCAGCCTGTTGTTCGGCATCGGCTGGGGCGTGGCGGGCTTCTGCCCTGGCCCGGCGGTGGTGGCGCTCGGAATGGGCGAGCTGAAGGCGATCATCTTTGTCGCTGCCATGCTCGCGGGGATGGGTGTGTTCGAACTGCTGGAGCGTCGCGGCGGAGGCTGACCCGTGCGGGCCACAGGCACTCTCCGGTTATCCCGGTTGCCGGTGCCCTGGCCCATGTTGCGCGTCATGCCAGCTCCACGGCCTGCCGGTGTTCCGGCACCGTCGTCGGCCAACGGAATTTCTCCTCGATAGCCAGCCGCAGCCTGTCGGCCGCCACCGGTTCCCCATGCGTCACGAACACCCGCTGTGGCGCGCGCGGCAGTTTGCCGATCCAGGCGAGCAGTTCGTTGCGATCGGCATGGGCCGAGATCGAACCCAGGCTGGCCACCTCGGCGCGCACGGGGACGTATTCGCCGTGGATCTTGACCTCTTGCGCACCGGCCACCAGCGCGGCGCCGCGGGTTCCCGCTGCCTGGTAGCCCGCCAGCAGGATGGTGTTGCGGTGGTCCGGCGCAAAGGCCTTCAGGTGGTGCACCACGCGTCCGCCGGTCGCCATGCCGCTGGCGGAAATGATCACTGCCGGCACCCGCAGCTCGTTGAGCTTCTCGGACTCCTCCACCGAATTCACCACCCGCGCGGCCGTGCACATCGCGCGACATTGCTCCGCGTCCAGTCGATGCTTCGCGCGGTGGCGCTGGTAGATCTCGGTCGTATCTGCCGCCATGGGGCTGTTGAGGAACACGGGCAGGTCCGGAATGCGACGGTCGCGCTTCAGGGTGGCCACCAGGTAGAGCAAGGCCTGCGCACGCCCGACCGCGAACGCCGGAATCACCACGATGCCGCCCCTTGCCGCCGTCCTGTTGATCACTTCGGCCAGCGCGGTGGCCGGGTCGCTTTCCTCGTGCACACGATCGCCGTAGGTCGACTCGATGACGACGAAATCCGCGGCGGGCGGTGGCTCCGGTGGCCGCATGAGGATGTCGTCGTCGCGCCCGAGATCGCCGGAGAAGAGCAGGGAGCCGCCGCTCCATGCAACGTGCACACTGGCCGCGCCCAGGATGTGCCCGGCCAGGCTGAAGCGCATCCTGACGCCGGGGATGGGCTCGAATTCCTCCGCGAAATCGCGTGGACGGAACAGGCGCAGTGCCTTGCGCGCCTGGTCCTCGGTGTACAGCGGGAGCGCCGGGTGGTGCCTGGAGAATCGGTGCCGGTTGGCATAGAGCGCATCCTCCTCCTGGAGGTGTCCGGAGTCGGGCAGAAGCAGCACGCACAGATCACGCGTGGCCTGCGTCGCGTAGACCGGCCCGCGGAATCCCTGGCGCGCCAGCGCCGGCAGGTATCCGCTGTGATCGATGTGCGCATGCGTGAGTACCACTGCATCGATCTTGTCGGCTGCCAGCGGGAACGGCTCCCAGTTGCGCAGGCGCAGCTGCTTGAGCCCCTGGAACAGGCCGCAGTCCACCAGCACCTGGCGGCCGTCATGTTCCAGGAGGTACTTGGATCCGGTGACGGTGCCCGCGGCACCAAGGAAGGTGATTCGCATCGTTCTTGTCCCATCAGCCGCCGAAGCAGCAGGTATACGGCGAACTGTCCAACGTTGGCCATGGGATCCCGCCGGGCGGATCGCGCAGTCGCATGCCATCCGTCCAGCCAGCCTCCTGTGTTCTCGTTGCGAAGCTCAGCGATTCGACAGTGTTCGCAGCGCCAGCGGTAGGGCGATGTGGGTGTCGGCGCCCCAGTCCTGACGCCGGTGTTGCCCAGCCAGGCCTGGGGGCCCCAGGATGAGATTCCGGCGGTTTAGAATCTTTGGAGGGCGTATTGTGGTGGTCGTGATACGCACATGTTCGACACATGTCGGCCACCTGGTGCGGCTGCGCGTTTCGGCCGGATTCCTCCCTCGTTTTGCCACCTCAATTCAAGCCCGACAATGGCAAGACCGTCCCGCGTCCCCCCCGCTGCCCCGCTGACCCTCCCCAAGACGCCGACCGGCATCGCCGGTCTCGATGAGATCACGGAGGGCGGGCTGCCCCGGGGGCGCCCTACCCTGGTGTGCGGCGCGGCCGGTTGCGGCAAGACCATGCTGTCGGCGGAATTCATCGTCCGCGGAGCGACCGAGTTCGGCGAGCCGGGCGTCTTCATGATGTTCGAGGAAAACGAACAGGAGCTCGTGGCCAACATGCGGTCGCTGGGCTTCGACCTGGAAAAACTGCGCCTGCAGAAGAAAGTTGCACTCGATTACGTTCGCGTCGAGCGCAGCGAGATCGAGGAAACCGGCGAATACGACCTGGAAGGCCTGTTCATCCGGCTCGGCCATGCCATCGACTCCATCGGCGCCAAGCGCGTGGTGCTCGACACGATCGAGGCCCTGTTCGCCAGCCTGCCCAACCAGGCGATCCTGCGCGCGGAATTGCGCCGCCTGTTCCGCTGGCTCAAGGACAAGGGCGTCACCGCCATCATCACCGGCGAGCGCGGCGAGACCTCCCTCACCCGCTACGGGCTGGAGGAATACGTGGCCGACTGCGTGATCCTGCTGGACCACCGCATCGTCGACCAGGTGTCCACGCGCCGCATGCGCGTCGTCAAGTACCGCGGCTCGTCCCACGGCACCAACGAGTACCCCTTCCTGATCGGGCCGAAGGGGCTGTCGGTCCTGCCCATCACGTCGCTGCGCCTGGACCACCAGGTGTCCGAGAAGCGGGTGTCCACCGGCATCCCCGGCCTGGACGACATGTTCGGCGGCAAGGGTGTCTACAGCGGCAGCAGCGTGCTGGTCTCCGGCGCGCCCGGCACCGGCAAGAGCAGCGTGTCCGCCAGCTTCATCGACGCCGCCTGCAGCCGAGGCGAGCGCGCCCTGCTGTTCGCGTACGAGGAATCGGAAAGCCAGCTGATGCGCAACATGCGCTCCATCGGCATCGACCTGACGCCCTGGGTGCGCAAGGGGCTGCTGCAGATCCACGCTTCGCGCCCCACGCTGCATGGGCTGGAGCAGCATCTGGTCTCCATGTACGACCTGGTGCGCAGTTTCAAGCCCTCGGTGGTGGTGGTCGACCCGATCAGCAACCTCAGCTCCAACGACAACGACGCGGGCCTGAAGCTCACCTTGATGCGGCTGATCGACTTCCTCAAGCAGGAAGGCGTCACCGCGCTGTTCACCAGCCTGACGGCCGACACCACCGCCACGATCGCGGCGTCCGAGGTGGGCGTCTCGTCGCTGATGGACAGCTGGCTGCTGCTGACCAACCTGGCCTACAACGGCGAGCGCACGCGCACGCTGCAGGTGCTGAAATCCCGCGGCATGCGCCATTCGAACCAGGTCCGCGAGTTCGTCTTCACGGACCACGGGGTGGACCTGGTGGACGTGTACCTGTCCGGCGAGCGGGTCCTGACCGGGACGGCCCGGATGGCGCAGGAAGCCCAGGAACGGGCGGCCAGCGAACTGCGCACCCGCGACCACGACCGCCGCCTGCGGGACCTGGCGAACCGCCGCAAGGCCCTCGATGCCCAGATCGCCTCCCTCAACGCGGAAGCGGACGAGCGGGCCGGCGACGTGCGCTTCGCGATCGAGCGCGAGCGTTTCGAGGCCGCCGGCGTCGCCGAACGCGCCAAGGAGATCGCGCGGACGGTCAGTAACGGGGGCGACGGTCCCCGGGGCAGGAAGGGCAAGCGATGAACAAGGTGCGTTCGATCAAGGGCGCGGCCGCAGCCGGCAAGCCGGAGTGGCAGCTGAGGCTGTACGTGGCCGGCAGCACCCCGCGCTCGGTGGCCGCCCTCGAGAACCTCCAGCAACTGTGTGAAACGCACCTGGCGGGGCGGTACTCGATCGAGATCGTCGACCTGCTCGTCCACCCGCAACTGGCCGCCGGCGACCAGATCCTCGCGGTGCCGACGTTGGTGCGCAAGTTCCCCGAGCCGATCCGCAAGATCATCGGCGACCTGTCGAACGAAGAGAAGGTCCTGGTGGGGCTCGATGTCCAGCCGGCGCGCTAGGGCCTTGCCATGAAGTTGCACCCGCCGCCCAGCACCGGCCAGCCTCCCGCCGAACTCGAACTGCGGCTTTACGTGACGGAGGCCGCCCCCTCCTCGGCGCGGGCCATCGTCAACACGCGCGCCTTCTGCGAGGCGCTGGTGCCCGGTCGCTACCAGCTGGAGATCCTGAGCATCGCCGAGCACGTGGACCAGGCCGCACGCGACCAGGTGGTCGCCGCGCCCACGCTGCTGCGCATGCGGCCCCTGCCGATGCGCCGCTTCGTCGGCGACATGTCGAATCCCGAACGCCTGCTGCATGGGCTGGGACTGGCGCGCAAGGAATAGCGGCCATGCAACGCCCCGCCTCCCGAGACGAAGCCGATGGCGACGGCGACGCCCTGGCGCGCCTGCAGGCGGAACACGCCGAGCTGGTCATCCGCCTGCACGAGGCCGAGGAAACGCTGTCGGCCATCCGCAAGGGGGAAGTGGACGCCCTGATCGTGGGCGAGGACGTCTACACGCTGGACTCGTCGAACGCGGCGGCCAACAGCCTGCGCCAGGACGTGCTGGCGCAGATGCAGGACGCCGTGCTGGCATTCGACCTGGACGACCACATCATCTTCATGAACGCGGCGGCCGAACGCCAGTACGGGCTGCCCATGTCGGCGGCGCTCGGACGCCACAAGAGCGAAATCCTGCAGGAACACCGGCCGGACGGGACTGCGCCGTCCCCGGTCAGGGAGCGCCTGCGCGAGCGCAATGCGCTGCGCGAAAACCTGGTGCACCGGATGCCCGGCGGCGAGGAAGCCAACGTGGAAATCACGGCGTCCCTGCTGCGGGACGCGGCGGGCCGCAACCGGGGCGTGCTGTACGTCATCCGCGACATCGACGACCGCGTGCGGGCGGAGCGTTCGCTGGCGGCCACCGCCGTGCGCCTGGAGCAGCAGCAGCGGCAGTTCTCCACGCTCGTAGAGAACTCCCCGGACATCTTCGCCCGGATGGACCGCGAGCACCGGCACCTGTACGTGAGCCCGGTGGTGACCCGCTACACCGGCCGCCCCGCGACTGACTTCGTGGGCCGGACCAACCAGGAGCTGGGCATGCCGGCGGAGCTTTGCCGGCTCTGGGACGAGGCGCTCGACGAGGTGTTCGCGCACCGGGAAGTGGGGCAGCTCAAGTTCGCATTCACCGACCGCGACGGCAATGCCGCGGTGTTCCACTGCCGGATGATCCCGGAATTGAACGCCGCCGGCGAGATCGAATCCGTGCTGTCCATCGCCGTCGACGTCACGGAACAGGAGAAGGTGGATGCGGCCCTGAAGGACAGCCAGGCGCGCCTGCAGGAAGCCGACAGCCGCAAGGACGAGTTCCTGGCCACGCTGGCGCACGAGCTGCGCAATCCCCTCGCGCCCATCCGCAACGCACTGCAGATGATGCGCCTGACGCCCGCGGCCGAGGTCCATGCGAACGCCCGCAGCATCATCGACCGCCAGCTCAGGCAGATGGTGCACCTGGTGGACGACCTGCTGGACGTCAGCCGCATCAGCCGCGGCAAGATGGAACTGCGCCGCGAGGTGGCGGACATCACCCGCATCGTCCAGGCCGCGGTGGAAACCAGCCGGCCGCTGATCGAAGCCGGTCGCCATCACCTGGCCGTGCAGCTTCCTGCGCCAGGGACGCTGATGGTGCAGGCCGACGTCACGCGTTTGTGCCAGGTGGTGGCCAACCTGCTGAACAACGCGGCGAAGTACACGCCCGAAGGCGGACGCATCGAAGTCTCCGCCGCCGCGCTGGACGACCATGCGGTGGTCACCGTCCGGGACAACGGCATCGGCATTCCCCCGCAAATGTTGCCGCACATCTTCGAGATGTTCACGCAGGTCGAACGCGGTGCGGGGCGCTCGCAGGGCGGCCTGGGCATCGGGCTGGCGCTGGTCCGGCAGCTGCTCGACCTGCACGGCGGGGACATCTCCGCGCACAGCGACGGGCCGGACCGGGGTTCGACCTTCACCATGCGCGTCCCGCTCAGCCACCAGCCAGCGGCGCCGGCGCGCGAGGCGCCCCGGTCGCATCCGCAGCCGCCGGAGGATTTCCGGGTGCTGGTGGTGGACGACAACGTCGACAGCGCCGCCTCCATGGCCACCTTGCTCGAGATGCTGGGCTACCGCACGGCGATCGCCAACGACGGGCAGCAGGCCCTGGCGCAGGCCGACAGCTTCCGGCCGCGGGTGGCGATCCTCGACATCGGCCTGCCGCACTTGACCGGCCACCAGGTCGCCCAGGAGATCCGCGCCCGTCCCTGGGGCGGCGACGTGCTGCTCATCGCCTTGAGCGGCTGGGGGCAGGAAGCGGACAAGGAGAAGTCCCGGCGGGCCGGTTTCGACCGGCATTTCGCCAAGCCGGTGGACCTGGCCGAGCTGCTGAAACTGGTGGCGACCGCGCACGACCGGTGACGCGGCGTCGGGGCGGCGAAAAGGCCGTCCCCCCCGCGGAGGACGGCCTTGCCGTGTGGTGGTGGAGCTGGCGGGAATTGAACCCGCGTCCGCAAGCCTTCAACGAACAGTTCTACATGCTTAGCGATCTGTTTTGGATCTCGCCGGGCGGATCGCGCAGTCGCACGCTATCCGTCCAGCCAGCACCCTATTTTCTCGCCCTCCCCCAAGGTACCCGAAGGAAGGCCAGCCAATGTAGATAACCTTGCAGCTAGGGGATTGCTCCCTTTGCCCAGCCCATCGGCCGACTGTTGCAAGGCTCACCGCTGATTAGGCGGCGAGGGCGTACGAAGAATCGTTCGCAGTTGGTTTGTTTCAGATGGATTTACGAGGTGACTGATCCTCGACATGCCCTGCTGCGCGTCCGAACCCACGTCGAAACCGGTGCAGCCCCAGGAAGACCTATCTTACGCCACCCGCTTGAAATTCAAGAGCGGCAACAGGGCCAGCGGCGTGGCGATATGGGTATCGGCGCCCCAGCTGCGCACATCGGTGTTGCCGAGGTAGCCGTAAGTCGCGGCCACGGTGGCCATGCCCGCTGCGCGGCCGGCCTGCACGTCGCGTACGTCGTCACCCACGTAGACGCACTGGATCGGCTTCACGCTGAGCTGGCGCGCCGCCTCGAGCAGGGGCGCGGGGTGCGGCTTGGAGTGCGGCGTCGAGTCGCCGCCCACCACCGCGCGCGCCGATGCGAACAGCGGCATGCCCTTGGTCAGCGGGGTCGTGAAGCGCATCGACTTGTTGGTGACCACGCCCCAGGGAATGTTCCGGTCCACCAGGGAAGCGATCAACTGGGCCACGCCGTCGAATACCAGCGTGCGCTGGTTCATGCAGCCCTCATAGTTGCGGAAGAACTCCTCGCGCAGCGCCGGGAACTCGGCGTGGTCCGGCCCGATGCCGAAGGCGATGCCCAGCATGCCGCGCGCGCCCGCGCCCGCCATCGGCCGGTAAAGCTCCAGCGGCAGCGACGACAGGCCGCGGTCCGTGCGCATCTTGTCGGCGGCAGCGGCCAGGTCCGGCGCGCTGTCGATCAGCGTGCCGTCCAGGTCGAACAGGACGGCCTTGACCGAGTTGAAGTTCGTCTTCACAGCTTGCGGGCCGCAGCCAGGTAGTTGACGCTGGTGTCCCCCGACAGCCAGTAGCGGCGGGAGAACGGGTTGTATTCCATCCCCCGGGTCTGCTGCAGGTCCAGCCGGGCCAGCCGGCACCAGGACGCCAGCTCGCTCGGGCGGATGAATTTCAGGTATTCGTGGGTTCCCTTGGGCAGCAGGTTCAACACGTACTCCGCGCCGACGATGGCGAACAGGAAGGACTTGGAATTGCGGTTGATGGTGGAGAAGAACACCCAGCCGCCCGGCTTGACCAGGGTGGCGCAGGCCTGCACCACCGACTCCGGCCGCGGCACGTGCTCCAGCATCTCCATGCAGGTCACCACGTCGAAGCTGCCCGGCTGCTCCGCCGCCAGCGCCTCGGCGCTGGTCTCGCGGTATTCCACGTTCGGGGTGCCGGCCTCCAGGGCGTGCAGCTGCGCCACGCGGATGGACCTGGTGCCCAGGTCGATGCCCAGCACGTTGGCACCCTTGCGGGCCATGGCATCGGACAGGATGCCGCCGCCGCAGCCGATGTCGGCAACGCGCTTGCCCGCCAGTCCCGCGACGCCGTCGATCCAGCCCAGCCGCAGCGGGTTGATCTGGTGCAAGGGCCCGAACTCGCTGTCCGGGTCCCACCAGCGGTGGGCCACCTCGGAGAACTTGGCCAGTTCCGCGGGATCGGCGTTGAGGGTGTCGTTCATGGCTGGGCCAGATTGTGGCTGGGATAGCTCGTCACGAAATGAAAAAAGGCCCGCGCGAGCGGGCCTTTTTTCGTAGCTGCGGAAAAGGCCCGCTTCCGCGGGCCTTTTTTGCACCATCGATCAGCGGTTGGCGCGCGTGCCGACCACTTCGATTTCCACGCGGCGGTTCTTCGCGCGGCCTTCGGAGGTCTTGTTGTCGGCCACAGGCTGCTTCTCGCCCTTGCCTTCGGTGTACACGCGGTTCTTCTCGATGCCCTTGGTCACCAGGTAGGCCTTGACGGCTTCGGCGCGGCGCACCGACAGGCTCTGGTTGTAGGAGTCATTGCCGACGGCGTCGGTGTGGCCCACGGCGATGATCACTTCGAGGTTGATGCCCTGGATCTTGCCGACCAGGTCGTCCAGCTTGGCGCGGCCTTCGGGCTTGAGCACGGACTTGTCGAAGTCGAAGAACGCGTCGGCCGCGTAGGTCACCTTGGTCGCGGCGGGCGGCTGGGGAGCCGGGGCCGGAGCAGGCGGACGGGCAGCCGGAGCCGCCGGGGCAGCAGCGGGAGGAGCCGGGCGGGCTGCCGGAGCGGGAGCGGGAGCGGGAGCCGCCGCAGCGCGAACCAGGGCGCCGTCGCAGCCGACGGCCGCGGTGGCAGGCGTCCAGTTGGCATCGCGCCAGCAAAGTTCATTGGTGCCGTTGCGCCAGACGTACTGGCCGGTACCGTTCTGCCAGTTGTCGATCACGGTGCCACCGTTGGCAGCCTGGACGCGGCCAGGCTCAGCGGCGCCGCCGGGCGTCGGCATGACGGGTCGCATAGAGCCGCAGCCTGCAAGCACTGCGGTTGAAACGCACAGCAGCGCTACTTTATTCAGTTTCTTCATGGTTCTCCTCTTGGGGAAAAGTCGCAGCTGCGCTGCGTCAAGACTACGTCCTTAGTGACCAATTCACCAGTTACGTCAAGGGCATTGTGCCATAGGCACTTACTCATTCAACGGCTGGGCCAGCGGGGTTCCGTAGGACAAAGACTGAATTCATTCCTTCTGTTGCAGCGACGAGACAGGGCCGCGAAAACGTAAAATCTCCGGTTTCCCGCCCGCAGACGGACTCCATGACTTCCTTCGCCAAAGAAACCCTGCCCGTCAGCCTCGAGGAGGAAATGCGGCGCAGCTACCTCGACTACGCCATGAGCGTCATCGTGGGGCGGGCGCTGCCGGATGCGCGGGACGGGCTGAAGCCGGTGCACCGCCGCGTGCTGTTCGCGATGCACGAATTGAACAACGACTGGAACCGGCCGTACAAGAAGTCCGCCCGTATCGTCGGCGACGTCATCGGCAAGTACCACCCGCACGGCGACCAGTCGGTGTACGACACCATCGTGCGGCTGGCGCAGGACTTCTCCATGCGCCACATGCTCGTGGACGGCCAGGGCAACTTCGGCTCGGTGGACGGCGACAACGCCGCGGCCATGCGGTACACGGAAATCCGGCTGGCCAAGATCGCCCACGAGATGCTGGCCGACATCGACAAGGAGACCGTCGATTTCGGCCCCAACTATGACGGCAGCGAGAAGGAGCCGCTGGTCCTCCCGAGCAAGCTGCCGAACCTGCTGGTCAACGGCTCCGGCGGCATTGCCGTGGGCATGGCCACCAACATTCCGCCGCACAACCTGAACGAGGTGGTGGACGCCTGCCTGCACCTGCTGCGCAACCCGGAAGCCAGCATCGACGAACTGATGGAGATCATCCCGGCGCCCGACTTCCCGACGGCCGGCATCATCTACGGCATCTCGGGCGTCAAGGAGGGCTACCGCACCGGCCGCGGCCGGGTGGTGATGCGCGCCAAGTGCCACTTCGAGGACATCGACCGCGGCCAGCGCCAGGCGATCATCGTCGACGAGCTGCCCTACCAGGTGAACAAGAAGACGCTGCAGGAGCGGATGGCGGAGCTGGTCCACGAGAAGAAGATCGAGGGCATCAGCCACATCCAGGACGAGAGCGACAAGTCCGGCATGCGGCTGGTGATCGAGCTCAAGCGCGGCGAAGTCCCCGAGGTGGTGCTGAACAACCTGTACAAGCAGACGCAGCTGCAGGACACCTTCGGCATCAACATGGTGGCGCTGATCGACGGCCAGCCCCGCCTGTGCAACCTGAAGACGCTGATCCAGGTCTTCCTGCAGCACCGCCGCGAGGTGATCACCCGCCGGACGGTGTTCAACCTGCGCAAGGCGCGCGAACGCGGCCACGTGCTGGAAGGCCTGGCGGTCGCCCTGGCCAACATCGACGACTTCATCCGGATCATCCGCGAGTCGCCCACGCCGCCGGTGGCCAAGACCGAGCTGATGGCGCGCGGCTGGGAGTCCAGCCTGGTGCGCGAGATGCTCACGCGGGCCAGGGCGGACGGCGGCGTCATCAACGCCGACGACTACCGCCCCGAGGGCCTGGAGCGCCAGTACGGCCTGCACGGCGACGGCCTGTACCGCCTGTCCGACACGCAGGCCCAGGAAATTTTGCAGATGCGCCTGCAGCGCCTGACCGGCCTGGAGCAGGACAAGATCGTCGCCGAGTACCGCGACGTGATGGCCGAGATCGACGACCTGCTGGACATCCTGTCGCGCCCCGAGCGCGTCTCCACCATCATCACCGAGGAACTCAGCGCGCTGCGGCAGGAGTTCGGCCAGACCAAACTGGGCGCGCGCCGCTCCACCATCGAGCACAACGCGCAGGACCTGGCGACCGAGGACCTGATCACGCCGACCGACATGGTGGTGACGCTTTCGCACGCCGGCTACATCAAGAGCCAGCCGGTCTCGGAATACCGGGCGCAAAAGCGCGGCGGCCGCGGCAAGCAGGCGACGCAGACCAAGGAAGACGACTGGGTCGACCAGCTGTTCATCGCCAACACGCACGACTACCTGCTGGCCTTCTCCAACCGCGGCCGACTGTACTGGCTGAAGGTGTGGGAGGTTCCGGCGGGTTCGCGCGGCTCGCGCGGCCGCCCCATCGTCAACATGTTCCCGCTGCAGGAAGGCGAGAAGATCAACGTGGTGCTGCCGCTGACCGGCGAATTCCGCAGCTTCCCGGCGGACCACTACGTGTTCATGGCCACGTCCATGGGCACCGTCAAGAAGACGACGCTGGACGAGTTCAACAACCCGCGCAAGGCCGGCATCATCGCCGTCGACCTGGACCCGGGCGACTTCCTGATCGGCGCCTCGCTCACCGACGGCAAGCACGACGTGATGCTGTTCTCCGACGGCGGCAAGGCCGTGCGCTTCGACGAGAACGACGTGCGCCCGACGGGCCGCAACACGCGCGGCGTGCGCGGGATGATGATGGAGGAAGGCCAGGGCGTGATCGCCATGCTGGTGGCCGAGGACGAACAGCAAAGCGTGCTGACGGCCACCGAGAACGGCTACGGCAAGCGCACCCCGATCACCGAGTACACGCGCCACGGCCGCGGCACGAAGGGGATGATCGCCATCCAGCAGAGCGAGCGCAACGGCAAGGTCGTCGCTGCTACTTTGGTTCACGCCGACGACGAGATCATGCTCATCACCGACCGCGGCGTGCTGGTGCGCACGCGCGTGAGCGAGATCCGCGAGCTGGGCCGCGCTACGCAGGGCGTGACGCTGATCGGCCTGGACGAGGGTTCGAAGTTGAGCGGACTGCAGCGCATCGTGGAGAATGACGCCGGCGCGGCCGAAGGTGACGACACCAACGGCGCCGAGACGCCCTCCACCTGATGCCCAAGACGCTTTCCGAACTCCGCACCCGCATCGACCAGGTCGACCGCGAACTGCTGGACCTGCTGAACCGCCGCGCCGCCCTCGCCAACGAGGTCGGCGAGATCAAGCGCGCCGAAGGCTCGCCCGTGTTCCGGCCGGAGCGGGAAGCGCAGGTGATCAACGGACTGCAGGCCGCCAACCAGGGCCCGCTCAAGCACGGCAACGTCGCCAACATCTGGCGCGAGATCATGTCGGCCTGCCGGGCGCTCGAGGCGCCGCAGCGCGTCGCCTACCTCGGCCCCGCCGGCACCTACAGCGAGCAGGCCGCGCTGCAGTTCTTCGGCTCCAGCATCGAGCGCGTGCCTTGCGTGAGCATCGACGAGGTCTTCCACGCCGCCACCGCGGGCGCGGCGGACTTCGGCGTGGTGCCGGTGGAGAACAACACCGAAGGCGTGGTGACGCGCTCGCTCGACCTGTTCCTCGGCACGCCGCTGCACCTGGTCGGCGAGACCAGCCTGTTGGTGCGCCACCACCTGCTGCGCAAGGACAACGACCTCAAGGGCATCCAGGTGGTGCTGGCCCATCCGCAGGCGCTGGCGCAGTGCCAGGGCTGGCTCAACAACCACCTGCCCGAGGCCGAGCGGCGGGCCGTGTCCAGCAATGCCGAAGGCGCGCGCCTGGCGGCGGGCAACCCGGCGTGGGCCGGCATCGCCAGCGAGCGCGCCGCCACCGAGTTCGGCCTGCACATTGCCGCGCACGCCATCCAGGACGACCCGTTCAACCGCACCCGGTTTGCCGTGGTCTGCCTGCCCCAGGTGCTGGCCGCACCGGAAGCGTCGGGCAAGGACTGCATCAGCCTGATCGTTTCGGTGCCCAACCGCCCCGGCGCGGTGCACGACATCCTGGGACCGCTCAAGGAGCACGGTGTTTCGATGACGCGCTTCGAATCCAGGCCCGCGCGATCGGGCCAGTGGGAATACTATTTCTACATCGACCTGCAGGGCCACCCCTCGCAGCCGCACGTCGCGGCGGCGCTGAAGGACCTGCAGGCGCTGTGCGCTTTCTACAAGGTGCTCGGCACCTACCCCCTCGGCGACTAGAAGAAGACAAACCTCATGGCAGCGATGTTCGAGCAGTTGGGATTGATCGGGTGCGGCCTGATGGGCGGCTCGTTCGCGCTCGCCATGAAGCGCGCCGGCCTCGTGAAGCGGGTGGTGGGCTACAGCAAGTCCCCGTCCACCACCGAGCGGGCGCGACAGATGGGCGTGATCGACGTCGAGGCGCCGTCGGCCCTGCTCGCCGTCTCCGGCGCCGACATCGTGCTGCTGGCGGTGCCGGTGTCGGCGACCGAAGCCACCTTCAAGGCGATCCGCCACCTCGTCACGCCCAGCATGCTGGTGATGGACGTGGGATCCACCAAGCGCGACGTCGTCGACGCCGCCCGCCGCGTGCTGCGCGAGAACGTCGGCTCCTTCGTGCCGGCGCATCCCATCGCCGGCAAGGAAGTATCGGGCGTGGAGCACGCGGACGCGGACTTGTATCTCGGCAAGCAGGTGATCCTGACGCCGATCGAGCGCACGCAGGTGGGCCACCTCAAGCGCGCGCAGGATGCATGGGAGGCGCTGGGCTGCAACGTGCTGCAGATGGCGCCGGAAGCGCACGACGCGGCGTTCGCTGCTGTCAGCCACCTGCCGCACCTGATCGCCTTCGCCCTGATGCACGGCATCGTCAACCAGGGCAGCGGCAAGGAATTCCTGGCCCTGGCCGGCCCGGGCTTTCGCGACTTCACCCGCATTGCCGCCAGCGACCCCAAGATGTGGCGCGACGTGCTCATCGCCAACCGGCACGAGCTGATCGAGCAGGCCAAGATCTTCCAGCGCAGCCTGCACAACATGCTGCAGTTCGCCGAGGACAGCGGCGGCGAGAAGCTGGAGGCCATGATCGAGCAGGCCAGCCAGGCGCGCGCCGGCTGGCGCATGGGCAAGAAGTAGCCGCCCCGCGCGGCCACCCCCCGGGTCATGTTCAGCACCGCATTCCTGGACCTCGCGCCACTGGAGGAGGCCGGCGGCACCGTCGTCCTGCCCGGCTCGAAGAGCATCTCCAATCGCGTGCTGCTGCTGGCGGCCTTGTCCGGTGGGACCACCGTCGTCCACGACCTGCTGGATTCGGACGACACGCGGGTGATGCTCGATGCGTTGCGGGCACTGGGGTGCAGCGTGGTGCACAAGGGGGCGGCCGTCGAAATCACCGGGATCGGCGGGGTCGCTTCGCGAACCCGCCCTGCGGGATCCGGTATTCCCCCCTCCCCCTCTGGGGGAGGGTCGGGGTGGGGGCGCTCGGCGCGCCTCTTCCTCGGCAACGCCGGCACCGCCATGCGCCCGCTCACCGCCGCCCTGGCCCTCATGGGCGGCGAATTCGAAATGTCGGGCGTGGCCCGCATGCACGAACGCCCGATCGGCGACCTGGTCGATGCGCTGCGCCAGCTCGGTTGCCGCATCGACTACCTGGGCAATGAAGGCTACCCGCCGCTGAAGATCCACCCGGCCAGCGCCCTGAAGCTCGACGCGCCGATCGCGGTGCGCGGCGACGTCTCCAGCCAGTTCCTCACCGCGCTGCTGCTGGCCCTGCCCCTCGTGGCCCGGCAGGACGTGGTGATCGAGGTGGTCGGCGAACTGATCTCCAAGCCCTACATCGAGATCACGCTGAACATGCTGCACCGCTTCGGCATCGCGGTGCAGCGGGACGGCTGGCAGCGCTTCACCATTCCCGCGGGCAGCCGCTACCAGTCGCCGGGCGAAATCCACGTCGAGGCCGACGCTTCCTCGGCCAGCTATTTCGTGGCCCTGGGCGCGCTTGCCGCAACCGCAAGCCCGCTGCGCATCGAAGGCGTCGGCGCCGACTCGATCCAGGGCGACATCCGCTTCGTCGACGCGGCGCGGCAGATGGGCGCGGCCGTCAGCAGCGGCGCGAACTGGCTGGAAGTCCGACGCGGCGCCTGGCCGCTGCGCGCCATCGACCTGGACTGCAACCACATCCCCGACGCCGCCATGACGCTGGCCGTGATGGCGCTGTTCGCCGACGGCCCGACCACCCTGCGCAACATCGCCAGCTGGCGCGTCAAGGAAACGGACCGGCTCGCCGCCATGGCCACCGAATTGCGCAAGCTCGGCGCGCAGGTTCAAGAAGGGGCGGACTTCCTGCGCGTGACGCCGCCTGCCGACTGGAAGTCGGCCTCCATCCACACCTACGACGACCACCGCATGGCGATGTGCTTCGCGCTGGCCGCCTTCAATTCGGCCGGCGCGCGCGTGCGCATCGAAGACCCGAAGTGCGTGGGCAAGACCTTCCCCGACTATTTCGAAACCCTGTTCTCCGTGTCCCGCACTTCCAGACCCCACATCCCGGTGCTGTGCGTGGACGGCCCCACGGCCTCCGGCAAGGGCACGCTGGCCTCCGAGGTTGCCCGCCGGCTGGGCTACCGCTACCTGGACTCCGGCGCGCTCTACCGCATCGCCGGCCTGGCCGCCACCCGCGCCGGGCTCGCGCTCGACGTGGGGCACGAGCACACCATCGCCCGCCTGGCCGAGTCGCTGGACATCGTCTTCACCGAGGGCCGGGTGCTGCTGCATGGCCAGGACGTGACGGAGGCGATCCGCACCGAGGAAGCCGGCATGAACGCCTCCCGCGTGTCCGCCCTGCCCGCCGTCCGCAGCGCGCTGGTGGCCCTGCAGCAGGGCTTTCGCCAGCTGCCGGGGCTGGTTGCGGATGGCCGCGACATGGGCACCGTGATCTTCCCGGACGCCCCGCTGAAGGTCTACCTGACGGCCAGCGCCGCCCAACGCGCCGAGCGCCGGCATAAGCAGTTGATTTCAAAAGGGATTTCGACTACACTCCCGGGTCTTCGCGCCGACCTGGAAGCACGTGACGCACGCGACTCGAATCGCGCCGTCGCCCCTTTGAAGCCGGCCGTGGATGCCCTCCTCCTCGATAACTCGGGCCAGTCGGTTGAAGAATCGGTGGCACAGGTCTTGAGGTGGTGGGAAGAGAAGCAGAACTTCTCGTAGGCCCCCGCCACTCCCTCCGCGCAGCAGCGCACTGGTGACGGGGATCGACAACCTCAACCCCGCGGGTCACCGCAACCTCCATGTCAGAATCTTTTGCCGCCCTGTTCGAAGAATCGTTGCAGCGCCAGGAAATGCGCGCCGGCGAAGTCATCACCGCCGAAGTCGTGCGCGTCGAGCACAACCACGTGGTGGTCAACGCCGGCCTGAAATCGGAAGCCTACATTCCGATCGACGAATTCAAGAACGACCAGGGCGAAGTCGAAGTCCGCGAAGGCGATTTCGTCTCCGTGGCCATCGACGCCATCGAAAACGGCTACGGCGACACCATCCTGTCGCGCGACAAGGCCAAGCGTCTCGCCTCCTGGATGTCCCTGGAGAAGGCGCTCGAGTCCGGCGAGTTCGTCACCGGCACCACCACCGGCAAGGTCAAGGGCGGCCTGACCGTCCTGGTCAACGGCATCCGCGCCTTCCTGCCCGGCTCGCTGATCGACACGCGTCCCATCAAGGACCTGTCGCCCTACGAGAACAAGACCCTCGAGTTCAAGGTCATCAAGCTCGATCGCAAGCGCAACAACGTGGTGCTGTCGCGCCGCGCCGTGGTCGAAGCGTCCATGGGCGAAGAGCGCGCCAAGCTGATGGAAACCCTGAAGGAAGGCTCCATCGTGCGCGGCGTCGTCAAGAACATCACCGAGTACGGTGCGTTCGTGGACCTCGGCGGCATCGACGGCCTGCTGCACATCACCGACATGGCGTGGCGCCGTGTCCGTCACCCGTCCGAAGTGGTGACCGCCGGCCAGGAAATCACCGCCAAGATCCTGAAGTTCGACACCGAGAAGAACCGCGTGTCCCTGGGCCTCAAGCAGATGGGCGACGACCCGTGGATGGGCGTCGGCCGCCGCTACCCCAACGGCACCCGCATGTTCGGCAAGATCACCAACATCGCCGACTACGGCGCGTTCGTCGAACTGGAACCCGGCATCGAAGGCCTGGTGCACGTTTCCGAGATGGACTGGACCAACAAGAACGTTGCTCCTTCCAAGGTCGTGTCCCTGGGTGACGAAGTCGAAGTCATGGTCCTGGAGATCGACGAGGACAAGCGCCGCATCAGCCTGGGCATGAAGCAGTGCAAGGCCAACCCGTGGCAGGAATTCGCGCAGGAAACCAAGCGCGGCGACCGCGTCAAGGGCCCGATCAAGTCGATCACCGACTTCGGCGTGTTCGTCGGCCTGGCTGCCGGCATCGACGGCCTGGTGCACCTGTCCGACCTGTCCTGGAGCGAGACCGGCGAAGCTGCCGTTCGCAACTACAAGAAGGGCCAGGAAGTCGAAGCGATCGTGCTGGGCGTCGACGTCGACCGCGAGCGCATCTCCCTGGGCATCAAGCAGCTCGATGGCGACCCGTTCTCCACCTTCACCTCGGTGCACGACAAGGGTTCGTCCGTCACCGGCAAGGTCAAGACCGTCGACCCGAAGGGCGCCGAGATCGACCTGGGCCAGGACATCATGGGCTACCTGCGTGCCTCCGAAATCAGCCGCGACCGCGTGGAAGACGCGCGCAACGTGCTCAAGGAAGGCGACGAAGTGACGGCCGTGGTGGTCAACATCGACCGCAAGACGCGCAACATCCAGCTGTCGATCCGCCAGAAGGACATGATGGACGAGCAGGGCCAGATGGCCAACCTGTCGCAGCAGTCGTCGCGTGAAAACGCCGGCACGACCAGCCTGGGCGCGCTGCTGCGGGCCAAGCTGGACACGACGGACAAGCAGTAAGAAGGCCCGGGGTGCCGGGGGCTGCGTGCCCCCGGCTTCCCTTCAAGCAATGACTCGAAGCGACCTCGTCGAAGAACTGGCTGCGCGTTTCAGCCAGCTCACCCATCGCGACGCCGAATACGCCGTCAAGACCATTCTTGACGCGATGAGCGACGCGCTGGTGCGCGGCCACCGCATCGAGATCCGGGGCTTCGGCAGTTTCTCGATCAACCGGCGCCCTCCGCGGATGGGCCGCAACCCCCGTTCGGGCGAAAGCGTGCACATCCCGGAAAAGCGCGTTCCCCACTTCAAGCCGGGCAAGGCCCTGCGCGAGGCGGTGGACGAGCGGACGGCCGAAATCGAGGCGGCCGGGGCCAAGCGCTAGGGCACAATTCCTCGCGAGCGAGGAGCCCCGATGAAATACCTGGTATGGCTGCTCAAGGCGGCCATTTTTTTTACCCTGTTCGCTTTCGCGCTGAACAACCAGCAGGACGCGACCGTCAACTTCTTCTTCGGCACCCGGTGGACCGCGCCGATGGTGCTGATCGTGCTGGGCACCTTTGCCGCGGGGCTGGTGATCGGCGCGGTGGGCATGGTGCCGCGCTGGTGGAAGCACCGCCAGGCCGCGCGCCTGACGCATCCGGAACACCAGCCCAGCACCCTGATCGGACAAGGCACGCCGCCGACACATGGACTTTGACCTCACCTGGCTGTTGTGGGGCCTGCCGCTGGCCTTCGGGCTGGGCTGGCTGGCCTCCCGGCTGGACCTGCGCCAGCTTCGCATCGAGAACCGGCTGGCGCCCAAGGCCTACTTCCGCGGCCTGAACTTCCTGCTGAACGAGCAGCAGGACCAGGCCATCGACGCCTTCATCGAGGCCGTGCAGAGCGACCCCGACACCTCCGAGCTGCATTTCGCCCTGGGCAACCTGTTCCGCCGCCGTGGCGAGTACGAGCGCGCCGTTCGCGTGCACGAACACCTGCTGTCCCGCGCCGACCTGAGCCGGGCGGACCGGCACCGCGCGCAGCATGCCCTGGCCCTGGACTACCTGCGCGCCGGCCTGCTCGATCGCGCCGAGGAAGCCCTGCGCAAGCTGGAAGGCACGGCGTTCGAAGAACAGGCGCTGCTGGCGCTGCTGGCCATCTACGAGCGCTCACGCGACTGGCAGCTGGCCTCGGAGATCGCGCGCAAGCTCGACGCCGCCGGCTCCGGCGGCCAGTTCGCTGGCCGGCTGGCCCACTACCTGTGCGAGCAGGCGGCGGGCGCCACCCCCGCGGAGGCGGAGCAACTGCTGCAGAAGGCCATGAAAATCGCCCCGCGCTCCGCGCGCCCGCGCATCGACCTGGCGGCGCTACGCCGGCGCGCCGGCGATGCCCGTGGCGCCTTCGAGCTGCTGACGGAGCTGGCCGGCGCCAGTCCCCCGGCCCTGCCCCTGATGGCCAAGGCGCTGACGGAGGCGGCGATCGCCAGCGGCCGGCAGGACGACGCGCGTGGGCTGCTGCGCGCAAGCTACGAGCAGTCGCCGTCGCTGGACGTGCTGGACGCCATCGCGGCGCTGGAGACCGATCCCGAGGCCGCCCGCAACAATTACGTACAGCACCTGAAGCGCGAGCCCTCCCTGGTGGCCGCGGCCAAGTGGATCGCGGGGGAGAAGCTGGAGCACCAGCAGTTCCACCCCGACGTCCAGCGCGCGCTGGACCACGCCGTCAAGCCCCTGACACGCTACCGCTGCGCCGCCTGCGGCTTCGAGGCCAAGCAGCATTTCTGGCAATGCCCGGGCTGCCAGGCCTGGGACAGCTATCCCGCCCGCCGGGTGGAAGAACTATGAACATGAACCCAAGCAAGCAACAGATCGCGAAAGCCCGCGTGCTGGTGGTCGGCGACGCGATGCTCGATCGCTACTGGCACGGCGCCGTGGAACGCATCTCGCCCGAGGCGCCGGTGCCGGTGGTGAAGGTATCGCGCGAGGAAGAGCGCATCGGCGCCGCCGCCAACGTGGCCTACAACGTCAGCACGCTCGGCGCCCAGGCCAGCTTCCTCGGTGTGGTCGGCGACGACGAGCCCGGCCACCGGCTGGAGCGGCTGCTGAAAGACACGGGCATCCGCGCCCACCTGAAGCGGGACCCCGGCCTGCGCACCACCGTCAAGCTGCGCGTCATCGGCCGCCAGCAGCAACTGCTGCGCATGGACTTCGAGAACGAGCCGGACCACGAGGTGCTGGCCTTGCAGAACGAGGCGTTCACCGCCCTGCTGCCGCAGCAGGACGCGATCCTGTTCTCCGACTACGGCAAGGGCGGGCTGGCCCACATCCCGGCCATGATCGAGAGCGCGCGCGCCACCAACAAGCCGGTGCTGGTCGACCCCAAGGGTTCCGACTACGGCAGGTACCGGGGCGCGACGGTCATCACGCCGAACCGAGCCGAGCTGCAGGACGTGGTGGGGCGCTGGCAGAACGAGGACGACCTGCGTGCGCGCGCGCAGAAGCTGCGCAGGGACCTGGGCTTGCGGGGCCTGCTGCTCACCCGCAGCGAGGAAGGCATGACGCTGTACGACGACGCCGGCGAACTGACCGTGAAGGCGCAGGCCCGCGAGGTGTTCGACGTCACCGGCGCCGGCGACACGGTGATCGCCACGCTGGCCACGATGGTGGCCGCGGGGGTGTCGCTGCGCGATGCGCTGCCGATCGCCAACCGCGCCGGCGGCATCGTGGTGGGCAAGTTCGGCACCGCCACCGTGTCCTACGAGGAGCTGTTCGCATGACCCGTGTCGTCGTTACCGGAGCCGCAGGGTTCATCGGCTCCAACATCATCAAGGGCCTCAACGCGCGCGGCATCATCAACGTCATCGCGGTGGACGACCTGAAGCAGGGGGACAAGTTCCTGAACCTGCGCGACCTGGAGATCGACGACTACCTCGACGCCGACGACTTCTACGCCATGTTCGCCGAGGGCGCGTTCGGCAAGGTGGAGGCCGTGTTCCACGAGGGCGCCTGCAGCGACACGATGGAGCAGGACGGCAAGTACATGATGGACAACAACTACGCGGTGTCCTGCTCGCTGTTCGAGGCCTGCCAGGAGCGCGGCAGCCGCCTGCTCTACGCATCCTCCGCCGCGGTCTACGGCGGCTCGGACACGTTCCGCGAAGTGCCGCAGTTCGAGCTGCCGCTGAACGTCTACGGCTACAGCAAGCTGCTGTTCGACCAGCGCATGCGCCGCGAGTGCGGCCGCGACTTCAAGCGCAACAAGCGCCAGGTGGCGGGCTTTCGCTACTTCAACGTGTACGGGCCGCGCGAGCAGCACAAGGGCCGGATGGCGAGCGTGGCCTTCCACCAGTTCAACCAGTTCCGCGAGCAGGGCAAGGTCAAGTTGTTCGGCGAATACGGCGGCTACGGCCCCGGCCAGCAGTCGCGCGACTTCGTCTTCGTGGACGACGTGGTGGCGGTGAACCTGTGGTTCTTCGACCATCCGCAAAAGTCCGGCATCTTCAACCTCGGGACCGGGCGGGCCCAGCCATTCAACGACGTGGCAGTGGGCGTGATCAACGCGCTCCATCCGGGCGGCGTCCCGGACGCGGCGACCGCCGTGGACCTGGGCCTGCTGGAATACATCCCGTTCCCGGACGCATTGCGCGGCAAGTACCAGTGCTACACGCAGGCCGACCTCAGCACCCTGCGCGCCGCCGGCTGCGACCATGCCTTCGCCGACGTCGCGACCGGCGTGGCGAAGTACGTGGCGACCCTGTCATCGGCCGGGTGACGTCCGCCGTTGGAGCATGACCCTGACCACGAGGAGACGAGCATGCTGAAGAAAATCCTGGCCGTCCTGGCCATGCTGTACGCCGCCGCGGCCTTCGCGGCTGTCGACGTCAACACGGCCAAGGCCGCGGACCTGGACGGCATCAAGGGCATCGGCCCGGTGATGTCCCAGCGCATCCTGGACGAGCGCAAGAAGGGCAAGTTCAAGGACTGGCCGGACCTGGTGGCCCGCGTGAAAGGCATGGGCGACAGCAGCGCCGCGAAACTGTCGGCCGAGGGCCTGACCGTCAATGGCGACAAGTTCAAGGCCGCCTCGGCGAAGAAGGACGAGAAGAAGGACAGCAAGCCCGCTGCCCCGGCCAAGGCGGCTGCGTCGGCGGCTTCTGCGGCGAAGAAGTAGGAGTGCGCGTCGGGGTCCGCCGGCGGCGGAACCCGACCTACAGGCCCGGTCGGTTTTCATTCCCGTGGGCCGGGTTCCGCACCAGCCGACCCCGGCATGCGCGCTACGGGCCCTGACGGATTCATTCCCCGTGGCCCCGTAGGCCGGGTTCGGCGCCAGCCGACCCCGGCATGCGCGCGGACCAGCGCGTCAGGGCTTGCCGGCTCGCTCCGCCATCTGCGTCAGCCCCATCCCGGCGAGCACCAGCGCAGCAGCGACACCAAAGGCCACCGGCCCCTCCGGCACGGGCCACGCCAATCCGGCGCGCGCGAAGATCGCCCCCAGGATCAGGATGCAGCCGGCGAGAAACAGGCCCTTGCCCAGTACGAGGGCGGGCCGCGGATGACGGGCGATCAGGGAACGAAGCCAATGCATCCCGCGGACTCTAGCAGCCGATTGCAAACGCCCGGTCAGGGAGCAAGCCCCACCAGCCGCAGCAGGTTGCCTCGCGCCACCTGCTCGCGCACGGGAGGCCGAATTTGCCGCAGGAAGTCCTGCACGCTGGCGAACTTCATCGCCTCGCTCGCCGGCGACCGGTGGCTGGCATCGGTGCCTACCAGGAAGCGGCCCGGCATCTGCTCGATGAGTTGCAGCCACTCCGGCCAGACTTCGACGCCGTCCCGCAGGATCGTGTAGTCAGGCGAGCGCGGGTGGCGCGGCCAGGTCCGCGCACTGAGCTCGTAGTACAGGTTCGGGTGTTGCTGCAGCATGCGGCGCGCCAGGAACAGCGGCGTATAGCCCCCATGGGCCCAGATGACCGGCACGTCGGGAAACCGCAGCAGCATCGCCGCCAGTTCCTGCAGCCGCGTGGACTCCACGTGCACCATCACCGGCAGCCGGTACTTGCGCGCCAGCTCCATGATCCCCGTCATCATCGGCCCGAGCGGGCTGAAATCGGTCTCGGCAAAGCCGGCAGCGGGAAAATGCGCAGCCGCGATCTCGCCGATGCCCCTGAAGGCGCCGGAGGCGAGCAAGGCGTCCAGTTGGTGCAGCAGCGCCGGATCGTCACGCTCCCAGGCGGGGCGGTAGGCCGTGCGCTCCGGCGAGATCGAGGCGAACGGGATCAGCTCCGGCTGGCTGCGGGCGGCATCGAGCACGGACTCGTTGCTGCTCCTGCCGCCCCAGAACACCACGGCGTGCGTCGCGCCCCAGCGCTGCATCAGGTCGCGTTGCATCGCCGGGTCGTTCAGGTGGACGTGCGCGTCCGCGAACGGGATCACGGCGTCGACCACCGGCTGGCCGTGCGCGGGCAGCGCCAGCACGGCAGCGACGAAGAGGCAGGCCAGCCCAGGCACGCCGGCATCCGAAGCGCGGGATGGCAAAAGCGGTTTCATGGCAGGACTCTAGCGCTTGTATCCTCCGGCAATGAACTTGCTGTGGACCTACCTGAAGTCGCAGCGCAGGCTGGCGGCGGTGGCCCTGCTGCTGGCCGCGCTCGGCCAGGTGCTGGCGCTGGTGGACCCCATCATCTTCGGCTGGCTGATCGATGATTACGCCAACCAGCGCAACGTGAAGAGCGACGATGAACTCGTGCGCGGCGCATTGCGCCTGCTGGCGCTCGCTGTCGCGGTGGCCATCGCCTCGCGGGCCTGCAAGGCGGTGCAGGACTACCTCACGCGGCTGGTCGTGCAGCGGCTGGGCACCCAGATCTTCAACGATGGCCTGCGGCAGACCCTGCGCCTGCGCTACCAGGAGTTCGAGGAGCAGAGCAGCGGCGAGACGCTGTCGATGCTGCTGCGGGTGCGCCGGGACACCGAACGTTTCATCAACGCCTTCATCAACGTGCTGTTCGCGTCGGTGGTGGGGCTGGCCTTCCTCCTCTGGTACGCGGTGACCAAGAGCTGGCTGCTGGTGCCGGTGTTCTTCATCGGGCTGGTCGTGCTGGGCGGCCTTTCCGGGCTGTTGAGCCGCCAGATCCGCAGCCAGCAGCGCGCGCTGAACCGGGAAACGACCCGCAACGCGGGCTTCATCACCGAGAGCCTGCGCAACGTGGCGCTGATCAAGAGCCTGGGACTCACGTTCCGCGAGATCCGCCGCCTGCAGGCGCAGACCGAGGTGATCTTCGGCCTGGAGATGGCGAAGGTGCGCCGCATCCGCTGGCTCAGCTTCCTCCAGGGCTCGACGCTCAGCCTGCTGAAGCTCTCGGTGCTGTTCACCTTGCTGTGGCTGATCTTCCGCAACGTCCTGTCCACGGGCGAACTGATCGCCATGCAGTTCATCTCGGTGGCCATCCTGGCGCCGCTGCAGGAGTTGGGCACCATCATCCTGGCCTGGCGGGAAGCCAGTTCGTCGATGGCGAATTTCGTGGAGCTGATGGCCAAACCTGTCGACCAGCGCCCCAAGGATGCGGTGCACATCGGGCCCGTCGAGTCCCTGCGCTTCGACCACGTGAGCTTTCGCCACCGCGGCGCCCAGGAAAATGCATTGGACGACGTCTCGTTTTCCGCCCGCCGCGGGGACACCATTGCCTTCGTCGGCCCCTCGGGCTCGGGCAAGTCCACCCTGGTGAAACTGTTGCTCGGGCTGTATCGGCAATCGGAGGGCGAGGTCTGTTTCAACGACGTCAGCACCCGCAGGCTGCGCTACAACGAGGCACGCCGGCAGGTCGGCTACGTCACGCAGGAAACCAGCCTGTTCGGAGGCACGGTCCGGGAAAACATGCTCTTCGTCCGTCCCGATGCGACGGATGCGCAGATCCTTCTGGCCCTCGAGCACGCGCAGTGCACGCAGTTGCTGGCACGCCTGCCGCAAGGCCTGGACACGGTCATCGGCGAGGCCGGCACCCGGCTGTCGGGCGGCGAGCGCCAGCGCCTGTCGATCGCCCGGGCCCTGCTGCGCGAACCCCGGCTGCTGGTGTTCGACGAAGCGACGTCGGCGCTGGATTCGCTCACCGAACAGCAGGTGACCGAGACGGTGCGCCGCGTCTCCGCAACCCGCACGCAGATCACGGTGCTGATCGCGCATCGACTGTCGACGGTGCTGCATGCGGACACCATCCACGTGCTGGAGCGGGGCCGCATCGTGGAAAGCGGCAGCCACGCGGAACTGGTGGCGCTCAAGGGTCTCTACTACGCGATGTGGCGCCAGCAGATCGGCGAACGGGACGCAGCACCGCGGGTGCGGCCGCCGGACCAGGCCGAGCGCGACGACGAAGCCGGCGCATCGGCGCCCGCCGACTTCCTGCCCCGCCTCTAGCCTGCGCCACCCTTCACGCGCGCGGAGTGCCGAACCCCCCGCCTCCCGGCGTGTGGATCTCGAAGATGTCGCCCGGCTTCATCTCGGCCGAGCCGATGTGGTCCAGCGCCTCCACCCGGCCGTCACCGCGCACCACGCGGTTGAGGCCCACCTGCCCCGGCTGCCCGCCCGCCATGCCGAAGGCGGGCACCTTGCGCCCATTGGACAGGATGCTGGCCGTCATGTCCTCCAGGAATCGCACCCGGCGCACGCCGCCATTGCCGCCGTGCCATTGACCATCACCGCCGGAATCCTGGCGGATCTCGTAGCTTTCCAGCCGCACCGGAAAGCGGAACTCCAGCACCTCGGGGTCGGTCAGGCGCGAGTTGGTCATGTGGGTCTGCACGACGCTGGTGCCGTCGAAGCCGCCGCACAGGTCGCCCTTCTCGTCGTACAAGCCGCCGGCGCCGCTGCCGCCCGAGATGGTCTCGTAGTACTGGTAGCGGGCGTTGCCGAAGGTGAAGTTGTTCATGGTGCACTGCCCCGCGGCCATCACCCCCAGCGCGCCGTACAGCGTGTTGGTGATGCAGGTGGAGGTCTCCACGTTGCCCGCCACCACCGACGCCGGCGGGTTCGGGTTGAGCATGCAGCCTTCGGGCACGATCACGTTCAGCGGCTTCAGGCAGCCGGCGTTGAGCGGGATCTCGTCGCTGACCAGCGTGCGGAAGACGTACAGCACCGCCGCCATGCACACGGCCTTGGGGGCGTTGAAGTTGTTGACCTGCTGCGGCGACGTGCCGGTGAAGTCGATCTCGGCGGAGCGTGACGCGGCGTCGACGCGGATCGCCACGTGGATCTGCGCGCCGTTGTCCAGCGGCAGCGTGAACTGGCCGTCCTTCAGCCGCGTGATGACGCGCCGCACGGACTCTTCCGCGTTGTCCTGCACGTGCCGCATGTAGGCCTGCACCACATCCAGCCCGAACTGGTCCACCATCCGCCGCAGTTCCTGCACACCCTTCTCGTTGGCCGCGATCTGCGCCTTCAGGTCACCCATGTTCTGCTCGGGATTGCGCGAAGGATGCTTGCCGCTGCGCAGCAGGTCGATCATCTCCTGCTCGCGCAGCGTGCCGCGGTCCACCAGCTTGAAGTTGTCGATCTGCACGCCCTCTTCCTCGATCCGTGTCGAGAAGGGCGGCATCGAGCCCGGAGTGGTGCCGCCGATGTCGGCGTGGTGGCCGCGGGAGCCGACGTAGAAGAGGGGCTTCTCTCGAGCGCCCCCACCCCCGCCCTCCCCCGGAGGGGGAGGGAGTGAAGAGAGGTACACCGGTGTGATCACCGTGACGTCCGGCAAATGCGTGCCGCCATGGTACGGATCGTTCAGCACGTAGACGTCGCCCTGCTGCATCGTCCCGCTGTTCTCGCGGATCACGGTCTTGATGCTCTCGCCCATGCTCCCCAGGTGCACGGGCATGTGCGGCGCATTGGCGATCAGGTTGCCGTCGGCGTCGAACAGCGCGCAGGAGAAATCGAGTCGCTCCTTGATGTTCACCGAGTACGCCGTGTTCTGCAATTGCAGGCCCATCTGCTCCGCGATGTTCATGAACAGGTTGTTGAACACCTCCAGCAGCACCGGGTCCACCTGCGTGCCCGCGGCGAACTTCACGTCGCGCGGCCGGGTGCGGTCCAGCACGATGTGGTCCAGGGCCGTGATGCGCGCCTGCCACCCCGGCTCGACGATCGTGGTGGCGTTCTTCTCCGCAATGATCGCCGGCCCCGCGATCACGTCGCCGGGGCGCACGTCTTCGCGCACCACCAACGCCGCCTCGTGCCAGGCGCTGCCCGAGTACATGCGGACCGTCTCGCGCCGTGGCACTTCGCGCACCGGCTGTTCGGCCTGGCGCGGCTCCGCCGGCGCATCGCCCGCGACCACCGCCTCCACCGACACCGCTTCCACGATCATCGGCTTGCCCGGCATCAGGAAGGAAAAGCGCTGCCGGTAAGCCGACTCGAAACCGGCAACGATCTCCTCCTGCGTGCCGAAGGCAACCACCAGCGCCGAGTCGCTGCCCTGGTAGCGCACATGCACGCGACGCCGCACTTGCACTGCGTTGCCGCTCAGATCCTGCTTGCGCAGCTCCGCCTGCGCGGCGCCCGCCAGCGCATCCAGCTTCTGCCGCACGTCGGCCAGGTTCTCCGGCGACAGCAGCAATTCGACCGCCTGTTCCCGGATGACGTTCTGGTCGGCCAGCCCCATGCCGTACGCCGACAGCACGCCGGCCAGCGGGTGCACGAACACGCGCGACATGCCCAATGCATCCGCCACCAGGCAGGCGTGCTGGCCGCCGGCGCCGCCGAAGCATTGGAGCGTGTAGCGGGTGACGTCGTAGCCGCGCGCCACCGAGATCTTCTTGATCGCGTTGGCCATCTGCTGCACGGCGATGGCAATGAAGCCCTCGGCCACTTCCTCGGCGCTGCGCCCGGTGCGCTGCGCCAGGTCCGCGAACTTCGTCGCTGCCGCTTCGTGGCTGAGGGGCTCGTTGCCTTGCGGGCCGAACACCGGCGGGAAGTAGCGCGGCTGGATCTTGCCGACCATCACGTTGGCGTCGGTCACGGCCAGCGGCCCGCCGCGGCGGTAGCTGGCCGGCCCCGGATTGGCGCCGGCGCTCTGCGGGCCGACGCGAAAACGCGCGCCGTCGAATTCCAGGATCGAGCCGCCGCCTGCCGCCACGGTATGGATGCTCATCATCGGCGCGCGCATGCGCACGCCGGCCACCTGCGTCTCGAACTCGCGCTCGAACTCCCCCGCGAAGTGCGAAACGTCGGTGGACGTCCCTCCCATGTCGAAGCCGATGACGCGGTCATGGCCGCCGAGTTGCGCCGTCCGGGCCATGCCGACGATGCCGCCGGCGGGCCCGGACAGGATGGCGTCCTTGCCCTGGAAGGCATGGGCGTCCGTCAAGCCGCCGGACGACTGCATGAAGAACAGCTTCACGCCCGGCATCTCCGCCGCCACCTGGTCGACGTAGCGCCGCAGGATGGGCGACAGGTAGGCGTCGACCACGGTGGTGTCGCCGCGGCTGACCAGCTTCATCATCGGGCTGGTCTGGTGCGAGGTGCTGACCTGGTCGAAGCCGCATTCGCGGGCGATGCGGCCCGCGGCGCCTTCGTGCGCCGTGTAGCGGTAACCATGCATGAAGACGATGGCCACGCTGCGCAGGCCGCGGCTGTGCGCCGCCTGCAACGCCTGCCGCAGGTGGGCCTCTTCCAGCGCCTGCAGCACCTCGCCGTGCGCCCCCATGCGCTCGCGGGCCTCGATGACTTCGGAGTAGAGCAGTTCCGGCAGCACGACGTGCCGGTCGAACAGGCGCGGGCGGTTCTGGTACGCGATGCGCAGCGCATCGCGAAAGCCCCGCGTGGTGACCAGCAACGTGGGCTCGCCCTTGCGCTCCAGCAGTGCATTGGTCGCCACCGTGGTTCCCATCTTCACGCACTCCACCTGCCGCGGCGTGATCGGCTCGCCCGGCTTCAGTCCCAGGAGATGGCGGATGCCCGCCACGGCCGCATCACGGTATTGCTCCGGGTTGTCCGACAGCAGCTTGTGGGTGACGAGGCTGCCGTCCGGCCGGCGGCCCACGACGTCGGTGAAAGTGCCGCCGCGGTCGATCCAGAATTGCCATGCCGGGAAGGTGCGGGAAGTCATCCGGCCATTATGGAAGAACAGCCCCTAAACTCGGGGCCACAACGAAGAGGGGTTGCATGCGACGGTTGCTGGACTTCCTGTATGACGCTTCGGCCTGGCTGGCGGCCCTGGCGATGGTGGGTGTGCTGTTGATGGTGCTGCTGTCCATCGTGAGCCGGCAGGTCGGCTTCCACGTTCCCGGGACCGACGCCTATGCCGGCTACGCCATGGCGGCTGCCGGCTTCCTGGCACTGGCGCACACCCTCAAGCGCAACGAGCACATCCGGGTGACCCTTCTGCTGGGCCGCCTGCGCGGCAAGAGCCGCCGGGCGCTGGAGATGTGGGCGCTGTCGGCTTCCGTGCTCCTCGGTGCCCTGTTCGCCTTCTACTCCGTCCGCCTGGCCTGGGTGTCGCGGACCATCAACGACATCTCCACCGGCAACGACGCCACGCCACTGTGGCTGCCGCAGCTCGCCATGGCCGTCGGCACGGTGATCCTGCTGGTCGCCCTGGTCGACGAATGGGTGCTGGAGCTGCGCGGCAAGCGCCAGTCCGTCGAGACGGAGGAGGCGCTGCACAATGAATGACTTCGCCGTCACCACCCTGCTGATCGCCTCGCTGTTCCTGCTGCTCGGCAGCGGCGTCTGGATCGGCCTCACGCTGGCGGGCGTCGCCTGGATCGGCATGCAGCTGTTCTCGTCGCGCCCCGCCGGTGACGCCATGGCGGTCACGGTCTGGGGTTCCGCCTCGAGCTGGACGCTCACCGCGCTGCCCCTGTTCATCTGGATGGGCGAGATCCTGTTCCGCACCAAGCTCAGCGAGAGCATGTTCCGCGGCTTGGCGCCCTGGGTGTCGCGGCTGCCGGGCCGGTTGCTGCACACCAACGTGATCGGCTGCACCATCTTCGCCGCCGTCTCGGGCTCCTCCGCCGCCACCTGCGCCACCATCGGCAAGATGACGCTGCCCGAGCTGGGCAAGCGCGGCTATCCGGAGGAGATCACGATCGGTTCGCTGGCCGGCGCCGGCACGCTGGGACTGCTGATCCCGCCTTCGATCATCATGATCGTCTACGGCGTGACGGCGGACGTCTCGATAGCCCGCCTGTTCGTCGCCGGCATCATCCCCGGCATCGTGCTGGCCTCGCTGTTCTCCGGCTATCTCGCGGTCTGGGCGATGCTGAACAAGCAGAAGATCCCCGTGCCCGAGACGGTGATGACCTTCATGGAAAAGGTCCACGAGTCGCGCCACCTGATCCCGGTGGTGCTGCTGATAGCCGCCGTGCTCGGCTCCATCTACAGCGGGGTGGCCACGGCGACGGAAGCGGCCGCCGTGGGCGTGGTGGGTTCGCTGGTCCTCAGCGCGGTGCAACGCTCGCTGAACTGGGCCACGTTCCGCGACTCGCTGCTGGGCGCCACGCGCCTGTACTGCATGATCGCGCTGATCCTGTCGGGCGCCGCGTTCCTGACGCTGGCCATGGGCTACATCGGCCTGCCGCGCCACCTGGCGGAGTGGGTGCGGTCGCTCGGGCTGTCGCCCTTCATGCTGATGGTGGCGCTGGCGATCTTCTACATCATCCTCGGCTGCTTCCTCGACGGCATCTCGATGGTGGTGCTGACCATGGGCGTGATCCTGCCGACGGTGCAGTCCGCCGGTTTCGACCTGATCTGGTTCGGCATCTTCATCGTGGTGGTCGTGGAGATGGCGCAGATCACGCCGCCGGTGGGCTTCAACCTGTTCGTGCTGCAGGGCATGACGGGCAAGGAGATCACGTGGATCGCCCGGGTCACCATGCCCTTCTTCTTCCTGATGTGCGCCATGGTGCTGCTGCTCTGGTTCGTGCCCCAGATAGCGACCTGGCTGCCGTCCAAGATGTGAGGCGGGCGCTTGGGGTTAAGCCGCATCCGCTGGCCCGGGAATTGCACGTAAGCTCCTCCTGTCCAGAACCGATCCATGGAGCTCGCATGAAACTCAAGTTCGCCATCCCGCTGGCAGCCATCGCCCTGGCCGGCCAGGTCGCCGCCCAAACCAAGTGGGACCTGCCTGCCGCCTACCCTGCAAGCAATTTCCACAGCGAAAACCTCGAACTGTTCGCCAGGGACGTGGACCGGCTTTCCGGCGGCAAGCTCAAGATCACGGTGCACCCGAACGCGGCGCTGTTCAAGGCGCCCGAAATCAAGCGCGCCGTGCAGGGCGGCCAGGCGCAGATCGGCGAGATCCTGCTGGTCAACTTCCAGAACGAATGGCAGATCTTCGGCGCGGACGGCCTGCCTTTCCTGGCCGACAGCTATGACGACGCCGCCAAGCTGTGGCGCGCGCAGAAGCCGCTGGTGGACAAGAAGCTGGCCGAGCAAGGCATGATGGTCCTGTACGCCGTGGCGTGGCCGCCGCAGGGCATCTACACCAAGCGCCCGATCAACTCCGCCGCCGACATGAAGGGCCTGAAGTGGCGCGCCTACAGCCCCGCCACCGCCCGCATCGCCGAACTGGTGGGCGCGCAACCGGTGACGGTGCAGGCCGCCGAACTGTCGCAGGCCATGGCCACCGGCGTCGTCGATTCGTACATGTCGTCGGGCTCGACCGGTTTCGACACCAAGACGTACGAGCACATCAAGAACTGGTACGACACGCAGGCCTGGCTGCCCAAGAACGCGGTGATCGTGAACCGCGCCTCGTTCAATGCACTGGACAAGGCCACGCAGGATGCCCTGATGAAGGCCGGCGCCGACGCCGAAACGCGCGGCTGGGCGGCCAGCCGCAGGACCAACACCGAGGTGCTGGAAAAGCTCAAGGCCAACGGCATGCAGATCCATGCACCCTCGGCGCAACTGAAGGCCGACATGAAGAAGGTCGGTGACACGATGCTCAAGGAATGGCTGGAAAAAGCCGGACCGGAGGGCCAGCAGCTGGTGGATGCGTATCGCAAGTAAGCCCGTCACGCGACGGCGGGGTCGCTGGCGCGAACCCGCCCTACGGGGCGCGTGTTCCGACTGTGGCGTAGGGCGGGTTGCGCTACGCGCACCCCGCCATGGATGCTCTCAGCGCGTTCCCGACACGCCGCACACCACGGGACCCGCATCGTTCGCCTGCACCGCGCGCAGGTTCTTGGCGGCAGCGACTTCCATGTCGCGCGGCAGGGTGACGGCGTTCTTCACCGCCAGGATCTCCGCCATGATGCTGACGGCGATCTCGGCCGGTGTCTTGCTGCCGATGTAGATGCCGATCGGCCCGCGCAGGCGCTGCAGGTCCGCGGGGGTCAGGTCGAAGTGCTCGATCATCCGCTGGTGCCGCGCCTCGTTGTTGCGGCGGCTGCCGATGGCGCCGACGTAGAAGGCATCAGTCTTCAAGGCCTCGAGCAACGCCAGGTCGTCCAGCTTCGGGTCATGCGTCAACGCCACCACGCAACTGCGGCGGTCGGCGTGGAAGGCCGTCACCACGTCATCCGGCATGTCGCTCACCACCCGCGCGCCCGCGACGCTCCAGCTGCCACGGTATTCCTCGCGCGGGTCGCACACCGTCACGGCAAAGCCGCTGAACAGCGCCATCGTCGCGAGGTACTCCGTCAACTGCCCCGCGCCGATCAGCAGCATGCGGTACTCGGGGCCGAAGGTGTTGACCAGCGCGCCGCCGGCCACGCTCAGCTCCTGCGGCGACTCCGCCAGCGCCAGCGACACCGCGCCGCTCGCCAGTTGGACCGTGCGCCGCATCAGGCGGCCCTGCTCCAGTGCCTGCACCAGTGCCTGCAGCGACTCCACATCGGGGTCGAATTCCAGCAGCAGTTCCAGCGTGCCGCCGCAAGGCAGGCCGAAGCGGTGCGCTTCATCGGCCGTCACGCCGTACTTCACGAAGGACGGCGGCCCGGACGGGATCTGGTGGCCCGGTTCCTTGCCGCTGTACGCGCGGGTGTGGCGGTAGATGAGGTCGTCCTCGATGCATCCGCCGGAGACCGAACCGACCACCGAGCCGTCCTCGGCCAACGCCATGATGGAGCCCACCGGACGCGGGGACGAGCCCCACGTGCGCACCACCGTCGCCAGCAGCGCGCGCTTGCCCGCCGCCCGCCAGTCGCGCAGCGTGCGCAGCACCATCACGTCGATGTTTTCCATGGTTCCTTCCGGTCAGAAGGCGTACGCAGCACTCACACCCACCAGCCAGGTGCGGCCCGGCGCGGGCTCGAAGTAGCGCTGGTTGCCCTCGTTGACGATCACGGACCCGATCGCCTTGCGGTCGGCCAGATTGTCCACCCGCACGAATTCCCGCACGGTCCAGCGGTCCACCTTCTGCTCCAGGCCGAGCCGGAAGGCGAACAAGGTCGCGGCCGGGGCGAAGTCCGAATTCGTGTCGTTCACGGCGATCTTGCCCACATGGCGCAACTCGACGGCCGTCTCCAGGCCCCACGGACGGTGCTTCCAGGCAACCTCCGCGTACGCGGAGGTGCGCGGGATGCCGGGGATGCGGTTGCCGGCGGGGATGGTGACGCTCGGTGTCGGACATGGCGGCGGTCCGCAGGTTAGGAAGGAAGTGCTGTAAGTCGCATCCAGGTAGGTGAGTGCCGCATAGGTGGACCACGCCCCGCCTATGCGTCCGGACAATGCCAGTTCCAGGCCGCGCCGCTTGCTCTCGCCGACGTTCTGAAACGAACTGCGGCCGAAGGTATTCGACTGAACGACGATCTCGTCCGAAGTGCGCGCCTGGAACAGCGCCGCGTTGACGCGCCAGTCGGGCGCCGGCTCCGCCTTTATGCCAATTTCGTATTGCCGGCTGTGTGCCGGCTTCAGGTCGAAATTCAGGCCGGTAGCCAGGTTAGGTCTGTAGGCCACTTCATTAAAGGTCGGCGTCTCGAAGCCGCGGCCGGCGGCGGCATACACGTTCAGCGCATCGCTCACGTGGTAGACCACGCCCAGCACCGGGGTTGTCGCTGAAAATCGGGTCGAGCCGCTGTCGTCGGGGTTGGTGCCAGCGACGATGAACTGGTCCTGCGAAGAAAAGCGCACCTCGGAATGCCGCAGGCCGCCGGTGAGGGTGACGCGTTCGCTATCCCATTGCACCTGCGCGTACTGGTCGAAGCTGCGCACCCGGTTGTCCTCGTTGCGGCGCAGGTTGCCCATCACGCCGAGGACGGGGCCGACGAAGTTCTCGTAGCCGCGGCGATTCTCCTGCAGCTCGTCGGCATACAGGCCGGCGGTGAAAGTCAGCGCATTCGCACCGAGCCGCGTCCGCGCGATCCACTGCGCGTCCACGCCACGGTAGTCACGGTCCAACGCGATGACGCCGCCCGAACTGGTCGGCGCGGCCTGGGCGCCGACCGGGATGGCCTGGAACTGCTCGGTGCTGCGATGACCGGTCCAGGTGGTGAGCTTGAGCGCGTGCACGTCGTCGATGCGGTGGTCCAGGATGAGGCCGGCTTGCAGCTGTTCGACGGACTTGCGAGGATTGAACTCGATGGGACAAGGTGCGGGCGCGACAACCCCCGAGCACGACATTTGCCGCGGATCCCTCTCCCAATCACCTCTCGTCAGTCCCAGCGGATCCTGCACATCCGGCATCGACACCCAGTTGCCGACCAAGGTGACCTTGGTGTCCCTCGTCGCATCGAGGCGGACCTTGCCGTTGAAGCCGTCGCGCTTGGCGGCACTGTGCTCGCGGTAGCCGTCGGTCTCGAAATGCACGAAGCCCAGGTTCCAGTTCCAGGGTCCCTCCGTACCCGAGAAGCCGACGTTCTGTCGCCACACGCCGTCGCTGCCGAACGCGCTGCCCGCCTCCAGCACCTTGTCCGGCCCGCCATCGGCGGTGAACACGCTGATCACGCCGCCGGAGGAATTGCCGTACAGCGACGAGAACGGGCCTCGCAGCACCTCGATGCGGTCCGCGGTGGAGATGTCGAAGTGCGACACCTGCCCCTGGCCATCCGGCGCGGTGGCGGGGATGCCGTCCAGGTACAGGCGGATGCCGCGCACGCCGAAGGTGGAGCGCGCGCCATAGCCGCGGATGGAGATCTGCAGGTCCTGCGCGTAGTTCTGCCGGTTCAGCGCGATCACGCCGGGTACGCGCACCAGCGGCTCCGAGAGGTTGACCTGCAGTTGCGAGTTGCGCAGCGTTTCGCGATCCACCACGTCCACCGACGCCGGCGTGTTGAACGCTTCCTGCGCCACCCCGGGGGTGGGCGTCACGACCACCGGCCGCAACGTCCGGTTGCCGTCCTGCGCCGCGGGCGAATCGGCGGGCGTCTGTCCACAGGCCTGGGATGCGGCGAACGCGGCCCACGCGAGGACCGTCGTGTTCTTCATGGGTCTCCTCCGTCGAATCTGTTCTGTTGGTTTCAATCCGGCCTCCCCATGCCGAGGCCCAGGCGGGCCAGCAGCACGCGCTCGCGCGCCGTCACACCCTGCACGTAGCGGCCGTAGTCCGCGGTGTCCAGGTAAGCCTGCTCCTGGTCGTACCGGGCGATCTCCTGCAGGTGCAGCGGATCGAACATCGCGGCCTTGAAGGTGTCGTGCAGCTTGCGGATCACCAGCGGATCGGCCCCGGCCGGCAGGCCGATGCCGTACGGCGAGGTGTACACCGCCTCGGGGTGACCCAGCTCGCGCAGGGTGGGGACCTCGGGCCAGCGTTTGCTGCGCTGGGCATTGAAGACGGCCAGCAGACGCAGCCGCCCGGTTTCGACATAGGGGGCGTAGCCGGTCGAATTGACGCCCACCATCAGCGTGCGGCTCGCCACCGCCAGCATCTGGTCCGCCGTCCCCTTGTAGGGCACGTGGATGTAGCTCACGCCCTCGCGCGACAGCACGTCCTCCATCGCCAGGTGCGCGGTGCTGCCGATGCCGGTGGACCCCACGCT
Source organism: Ramlibacter sp. PS3R-8 (assembly GCF_037572435.1). Lineage (NCBI taxonomy): Bacteria > Pseudomonadati > Pseudomonadota > Betaproteobacteria > Burkholderiales > Comamonadaceae > Ramlibacter > Ramlibacter sp. PS3R-8. The sequence goes on from NZ_JBBHGT010000002.1 coordinate 291,136, forward strand.
CAGCCGGCCGGGACGCTCGCGGGCCCAGGCCAGCAGGTCGGCAAAGGACTGGAAGGCGCTGTCCGCCGGCACCACGATGCCGAAGGTGACACCCGAGACCTGGATCACCGGCGTGATGTCGCGCAGCGGATCCCACGGCACCTTGCGTTGCAGCGGCGCGCGGTACAGCGTCAGCGGCAGTTGCCCGATGACATGGCCGTCGGGCGCGGCCGCGCGCAGCGCCGGGCCCACCAGCGTGCCCGCGGCGCCGGGGCGGTTGTCCACCACCACCGGTTGGCCCAGCGAACGCCCCGCGAGCTCCGCCAGGATGCGCATCGTGATGTCGGTCTGCCCGCCGGCCGGCCACGGCACGATCAGGGTGATCGGACGCGTCGGATAAGCGGCGGACTGCGCCAGGGCCAGCGCCGGACACGCGACGACGCTCGCCGCCGCTGCCAGCATCGCGCGCCGGTTCCAGCAGCGAAGGGACGAATCCGGCATGGCGGTCCTAGCGCATCAGCACGAACAGGGCCAGCAGGATGCCGGCGCCGAATGCAATCCAGGCCCACATGGGAATGCCCCGGGCCGGCGCGGCAGGCGCAGGCGCATCCGGCGGCAGCGCGGCCTGCGCGGCGTAGGCATCCGGGTAGCGCCGCTGCATCTCCTCGTCGAAGCGGCGGAAGAATTCCTCGGCCATCGAGCGTGCAACCCCGTCGACCAACCGCTGCCCGACCTGGGCGATCTTGCCGCCCACCTGCGCGTTCGCGGTGTAATTCAGTTCACAGCCCGCGCCCTCGACGGGCGGGGCCAGCGACACCTTCGCGCTGCCCTTGCCGAAGCCGGCCGCGCCGCCCTGCCCCTCGAAGGCGAGCGTGTAGCTGTTGGGCGGCAGCACATCCAGCAGCGTGATCTTGCCGGCGAAGCGGGCGGCCACCGGCCCCACTTTCACGGCCATGGCGATCGCATACTGGTTGTCGGCGGTCGGCTCCACCTTGTCGCAACCCGGGATGCAGGCCTTGAGCACCTGCGGGTCGTTCAGCGCTTCCCACGCCTGTTGTTGCGAGACGGCGAGGTGGCGGCTGCCTTGCATTTCCATGGGGATCTTCTTTCTTCGTCTAGCGATCGAGCAGTTCGGAGAGGCTTTGCGCGAGGTCCTGCAACCGGGCCAGGTTGTGCACCGCCAGCATGGCGTGGGCATGCCGGTGCAGCACCGCCGCGCCGCGCGCGAGTGGAGCATAGCCTTCGAAGCGCAGCAGCGGGTTGAGCCAGAGCAGCCGGCGGCAGCGATGCGTCAGCCACTCCAGTTCGCGTGACAGCTCCTCCGGCTCGCCGGTGTCGAGGCCGTCGCTGATGACCAGCACCAGGGTGCGCCGGCCCACCAGGCGGCGCGCGTGTCGCTGGCGCAGCGTGGCAAGTGACTCACCCAGCCGCGTGCCGCTTGCGAAGTCGTCGATGGCCGTGCTGGCGGCGGCCAGCATCGCATCGGTGTCGGCGATGCGGAAGGCAGGCGTGAGGTCGGTCAGGTGCGTGCCGAAGGCGAACACGTCGCGGCGGCGATGCAGGCGCGTCGCCGCATGCAGGAAGGCCAGCAGCAGGCGCGCATAGCGCTCCATCGAACCGGAGACGTCCACCAGCACCAGCAGCGGCAAGGGTTGGCGGCTGCGCTGCATCCTGCGCAGCACCATCAGCTCGCCACCCGTCTGGGCCGACTGCCGCATCGAGCGCGCCCAATGCAGGCGATTGCCGCGCGTGCCGGGGCGCATGCGCCGCATCTCCACTTGCGGGACCGGCAGCGCGATGTCGCGTGCCAGCCGTTCGACCAGGTGGAACTCACCCGCGCTCAGGGCGTTGAAGTCGGCGTGCTTCAGCCGCGTCATGTCGCTGGCCGTCATCGCGGCGTCGAACTCCACCTCCTGATCCGGCTTGCGCGTGCCGCCGCCGAAACGCTTTTGCGGCGCCAGGGCATCGCTCACGCGCGGCCGCCGCTTCGACGGCTCCGCCTGGCCCTGTGCGGTGGGCAGCATCTGCGCCAGCAGCTTGTGGGCGAGTTCGGGGTCGCGAAAGTACGCATCGAACAGTTCGCGGAACACGTCGCGTTCCTGTTCACGGCTGACCAGCACGGCCTCAAGCGCCGCGCCGACGTCCGCCTTGTCCTCCACGCCGACAAGCTGCACCGCCTGTTGCGCCAGGCCGATGCGGGCGCTGTCCACGCGCAGGCCGGCACGGCGCAGCGCGCGGCCGAAGCCGGCGATGTTGTCAGCGAATTTGGCGCTGCGCGCGTCGCCCAGGTTGCTCATGGCCGATGCCTGCGCTTCAGGCCGGTTCGGGCTCAGGCTTCAGCAGGTCGGCCGCGAGTTCGCGCGTGAGCGCGGCCACGTCCTCGCGCTGCTTGAACAAGATGCCCGCCGTATCGGAGACGACCTCCGGGTCGAGCGCCAGCGTGTCCAGCGCCACCAGCGCCTTGGCCCACTCCACGCTCTCGGCGATGCCGGGGGCGCGTTGGAACGCATTGGCGAAGGGCTCGCTCCGCAGGCGGCCGATGAACCGTGCCACCTGTTGCGACAGCTCATCGCCGGCTTCGGGCACGCGCGAGCGCACGATCGCCAGCTCGCGGTCGCGGTCCGGGTAGTCGAGCCAGTGGTACAGGCAGCGCCGCTTCACCGCGTCGTTCAGCTCGCGGGTGCGGTTGCTGGTGAGGATCGTGACCGGCGTCGCCCGGGCGCGAATGGTGCCGATCTCGGGGATGCTCACCTGGTACTCCCCCAGGTATTCCAGCAGGAAGGCCTCGAAGGGTTCGTCGGCGCGGTCCACCTCGTCGATCAGCAGCACCGCGCCCGGCTCCGGCGCCTGCAACGCCTGCAGCAGCGGTCGGCGGATCAGGTAGCGGTCCTGGTACACCTCGCGCTCGATCTGGTCGGCGCTTTCCTTGCCCTCGGCCGCGCGCATGTGCAGCAGTTGCGCGGCGTAGTTCCATTCGTAGAGCGCCTCGCGCAGCTCGAGGCCGTCGTAGCACTGCAGGCGCAGCAGCGAGCGCTGCAATGCCGAGGCCAGCGCCTTGGCCAGCTCCGTCTTGCCGACGCCGGGTTCGCCTTCCAGCAGCAACGGGCGCTGCAGTTTCAGCGCCAGGAACACGGCGGTGGCGAGGCGTCGTTCGGCGAAGTAGCCGCAAGCCTGGAGGGACTGCTGGAGGGCGTCGATGGAGGGGAAGGGGAGCGCGCTCATGTCCTGGATTGTGAGGTGTGGCTCCCTCTCCCGCTTGCGGGAGAGGGTTGGGGTGAGGGTGTGGCGCGCCCGCCCCTCACCCCAGCCCTCTCCCCAGGGGAGAGGGAGTTGCTCGAAGCCTCAGCCCAGCGCCTTCGCCACCGCCCTTTGCGTCAGCACCGAGATCAAGTTCGCCCGGTACGCCGCGCTCGCATGCAGGTCGCCCGACAGATTGCCGGCGTCGATCTTCACTGCGGCCGCGGCCTGGGGCGTGAAGCTCTTCGCGAGCGCTTGCTCCAGGCCGGTGTGCCGGAACACGCCGTTGCCGCCGCCGGTGACCGCCACGCGCACGCCGCTGTCCGTCTGCGCCACGCACACGCCGATCAGGGCGAAGCGCGAGGCCGGCTGCTTGAACTTGATGTACGCCGCCCGCTTGACCTGCGGAAAGCTCACGCTGGTGATCAGCTCGCCGTCGTTCAGCGCGGTGGTGAACATGCCGGTGAAGAAATCGTCGGCACTGATCTTGCGTTGGGTCGTGACGATGGTGGCGTTCATCGCCAGCGCGCCCGCCGGGTAGCAGGCCGCCGGATCGTTGTTGGCCAGCGAACCGCCGATGGTGCCCATCGCGCGGACCTGGCGGTCGCCGATGTTGCCCGCCATGTCCGCCAGCGCCGGGATCGCCGCCTTCACGTCGGCGTTGGTGGCGACGTCCGCATGGCGCGCCATCGCGCCAATGACGAGGGCGTTGCCTTCGCGGCGAATGACGGACAGCTCCGCGATGCCGCCCAGGTCCACCAGCTTCTCGGGATTGGCCAGGCGCAGCTTCATGGACGCCAGCAGGGTCTGGCCGCCGGCCAGCACCTTGGTGCCGCCGGCCGCCGCGGCGCGTTGCGCGTCGGCGAGCGACGCAGGACGCTCGAAGGTGAATGCATACATGGTTCGGTCTCCTTCGGGGGTTCAGGGCTTCGCGGCCTGGATGGCTTCCCAGACGCGGCTGGATGAGGCGGGCATGTCGAGGTCTTTCACGCCCAGGTCCTTCAGCGCGTCGAGCACGGCGTTGATCACCGCCGGCGGCGAACCGATGGCGCCGGCCTCGCCGCAGCCCTTGGTGCCCAGCGCGTTGTGCGTGCACGGCGTGCAGACGGTGTCCAGCTTGAAGCTGGGCAAGTCATTGGCGCGCGGCATGGCGTAGTCCATGTACGAGCCGGTCAGCAGCTGGCCGGTGTCCTTGTCGTACACGCAGTTCTCCATCAACGCCTGCCCGATACCCTGCGCCAGCCCGCCGTGCACCTGGCCCTCGACGATCATCGGGTTGACGATGACGCCGAAGTCGTCCACCGCCGTGAAGCGGTCGATGCGCACGACGCCCGTCGCCGGGTCCACCTCCACCTCGCAGATGTAGGTGCCCGCCGGGAAGGTGAAGTTGGTCGGGTCGTAGAAGGCCGTTTCGTTCAGGCCGGGCTCCAGCTTGTCCAGCGGATAGTTGTGCGGCACGTAGGCCGTCAGCGCCACCTGGCCGAACGTCACCTTCTTGTCGGTGCCCTTGATCCGGAACTCCCCGTTGCTGAATTCGACGTCGCCGTCGCCGGCTTCCATCAGGTGCGCCGCGATCTTCTTGGCCTTGGTCTCGATCTTGTCCAGCGCCTTCATCAGGGCCGCGCCGCCGACGCTGATCGACCGCGAGCCGTAGGTGCCCATGCCGAAGGGCACGCGTCCCGTATCCCCGTGCACGATGTCGACGTTGTCGACCGGGATGCCCAGGCGCGCCGCGACGACTTGCGCGAAGGTGGTCTCGTGGCCCTGGCCGTGGCTATGCGAGCCGGTGAACACCGTCACGCTGCCGGTCGGGTGCACCCGCACTTCGCCGCATTCGAACAGGCCGGCCCGCGCGCCCAGAGCACCGGCGATGTTCGACGGCGCGATGCCGCAGGCCTCGATGTAGCTGCTGTAGCCCAGGCCGCGCTTGAGGCCCTGGGCCTCGCTGGCCTTGCGCCGCTGCTCGAAACCCTTGACGTCGGCCAGCGCGTTGGCCTTGAACAGCGCACCGTGGTAGTCGCCGGTGTCGTATTGCAGCGCCACGGGCGTCTGGTACGGGAAGGTGTCGATGAAGTTGCGCTCGCGGATCTCGTCCTGCGGGATGTTCATCTCCCAGGCGCAGCGCGTCACCAGCCGCTCCAGCAGGTAGGTGGCCTCCGGGCGGCCGGCGCCGCGGTAGGCATCCACCGGCGCGGTGTTGGTGAACCACGCATCGACTTCCACGTACACCTGCGGCGTCTTGTACTGGCCCGCCAGCAGCGTGGCGTACAGGATGGTCGGCACGGCGGTGGAGAACGTGGAGAGGTAGGCGCCCAGGTTGGCGTCGGTCTTCACGCGCAGCGCCAGGAACCTGCCCTGGCTGTCCATCGCCATCTCGGCATGGCTCACGTGGTCGCGGCCCTGGGCGTCGCTCAGGAAGGCCTCGCTGCGGTCGCAGGTCCACTTGATGGCGCAATTGAGCTGCTTGGACGCCCACGTCAACGCCACGTCTTCCGCATACAGGAAGATCTTGGCGCCGAAGCCGCCGCCCACGTCGGGTGCGATCACGCGGACCTTGTGTTCGGGCAGTCCCAGCACGAAGGCGGTCATCAGCAGCCGCTCGACGTGCGGGTTCTGGTTGGACACGTACAGCGTGTACTCGTCGCTGGCGCGATTGAACGAGCCGATCGCCGCGCGCGGCTCCATCGGGTTGGCGACCAGCCGCTGGTTGGTGAGGTCGATTTTCGTGACGTGCGCGGCCTTGGCGAACACCGCGTCGACCGCGTTCTTGTCGCCGATCGCCCACTTGTAGCAGCGGTTGTCCGGGGCCGCGTCGTGCAGCGCCGTCGCCCGGGCGGCACCGCGCACGTCCACCACGGCCGGCAGCGGATCGTATTCGACGTCGACCGCCTCGGCCGCATTGCGCGCCTGCTCCAGCGTGTCGGCCACCACCATCGCGACGTGGTCGCCGACGTAGCGCACCTTGCCTTGCGCCAGGATGGGGTGCGGCGGCTCCTTCATCGGCGTGCCGTCGGTGCTGGTGATCAGCCAGCCGCAGGGCAGCCCGCCCATCTTGCCCTCCACGTCCTTGCCGGTGAAGATGCGGGCGACGCCGGGCATGGCGGACGCCCGCGCGGTGTCGATGCCGCGGATCGCCGCGTGGGCGTGGGGAGAGCGCACGAACACGGCATAGCGCTGGTTCGGCAGGTTGATGTCGTCGGTGTACTGGCCCGCGCCGGTCAGGAAGCGGTAGTCCTCCTTGCGGCGGACGGACTCCCCGATGTGCGGCAGCTTGGCGAAGTTGTCGGATGCACCCATGGCTTGTCTCCTTGTGTGCGGTTCAGGGCTTGGCGCCCATGGCGGCCTGGCCCTGGCGGACGGCCTTGACGATGTTCTGGTAGCCCGTGCAGCGGCAGATGTTGCCCTCGAGCTGTTCGCGCACTTGCGTTTCGCTGGCGTTGGGATGGCGCTGGCACAGGTCCAGCGCGCTCATCACCATGCCCGGCGTGCAGAAGCCGCATTGCAGGCCGTGGCATTCCTTGAACGCCGCCTGCATGGGATGCATGGTGCCGTCGGCAGCCGCCAGTCCTTCGATGGTGGTGATCTCGGCGCCGGGGTGCTGCGCGACGAGGGTGTTGCAGGACTTGACCGCGCGGCCGTTGACGATGACGGTGCAGGCGCCGCACTGGGCCGTGTCGCAGCCCACGTGGGTGCCCGTCAGCCGGAGGTTTTCGCGGATGGCGGTGACCAGCAGCGTGTTGGGGGCGACGTCGACGCTTGCCGCCTTGCCATTGACCTTGAGGGATACCAGCATGTCGTGTGTCTCCGGAGTGGGCTCGGGCAGCCATTGTTGGATTGGCCCCTTTCCCCCTCCCTAGGCGAAACCCTAGGTCGCCCGGCGCACTGGCGGGAAATTCTCAAAATGGAACAATGGGGTCCGGCGCTGCGGGGGCGGCGCCGGGAAACATGGAGCGAAAGATGAGCGTTCCCGGAGAGAGCGCCGTGCAAGGGCGGTTGCAGCAGATCGCCCGTGCCCGCCAGGCCGTGATGCAGGAGGGCCGCTCGATGACCGACGTGCTGGTGGACGGCTGGTACGGCGGCAGCTGGATCGAGCGTTCCTGGCGCCGCTGCCTCGGCCATGGCCAGCGCCCCCAGGACCCCGTCAGCTTCGACGTCGTGCCCCGCCAGCAGGCGCGCCGGGTCGAGGAAGGCAACCACCAGCTCGTCAGCGCGGCCCGTCCGGTGCTGGAGCAGCTCGGCCGTGCGATCGCCAGCACCCGCTACTTCGCCATCCTCACCAACCAGCACGGCGTGGTGGTGGACGCGCATGGGCCGATCGACCATGCGGACCCGCGCGCCGCGGTCATCACGCGCATCGGCGTCGACCTGTCCGAGCGCAGCGTCGGCACCACCGCCATCGGCGCGGCGCTGGCGGAACTGCAGCCGGTGTGGCTGCATCGCGGCGAACACTTCTTCGACATGACGGGCTGCTACAGCTGCGCCGGCGCGCCGCTGTTCGGCCCCGACGGCAGTTGCGTGGGCATGCTGGACCTGACGGGCATCGATGCCGCCGAACGGCCGGAGCTCAAGCACCTGGTTTCGCAATCCGCCCGCAGCATCGAGAACGCGCTGACGCTGTCGCGCCCGCACCGGGTGGCGCTGCGCCTGAACTGGCCGGGCCGGCTGCTCGGTGACGACGACGACGGCCTGGTGTGCCTGGACGGCGACGGCTGGGTGGCGGGCAGCAATCCGGCCGCGCGCCAGATGCTCGCGGGCCTGGCCGGCGCGCACGCCGCTCCCGTGCATTGCAGCGAGTTGTTCGCCCAGCCCTGGGAACAGCTGTTCGACCTGGCGCGGCATGGCGACGCCGCGCCGGTGGAAGTGCCGCTGTGGTCCGGGTTGCGCCTGGCCTGCATGGCGCATGCGGCCGGCGAGGCGCGCGCAACTGCCGGCTCGCGGCTGCCGCTGCGCGACGTGGAGATCGCGTTGATCCGCAAGGCGGTCAACGATGCGCGCGGCAACGTGATGGAGGCCGCGCGCGCGCTGGGGATCAGCCGGGCGACGGTGTATCGGAAGCTGGGGCACAAGCCGGGGCGGTCGTAGGCCGGGGTGAGCGCGAAGCCGAACCCCGGTGACCGGTGCGTCACCTTCACCGGGGTTCGGCTCCGCGCTCACCGCCGGCCTACCGCTTACCGCCGGCCTACACTCGGCATTGATGATTCGACCGATCTTCGCCCTCCTCGTCGCCCTCGCCCTGCCCGCCCACGCCGGCCAGGTGCAGGTGGCCGCGGCGGCGAACCTCGCCGCGCCGATCCGCAAGATCGCCACCGCCTTCCAACGCGACACCGGCCACGCCGCCGTCGTCGCGCTCGGCTCCACCGGCAAGTTCCACGCGCAGGTCCGCAACGGCGCACCGTTCGAAGTGCTGCTCGCGGCCGACGCCCAGACCCCGCGCAGGCTGGAAGCCGAAGGGCTGGCCCGGCCCGGCACGCGCTTCACCTACGCCATCGGCCAACTGGTGCTCTGGAGCGCGCAGCCCGGCGTGGTGGACTCCAACGCCGACGTGTTGCGCAAGCCTGCGCACGGCATCCTCGCCATCGCGGACCCCCGGGTGGCGCCGTACGGCGCCGCCGCCGTCGAAACCCTGAAGAACCTCGGCCTGCTCTCCGCGTGGGAACGCAACTTCGCGCATGCAGAGAACATCGCGCAGGCCTACCAGTTCGTCGCGACTGGCAATGCGCCGCTGGGCTTCGTGGCTTTGTCGCAGGTAGCAGAGGACGGCCGCATCCTGCGGGGAACGGGCTGGATCGTGCCGGCCAACCTGCATGCGCCGATCCGGCAGGACGCCGTGCTGCTGAATCCGGGCGCGGCCAATCCGGCAGCCAGCGCCTTCCTGGCCTACCTGCGATCCGAACCGGCGCGCGCGGTGCTGCGCGCGGCGGGCTATACGTTCTGACATGTCGATCAGCCGGGCCGACCTGCAGGCGCTCTGGCTCACGCTGCAACTCGCGGCATCCACCACCTTCCTGCTGCTGCTGATCGCCACGCCGATCGCCTGGTGGCTGGCGCGCACGGCGTCGCGCTGGCGCGGCCCGGTCGCCGCGTTCGTCGCGCTGCCGCTGGTGCTGCCGCCGACCGTGCTGGGTTTCTACCTGCTGGTGGCGCTGGGTCCGAACGGCTGGGGCGGCCAGCTCACGCAGGCCCTGGGCATCGGGCTGCTGCCCTTCACCTTCGGCGGCCTGTTGCTCGGCTCCATCCTGTATTCGCTCCCGTTCGCGGTGCAGCCCCTGCAGACCGCGTTCGAAGGCGTGGGACGGCGGCCCCTGGAAGCAGCGGCGACCCTGCGCGCCACGCCTTTCGATGCGTTCGTGCACGTCGTGCTGCCGCTGTCACGCGGCGGGATCGTGCAGGCCGCGGTGCTGACGTTCGCGCACACGGTGGGCGAGTTCGGCGTGGTGCTCATGATCGGCGGCAACATTCCGGAGCGCACGCGCGTCGTGTCGACCCAGATCTACGGCCACGTGGAAGCACTCGAATACACGCAGGCGCACTGGCTGTCCGCGGGCATGGTGCTGTTCTCCTTCGGCGTGCTGCTGGCGCTGGCCCTGTTGAACCGCCGCAGCGCGCGGGTGCTGGGATGAGCGCGGACCAGATCGAAGCACGCCTGCGCCTGCCGCGCGAAGGCTTCACCCTGGACGTCGACCTGCGGCTGCCGGCGCAAGGCGTGACGGCCCTGTTCGGCCCGTCCGGCTCCGGCAAGACGACGCTGTTGCGTTGCGTGGCCGGCCTCGAACGCGCGGCCGAAGCACGGGTGGTGGTCAACGGCGCCGCGTGGGAAGACAGTGCGCGCGGCGTCTTCCTGCCGGCATGGCAGAGACCGCTGGGCTATGTGTTCCAGGAAGCCAGCCTGTTCGACCATCTCGACGTGTCGGGGAACCTGGCCTTCGCCGCGAAGCGTGCGGCGGGCACGCCGGCGGGCATCGACGTGCCGGGGCTGGTGCGCTTGCTGGGCATCGGCGAATTGCTCGACCGGCGCCCGCACCAGTTGTCCGGCGGCGAGCGGCAGCGGGTGGCGATCGCCCGCGCGCTGGCCACGCAGCCGCGCATCCTGCTGCTCGACGAGCCGCTGGCCGCGCTGGACGCGCCCCGCCGGCAGGAGATCCTGCCGTGGCTCGAACGCTTGCGCGACGAGCTGCGCATCCCGATGCTCTACGTCACGCACTCGGGCGACGAAGTGGCGCGCCTGGCCGACCACCTGGTGCTGCTGGACGCCGGACGCGTGCGCGCGGCGGGTCCGCTGGCTGAAACACTCGCGCGCATCGACCTGCCCGCGGTGCCGGGCGAGGAGCCGGCCGCCTTGTTGCATGCGACCGTGATCGGCCGCGACGCGCGGTGGCAGCTCGCCCAGGCGCGCTTCGAGGGCGGCGTGCTCTGGTTGCCGGATGCCGGCCACGCCGTGGGACACGCCGTCCGCGTGCGGGTGCTCGCCCGCGATGTGAGTGTCGCCCTGGCGCCGCCGCAAGGCAGCAGCATCCAGAACGTGCTCGCTTGCACCGTTCGGGCCATCGCGCAGGGTGGGCATCCGTCGCAGGCGCTGCTGCAGTTGGCGTGCGGGGACTCCGTGCTGCTGGCGCGCGTCACCGCGCGGTCGGTGGATCAACTCGGCCTGGCCGTCGGCACTGCCGCCTGGGCCCAGGTCAAATCGGCGGCATGGGTAGGGTGATGCGCATGGCTTCTTTCTTCTCCCGGCTCGCCGCAGCGGCGTGGTGCTTGTCGTTCACGGTGCCCGCCATCGCGGACGACCTGGTCGTCGGCTCCAAGCGCTTCACCGAAAGCTACGTGCTCGGCGAAATCACCCGCCAGGTCCTGGTGGAAGCAGGGGTGCCGGCCGTGCACCGGCAAGGACTGGGCAACACCGCCGTGATGGAACAGGCGCTGGCCAACGGCGGCGTGCAGGTGTACCCCGAATACACCGGCACCATCGTGCGCGAGATCCTCAAGCGGGACGGCTCGCCTTCGCTGGAGCAGCTCAATCAGTGGCTCGCGCCCCGGGGCTTGAAAGCCGCGGTCCCGCTGGGTTTCAACAACAGCTACGCGCTGGCGATGCGCGAAGACGACGCCGCGCGGCTGGGCATCGCCACGATCTCCGACCTGGCGCGGGCCAAGGGGCCGTTGCGCTTCGGCCTGTCGCACGAGTTCCTGGTGCGCGCCGACGGCTGGGGCGCGCTGCAACGCGCTTACCAGCTGCCTTTCACGCCCGGCAGCGGGCTGGACCATGGCCTGGCGTACCAGGCCCTCTCGCGCGGCCAGGTGGACGTGGTGGACGCCTACACCACCGACGCGCAGATCGCGCGCATGAAGCTGCGCGTGCTGCGCGACGACCGCGCGTTCTTCCCGCGCTATGACGCGGTGCTGCTGATGCGCGCCACGGTGGACGAGCGCCCGCTGGCAGCAGCGCTGTCGAACCGCATCGACGACGTCGCCATGCGCGCCATGAACGGGCAGGTCGAGATCGACGGCAAGTCGTTCGAGGCGGTCGCCCGGGAATTCGTGGCGCGCAGCAAGGTCGCCGGTGTCGTGCGGCCTGCCGCGGCGGCGACATCGCCTGTGGGAACGGGCTTCGTCGACCGCCTGTTCGCACCGGACCTGCCGCGGCTGCTGCGCGAACACCTCACGCTGGTGTTCGCTTCGCTCGCGATCGCCGTTGCCATCGGGGTGCCGCTGGGCGTGCTGGCGCATCGATCGCCGAGGCTGTCCGGCAGCCTGATGGGCGCGGTGGGCATTGCCCAGACGGTGCCGTCGCTGGCGCTGCTCGCTTTCCTGATCGCGCTGGTGGGCACCATCGGCTTCCTGCCGGCGTTGCTGGCGCTATCGGTCTATGCGCTGCTGCCGATCGTGCGCAACACGCACGCGGGGCTGTCCTCGCTGTCCGCCGGCATGCGGCAGGCCGGGCTGGCGCTGGGCCTGCGCGACGGCCAGGTGCTGCGCGGCGTCGAGCTGCCGCTGGCGGCGCCGACCATCTTCGCGGGGATCAAGACGGCGGCGGTCTTGAACGTCGGCCTGGCAACCGTCGCCACCTTCATCGGCGCCGGCGGCCTGGGCGAACGCATCGTCGCCGGTCTCGCGGTGAACGACACCACCCTGATGCTGGCCGGCGCCGTGCCGGCGGCCGTGCTGGCGCTGTTGACGCAGTGGGTGTTCGACGGGCTGGAGCGATGGCTGCGCAGGCGCCGCGTCCCCTAATTGGCGGTTCCCGCGTTCGGAAAGAACAACTGCTCGCCGTTGATGCGATAACTGGCGATCACCTGCTGCCCCGCCGGCGAGGTGACCCATTCGACGAACTGTTGCGCCTGCGCTGCCTTGACATGCGGGAAACGCTGCGGACTCACGACCATCACGCCGTACTGGTTGAACAGGCGCTTGTCGCCCTCCACCAGCACCGCCAGGCCTTGCCGGTTCTTGAAGCTCAGCCAGGTGCCGCGATCCGCAAGCACATAGGCGCCGCTCGAGGCGGCGATGTTCAACGCGGGACCCATGCCGCAGCCGCACTCCCTGTAGCCGCCGCCCTTGGCTGCCGGGACGCCGGCCTGCTGCCAATAGCGCAGTTCCGCCGCGTGCGTGCCGCTCTTGTCGCCGCGCGAGATGAAGGGCGCGTTGGCAGCCGCCACCTTCTTCAGCCCCTCGACGATGTCGCTGCCGCGCGCGCCCACGGGGTCACTGGCGGGGCCCAGCAGGACGAAGTCGTTGTACATCACCGGATGCCGGCGCGGCGCGAAGCCGTCGGCCACGAACTTCTCCTCGGCCGCGCGGTCGTGCACGAACAGCACGTCGGCATCGCCGCGCCGCGCCATGTCGATGGCCTGTCCGGTGCCGAGGGCGACGACCTTCACGTCGATGCCCGTGGCACGCTTGAATTGCGGCAGCAGGTGGCCGAAGAGGCCGGACTGCTCGGTGGACGTGGTCGATGCCATCGTGATGGCCGTCTGCGCCGACGCGGCGCCGCACCCCGCCGTCGCAAGCACCACGCAGCGCACCATGGCCATCCAGTTCATCCCAACTCGCCTCGCACGAAAAGGTCGGCCTCGCGCGACGTCTCGGCCAGCGGACCGTTGAAGAATGCGTCCACCGGCAGGTCTGCCAGCACCCGTCCCTGCTCCATGTAGACCACACGCGTGGCCAGGCGCTTGACCTGGCCCAGGTTGTGGCTGGCGAACACCAGCGTCATGCCGGCGGCGGCGAAATCCGCCATCAGCGCCTCGACCTCGCGCTTGGCATGCGGGTCGAGGCTGGCCGTGGGCTCATCGAGCAGCAGCACATGCGGCCGCAGGCTCCAGGCGCGCGCCAGCGCCAGCCGCTGCAGTTGCCCGCCCGACAAGGTGCGGGCATTGCGAAGCGCCACCTGTGCCAGCCCGACGCGGCCGAGGGCGCCCAGGGCGGCTTGCTTCGCCGCCTGCCAGCGCGTGCCGCGCAGCCACAGGCCGAGCGCCACGTTGGACAACGCCGATGCGCGCAGCGCAAACGGCTTCTGGAACACCATCGCCTGGCCGAGCCTGGCGTCCCGCTGCAACGATCCGGCCGTGGGCCGCAACAAGCCGTGCAGCACGCGCAGCAGGGTGCTTTTCCCGCAGCCATTGGCGCCGATCACGGCCACGCGCTCCCCGGCGGCGATGCGCAGGTTGACGCCACGCAAGGCGTGGACGGCTCCGAAGTGCAAATCGACCGACTCCAGCTGGACCCATGCGGTCATCCGCCCGCTCCCGCCAGCACCACGCCCTCGGCATGCGCACCGCGCCAGCGGGCCACCAGCGCGATCACCGCGTTCAGGGCCAGCACCACGCCGAGCAGCACCAGTCCCAGCGCCAGGGCCAGGGGCAAGTCGCCCTTGCTCGTCTCCAGCGCGATGGCCGTGGTCATGACGCGCGTGAAGCCCTCGATGTTGCCGCCGACGATCATCACCGCGCCCACTTCCGAGATCGCGCGGCCGAAGCACGCCAGCAGGACCGTCACCAGCGCATAGCGTTCGTCGAAGGCGAGCAGCAGGCTGCGCAAGGCCGCGCCGGCGCCCAGCGACTTCAACTGTTCCCCATTGGCGCGCTCCGCGTCCTCCACCACCTGGCGCGTCAGCGCGGTGCACACCGGCAGCACCAGCAGCACCTGCGCGAACACCATGGCCTGGAAGGAGAACAGCCAGCCGAGAAAGCCGAGGGGCCCGGAGCGGGAGAGCAGCAGGTACACCACGAGGCCCACCACCACCGAGGGGACGGCCAGGAATGTGTTGAGGATGGTGACCACGGCCCCGCGCGCCGGGAAGCGCGCGACGGCGAGCCAGCCGCCCAGCACGAGGCCGAGCACGCAGGCGATGATGCATGCCAGCCCGCTCACCGCGAGCGAGCGGCCGACGATGGACAGCAGCAAGGGATCGGCGCCCGCCACCAGTTGAACGGCGCGCGCCAGGCTGTCCTGGAACGTATTCATAAGCGAGGATGCTAGCCGAGGCGGCCCGGCGCCCGGCGTTGCGCACTCACAAGGCGCAGGTCCGAAACCCGACGAACCCTTCGTCGCGCTCCGGCAGCGCCCACCACCTCGCCTTCGGATGCTTCATGCGCCCGCGCGATGCGAAGGAGGCGCCGCGCTGCACGCGGGCCCGGCCGAACACGCCCTGCGCATCCAGCTCCGCATGCGCCGCCCAGGGCGCCGGCTCGAAGCCGGGCCACGGCCGCAGCGTGCCCGCGGTCCATTCGCGCACGTCGCCCCAGCGATAGCCCCGGCGCGCGGCGTGCATGGCGGCGATCTCCCACTCGGCTTCGGTCGCCAGGCGGCGGTTGGCCCAGCGCGCCCACGCATCCGCCTCCCACCAGGTCACGTGCAGCACCGGCTGGCTGCCGGACATGCGCGTGGGCCGGCCGAACATCGTCTGCAGCACGGCGCCGCTGGCCACGCCGATCTGGTCGACATGGCGCGGGCCCCGCCGGCCGTCGCGCTGCGCCTCGCGCTGCAGCCAAGCCCAGCCCTCCGGGTGCCACAGCTCCTGCCGGTCGTAGCCGCCGTCGTCGATGAATTCGACGTACTGCGCCCAGCCCACCGGCTGCGCATCGATCTCGAACTCCGGCACGGTGATCGTCGCGCGGCCCCGCTCCACGTCCAGGGCGAAGCCAGGTTCGGTCCAGCCCAGCGTCCATTCGGTCGCGGGCAGCAGAACTGGTGCGCGGGCAGCGACCGCCGGCGGCAGTCCCAGCCCCAGGGAGACGCCGGCCGCCTGCGCCAGGATCGCGAGCTCTTCTCCCCGCAGGTCCTCGTGCCACAGGGCCATGCGGTGGAAGTACAACGCGTCGTCGGTGTCCGCGGTGTGATCGAGCAGGTCCAGCGTGATCTCCAGCGTCTCCAGCAGGTAGGCCCGCAGCACCGGCAGGTCCGGCAGCGCCAGCCCGCCGCGTTGGCCAGGGGGCACCAGCGTCGGGTCGAACCATGCGTCCGCCATCGGCTCGACCGAAGCGGTGCGCACGCCGGCACCGGGACAACGCGGCCCGAGGGCCCGCCGTGGATTTCGGCCGATCCAGTATTCCGCCAGCCACGCGACGTGGCCCGCCAGCCACAGTGGAGCCGCCGCGTCACCCGGTGGCGACATGGCAAGGGACGGTGGCTCAAGCCGGCCGAGGGCCTGGAGCGTGTGGTTGCGCGCATCCATCAGCGCCACGGACAGGCGGTCGCGGCTGGCGCGGCGCATGTCCGGTGCATCGGCGGTGATGGGCGCAAAGGTCATGGGTCAGAAGCGAGCGATTCCGTCGACCCGGTACAAACACTGATAACGCGCCGGCTCGGCAGTCACGATGCTGTCAGGTTGGCCGGAAGGCCGCTTTCTAGAATTTCCTTCTTACTCTACCCGACAGAAGCGGGGCGGCGTGCCCGCACCCGACGGAGAAAATTCCCATGCGCGGTTTATTGAAGTTCTCCAATGCCGTGGACTGGCTGAACGCACAGGTCGGCAGGTGGGTGATCTGGCTGATCCTGGGGTCGACGGTCATCAGCGGGGTCAATGCCCTGGTCCGCAAGATCTTCAACATGAGTTCCAACGCGTACCTGGAGGTGCAGTGGTACCTGTTCGCCGCCGCCTTCCTGCTGGCCGCCGGCTACACCCTCCTGCATGGCGAGCACGTGAAGATCGACGTCATTTCGAGCCGCCTGGAAAAACGCAAGCAGATCTGGATCGACATCTTCGGCTTCGTCTTCTTCCTGCTGCCGGTCTGCTTGGTCATCCTCTACTACGGCATCCCGTTCTTCCTGCAAGGTTTCCGCTCCGGCGAGGTCTCCTCCAACGCCGGCGGCCTCATTCGCTGGCCCGTGTACATCCTCATGCCGATCGGCTTCGGGCTGCTGCTGCTGCAAGGCTTCTCCGAACTGATCAAGCGCATCGCCTACCTGCAGGGACTGATCTCCGACCCGACCCAGAAGATCGTGGCCAAGACCCCCGAAGAAGAACTGGCCGAGGAACTTCGGCGCCAGGCCGAAGCCCAGGGCCGCATCTGAGCGCGGAACGAGGACCACAACAATGATGCAGTTCATCGCCCAGAACCTCGCCCCGATCATGTTCGCGGGCCTGTTCGTCTTCCTGCTGCTCGGCTTCCCGGTGGCTTTCAGCCTCGGGGCCTGCGGCCTCTTCTTCGGCTTCATCGGCATCGAGCTGGGCGTGCTGCCCACCTCGCTGTTGCAGGCGCTGCCGCTACGGATCTTCGGAATCATGCAGAACGAGACGCTTCTCGCGATCCCGTTCTTCACGCTCATGGGCCTGATCCTGGAGCGCAGCGGCATGGCCGAAGACCTGCTGGACACCATCGGCCAGCTGTTCGGACCCGTGCGCGGGGGGCTTGCCTTCGCCGTGATATTCGTCGGCGCTCTGCTTGCGGCCACGACGGGCGTGGTGGCCGCCTCGGTGATTTCGATGGGCCTGATCTCGCTGCCCATCATGCTGCGCTACGGCTATGACCGCCGCCTCGCCTCCGGGGTGATCGCGGCGTCCGGCACGCTGGCGCAGATCATCCCGCCGTCGCTGGTGCTGATCGTGCTGGCCGACCAGCTCGGTCGCAGCGTCGGCGACATGTACAAGGGGGCGTTCATCCCGGGCTTCGTGCTGACCGGCATGTACGCCGGCTACGTGGTCCTGATCGCCATCTTCAAGCCGAAGTGGGTGCCGGCGCTGCCGCTGGAAGCGCGCACCATTCGCGAGGACAGCGGCAAGGCCGGCCTGCCCTCGCTGCTGGTGCTGACGATCCTGTCCACTGCGCTGGCGGTGACGCTCGGCCGGAATTGGGCCCGCGTGGTCTCCTGGTGGCGGGGCGAGACCGTGACGACCGTGCCGACCGATGAAACCATCGTGGTCGCGATGTGCGCCGGCGTGATGTTCGCCTTCATCATCGCGCTGATCAACAAGGTGACCAGGCTCGGTCTCCTGTCGCGGATGGCCGAGCGCGTCACCTTCGTGCTGATCCCGCCGCTGCTGCTGATCTTCCTGGTGCTCGGCACCATCTTCCTCGGCATTGCCACGCCCACCGAAGGCGGCGCGATGGGCGCGCTGGGCGCGATCATCATGGCCACGGTGCGGGGCCGCCTGAGCATGAGCCTGCTGAAGCAGGCGCTGAATGCGACCACCAAGCTGTCGTGCTTCGTGGTGTTCATCCTGATCGGCGCCACCATCTTCAGCCTGAGCTTCCAGGGCGTGGACGGCCCGCGTTGGGTGGAGCACCTGCTGACGGCGCTGCCGGGAGGTCAACTGGGCTTCCTGATCGTGGTGAACATCCTGATCTTCCTGCTCGCGTTCTTCCTCGACTTCTTCGAGCTGTCCTTCATCGTGGTGCCGCTGCTGGCGCCCGTAGCCGACAAGTTGGGCATCGACCTGGTGTGGTTCGGCGTGCTGCTCGCGGTGAACATGCAGACCTCGTTCATGCATCCGCCCTTCGGCTTCGCGCTGTTCTACCTGCGCAGCGTGGCGCCCGACAAGGCGTACGTCGACCGGGTGACCCGCAAGCAGATCGCTCCCGTCACCACGGGGCAGATCTACTGGGGCGCGGTGCCCTTCGTGATCATCCAGCTCGCCATGGTCGGCCTGATCATCGCCTTCCCGGGGATCGTCGGGCATGACACGGTGGAGAAAGTCGATCTGGACAAGGTGAAGATCGAGATGCCGGCGGACATGCCGGGTTCGGGCGGAAGCACGGACCCGCTGGCGCCGCCTGCGGACCTGCAGCCCGGCTCCGCGGCCTCCAACAAGGCCGAGGCGGACGAGCAGAAGAAGATCGACGACCTGTTCAAGAAGTAGCGCAGTCGGGGTGCCGGGGTGCGCTGCGCGCAACCCGGCCTACGGGGTAGTCGATGCGTAGGTCGGGTTGCGCGAAGCGCACCCCGACAGCCATCAAAGCGCCGACATCACGCCGAAATCGGGCATCGATCCGCTCGCGAAGCCCAAGCAATCCAGCGACGACAAGGCGATCTCACCGTCGGCAATGCGCAACCGCACGGCCCCGTGGCTGTTCTCGTACAGGTCCGGATGCGCGCGCAGGAAGGCCTGCTGCTCCGTCCACGGCAAGGCCGCCATGCCATTGACGTAGTGATGCCCGTTGCGCTCCACGTGCGTGATGCCCAGCAGGTTCACCAAGGCCAGGTCCTGCTGTACCGACAGGCCAGCCTGCGTCGTCAGGTCCTCGGCGGACATGAAGTAATGCGCACCGGCCTCTTCGCGGTTCCATGCCGCGCAACGCGCCGCGTTGAGAACGGACTTGTAGAAGCCTTTGCAGGTCTTTGACGACACCCCCGAATAGCCGCGTGCGCGTGCCTGCGCGAAGCTCGCCAACTCGCCGTCCGATTCATCGACGATCACCGGCTTGCCGAGGTCGGCGGAGCGCATGTCCACCTGCAGCGCGAGCTTGCGCGCGATCGGCTGCTCGATGAACAGGATGGACTCCCACAGGCGCCGCAACGCGGGCTGCGCCTGGATGCCGCGCACGAGCTCCTGCACGCCTTCGGCGCTCTCGTACTGCTCGTTCCCGTCGAGGGAAGCGAAGTACGGCTGCGGCGAGCGGTCCAGCACGGAGGCGATGGACCGCAGCCGCTGCACGTCGGCCTGCACGTTGCCGGCCACCTTCAGCTTGAAGTACCGGTGGCCGTACGCCCGCACCACTTCCTCCAGCGTCTCCGGAAGGCCGTCGCCGACACGCTCGGACTGGTCCGCGGGCGTGATGGCGTCCACCAGGCCCACCGTGTGGCGCGCGTGCATGCTGGCTGCCGGCCGCAGGCCGGCCAGGAAGGCGCCGAAATCGATTCCCTGGAACTCCGGATGCGCCGCACCCATGCCTGCGAGATTGGCCTGCATCGCCGCGTAGAACGAGAGGCCGCATGCGCGACACATCGCGTCCATCAGCGCGCGGTCCACCAGCGCCGGCCCGTAGCTGGCGAGCAGCGGGTTGAACCCGCGCGCCGACGCTGCCCGCGCATGGGCCTCGTGGTGACGGCCGAAGTGGCCGAAGGCGGTGGCGGGCGAACTGTCCGACAGGTACGCGTCACGTGCCATGCGCAGCACGTCGCGCAGCTGCCCGAAGTTGTCCTCGTTCGTCAGCGCCAGGTTCTTGTCGAACCATTTGGGCGCCATCAGCTCCGCGGCGCCCCCCCATGCAGTGCGGCCATCGGGCAGCGCCACCTGGACCCGCGCGAAGGCCTGCGGCGACTCCGTCAGCGTGACCACGCCGAAGCGGAACGGCATGCGCAGCTTGACGGGCCGCTCGTACAACGCGATGGCACGGATCGACAGGAGCGGCGCTTCACCCATGGGTTTGCAATCCTTGCAGCACGCCGCGCAGGTAGCCGAGGGAATGTGCGGCACACCCGGGACCGTCGGGAACATAGTCGAAGGGCTCGACGCCCACGATGCCGGGGAAGTTGCCCGCTTCTTCCATCCGCAGCATCACCTGCAGGATGGGCCCGAATTCCATCGCACCCTGCCCCGGCCCGCGCCGATTCGGGTCGTTGACCTGCACATGACCGATCACGCCGCGCGGCATCCAGCGTTCCATCAGCGCCTGGACCGGCTCCGCCTCGGCCTGGCCGGCCGCGCTGCAGTCGATCATCGTGCGCAGCGCCGGCAGGCCGATCTCGTCGACCATGCGCGCAGCCTCTTCCACTGTGTTGAACAGGTCGGTCTCGCGAGGCGACAGCGGCTCCAGGCAGTAGGTGACTCCGCAACGCGCCGCTGCCTCGCCCGCGGCTTGCAGGCATTCGCGCGCGCGCTCCCACGCCTGTTCGCGCGTGTTGCCCCCGGGCACGCTGCGCTGCTTGGGCGAACCGTGCACCAGGTAGCTGCCGCCGAGGGCGACGCACAATTCCACCAGCCGCGTCATCACATCCATCGTGCGGCGGCGCAACCGCGCGTCCTCGCTGACGATGGACAGTCCCGCCGGCGCGACCAGCAGCCAGTGCAGTCCGAAGATCCGCAGGCCATGGTCCTCCGCGACCTTGCGAAAGCCGGCAGCCTGTTCATCGGTGATCGACATCGGGTCGTCCGCCAGCGTGAACGGCGCGACCTCGAGACCGTCGTAGCCCAGGTCCGCCGCCCATCTGCACTGCTGCGCGAACGGCAGCGGCTGCAGCACTTCGTTGCAGAGCGCGAACTTCATGTGCAAGACCTCAGGTTCGACGCGCGAACAGGGCCCGGACGCCGCCGAGGACGCCGTTCTTCGCGCGTTGGACCGCCGCCTTGAACGGCTTGACGTAGAGCAGGATCACGAAGATCGTGACGACGGCAAAGCCCATGGCGATCGGCCGCGTGAAAAACGGCAGGATGCTACCGTCGGACAGCACCAGGCCGCGGCGCAGGCTCTTGTCCAGCAGGTGCCCCAGCACCAGGCCCAGCACGAGCGGGGCCATTTCATAGCCGCGCCGGCGCAGGAAGAAGGCGCCGATGCCGATGGCCAGCATCATGTAAACGTCGAACAGGCGCGACGCGGTGGCGAAGGCGCCCACGGTGCACAGCAGGAACACGATGGGCATCAGGATGGCGCGGGGCACCCGCAGCACATGCAGCAGCGGGCGCACGCCGAACAGGCCGAACAGCAGGATCGCTATCGAAGCCAGGGTGGTCATGGCGACCACCTGGTAGACGAAGTGCGGATTCTGGATCATCAGCATCGGGCCGGGCTGCACGCCGTGGATGATCATGGCCGCCATCAGCACAGCCGACGGCGCCGAGCCCGGGATGCCGAGCGCCAGGCAGGGAATGATGTGGCCGGGGATGGACGACATGTCGCCGGTCTCGGCGGCCATCAGGCCGTCGATGGAACCCTTGCCGAACTTTTCCGGCTCCTTGCTGGCCGCCTTGGCCGCGGCATAGGACATCCAGGCGCCCGCGTCCTCGCCGACCCCCGGCAGCAACCCGGTGAACACGCCAATGACGCCGGATCGCAGCACCGTCCAGCGGTACTCGATGATTTCCTTCCAGCGGGGCAGGACGGAATCCCGGACGTCCGCGATCTTGCGCTCGATCGGGTCGGCCAGCGTGGTGAGCACTTCGGCCAGCCCGAACGCGCCCACCAGCGCGGGGATGAGCGCGACACCGCCGGCGAGATCGTCCCAGCCGAAGGTGAAGCGGTTGTGGGCATACAGCGTCTCCTGCCCGACCTGCGCCAGGAACAGCCCCAGCAGCCCCATCAGCCAGCCCTTGAGCGGGTCCCCGCCGACGATGCTGCCGGACAGCGTGACACCGAACAAGGCGAGCCAGAAGAATTCGAAGGCGCCGAACTGCAGCGCGACTTCCGCCAGCAGCGGCGTGAAGAGCGCCAGGCACACCACGCCGAGCAACGTGCTGACGAAAGCCCCGGACGTCGCGATGCCGATGGCGCGTCCGGCCTGCCCCTGCATGGCGAGCGCATAGCCGTCGGCGCAGGACGCCGCGTTGGCCGCGGTGCCGGGAATGTTCAGCAGGATGGCCGTGCGCGAGCCCCCGTAGAGGGCGCCGACATAGGAGCAGATCAGCACCAGGATCGCGTCGTTGGCCTGCAGCTTGATGGTCAGCGTGGTGAGCAGGGCAATCGCGAGCGTGGCCGACAGGCCCGGCAGGATCCCCATGACGATGCCGACGAAAGCGCCCCCCAGCCCGTACAACAGGGTCATGGGGTTCATGAAGCTCCAATAGGCAGCCCCGAGGTCTTGCAGTCCTTGCATCGTGGAGATCGCTACGTGTGGGAGCCGTCGGGCTCAGGGCATGCGGACCAGGAACAGCCGCTCGAACACCAGCCAGGTGACCACCGAGGAGAGCACGCCGATCACCAGCGCCTGGATCCAGGCGCGCGCGTCGAGGCGGCGGCCGGCGGGATCGTTGCTCAGGCGGCGGAACACCAGGATGGAAACCGTCACGTAGATGGACGAGGCGATCCAGAAGGGAATGCCGTGGCCCACCAGCACGACGGCATAGCCGCAGCACAGCGCGATGGCGATCCAGACGCGCCGGGATGCCTCGCGCTCGTGCGCAGTGCGCGCCGGCGTGGCGTGCGCCAGCGCGCCCAGGCGCAGGCTGCGCACGCACAGCACGAGGCCCAGCAGGATCATGCCGATGCCCAGCAGGCCGGGCAGCAACCCGGGCACGGTGACCGGGTTGATGTTCTGCTGTTCCAGCCGGTCCATCGTGATGGAGCCGACCAGCACCGCGACGCCCAGGATCATCCAGCCGATGGAGTCCCTGAGGTCTGCGCGCGGTGAAGCGCGCTCCTCGTCGATGCCGGTGGCAACGGAATGCTCGGGGACGAGGGCAGGATCCGCCATGGCCCTGGGCTCAGGGCTTGGGGATGCCGACGGTGTCGGGCGCCACCTTGGTCTTGCCGCTGGCGTGCAGGTTCCAGACGTTCGTCTGCACGGCCGGCCACACGGCCTGCTGCGCCTCCTCGCCGTGCAGGGGATTCATCAGCGCGCCGCGGCTCGTGGCGTACTTGCGCAACGCCTCGCTCTTGACGATGTTCTGTGCCCAGATGCGCTCCACCGTCTTGACCACGTCGTCCGGCACGCCCTTCGGGATGAAGATGCCGAAGTAGTTTGCCGGCGCGGTGAAGCCGGGGATGGTGGCCGACAGCGGCGGGATGGTGCCGTAGCCTTCGAGTTCCAGCGGCTTGTCGCTGACCGTGGCCAGCGGACGCAGGCGCTTGCCGCGGATCATGTCGGCCTGCTCCACCGCCAGCTGCGTGGTGAGGTCGGCTTCTCCGGCGACGGTCGCGACCACCGCGGGGTTGCCGCCGTCGTACGAGACTTCCTTGTACTTCACCCCCGTGGCCTTGACGATCTGGTCCATCGCGGCATGCGCGGCGGATGTCACGCCGGCGGTGGCGACGCTGATCTGGCCCGGCTTGGCCTTCATGTCGTCCAGCAGCTGCCTGGCGTTCTGCCATGGGCGTTGCGGGTTCACGCCGATCACCTGGATGTTGGCCACGTTCAGGAACAGGTGCCAGTCCTTGATGCTGGTGTTGACGGAGCCCAGAGCCTGGTAGGCGCCCAGGTCCTGCGCCGCGCCGGCGGTCCACGTGTAGCCGTCCTTGGCTGCATCCATCGCGCTCTTGGTGCCGATGGCCCCGGAGGCGCCCGGCTGGTTGACGATGACGATGGTCTGGCCGAGCGCCTTTTCCAGTTCCGCGGCGGTCACGCGCGTCACCTGGTCGGTGGAGCCCCCGGCGGCCCACGGCACGATCAGGTTGATCGGCCGGGTGGGTTTCCAGTTCTGCGCCGCGGCGGGCAGGACGGCGCCAAGGGCGAGCGTCGCGGCGATGGCGTGGAGGAAGAAGCGCTTCTGCATGGGGATCTCCGGGTTAATTCCCTAAACGGTTAATTGACTCTACGTTCAGCACTCCACCGTGTCAACGAGGGTTGCCCTACGACAACCACCGCTCCCTGTGCTCCGCCACGAACGCATCATCATTCAGATGCGGATACTCCCGCTGCACGCGCGACAACTCCTCCGCCTGCCCCGGGCTCAGGCCTTCGGCCGGGTCCAGGCACCACGTGCCCGCCAGCAGTCCCTGCCGCCGCAGCACCTCGTGGCAACCGGCAATGCAGCCGTGGAAATCATGCGCCACGTCGAACAGCGCCGCATTCCAGTCGGTCACCTGGCTGTCCAGCGCCAGCAAGTCCATAGGCGCCTGTCCTGCCTGCACTGCCGCATGGATGCGCTCCAGCAACTGCACGGCGCTGCGCGTTCCCACGCTCCAGTGCCCCAGCAGGCCGCCGCGGATGCGCGCCGTCACCGGCTGGCCGTCGCGCATGAACCTGAACGGCGCCAGCAGGTCGAGCACGATGTGGTCGTCGTTGCCCGTGTAGAGCGTGATGCGCTCCTCGGCGCGCGCCGCGACGACGCCGCGGATCACGTCGAGCGTGCGATAGCGATGGAACGGCGCCATCTTGATCGCGACGACGTTGTCGATCTCGGCGAAGCGGCGCCAGAACGGCATCGGCAGGTGGATGCCGCCGACCGCGGGCTGCAGGTAGAAGCCCACCAGTGGCATCTCTTCGGCCACGGCGCGGCAATGCGAGACCAGCTCGTCCTCGCTCGCTGACTTCATCGCGGCCAGGCTGAGCAGGCCGGCGTGATAGCCGAGCCCGCGGGCCACCCGCGCTTCGCGCAACGCCTGCTCCGTGCGGCCCGCCAGCCCCGCCACCATGAACAGCGGGCGCCGACCGCCCAGCGGCTGCCACTCGCGCGCGGTCTGCATGGCCTGTTCCAGCACCGGCTGGTAGAGCCCGACGTCACGGATGGCGAACTGCGTGGAATGCACGCCGACCGCCACCCCGCCAGCGCCGGCGTCCAGGTAGTAGCGCGTCATCGCGCGCTGGCGCCGCGCATCGAGCCGGCGCTGCGCGTCCAGTGCGAGAAGGTGCGCCGGAATGACCGCCCCGGCGCGCAGGACGGCCAGGCTGTCGGCAGGCAGTTCGCTCCAGTGCATCAGGGTTTCCTTCAGTATTTGCCGTCGCGCGCTTCGTAGTGCGTGGGCTTGCCCAGGGTGGCGCCGCCGCGCTGCACCCAGTCGGCGGTCCAGTCGATCATGCGCTCCAGCCTCACCCTGGGTTGGCCGAACAGCCGGAAGGCCTGGTTGCAGTCGACCAGCCACGCCGTCGGGGCTTCATGCCCGGTAAAGACCGGCCGCACCCCCAGCCGCTCGGCGAACGCCAGCGCCAGCTCGCGGATGCTGATCTTCGGGCCGCTCAGGTTCAGCGCGCTGGTCGGCGCGGTGCAATGCGCCAGCGTGCGCAGCGCCCAGTCGTTGGCCTCGCCCTGCCAGATCACGTTGGCATGCCCCATGCCCA
The DNA here is from genome assembly GCF_037572435.1 of Ramlibacter sp. PS3R-8. NCBI lineage: Bacteria > Pseudomonadati > Pseudomonadota > Betaproteobacteria > Burkholderiales > Comamonadaceae > Ramlibacter > Ramlibacter sp. PS3R-8. The sequence continues at coordinate 316,651 of NZ_JBBHGT010000002.1, forward strand.
GCTCGATGGGCGAGCGGCGCAGCACCTTCTGCGCCACGTCATGGAGCACGCCATAGCGCATGTCGATCGCGTAGGACAGGCGCAGCAGCCGGCCTTCGGTGCCATGCAGGTGCGAGAAGTGCTCGAACAGGCGCTCGCGGGCCACGCACGAGTTGGCGTACTCGCCCGAGGGCGCCGTCGGCGGCGTCGACTCCGGCGCGCCTTCACCCGCGGTGGGGACGAAGGGGTAGACGCAGGCGGTGGAGAAGGCGACGATGCGCGAACGCGCGAAGCGCTCCGCCACCAGCGCCGGCACGTGCGCGTTCATCGCCCACGTCAGCCACTCGCTGCCGGTGGAGCCGAACTTGCGGCCCGCCATGAAGATGATGTTGGGCGCATCGGGCAGTTGCGCGAGCGCTTCACGCGACTGCAGGTCGGCGGCGATGCATTCCACGCCGCTGGCTTGCAGGCGTTCGCGCAAGCCGGGCTCCGAAAAACGGGCAACGCCGATCACCCGCCGGGCCGGATCGGCCCGCTTGGCCATGCGCGCGAGCGTCGGGCCCATCTTGCCGCCGACACCGAGGACCAGGATGTCGCCCGGCGCCTGCGCCAGGCTGCGCGCGAGCGCGGGCGTCGGCCGGCTCATGAGTTCCTCGAGGGTTTCGATGTCCGCGATGCGCGCGGGCAGTTCCTGGGCGGTTTCCGTCATGCCGCAACGATTCACCATTTGGTGAATTGCTTCAAGGCGGGGCAACCCTTAGAACCTTCGCGCGCGATCCCCACGCCAGGGCTAGGTGCTGCACCTCTCCAGCACATACCGGCTCATCGCCGAGGCCAGCTCCAGTTCGCCGACGAAGACGCGCCCCGCGACCTCCGCTTCCAGCCGGCGCGCCTCTTCCTCGTTGTGCGAGCGCACCACGATCTCGATCGACGGATTGAGCAGCCGCGCTTGCTCGGCCATCTGCCGCACGCCCAGCGTGTCGGGCGTGGCGATGACCAACAGGCGAGCGCGCGCGACATGCGCCTGCACCAGCACCTCCGGGCGGCTGGCATCGCCGCTCACCGCCGCGATCCCATTGCCGCGCAGGGTCTCGACCAGCTCACGGTTCTGTTCGGCCACCACGTAAGGCAAGCCCGCCGCGGCCAGATCCGCCGCCAGCTTCCGGCCGACGCGCCCGTAGCCGACCAGCACGACATGCCCCGACAGGAAGCGGGGATCCGTCGTCATCGGCAGCTCCGCAAGCGGATCGTCCCGCGTGGCGAGTTCGCGCGCCACCTGCGAACGGCGCAGCAGCCAGCGCTGCGCCGGCTCGATCACGTGGAACAGCAGCGGGTTCAATGCGATGGAGATCAAGGCGCCGGCCACGACCAGGCTCTGCGCGTCCGCCGGCAGCACGCCGAGCGTTCCGCCCAGGGTCATCAGGATGAAGGAGAACTCGCCGATCTGCGCCAGGCTGGCGGACACCGTCAACGCCGTGTGCAGCGGATAGCGCAGCAGCAGCACCAGCAGCGCGGCGGCGATCGACTTGCCGAACACGATGATGCCGACCACGGCAGCCACCCGCAACGGCTGCTCCAGCAGCACCGCCGGGTCGAACAACATGCCCACGGAGACGAAGAACAGCACGGCGAAGGCGTCCCGCAAGGGCAGCGTCTCGTGCGCAGCGCGTTCGCTGAACTGGGACTCGCGCAACACCATGCCGGCGAAGAAGGCCCCCAGCGCGAAGGACACGCCGAACAGCTTGGTGGCGCCGTAGGCAATGCTCACGGCCGCGGCCACCACGCACAGCGTGAACAGCTCGCGCGAACCGACCTTCTGCACCTGCCACAGCAGCCAGGGGAACACGCGCCGGCCCACCAGCAGCATGAGCGCCACGAACGCGCTGACCTGCAACAGCGTCACGCCGATCTGGCGCCACATCGATTCGGCCGCAGGCTGCGCCGTGCCCGTCATCATGGAGGCCATCGGCGGCAGGAGCACCAGGACCAGCACCATGGCCAGGTCTTCCACCACCAGCCAGCCCACCGCGATGCGGCCGTTGAAGGTGTCGAGCGCGCCGCGATCCTCCAGCGCGCGCAGCAGCACGACCGTGCTGGCGACCGACAGCGAGATGCCGAACACCAGCGCGGCGGGCAGGCTCCAGCCCCACAAGCTGGCGACGCCCATGCCCATGCCGGTGGCCGCGGCCATCTGCACGACGGCCCCCGGCACGGCGATCTTGCGCACCGCCAGCAGGTCGCCCAGCGAGAAATGCAGGCCGACGCCGAACATCAGCAGCATCACGCCGATTTCGGCAAGCTGCGCGGCAATGGCCGAGTCGGCCACGAAACCGGGCGTGAACGGGCCGATCAGGACGCCGGCGAAGAGGTAGCCCACGAGGGCCGGAAGCCGCAGGCGAACGGCCAGGAAGCCGAACACCAGGGCGAGCCCGAGGCCCGCTGCGATGGTGGTGATGAGGGGAAGGTCGTCGTGCATGAACGCCCGACTCTAAAGGATGGCGCGCATCCTTCCCTAGTCGGGCTGGCGGTTTTCGTCATCGTCCGACCGGTGCCGCACCACGCGCACCACGTACCAGACCACGATCACGGCGAAGATGGCCGTCGACACCGGGTTCAGCCACCTGGAGATGCGCTCGTACTGGCTCTCCAGCAGGTAGCCGGCCAGGGTGAGCAGCGACGTCCAGATCAGCGAGCCGAGCAGCGTCCACAGCACGAAAGGCAGGGGCCGCATGCGCGCCATGCCGGCGGGCAGCGCCACGACGGTGCGCAAGGCCGGCACCAGGCGACCGAACACCAGCACCAGGGGACCGCGCTCCTCGAAGAGCTTCTGGCCGCGCTCGATCTCCCTGGGCGTCAGCGCGATCCAGCGGCCATGCCGCTCGGCCAGCGCCTTCAGCCGGTCGGCGCCGAACTTGCGTCCCAACAGGTACCAGGGCAAGGCGCCGACCAGCGATCCGAGCGTTCCGGCCGCGACCACCAGCACCGGATGAAGCTCACCGCGCGCGGCGAGGAAGCCCGCGAAAGGCATGATCAACTCGGAGGGCAGCGGCGGGAACAGGTTCTCGGCCAGCATGAGAAGCGCGACGCCGAAGTAACCCAGCCGCCCGATGATGTCGATGACCCATTGCGCCATCGACCCAGTGTAGGCATGAAAAAAGCCGCCCGGGGGCGGCTTTCATGGCGAGGCCAGATGGGGCTCAAATCTTCACCGACGCCATGTAGCTGTCGAAGCGGTATTCGGAGAATCGCGTCCACAGCAGCTGGTCGCGCTGGAATGCGCGCATGTCCTGGTGGATCTTCTTGAACTCGGGCGACTTGGCCTCGTGCTCCGCGAAGACTTCCATGGACGCCTTGAAGCCCGCGTCCATCAGGTCCTTCGAGAAGGGCTTGAGCTGCGTCCTGGCGGCCACCAGGCGCTTGAGCGCGACCGGGTTCAGTGCGTCGTACTTGGCGGTCATGTCACGCGCCGCCACCTTGGTCGCGGCATCGACGATCGCCTTGTTCTCCGGCGACAGCGCGGCGTAGGCCTTGGTGTTGATGAAGAACTCGAGCTCGGCGCCGCCCTCCCACCAGCCGGGGTAGTAGTAGAACGGGGCGACCTTGTTGAAACCGAGCTTCTCGTCGTCATAAGGGCCGACGAACTCGCTGGCGTCGAGCGTGCCCTTCTCCAGCGCCTGGTACACCTCGCCGGCGGGCATGTTCTGCGCCACCACGCCGAGCTTGGCCATCGCTTCGCCGAACAGGCCGCCTCCCAGGCGCATCTTCAGGCCCTTCAGGTCGGCAACGGTCTTGATCTCCTTGCGATACCAGCCACCCATCTGCGTGCCGGTGTTGCCCGCGCTCTCGCTCTTGATGTTGTATTGCGCATAGAACGCGTCCATCAGCTTGCGGCCATTGCCGTGTTCCATCCACGAATCCATCTGGCGCGCGGTCAGGCCGAAGGGTACGGCGCAGCCGAAAGCGAAGATCGAGTTCTTGCCGGTGAAGTAGTAGGGCGCGGTCTGCGCCATCTCGATGGTGCCGTTCTGGATGGCATCCACCACGCCGAAGGCGGGCATCAGCTCGCCGGCCGCGTGCGTGGAAACTTCGAACTTGCCGCCCGAGAGGTCCTTGACGGTGCGCGCGAACATCTCCGCGCTGCCGAAGATGGTGTCCAGCGACTTGGGGAAGCTGGAGGCGAGGCGCCAGCGGACGGCAGCCTGGGCATGCACCGCGGGTGCGATGCCGGAGGCCAGAACGCCGGCGATGCCGGCGCGTTTGATGAGGGAACGACGGTCCATGACAACTCCTGTGATGCGCGGATGATGCGGCTGAGCAAGCCGCGAACCTTGCAGAAGGCTGGCACTCAGCGTCAGCGCTTGTACCTAAAACCTTCCTTTGATTGCAAAAAAGCCGAACTTCGTCATGCATTTGGCATGAGCTGAATACGGACGACCTACTTACAGTTTCTGCGACTGCATGAAGCGATCGAAGGTCGCCTCGGTGAAGCGGAACCAGAGGTTCTGCTCCGCGCGAAACCTGGAGTAGTCGCCATACACCCTCTTCCAGTTCTCGTTCTTGCGGGACAGCTCGTCGTACAGGCCGATGGACTGCTTGAAGGCCTCGGTCATCACGTCGGCGGGGAACGGGCGCAGCCTGGCGCCCGCGGCCACCAGCTGCTTCAGGGCGCCGGGATTGCGGGCGTCGTACTTCGCCTGCGTTTCGACGTGCGCATAGGTGGACGCGGCTTCGACGATGGCCTTGTTCTCCTCCGACAGCGCGTCGTAGGCCTTCTGGTTGACGAACAGGTCCAGTTGCAGGCCGCCCTCCCACCACCCGGGGTAGTAGTAGAAGGGAGCCACCTTGTGGAAACCGAGCTTGAGATCGTCGTAGGGCCCGATCCATTCCGCCGCGTCGATGCTCCCCTTCTCCAGCGCCTGGTAGATCTCGCCGCCCGGGATGTTCTGCGGCACGCCGCCCATGCGCTCCAGCACGCGGCCGGCGAAGCCGCCGATGCGGAACTTCAGTCCCTTCAGGTCCGCCGCGCTCCTGACTTCCTTGCGCATCCAGCCGCCCATCTGTGCGCCGGTATTGCCGCACGGGAAACTGATCATGTTGTACCGGGCATAGAACTCGCGCATCAGCTTCAGGCCGTTGCCCTCGTACGTCCACGCGCTCATCTGCCGGCTGTTCAGGCCGAAGGGGATGGCGCCGCCGATGGCAAAGGTTTCATCCTTGCCGGAGAAGTAATACGGTGCGGTGTGCGCCGCTTCGACGGCGCCCTTCTGCACGGCGTCCACCACGCCGAAGGCCGGCATCAGTTCGCCGGCGGCGTGCACGGACACCTCGAAGCGGCCGCCGGACAGCCGCCTGACCTTTTGCGAGAAGACGTCGGCTGCACCGTAGATGGTGTCGAGCGATTTCGGGAAGCTGGAAGCGAGGCGCCAGCGAATGGAAGCCTGGGCGTGCACGGCGGGGCCGGCGCCGGCCGCGAGCACGCCGGCGATGCCGGCATTCCGGAGGGCGGAACGACGATCCATGGGACTGAACTCCTGGTGTAGCCGCAAAGAAAAAGAGGCCCCGCGGGGCCTCTTGCTCTTGCGTGCAGGCAGCTTACAGCTTCTGCGCCTGCATGAAACGGTCGAACGTCGCCTCGGTGAAGCGGAACCACAGGTTCTGCTCGGCGCGGAAGCCGCTGTAGTCGGCGTAGATCTTCTTCCAGTCCGGATTCTTGGAGCCCAGCTCCTCATACAGCGCGATCGACTCCTTGAAAGCGGCATTCATCAGGTCGTTGGAGAAGGGACGCAGCTTGGTGCCGGCGCCGACCAGTTGCTTCAGCGCAGCCGGGTTGCGGGCGTCGTAGCGTGCCTGCATCACCGTGTGCGCATGCGCGGCGGCGTTTTCGACGATCGCCTTGTTTTCCGGGCTCAGGGCGTTGAAGGCCTTGTCGTTGATGAAGAAGTCCAGCTGCGGACCGCCTTCCCACCAGCCGGGGTAGTAGTAGAACGGGGCGACCTTGTTGAAGCCCAGCTTCAGGTCGTCGTACGGGCCCACCCATTCGGCGGCGTCGATGGTGCCCTTCTCCAGCGACTGGTAGATCTCCCCGGCAGGGATGTTCTGCGGCACGCCACCCAGGCGCTCGAGCACCTTGCCCGCGAAGCCGCCGATGCGCATCTTCAAGCCCTTCAGGTCGCCAACGCTCTTGATCTCCTTGCGGTACCAGCCGCCCATCTGCGTGCCGGTGTTGCCGCCCGGGAAATTGATGATGTTGTACTTGGCGTAGAACTCGCGCATCAGCTTCAGGCCGTTGCCCTCGTACATCCATGCCGTCATCTGGCGGCTGTTCAGGCCGAACGGGATCGCGCACCCCAGGGCGAACACCTCGCTCTTGCCGAAGAAATAGTACGGCGCGGTGTGCGCCATCTCCACGGTGCCTTGCTGCACGCCGTCGACCACGCCGAAGGCGGGCATCAGTTCGCCGGCGGCATGGGTGGAGATCTCGAACTTGCCGCCCGACATCGCCTTGACCTGCGCGGCGAACACTTCGGCGGCGCCGTAGATGGTGTCCAGCGACTTCGGAAAAGACGAGGCGAGGCGCCAGCGGATGGCTGCCTGCGCGTGCACCGCGGGCGCGATGCCGGTCGCGAGCACGCCGGCGATGCCAGCCTTCTTCATCAGGGAACGACGATCCATGGGGACTCCTGCTTTTGAGAAATTTCGGTTATGTACCACCCATGTGTTCCAACTTTCGTGTCGGTCGCAGGGTGGCACATTCTCCGGAACGCGAACTTTCCCGTCAGCGGGGGTTTTCCCTTGAGCTCGGCAGCGACGCCACAGCGCCGCGGCCTTCCTTCACAGCTTCTGGTTCTGCATGAAGCGGTCGAAAGTCATCTCGGTGAAGCGGAACCAGACGTTCTGGTCGGCGCGGAAGCTCGAATAGTCCGCATAGATCTTTTTCCAGTCCGCATTCTTCGAACCGATGTCGTCGTACAGCGCCATCGACTCCTTGAACGCCACGTTCATCAGCTCGTTCGAGAACGGCCGCAGCTTGGTGCCCGCCGCCACCAGTTGCTTCAATGCGGCGGGATTGCGCGCGTCGTAGCGCGCCTGCACGGTGATGTGCGCGTCGGACGCGGCGGACTCGACCATCGCCTTGTACTCCGGGGACAGCCCGTCGTACGCCTTCTGGTTGACGAATATGTCGAGCTCCGGACCGCCCTCCCACCAGCCGGGGTAGTAATAGAACGGCGCCACCTTGGCGAAACCGAGTTTCAGGTCGTCGTACGGTCCCACCCATTCGGCGGCGTCGATGGTGCCCTTTTCCAGCGCCTGGTAGATCTCGCCGCCGGGGATGTTCTGGGGCACACCTCCCATGCGCTCGATCACCTTGCCGGCGAAACCGCCGACGCGGAACTTCAGCCCCTTCATGTCCGCGGAGCTCTTGATTTCCTTGCGGTACCAGCCGCCCATCTGCGCGCCGGTGTTGCCGGCCGGGAAGTTGACGATGTTGTACTTGGCGTAGAACTCGCGCATCAGCTTCAGGCCATTGCCCTCGTGCATCCACGCCGTCATCTGGCGGCTGTTCAGGCCGAAGGGGATCGCGCAGCCCAGGGCAAACACCTCGCTCTTGCCGAAGAAGTAGTACGGCGCCGTGTGCGCCACTTCGACGGTGCCCTGCTGCACGCCGTCGACCACGCCGAAGGCGGGCATCAGCTCGCCGGCGGCGTGGGTGGAGATCTCGAACTTGCCGCCGGACAGCGCCTTCACGCGCGCCGCGAACACCTCCGCGCCGCCGTACAAGGTGTCCAGCGATTTCGGGAAGCTCGAAGCGAGCCGCCATCGGATGGCAGCCTGCGCGTGCACGGCGGGCGCGATGCCCGTGGCCAGCACGCCGGCGATCCCTGCGTTGCGAAGAAGTGAACGACGATCCATGGCTTGTCTCCTGGAGAAGGTCTAGGCGGACCATTCTCCAAGCGACAGCTTCCCGTCAGGAACGGGTTTTCCCTCGCTTCGATGGCGGGGTCGCTGGCGCGAACCCGCCCTACAGGGGCGGCGCTTCGTAGGGCGGGTTCGCGCAGTGACCCCGCCGTTGCTGGCTAGCCCACCACTTTCAGGCTCGGCGCCGCGCGCGCCACCAGTTCGCCGAACCGCGCGCGGATGGACGCCTCGATGCCCGCCGCATCCAGCCCCTGCAGCGACAGCAGCCGCGCCGGATCCCCGTGCGGCGCATATTCGTCGCGCAGTCCCAGTTGCAGCACGGGCTTGACGACGCCCGCGGCTTGCAGCGCTTCCAGCACCGCGCTGCCGGCCCCGCCCATGACGGCGCCCTCCTCCACCGTGACCAGCGCATCGTGCGATGCCGCCAGTTGCAGCAGCAGTTCGGTGTCCAGCGGCTTGGCCCAGCGCATGTTGGCCACGCTGGCGCCCAGCCGCTCGGCGGCCTGCAGCGCCGGGTACAGCAGCGTCCCGAAGGCCAGGATGGCGACGGACTGGCCTTGCCGGCGCAACTCGCCCTTGCCGAACGGCAGCGACTGCAGGCCCGGCTCCACCGCCACGCCGGCGCCGGCGCCGCGCGGATAGCGCACTGCCACCGCGTGATCCTGCTGGTAGGCCGTGGTCAGCAGCTTGCGGCATTCGTTCTCGTCCGCGGGGCACGCGATGCTGACATGGGGCACGCAGCGCAGGAACGGGATGTCGTAGGCGCCCGCATGCGTGGGGCCGTCCGCCCCGACCAGGCCCGCGCGGTCGAGGGCGAACACCACCGGCAGCTTTTGCAGTGCGACGTCGTGGATCAGCTGGTCGTAGGCGCGCTGCAGGAAGGTCGAATAGATCGCCACCACCGGCCTCAAGCCCTCGCAGGCCAGGCCCGCGGCGAAGGTCACGGCGTGCTGCTCCGCGATGCCGACGTCGTGGTAGCGATCGGGAAAGCGCTGCTGGAATTCGACCATGCCCGAGCCCTCGCGCATGGCGGGCGTGATGCCCACCAGGCGGTGGTCCTGGGCGGCCATGTCGCACAGCCACTGGCCGAACACCTGCGTGAAGGTCGGCTTGGAAACCGTCGCCGGCTTGACCAGTCCCACCGCCGGATCGAACTTGCCCGGGCCGTGGTACGCCACCGGGTCCGCCTCGGCGAGCTTGTAGCCCTGCCCCTTCTTCGTCACGACGTGCAGGAACTGCGGGCCCTTGAGCAGCTTGATGTTCTCCAGCGTCGGGACCAGCGAGTCGAGGTCGTGGCCGTCGATGGGCCCGATGTAGTTGAAGCCGAACTTCTCGAACAGGGTGGCCGGCACCACCATGCCCTTGGCATGTTCCTCGAAGCGCTTGGCCAGTTCGAACAGCGGCGGCGCCACCTTCAGCACGTTCTTGCCCAGGTCCTTGGCGGTGGCATAGAAGCGCCCGCTCATGAGCTGGGCGAGGTAGCGGTTCAGCGCGCCCACCGGCGGGCTGATCGACATGTCGTTGTCGTTCAGGATCACCAGCAGGTCGGTGTCGGCCACGCCCGCGTTGTTCAGCGCCTCGAACGCCATGCCGGCGCTCATCGCGCCGTCGCCGATCACCGCGATGCAACGGCGCTGTTCACCCTTTTGCTTGGCGGCCACCGCCATCCCCAGCGCGGCGGAGATGCTGGTGGAGGAATGCGCCGTGCCGAAGGCGTCGTACTCGCTCTCCGCGCGCTGCGGGAAGCCCGCCAGGCCCCCGAGCTGGCGCAGCGACGCCATGCGCTCCCGCCGGCCCGTGAGGATCTTGTGCGGATAGGTCTGGTGGCCGACGTCCCAGACGATGCGATCGAACGGCGTGTTGAAGACGTAGTGCAGCGCGATCGTGAGTTCCACCGTGCCGAGGTTGGAGCTCAGGTGGCCGCCGGTGCGCGCCACGGACTCCAGCACGTAGGCGCGCAGTTCTTCCGCGACGGGCGCGAGTTGCGTGCGCGGCAGCCGGCGCAGGTCCGCCGGGTCGTTGATGGTTTCGAGCAGCTTGGCCATGCGGTTCTCAGTTGTCCCTGTGTACCACCATCTCGGCCAGGCCGAGCAGCGCGCGCGTGTCGGCCAGGCCGCTGGTGGCCAGCGCGGCGCGCGCCTGCTCCAGCAGTTCGGCCGCGTGGCTGCGGGCGCGGTCCAGCCCCAGCAGCGAAACATAGGTCGGCTTGGCCTGGGCGGCGTCCTTGCCGGGCGTCTTGCCCAGCGTCGCGGAGTCGGCGGTGACGTCGAGGATGTCGTCCACCACCTGGAACGCCAGGCCGAGTGCGCGTCCGTAACCGTCGAGGCCCTTCAACGCAGCCGAAGCCGGCTCGCCGCAAGCAGCCCCCATCATCACGCTGGCGTGCAGCAGCGCACCGGTCTTCAGGCTGTGCATGCGGCGCAGTTCGTCTTCCGTCAGGGCATGGCCGACGGCGGCCAGGTCGACGGCCTGGCCTCCCGCCATGCCGTCGTGGCCTGCGGCGCGCGCCAGCAGGCGGCACAGGCGCGCCTGCGTGGCGTCGGGAATGCCCTGGTCCACCGGCGTGAGCAGCTCGAAGGCCAGCGCCTGCAACGCGTCCCCCGCCAGCAGGGCCGAAGCCTCGCCGAACTGCACGTGCACCGTCGGCTTGCCGCGCCGCAGGATGTCGTCGTCCATGCACGGCATGTCGTCGTGCACCAGCGAGTAGGCGTGGATCAATTCGACGGAGCAGCCGGCGCGCAGGGCCGCGCCCTGGTGGCCGCCGACCGACTCGCAGGCGGCGACCACCAGCAGTGGCCGCAGGCGCTTGCCGCCATCGAGCACCGCATAGCGCATGGCGTGGCCCAGGCCGGCCGGTGCGTCGGCGGGCACCCACGCGGACAGGGCGTCCTCCACTTCCGCCAGCCGCCGGGCGGACCATGCGCGCAGGTCGAACGTCACTCCGTCGCCCACGGCTTGAGCACGCCGGCGTCGAGCACCTTGATCTGCTCTTCCACGGCCTGCAGCTTCTCGCGGCAGAACTTCAGCAGGTCGGCGCCGCGCTCGTAGCCGGCGAGCAGTTGCTCCAGCGGCAACTGTCCGGACTCGATGCGGCTCGTGAGCTGTTCCAGCTCTTCCATGGCCGCTTCATAGCTGGCAGGGGGATTGAATGACGGCTTGGACATGTAATGTGTTCGGGTCGAGACTGGATTTTAGGCGGGACCGCCCCATGTGCAGTCGGGGGTTAGAATCGCCCTCCCTCTCGTCGCGCTCCCAAGCGCGGCCCTGTCCCCTTCATAGGGGGAGTCTCTAGGTCAGGTCCATGTCTGATTTAAGTCTTCAGCTACAGCAGGCCGCAAGCCAACTTCCCGTCACCAGTTACTTCGACCAGGCGCTCCATTCGCGTGAGATGGAGCTGATCTTCCAGCAAGGGCCCCGTTATGTGGGGCACGAGCTGGCGGTGCCGGAGCGCGGCGACTATTACACCCTGCCCCAGGAGGGCGAGGGGCGCGCGCTGCTGCGCTCGGCCAACGGCATCGAACTGATCTCCAACGTCTGCCGGCACCGGCAGGCGCTGATGCTGCGCGGTCGCGGCTCGGTGCAGGCGACGCCATCGTCGGGCGGAAACATCGTGTGCCCGCTGCATCGCTGGACCTACAGCGCGGGCAGCGGCGGGCCAGCGGGCACCCTGCTGGGCGCGCCGCACTTCCAGACCGACCCGTGCCTGAACCTCAACAACTACGAGGTGCAGAACTGGAACGGCCTGCTGTTCGAGAAGAAGGGCGGCTACGACGTGGCGCGGGCGCTGGCGAAGCTCGGGCCCAAGGCCGACCTCGACTTTTCGGGCTACGTGTTCGACCGCGCCGTGCTGCACGAAGTGAACTACAACTGGAAGACCTTCATCGAGGTCTATCTCGAGGACTACCACGTCGGGCCGTTCCACCCGGGCCTCGGCAACTTCGTCGCCTGTGAAGACCTGAGCTGGGAGTTCGGGCGCGACCACTCGGTGCAGACCGTGGGCGTGGCCGGCAAGCTCGGCAAGCCCGGCTCCGACGTGTACCGCAAGTGGCACGACGAAATCCTGCGCTTCGGCAACGGCCGCCCTCCCAAGCACGGCGCGATCTGGCTCACGCTGTACCCCAACGTGATGGTGGAGTGGTATCCCAACGTGCTGGTGGTCTCCACGCTGTACCCGAAGGGGCCGCAGAAGACGCTGAACATGGTGGAGTTCTTCTACCCCGAGGAGATCCAGGCCTTCGAGCGCGAATTCGTCGAGGCGCAACAGGCCGCGTACATGGAAACCTGCGAGGAGGACGACGAGATCGCCCTGCGCATGGACGCCGGGCGCAAGGCGCTGATGGAACGCGGCGACAACGAAGTCGGCCCGTACCAGAGCCCGATGGAAGACGGCATGCAGCACTTCCACGAGTGGTACCGCGAGGCGGTGGGCCCGCGCAGCGTCCTGCCCTGACCGAGGCGCCGAACATGCACACGACCCTTGTCTCCGTCGACCAGCTGAAGGCCTTGCGGGACACCAAGGCGCGCCTGATGGTCTTCGACTGCACCTTCGACCTGATGGACCCCGCCAGCGGCGAGCGGCAGTACCTGCAGGCGCACATTCCCGGAGCGGTGTATGCGCACCTGGACGAAGCGCTCAGCGACAAGGGCCTGCCGGACGCCAACGGGCAGCAGCAGCCGCACGCCGATGCCGCCTCCGGCGGCCGGCACCCGTTGCCCAGCCGCGAGAAGTTCGCGATGTGGCTGTCCAGCGTCGGCTTCGCCAACGACATGCAGGCCGTCGTGTACGACCGCAATGGCGCCAACTATTGCGGCCGGCTCTGGTGGATGCTCAAGTGGGCAGGCCATGAAGCGGCCGCCGTGCTGGATGGCGGGCTGCAGGCCTGGCAGGCGGCCGGTGGCGAGGTGCGCTCGGGCGCGGAGGCTTCGCACTTCCAGTCCAACTTCGAACTGGGCCCGCCTTTGCGCAAGCTGGTGACCACGCAGCAGGTGGCAGGCGCGCTCGGCAGCGGTGCGGTGACGCTGGTGGACGCGCGCGCGCCGCAGCGGTTTCGCGGCGAGGTGGAGCCGCTGGATCCGGTGGCCGGTCACATCCCGGGCGCCCTGAACCGGCCGTTCGCGCAGAACATCGGCGCCGACGGCCGCTTCAAGCCCGCGGCGCAACTGCGCGAGGAATTCGACCAGCTGCTCGGCGGCCGCGACGCGGCATCGGTGGTGATGTACTGCGGCAGCGGCGTGAGCGCCGTGCCGAACGTCATCGGCATGGAACTCGCGGGCCTCACCCCGCCCGGCCTGTATGCAGGAAGCTGGAGCGAGTGGTGCCGCACGCCGCGGCTTCCGATCGAAAAGGGCTGAGGCCGGAAAAAAGCCGGGCAAGCCCGGCTTTTTGCTGCGCTGGATTGCTCCCGCTGTCGCCTTACCGGGTGGACGTGGTGGCCATCGGCGTGCTGGACGACGAGCTGGAGCTCATGTCCGTCGGGGTGCCGGTGCCGGAGGCGCCCATGGAGGTGCCGCTGCCGGTGGAGCCGGTCGCGGAACCCGAGGCGGAACCCATCGTGGAACCCGTGCTGGAGCCAGCGGTGGTGTCGGTGCTGCCCGTGCTCGGCGTCGTGGCCATGGAGCCCGAGCCGGTGGTGCTGCCAGCCGTGCTGGGCGAGGTGGTCGAAGGCGACGTGCTCGAGGTGGAAGGCGTCGAGGTCGAGGAGGACGACGAGGCCGGGACCTCGTCCTTCTTGCCGCACGCACTCAGCGACAGGGCTGCCATGAGGGCCAGGGCGGCGCATTGCGCGATGGGGGACTTGATCATCAGGAACTCCTAGGGGTTTTGTTTCGGTCAGTTGAGATGACAGGGTTTCCCCTGCCTTCAGTCACTTTAGTGGCCGATCAATCCCGTCTTGTCGTCTCCCGCTGTCGAACCATGTAGGACATTTCTCGGGCATGCCGTGTTCAGGCTCGGCCGTGCTACGCAAGCGCCGAGGCCAGCGCGTCCTCGCGCAAGGCCTCCTTGACCGAGCGCAGCTCCTCCTTGCGCACGGCGAGCGTGCGGCCGAGGGACTGCAGGTCCATGCGCGAAGCCAGCACGCGATTGAACACTTCCTCGCGTTCCTGGCGAACGTGGCGCGCGACGTAATCGGCGAGCACCGCCACTTTCGCGTCGTAGAGCTCGTCGTCCGCCGGCGTGGCCAGGATCTGAGCGACGAACTCGCGCTGGCTGCCATGCGCATCCTCGGCGTCGTCGAGCAATTCGTCGTCGTTCAGCGCATCGCGCACTGCCGGATAGAACAGCTCTTCCTCCAGCCGCGCATGGATGGTCAGCTCGATGCAGATCTCCTCGGCCAGCGTGCGCCGCTGCGGGGCGGGCGCGCGCATGGCCACCAGCTCGCGGTAGGCCTCGAACAGTGCGTGCACGGCAAGGTGGTCCGCGTCCAGGAGGTCGACGGCGTCAGGCGTTGGCTTTTTCATGGTGTGTGCGGCCCGTGGTTGGCGGTGACTTCTTCATGCGATTCCTCACTTGTGGATACTCTAGAGAAGCGCATGAATGGCGATGTCAGCCCCCGGACTTCGGTGGTGTAGGAGACCCGGCCTTCGTCAGGGCTTGCGCCGGCCCCGCCTCAGCGTGCGCTCGTAGGCCGCCATGATCGGCGTGACGGAAGTGCCATGCACGACGATGGAGGTGACGACCACGGCCAGGGTGAGCGCGATGATCTGGTTGGCCAGCGCGGCGTCGAGCCCATGGTTGACGGCATACATGAGGTAGTAGAGCGAGCCGACGCCACGGATGCCGAACCATCCGATCAACCAGCGCTGCGCGCCGGACACGGGAGCCCCCGAGAGGCCGATGCGCACCGACAGCGGCCGGATCACCAGGAACATCAAGGGCACGAACCACCAGGCCGACGCATGCCAGTCGACGGCCCACAGCAGCGCACCGATGGCGATCACGATGGCGACTTCGCCGATGCGCTCGGCCTGCTGGTTGAAGCCGAGCACCGCCTGGGTCATGTACATCGGCGCGTGCCTGGGGTGGACCGCAGCGTTCTCGGCCGCACTGCGGTCCGGGTCCAGCAGGGCCTGTTCCACCTTGCCGGCGCTCGCCGTCCCCCCGCCCTCGAGTTGCTCCAGCCGGCGCAAGGCCACGCCGGCGGCGAACACCGCAAGGAAGCCATAGCCTTGCAGCAGCAACGCGCAGCCGTACGCCAGGGCGATCAGCCCGAGGGCGAGAAAGTCGTCGAGGCCGACCGCCTCCTTGTGCTCCCGCCGCAAGTGCAGCACCAGGCGCCCCACGGCCATGCCGAGCACCCAGCCGGTCACCAGGCCGGTGGCGGTCGCCCACACCACGTCCACGGCGACCCAGCGCCAGCCGAACGAGCCGAGTTCGTGCAAACCGAGCAGGCCCAGGCCGAGCATGACGAAGGGGAAGGCGGTGCCGTCGTTGAGCCCTCCCTCGCCGGTCAAGGCGAAGCGCAGCTTGTCGGTGTCGCCGGGCTCGTGCAACTGCACATCGGAGGCGAGCACCGGGTCCGTCGGCGCCAGGATGGCGCCCAGCAGGACGCACGCGCCCAGCGGCAGGCCCAGGAAGAACCAGGCGACGACGGCAATCAACGCGACGGTGATCACCATGGAGTTGACCGCGAGCCGCACGGGCAGGCGCCAGCGCTTGTCCGTGAGGCCCGGGCTCAGCTTCAGGCCGGCGGTGAACAGCGACAGCAGCACCACCACTTCGGCCATGCGCTCCAGGATCAGCGCATGGGTGCGTGGCTCCGCGTGCACCAGGGCCAAGCCGAGCGGGCTGACGGCGATGCCCACCAGCAAGTAGAGCATGGCGGTGGAAAGCGGCAGGCGTTTCAGCACCGTCGATGCCAGCGCCATCAGCACCAGCAACACACCGACGATCACCGACCAGAGGGCAAGATCCATGGCCGGCATTGTCGGGCACGGCCGTGTGGGCGAATGCCGCGTCCTGCCCGGAGGCAGGACGGGCGTTGCGTGATGTCAGCGAGCGGTCAGAGCCGGCCCAGGGCCGATGCGAGCGCCTTGCGCACCGTGGGGAACTGGTGCACGTCGCTGTGCCCGGCCCCGTCCACCCGCACGAGTTCGGCCGACCGCATCGACTTGCACAGCGTCTCGCTGTGGTGGATCGGGATCAGTTCGTCTTTCTCGCCGTGGATCAGCATCACCGGGCCCAGCAGCTTGGCGGCGTGCTCCAGCGTATGCAGCGGATACCGCAGCACCTGCTGCGGCACCCATGGATACAGCTCCGCTGCCAGGGCGCGCATGCTGCTGTACGGCGAGACCAGCAAGGTCAGGTCGGGCGCGTGTCCCTCGGCGCCAAGTTGCGCGGCCAGGCCGGCAGCCAGGCCCGTGCCCAGCGACTGGCCGGAGATCACGACCCGCTTGCCCTGGTAGGCCGGGGCGAAGTGCGCCCAGACCGCGGCGACGTCGGCGCGCAGTTGCTCCTCGCTTTCGATGCGCCCGCTGCTCTTGCCGAAGCCGCGATAGTCGAACATCACCACGTCGAAATTGGCCTGGCGGAAGGCGTCGAGATCGACGAACCACTTCTTCAGGTTGCCGGAATTGCCGTGGAGGAAGAAGAACACGCCGCGCGAGTCGGGCCGCGTCATCTGGGCCACGGACAAGCGCGCACCCGGCACGTCGACGAAAAACTCGCGCGTATCGGGATCGGTGCAGATCGGGTCGTCGTGCGGCAGCGCGTCGGGCTCGAACAGCAGGCGTTCCTGCCGGAAGTACAGCCAGCTGACCGCGCCTGCATAGATCGCGCCGATCGCCAGCAGGACCGAAGCGGAGAAGATCGCGTAAACCATGTTGCCTCCTCCCCGCACCGCCTTAGCGGCTACGTTTTGCATCGGGATCGCTCGGACCGTTGCGGTCCGACATGCCGGCGTTGGGCGCACCCAGGTCCCCGGCATCGCTGGGGTTCTTCTCGTTGGCCGTGCGGCCCGCGCTGGTCACCTTGCCGCGCGGATGGACCATGTCCGTGCCGTCGTCGAAGTCGAGGGCGCCGCCTGCTCCTTCAACGGGAGCACCGTCGCGCTCGTTGACACCGGACGGCGCCACGAGATCAGGCTGGTTGTCGCTGGTCAGGCCTGGCTTGCCCGGGCCGTCGCCGCGGTAGTCCTGGCTGCCGGGAGCCTCGCCACCCTTTTGCCCATCCGGGCTCGGGCGGTTGTCGTCCTTGCGCGGGATCCCGTCTCGGGATTGTTCCTGGTTCGGCATCGCGGACTCCCTTTCTTTATCACAGGCAATTTGCCTGCCATGGAACGGAGTGTTTGCGTCGCCGAATGGCAGACCTGTCGGCTCTGCCCGGGGAGTTGCGTAGGAGGCTGTCGCGGTAGCCGGCAGGAAAACCGACGGGCCAGGGGGCGGGTTCCTACCTAGTCCGGTAAAGCAGATTCAGTCGCTCGCGCTCGGCGTCGCGCAGCCCCAGGCCCTCGCGCAGGTAGTTTTCCAGCGAACCATAGGAACTGTGGACTTCGGTGAAGGCGGCGTGCAGGAATTCCGGCTGCACCCGCCACAGCACTTCGGTGGCTTCCGGCGAGAGGCCCAGGCGGGAAGCGGACGGCAACTGCACGCGATCGTTCGTCAGCAGGTAGTCCTGCATGACCTCGTCGTCGCTCGCGCCGGTGGCCTTGAGCAGCAGCGCCGCGGCGAAACCCGTGCGGTCCTTGCCCGCCGTGCAGTGGAAGACCGTGGGCTCGTCGGAGGCCAGCAGGTGGCCGAAAAACTCGGCGAAGCGCGGCGTGCCGGTGCGCACGAAGCCGCGGTAGGTGTCCTGCATGTAGGTGGAAACGTCCGTCCCGGAGATCGTGCTGCCGGCCGCCACGAGGTCCGCCAGTTTCTGCACGATGGTCGGTTCGATCGGCAGCGAATGGACCGTTACGCCCGGCAGGGCGCAGGCGGCGGCGGTGCGTTCCTCGACACCGCGGAAGTCGAGCACGCGGCGGATGCCGAGGGCCTGGATCTGTGCGGCGTCGTGCGCGTCGAGCGCGCCGAGGTGGTCGGAGCGCCAGAGGTTGCGCAGGGGAATGGTGCCGACGGGGCGAAAATTGGCGGAGCTGGGGAGACGCATGGCCTATTGTCGCGGAGAGGCGACGGCGGGGCTCGCGCCCGTCTTCTTAAAGCGCTACTTCCATGCCGCACGCGCACGCGACCGCACCTGGATCACGGGCACCTGTGGCTGCGCCAGCCCCGGCCGCACGGCGATGGCTTCGGGCCACGTGACCTGCTCGTAGTGCGCTGTCATCGCCTCGCTGATGAAGCGCGAGCGGCCCGCATACAGGTGGCGGTCGCCGCCGCCCGACTGCTGCGTGACATAGAAGCGCTGCGGCACCAGCAGGTGCAGCTGCTCGCGGGCACGCGTCATCGCCACGTACAGGAGCCGGCGCTCCTCCTCGATCTCCTCCGTCGTGCCCGTCGCCATGTCGCTGGGGATGCAGCCGTCGACCACGCTCAGCACGTGCACCGCCTTCCACTCCTGGCCCTTGGCGCTGTGGATGGTGGACAGGACCAGGTAGTCCTCGTCGCGCAGCGGCGGCCCGCTCTGGTCGCTGGTGGCGTCGGGCGGGTCCAGCGTCAGCTCCGTCAGGAAGCGCTCGCGGCTGCCGTAGCCGGCGGCCAGCCGCGCCAGTTGCTCCACATCCAGCTTGCGCACGCCTGCATCGTCATGCAGGCGCTCCAGCACCGGCAGGTACCAGGACTTGGCCAGTTCCATGTCGGCCGGCCACGCGAGCTCGGCGTCGTTCAGCCTGGCGAACAGCGACGCGAGCTGCGACCACTCCTGCAAGGCCTGCGCCGGCGCTTCGAAGTCCTGCAAGACCTGGTGCGGGTCGCCCGCTTCGGCCATGGCATCGAGCAGCCGCGTGGCCGTCGCCGCCCCGATGCCCGGCACGAGTTGCGCCACGCGAAAGCCCGCCATGCGGCTGCGCGGGTTCTGCGCGAAACGCAGCAGGGCCATCACATCCTTGACGTGCGCGGCCTCCAGGAACTTCAGCCCGCCGAACTTCACGAAAGGGATGTTGCGGCGGGCGAGCTCCAGCTCCAGGCCAGCGCTGTGGTGGCTGGTGCGGAACAGCACCGCCTGCGACTTGAGCGGCGTGCCCGCCTCGCGCTGGCGCAGCACCTGGTCGGCCACCCAGCGCGCCTGCTGCGCCTCGTCGGGCACCAGCACCAGTTGCGCGCGCTGGCTGGACGCCTGGTCGGTGAACAGGTTCTTGGCGTGGCGCTCGCGGGCCGCCGCGATCACCGCGTTGCTGGCATCCAGGATGGGCTGCGTGCTGCGGTAATTGCGCTCCAGCGTGACCACGCGCGCCGGCTGCGTGAACTGTTGCGGGAAGTCGAGGATGTTGCGCACCGTCGCGCCGCGAAACGAATAGATGCTCTGGGCATCGTCGCCCACGACGGTGACGCCCTGCCCCGTGGGCTTCAGGCCGAGCAGGATTTCCGCCTGCAGCCGGTTGGTGTCCTGGTATTCGTCGACCAGCACGTGGTCGAAACGCGCACCCACCTCCGCTGCCAGCGCGGGCTCGGCCATCATGTCGGCCCAGAAGGCGAGCAGGTCGTCGTAGTCCACCACGTTCTGCTGCTGCTTGGCCTCCACATAGGCGCCGAACAGCTTCTTGAGCTCCTCCTCCCACTGCGTGCACCAGGGGTACACCGACTGCAGCGTCAGCCCGAGCGGCTCGCGCGTGTTCAGCACGCGCGAGTAGATCCCCAGGCAGGTGCCCTTCAACGGGAAACGCTTCTTCGTCTCCGACAGGCCGATGTCGTGGCGGACCATGCCCATCAGGTCCTCGGCGTCGCCGCGGTCGTGGATGGTGAAGGTGTCCTCCAGGCCGATGCGCGGCGCGTATTCGCGCAGCAGGCGCGCGCCGATGCCATGGAAGGTGCCGCTCCACGGCAGGTTGGGCAGCGGCTGCGTCCCGCCCAGGCCCAGCGCCTTCTGCAGCACGCCGCCGACGCGCCGCTCCATCTCCTGCGCCGCGCGACGGCTGAAGGTGAGCAGCAGGATGCGTTGCGGGTCGGCGCCGTGCCGCACGAGGGTGGCGACGCGATGCGCCAGCGTGTTGGTCTTGCCCGACCCCGCGCCCGCGATCACGAGCAAGGGCCGGGTGTCCGCGGCGGTGTCGCCCGTGCCGTGCGTGGCGGCCTCCCGCTGCTGGGCGTTGAGGGATTCCAGGGGGTCGGGGGACTGCATAAGCTGTATATTAATCCAGTGATCGGGAACATCCTCGTCGGCACCGCTTCCTGGACGGACAAGACGCTCATCGCGTGCGGCCGCTTCTACCCGCCTGCCTGCAAGACGGCGGAGCAGCGCCTGCAGTTCTACGCGCAGCAGTTCCCGTTGGTGGAAGTCGACTCGAGCTACTACGCCATGCCCACGCCGCAGGTGGCGCAGTTGTGGGCGCAACGCACACCCGCGGACTTCACCTTCAACGTCAAGGCGTTTCGCCTGTTCACGGGGCACCAGACGCAACCCGGCGTGCTGCACCGCGACCTGCAGCAGGCGCTGGGCCCGCAGGGGGCCGGCAACCTGTATTACGCCGACGTGCCGCTGGAGATTCGCGACGAGCTCTGGCGGCGCTTCATCGAAGCGCTGGAACCGCTGAAGAGAGCGGGCAAGCTGGGCGCGGTGCATTTCCAGTTCGCGCCGTGGGTGCTGCGCAATCGCGCGGGCATCGCCCACGTCGAGCACTGTGTCGAGAAGATGGCCGGCCACCTGGTGGCCGCGGAGTTTCGCCACGGCACCTGGTTCCACGGCGAGGACCTGGAGAAGACGCTGGAGTGGGAGCGCGCGCTCGGCGTCGTCCACACGGTGGTCGATTCGCCGCAGGGCTTTGCCAACTGCGTGCCTTGCGTATGGGATGTGACCCACCCCAGGCTCGCGATCCTGCGGCTGCACGGGCGCAACAAGCAGACGTGGAACAAGAAGGGCCTGGCCGCGTCGTCCGCACGCTTCGACTACCAGTACAGCCACGACGAACTCGCGGCGATGGTCCCGGAAATCGAACACCTGGCCACGCTTGCCGACCATGTGCACGTCCTCTTCAACACCAACAACGAGGACCAGGGCCAGGTCGGGGCGCGAATGATGCGCGAGCTGCTGCGGGTGAAGGCGCGGTAAACAGGAAGCCCGGCCGTTCATAGCGGCTAGACTGCCGGCTTGCCAGACCTGGAGCACCGATGAAGCCGAGTTTCCGCCTTGCCGCACTCACTGCAGCCTTGTGCGTCGCTGCCGCCGCGCAGGCCCAGCTCAAGCCGCCGGCGACCGGCCTGCCCGCACGCACCGCGCCTGCCGCACCCGCACCCTCACCCGCTGCCACACCGGTCGCGCCCGCGCCAACCGCGCCCGGAGCCATCAGCAACCCCGAGGCGGAAAAGGCCGGCCAGCTGGCCGCGCATGCCTGGCTGGTGCTGCTCGATCGCCGCGACTGGGGCTCCGCATGGGACGCGTCGAGCGCGGTGTTCCGCCAGACCGTGCCGCTGGGCACCTGGATGGACGGCATCCCGAAGGTGCGCGAGCCGTTCGGCGCGATGCTGGAGCGCCAGCCCGGGCAGGCGCTGTACAAGAAGACGCTGGCGGGCCGCCCCGACGGCGACTACGTCACCGTGCACTTCGTGTCCAGGTTCGACAAGAATCCGGAAGTGGTCGAGACCGTCACGACGGTGCGCGAGGCCGACGGCCGCTGGCGCGTGACGGGCTACACCGCGCGCTGACCGCGCAACGACGCGTTCGGCAAGGCCTTGCCGGCCTTGGCCAGCTGGAAGCGCAGCGTCGGCAGCTGCCGCTCCACCCACGCCTTGAGCACCGGGTCCTGAGCCTCGTTTGCAAGCTTCTCGTAGTTGGCGATGTCGTCGCGATGCGAGCGCAGCACCACCTCCTCCACGTACAGCTGGTCGAACCTGGCGCCCTGCAGCTTGCCCAGCTGCCTGAGCACCTTCACCTGCCGGCTGGTCATGATCGGCAAGGCCATGCCGCGCGCATGCAGCAGCCGCACCAGCTCCGGCTGCATGGCTTGTTGCCGGGTCGCCAGCGTGTTGGCGAGGTCCTTGACCGAAGGGTTGTTGCTTCTCGCGTCGGCCAGCCGGGAAGCTTCCTGCTGGAACCGCAGGTTCGCCGCGGTGATCTGCAGGAACAGGCGTTCCAGCCGCTGGGGTGGCGACGAGGGCTTCACGTCCGCCGCAGCCCCAGGTGCATAAGCAACCTTGGCGGGCGCACCCGAGACCGGCGCGGCGAACAGCGCCGATGCCAGCGTAGCGGCGATGATCGCGTGGCGCACGACCGGTCCAGTCCGCGGCCGCAGCCGCATCACTTCTTCGCCTGCGGCAGCTTCTGGGCCGCCGCCAGGTGCTCGCGCAGCTGCGGCAGCGTCTTGTCGACGAATGCCTTCAGCTCCGGATCCTTCACGTCCTTGCTGGCGCCCTGGAACTTCTTGATGTCCTTCTCATGGGCCTTGATGCCGACCTCGCGGACGAAGTCCTTGTCGAAGTCGGCGCCGTTCTTCTTGCCGAGCTTTTCGATGTCCTTGCGCAGCGCGCGCGGCGGCGCGGCGGGCAGCTCGACACCCCGGGCGTTGGCAATCTTGACCAGCTCGTTGTTGGCGGCCGTGTGGTGATCGACGAGCATGCTCGCGTAGCTCTTGACGTTGGGATCGGTGGCCTTGCTGGCGGCGAGCTGCGACACCTGCACCTCGAACATGCCGCTGCCCGCGGCTTCCTCAATGAACTTGCGATCCCCGCGCGCGACCTTGTCGTCCTTCCTGGTCGGCACGTTGCGCGTGCCGGCGCCGGGTTGCGCCATCGGTGCCGCCTGGCCGCCCGTCGCGGAGCTGCCGGAGCCCGTGGTCTGCGCCTGCGCCGCGGCGAAGGAGAAGCCGAGAGCGATGAGCGCGGCCACGATGGAGGTTTGTTTTTTCATGGAAGGGTCCCTGTACTGGATTGCGAGGTGAGGGACGGCGGCGCTGTCTTGCGTAGCAACGCCGTTCATCCGGTTACCTTACGGGGTGAGCGGTCACCACCCTGTCGGACAACGCCCGCACGCATGTAGGACTGCGCATGCATTGCGACACAGGCTCATGCAAGTTTGTTAAAAGGGAAGAGTTGGCCGAGCAGTCGGCGTCAACGGATACGGCGCGGCCAGCGTTTGAAGCTGGCAGGACGTCAGTTACTGTCAACAGGAGAAATCGAATGGCATCTAGAACTTGGATCCGGGGCGCTATCGCGACCGCGGCCTTCACGGCGCTGCTGTCCGCGCCAGCTTTCGCGCAGCGTGCGTCCGTCGTAGTGCAGATCGCGCCGCCCGCACCGCAGGTCGAGGTCATGCCCGCCGTTCCACGCGGCCAGGTATGGGTGCCGGGCCACTGGCGCTGGAATGGCTCGCAGCACGTCTGGATCAAGGGCCACATGTCCGCCCGCCGCTCCGGCTACGTCTACATGCCGGCGCAGTGGGTCAGCGTGAACGGGCGTTGGGAATACCGTGAAGGCACTTGGGTGCGTCCCGGCAACAACTGCCGCGACACCGATGGCGACGGCGTCTGCGATCGCCACGACAAGGACCGCGACGGCGACGGCGTGCGCAACTCGCAGGACGCGCGTCCCGGCAATCCCAATGTGGGCGCCCCCGTCTACGTGCAGGTCCCGCCGCCCCCGCCGCGCGCCGAGCCGGTCCCCGTCATGCGGGCTGGCCAGGTCTGGGTTCCGGGCCACTGGCGTTGGAATGGCCGCGAGCACGTGTGGATTGCCGGCAAGTACTCGGCGCGTCGCAGCGGCTACGTCTATGCCCCGGCGACCTGGGTGCAGGTGGGCGGACGCTGGGAATACCGTGAAGGCACCTGGACACGTCCTGGCAACACCTGCCGCGACTCCGACAACGACGGCGTTTGCGACCGCCATGACCGCGACCGCGATGGCGACGGCGTGCGCAACAGCCAGGACAACCGTCCCAACAATCCGAACCGCTGAGCGGTGAGGTCAGTGGGTGTGCGCGAGCACGCCCACTGCGCTGACCAGGGCAATGCCCACCAGCAACCAGGCGACCTGGGCGAGCGTTTCACGCGCGCCCAGGCGTTTTTGCAATTGGGGGATCAAATCCGCCAGTGCCACGTAGATGAAGCTGCTGCTGGCGACCACCAGGAAGTACGGCAGGTAGCCATCCAGCCGGTCCACCAGCCACCACCCCACCAGTCCCCCCAGCGGCGTCACCGCCCCCGCCAGCGACACCTTCAGCAGGGCCGCGCGACGGCTGCCGCTGGCCTGCCGCAGCACGGCCAGATCGCCGATGTGGTGCGGCACTTCGTGCGCGGCCACCGCCACCGCGGCCACCAGGCCGAGCCGCAGGTCGGCGACGAAGGCCGAGGCGATGAGGATGCCGTCGCCGAAGCAATGCACGCTGTCCCCGGTCAACACCGCCCAACCGCCCGACATGCGCGATTCATCATGCGCGTGCGCGTGCGCGTGCCCGTGGTCGTGTGCGTGGCCGTGATGGTGCTCGTGCCCGTGATGCCAGAGTTCGGCCTTGTCCAGCAGGAAGAAGAACACCAGGCCGACCAGCAGCGTGCCGAACAGCCCCTGGGCGTGGGCGCCGCTCTCCAGCGCTTCGGGCAACAGATGCATGAAGGCCGTGGCGAGCAAGGCCCCCGCCGCGAGGCTGAGGAGGTGCTGCCCGGCCGGCCCGCGGTCGGTCGCGCCCTCGGCCGGCATCAGGGCGCCCACGCGCATCAGGGCGGCGGCCAACCAGACGCTGCCGATGCCGGCAGCCAATGTTGCAAGGAGGATGGAGATCAGGGTCACGGGCGCGGCATCTTAGCAATCGCGCAGACTACGGGTTTCGACCCACCCCAAGGAGACCCCATGCCCACCATTCGCGTCGACCTCTTCGAAGGCCGCACCCCCGAGCAGAAACGCAACTTCGTCAAGGCCCTCACGCAGGCCTGCGTCGACACCTTGGGCAGCAAGCCCGAAGGGGTCGACGTGATCCTGTACGACGTCAAGCCGAGCGACTGGGCGACGGGGGGTCAGTTGTGGTCGGAGAAACCGAAGACCTGAATTCGGATACCGGACGCAGAAGTCGCAGAAACTACGCAGAAGACGCAGAAAAAACCAAAAAGGATTTGGAAGTCCTTTTGCGACTTCTGCGTAACTTCTGCGCCTTCTGCGTCCTGCCCCCGCTCCCGCATTCAACCTCAGTGCGCCACTTCCCAATTCAGGCCCACCCCGATCTCGGCAAGCAGCGGCACCCGCAGCTCGGCGACGCCGGCCATGATGCGCGGGATCTCCACCTTCAGCCAGTCCACTTCATCCTCCGGCACTTCGAACACCAGTTCGTCGTGCACCTGCATGATCATCTTCGTGCGGCGCTGCTGCGCGTCCAGCACCTGCTGCACCTTCACCATCGACAGCTTGATCAGGTCGGCCGCGGTGCCCTGCATCGGCGCGTTGATCGCCTGGCGTTCGGCGCTGCCGCGGCGCGGCCCGTTCGGTGAGTTGATCTCGGGCAGGTACAGCCGGCGGCCGAACACCGTCTCCACATAGCCGCGGGCCTTGGCCGACAGCCGTGTCTCGTCCATGTACTGCTTGACGCCCGGATAGCGCTGGAAGTAGCGGTCGATGTAGGTCTTGGCCGCGGAGGTTTCGATGCCCAGGTTGCGCGCCAGGCCGAAGCTGCTCATGCCGTAGATCAGGCCGAAGTTGATGACCTTGGCGTAGCGGCGCTGCTCGCTCGAGACTTCGTCGACGCCGACGCCGAACACCTCGGACGCGGTGGCGCGGTGCACGTCGATGTCCTCGCGAAAGGCGCGTAGCAACGCTTCGTCCTCCGAGATGTGCGCCATGATGCGCAGCTCGATCTGGCTGTAGTCCGCGCTCGCGATGCGCGAGCCTGGCGGTGCGATGAAGGCCTCGCGGATGCGCCGGCCCTCGGTTGTGCGCACCGGGATGTTCTGCAGGTTGGGGTCGTTGCTGGAAAGCCGGCCCGTCACCGCGACGGCCTGCGCGTAGTGCGTGTGCACCCGCCCCGTGACCGGATGCACCATCTGCGGCAGCTTGTCGGTGTAGGTGCCCTTCAACTTCGACAGGCCGCGGTGCTCGAGGATCTTCGCCGGCAGCGGGTAGTCCTCGGCCAGTTTCTCCAGCACCTCCTCGTCGGTGCTCGGCGCGCCGCTCGCGGTCTTCTTGACCACCGGCAGGCCGAGCTTGGTGAAGAAGATCTCGCCGATCTGCTTGGGGCTGCCCAGGTTGAAGGGCTGGCCGGCCAGCTCGTGCGCCTCGCGTTCGAGCTGCATGATGCGCTGGCCGAGCTCATGGCTTTGTTGCTGCAGCAGCTGCGCATCGACCATCACGCCGTTGCGCTCGATCCGGTACAGCACCTCGCTGGACTCCATCTCCAGGTCGTAGATGAAGCGCAGCCTGGTGTCGCGTTCCAGCTTGGGCCACAGCGCCAGGTGGACGTCGATGGTCTGGTCGGAGTCCTCGCAGGAATATTCGGCGGCCTTGTCGATCGGCACCTGGTTGAAGCCGATGTGCTTGGCGCCGCTGCCGGCGATGGTCTCGTAGTCGATGCCGGTGCGCCCGAGGTGCCGCTCGGCCAGGCTGGCCAGGCCGTGCGGCTTGTGCACTTCCAGCACGTAGCTTTCCAGCATGGTGTCGTGCTGGTAGCCGCGCACCTCGATGCCGTGGTTGGCGAAGACGTGGCGGTCGTACTTGATGTGCTGGCCCAGCTTCTTCTTGTCCGGGTTTTCGAGCCAGGTCTTCAGGCGCGCCAGCACCTCGTCGCGCGGCAGCTGGTCGGGCGCGCCCTGGTAGTCGTGCGTCATCGGGACGTAGCACGCGAGGCCGGGCTCCGGACTGAAGGACAGGCCCACGATGGTGGCCAGCATCTCGTCGAGCGAATCGGTCTCGGTGTCCACCGCCACCAGCGATGCGGCCTCGATGCGTTGCAGCCACGTCTCGAACGCATCCCATGTGAAGATGGTCTCGTAGTGCAGCGTGGTGGCTTGCGACAGGCCGGAGAGGTCCGGCTCGTCGAAGAGGCCGGGCGTGGGAGACGGCCGCGCCTTCTCCCTTTTCTTGTATTCCTCCAGCAGCTCGGGCGGCACGGCGTGCTCCTCCAGCTGCTTGACCAGTCCCTTGAAGCCGTGGCGCTCGTAGAACTCCTTGAGCTTGTCGACGTCCTGCCCGCCGATGACGATGTCCTCCAGCGCCGGGAAGCCGGGGATGTGGTCCTTCAGGTCGCAGTCGGTGCGGATGGTCAGCAGCTGGCGGCCTTTCGGCAGCCAGTCCAGCGCCTTGCGCAGGTTATCGCCGACGGCGCCCTTGACCTCGTGCGCACGGGCCACGAGCGCGTCGAGCGAGCCGAACTCCTTGAGCAGCTTGACGGCGGTCTTGGGGCCGACCTTGTCGACGCCGGGCACGTTGTCGATGGAGTCGCCCACCAGCGTCTGGTAGTCCACCATCAGGCGCGGCGGCACGCCGAACTCGACTTCCACGCCCGCCATGTCGCGGCGGCGGTCGTTCATGGTGTCGATCACCGTGACGTGCTCGTTGACCAGCTGCGACATGTCCTTGTCGCCGCTGGAAATGATGGTGACCATGCCGGCCTGCGTGCCCATGCAGGCCAGCGTGCCGATCACGTCGTCGGCCTCCACGCCGGGCACGTTGAGCACTTTCCATCCGAGCAGGCGCACCACCTCGTGGATCGCCGGAATCTGCGCGCGCAGGTCGTCGGGCATCGCGGAGCGGGTCGCCTTGTATTCGGGGTACAGCTCGTCGCGGAAGGTGCCGCCGGGCGCGTCGAACACGCAGGCGGCATAGTCGGCGCGGATGTCACGCCGCAGCTTCTGCATCATGTTGATCATCCCGCGGATGGCTCCGGTGGCCGGGCTCGCGGGATCGCCGGGAACCGCGCGCAGGTCGGGCATGGCATGGAAGGCGCGGTACAGGTAGCTGGAGCCGTCGACCAGCAGCAGCACCTTGGGTTCGGGTTGGGGGACTTGGTCCGTCTCGCTCATGCGGTCATTGTGCCCGCTGGTCGGGCGGTATCGACCTGCAGGCCGGCGGTGGGCGCGCAGCCGAACGCCGGTGGTGCCCCGGCCTACAATCGAACCCATGAGACTCGCCCTCGTCCCGCTCCTGCTGGCGGCCGCCAGCGCCTCCGCGCAGGCTCCGCTGGAGCGCCAGCCTGCCGGCGACCCGCGCCAGAACCAGAAGGTGGAGCACATCCGGGTCGAGGACAACGCCAACCGCATCGACGAGGTGCGCGTGGGCGGGCAGACGCAGAGCGTGACGGTGCAGCCCAAGGCCGGCGCGCCGGCCTACGAGCTGCAGCCGGACGACCTGGCCCGCAGCCGGCCCTCGGAGAGCCGCGAAGGTTTCTCCGGCCGCAAGAAGCGGGTCTGGAACGTGCTCGCCTTCTGACATGGCCGTCTTCACCGAAGTCTCGGACGACGAGGCGCGGGTGCTGTTGCGCGGGCTGAACCTGGGCGAGCTGCGCGAGTTGCGCGGCATCCAGAGCGGCATCGAGAACACCAACTACTTCGTCACCACGCAGGACGTGCTGGGCACGAAGGAGTTCGTGCTCACGCTGTTCGAGCGCCTCACCTTCGAGCAGTTGCCGTTCTACCTGCACCTGATGAAGCACCTGGCGCAGCACGGCATCCCCGTGCCCGACCCGGCGGCGGACGCCAACGGGGACATCCTCCACACCGTCCTGGGCAAGCCCGCCGCGGTGGTGAACAAGCTGGAGGGCAAGCACGAGCTCGCGCCCGGGCCGGAGCACTGCGCCCAGGTCGGCGCGATGCTCGCGCGCATGCACCTCGCCGGCCGGGACTTCCAGCGCCGCCAGCCCAACCTGCGCGGACTGGCGTGGTGGAACGAGACCGTGCCGGTGGTGCTGCCCTTCGTCACGCCGGAACAGGCCGCCCTGCTGCGCAGCGAGCTGGCCTTCCAGAACCACGTGGCCGCCAGCTCCGCGTCGGCCGCGCTGCCGCGCGGACCGGTGCACGCGGACCTGTTCCGCGACAACGCGATGTTCCAGGACGGGCAGCTCACCGGCTTCTTCGATTTCTATTTCGCGGGCGTCGATGCCTGGCTGTTCGACATCGCCGTGTGCCTGAACGACTGGGCGATCGACCTGGCCACCGGCGCGCACGACGCCCAGCGCGCGCGCGCCTTCGTCGCCGCGTATGCCGACGTGCGGCCTCTGGGTGCCGCCGAACGGCAGATGCTGCCGGCGATGCTGCGCGCCGGGGCGCTGCGCTTCTGGATCTCCAGGCTGTGGGACTTCCACCTCCCGCGCGAGGCATCGCTGCTGAAGGCCCACGATCCCACCCATTTCGAGCGGGTGCTGCGCCAGCGCATTGCGCATCCTGTCACGGCTGCCAGCCTGTGACGCCGGGCGGCGGCGCGCCTGCTTGCGTTAAATTGACCCCGTCGTGAAACTGAACATCGTTCCCGCGCGTACTGGAATCCTATGGGTCAAGCTCGGCATCCAGACATTCCTGAAGCAGCCCCTGGCATTGACCGGGCTGTTCTTCATGTACATGGCCGCCGTGCTGGTGCTGTCGCAGGTGCCGCTGGTGGGGCCGATCCTCGGCGCCATGCTGGTGCCGGCGGCGACCCTGGGTCTGATGGCCGCGACGTCCGAAGCGGCGAGCGGCCGCTTCCCGATGCCCACCGTCCTGATCAGCGCCTTTCGCGCCGGCAGGCAGCGCGCCCGCGCCATGCTGATGCTGGGCGTGATCTACACCGCGGGCTCGCTGGTCGCTTCGCTGCTCGGGGCCATGCTGGTGAGCGAGCCGGCGGCCGCCGCGGCATCGGACACGCCGCAGCTCGATCCGCGCATGCTGGTCGTGCTGCTGCTGCATTCGCCGCTGATCGTGCTGTTCTGGCACGCGCCCGCGCTGGTGCACTGGCACGGCGTGTCGCCGATCAAGAGCCTGTTCTTCAGCGCGGTCGCGGTGTTCCGCAACTTCGGCGCCCTCCTCCTCTACGGATTCGCCTGGCTCACCGTCTTCATGGGGATCGGGTTCGTCTTCAGCACGATCGGCATGCTGCTCGGTGGCGTGGCGGTCGCCCGCAGCGTGATGATGCCCACCGTGCTGCTGCTCGTGGCGATGTTCTCGACCTCGCTGTATTTCACCTTCCGCGACAGCTTCCAGGCTGACGAAGACGCAGCCCCGCCACCGACCGCACCACCAGGAGAGGACACACCATGAGCGATCACATCCTGTCAGGCCGAACCGAGGACGAAGTCCTGTGGTTCCGCCGCCGCAGCTTCCTGCAGGCCGCGGCCGGCTGGACGGCCATGGGCGGATTCGGGGCGGCCCTGGCGCAGCAACGCGGCAACGTCCTGGAACTGGGGGGCGACGTGCTCGTGAACGGCCAGGCGCTGCGGATCGGACAGACCATCCAGACCGGCGACCGCATCGAAACGGGGCCGGGCTCGCACCTGGTCTTCGTGGTCGGCACGGCGGCCATGCAGGTGCGCCAGAACAGCCGCATCCAGGTGGAACGCGGCGCCACGATCAACACGGTCAGCGTGCTGCGGCTGCTCACCGGCGCCGTGGTCAGCGTGTTCGGCCGCGGCACGTCGCGCCAGATCGTCACGCCCACGCTCACCGCGGGCATCCGCGGCACGGGCGTCTACACCGAGGTGTTCCCCGACCAGGCCAACCGCAGCTACTTCTGCAACTGCTATGGCGTGGTCGACATGGCCGCGGGCGGCGATCGCGCGGAGTCCCGCTCGGTCTACCACCAGTCCTTCTGGGGCGAGGCGGAGCCGAAGAACGGCCGCTACCTGACGCCCGCCAGGGCGATCAACCACACCGACGAGGAAGTGGAGCACCTGGCGCAGTTGATCGACCAGCGCACGGCATGGCAGATCGCCGGCCGCACGGGGGTGAAGGACGGAAACGGCTACATGGAAGAGCGGCCGCCGGAGGCGCACCCCGCGCAGGCTCCTAGCGCTTCGCCTTCCACTCGCTGATCGACTTCGCGAGGTCCTGGTACTCCTCGCAGCCCCGGCCGCCGCAGATCTGCTCCAGCTTCACCAGGTGGGTCTCCGCCTCGGCGGGCTTGCCTTGCATCAGGTAGGCCTCGCCGATGTATTCGTGCGCACCCTTGTGGTTCGGGTTGATCTTGAGCGCCATCTCGTAATGTTCGAACGATTTGGCCAGGTCAGGATTGGCGCGCTTGCGGTAGCTGTAGCCCAGGAGGTTGTGGGCGTCGGCGTCCTGCGGGGTCTCCTTCACGGCCGCCTGCAATTCGCGCACCGCCACGTTCCAGTCCTTGCCGGCGATCGCCTGGCGCGCCTTCTCCACCCGATCCACCTTGGCTGCAGCCGCCGGCGCCGGCGACGGGGTGTCGGCGGCCTGGACGGCCGCTGAAAGCGCGAAGATGGCAAGGAATACGCGAACTTTCATGGGTTTTCTCCGAAGCGTTGCGGCCACCACACGCCCGAACGGGCTTTGCCGGAACATACGCAATCCACCTATACCACGGCTGTAAGATATTGTTACACTGGTCCATCGCAAGAACCCGAGATTGGGGTTGAAGTCCATGAAGCTCTGGTCCAATAGCAAGCCGCAGTTCCCCGACACGGAACCGCTTTCCCAGCCGATGCACCCCGCTGGGGACACCTTCGATTTGCCGACGGTTCCCATGCCTCTGGAACCCGTGGCCGACGTGCCCGCGCCCAAGGCATTCAAATCACTGGACGACCTTGGCTCGCTGTCGCTGGCTCCCGTCGAAGTGACGCTGTACGAGGCGCTGGCCGAAATCCGCAAGGACAACCGCATCAGCCCCCAGCCCACCCGCTGGCTGGAGTTCTACCGCCTGCTCGGCGAACAGGGTGACGGCTCCGCGCTGCCGCCCGCACCCCTGACCGGCTCGGCCTGGGCTTCGACCCCATCGCTGGCCAAGCGCATGTGCTTCCGCGAGCAGGTGGAATGGGCCGATGCCCACGGCTGCCTGGCGCCCGCTTTCGAATTCATCAAGGCCCTGCCGGAAACGGACTGGAACTACCTGTCGTAGGCCGGCGGTGAACGCGAAGCCGAACCCCGGTGACCTGTCCTAGGCCGCACCCGGCTCACGGGACCGGCGTGAGCTTGGCGACGGACAGCGCCAGCCACTTCTGGCCGTGCCGCGGGAAATTGATCTGCGCCCGCGCGTCCTGTCCCGACCCCTCCAGCGTCAGCACCGTCCCCTCGCCGAACTTGGCGTGAAAGACCTGCATCCCCGGCCGCAACCCGTGCTCGGGCGCCGCCTTCTGCACCGGCACCTGCGGACTGGCGAAGGTTTCGCTGCGGCCGTAGCCGCCGCCTGCAGCACCGCCGCGTGAAGTGGGATAGCCCATGCCATAGCCGAAGGCGGAGCCGCCGAAGTTCTGGTTCTTCGGCGTGAGCCACTTCAGCGCGTGCTCGGGCAGTTCGTCGAAGAAGCGGCTCTTGACGTTGTAGCGCGTCTGCCCGTGCAGCAGCCGCGTCTGCGAATAGCTGAGGTACAGGCGCTTGCGCGCGCGCGTGATCGCCACGTACATCAGGCGGCGCTCTTCCTCCAGGCCTTCGTAGTCCGCCAGCGAGCGCTCGCTGGGAAACAGGCCCTCTTCCAGCCCCGTCACGAAGACGCAGTCGAACTCCAGTCCCTTGGCCGCGTGCACCGTCATCAGTTGCACGGCGTCCTGCCCAGCCTGCGCCTGGTTGTCGCCGGATTCGAGCGCGGCGTGCGTCAGGAAAGCGGCCAGCGGCGACAGCGTCTCGCCAGTCTCCGCGTCGGGCGGCACGTAGTCCGGCGCGGGCTCGTTCTCTTCCGGCAGGCTCGGGTCCAGGCCCTGGCTCGCCGGCGACTGGCGCAGCAGCGTCGAGCCGAGTTCGTCGATGGGCAGGGCCACCGCGTCGCGCCCGAAGCCTTCCTGCGTGACGAAGCTCTCGGCCGCGTTGACCAGTTCTTCCAGGTTCTCGATGCGGTCGCCGCCGTCGCGCTCGGCCTTGTAGTGGTCAATCAGGCCGCTGCGATGCAGCATCACCTCGATGATCTCGCGCAGCGTCAGGCCTTCGGTCTCCTTGCGCATGGCGTCGATCTTCTGCACGAAGGCCGCCAGGTTGGCGCCGGCCTTGCCGGTGGTCGCATGCACCGCGTCGTGCAGGGACGAGCCGGACGCACGCGCGGCGTCCTGCAACTGCTCGACGCTGCGCGCGCCGATGCCGCGCGCCGGGAAGTTCACCACGCGGATGAAGCTGGTGTCGTCGCTCGGGTTCTCCAGCAGGCGCAGGTAGGACAGCGCGTGCTTGATCTCGGCGCGCTCGAAAAAGCGCAGCCCGCCGTACACGCGGTAGGGCACGGCGGCGTTGAACAGCGACGTCTCGATCACGCGGCTTTGCGCGTTGCTGCGATAGAGCACGGCGATCTCGTGGCGCGGCGTGTCCTCGCGCACCAGCTGGCGGATCTCCTCCACCATCCACTGCGCCTCCGCCATGTCGGTCGGCGCTTCGTAGATGCGCACGGGCTCGCCGGCGCCCTGGTCGGTGCGCAGGTTCTTGCCCAGGCGCGTCTTGTTGTGCGCGATCAGCGCGTTGGCCGAATCCAGGATGTTGCTGAAGCTGCGGTAGTTCTGCTCCAGCTTGATCTGGTGCCGCACGCTGAACTCGCGCACGAAGTCCGCCATGTTGCCCACGCGCGCGCCGCGAAAGGCGTAGATGCTCTGGTCGTCGTCGCCCACCGCGAACACCGAACTGGCCTCGCCCGCGAACATCTTCAGCCACGCATACTGCAGCTTGTTGGTGTCCTGGAATTCGTCCACCAGGATGTGGTGGAAACGGCGCCGGTAATGCTCGCGGATCGGGTCGTTGTCGCGCAGCAATTCATAGCTGCGCAACATCAGCTCGGCGAAGTCCACCACGCCCTCGCGCTGGCACTGCTCGTCGTACAGCTGGTAGATCTCCACCTTGCGGCGGTCCTCCTCGGTGCGCACCTCCACCATGTTCGCGCGCAAGCCCTCCTCCTTGCAGCCGGCGATGAACCACTGCAGTTCCTTGGCGGGAAAGCGCTCGTCGTCCACGTTGTGCTGCTTCATCAGGCGCTTGACGGCGGAGAGCTGGTCCTGCGTGTCGAGGATCTGGAAGGCCGGCGGCAGGCCGGCCAGCTTGTAGTGCGCGCGCAGGAAGCGGTTGCACAGGCCGTGGAAGGTGCCGATCCACATGCCGCGGACATTGACGGGCAGCATGGCCTGCAGCCGCACCATCATCTCCTTGGCGGCCTTGTTGGTGAAGGTGACGGCCAGCACGTTGCCGGGACCGATCTGGCCGGTGGACAGCAGCCAGGCGACGCGGGTGGTGAGCACGCGCGTCTTGCCCGAGCCGGCGCCGGCAAGGATGAGGGAGTGTTCCGGAGGCAGGGTGACGGCGGCCCGCTGCTCCGGGTTGAGATGGGCGAGCAGCGGAGACTCGGCGGCGACTTCTGGGAACATGTGCCATTGTAGGAAGCCCGGTGGGAACCTCCGTGTCCGGGCCATGATCCCAACCGCTGTGCCACTCCACACCGCCCTCGCCCTGCTCTTCCTGGCTTTGCCGCTGGCCGCCCAAGCGCTCTGCACCAGCGACGGCGTCGCCGCGCCTGCCGGGGTGCTGGAGCGCTTCATCAATGCGGATTGCGCCGGCTGCTGGCAGGACCCCGCGACGGCGACGCCCGCCTCGGCCGACACGCTGGTGCTCGACTGGGTCGTCCCCGGCAGCATGGGGGACGACGCGCCGCTCTCGGCCGTGGCGAGCAACGACGCGATCGAGCGGCTGCGCATGCTGGGTCGGCGGGTCCCCGTGCGCAGCGAAACCGTCCCCCTGCGGCGCCATGGGGCCGGCATGGCGCTGCGGCTGGCGCAAGGGGCCGCGTTCAACGACTACGTCGCCGCTTCCATCGAACTGACCTCACCCGGCCGCAGTCCGTGGGGCGCCTGGCTCCTGCTGGTCGAGAAACTGCCCGCGGGCACGGACGGCAGCCCGGTGGCGCGCAACCTGGTGCGCAATGTGTTTCGTCCGGACTGGGGGCAGGTCCAGGGGGGGACGCCAGGCCGGCTGGCGGAGACCCGGGCGCTGCAGATCCATGAGGGCGCCCGGCCGGAGCGCCTGAGGCTGGTGGCCCTGCTGCAGGATGCACGCGGCCGTATCAGGGCTATCAGCCAGACCGAATGTTCCGAGTGAGGCAGCAGGCTTAGAATCAATCACCGGGCCCAAGCATTTGTGGCCCGGTTCGCGTTTCCGGGGTGTCCCGGCCGGTTCCGGGCCCACAGTCCAAGCGTCCACCTGTTCTGCAACAGACCTCCGGAGCCTGGAATGGAAATCTTCGATTACGACAAAGTGCTGCTGCTGCCGCGCAAATGCCGCGTGGAAAGCCGCTCGGAATGCGACCCGTCGCTGGAGTTCGGCGGCCGCCGCTTCAAGCTGCCGATCGTGCCCGCGAACATGAAGACCGTGCTGGACGAGAAAGTCTCGCTCTGGCTGGCGAAGAACGGCTACTTCTACGTGATGCACCGCTTCGACCTGGACAACGTCAAGTTCGTGCGGCGCATGAAGGAAGCGGGCGCATTCGCCTCCATCTCCCTGGGCGTGAAGCAGGCCGACTACGAGACGGTGGACAAGCTCGCCGCCGAGGGCCTGGTGCCGGACTACGTGACGATCGACATCGCGCACGGCCACGCCGACACGGTGAAGAACATGATCGCGCACCTGAAGGCGAAGCTGCCCGATGCGTTCGTGATCGCGGGCAATGTCGGCACGCCGGAAGCGATCATCGACCTGGAGAACTGGGGCGCCGACGCCACCAAGGTCGGCATCGGCCCGGGCAAGGTCTGCATCACGCGCATGAAGACGGGCTTCGGCACCGGTGGCTGGCAGTTGTCGGCGTTGAAGTGGTGTGCCCGCGTGGCGACCAAGCCGATCATCGCGGACGGCGGCATCCGCGAGCATGGCGACATCGCCAAGAGCATCCGCTTCGGCGCGACGATGGTGATGATCGGCTCCATGCTGGCCGGCCACGAGGAGTCGCCGGGCGCCACCGTGGAAGTGGATGGCCGCCTGTTCAAGGAGTACTACGGCAGCGCGTCCGACTTCAACAAGGGCGAGTACAAGCACGTCGAGGGCAAGCGCATCCTGGAGCCGGTGAAGGGCAAGCTGTCGGAGACGCTGCGCGAGATGCAGGAAGATCTGCAGAGCTCGATCAGCTATGCCGGCGGCACCAAGCTGGCGGACATCCGCAAGGTGAACTACGTGATCCTCGGCGGGGACAATGCCGGGGAACATTTGTTGATGTGATGGCGGAACGTCGGGGTGCGGCTTCGCGCGCAACCCGACCTACGGGGGCCTCTTCGTAGGGCGGGTTTCGCGACAGCGAACCCCGCCGTGACCTCAAGCCCGCAGCAGATCCAGCGCCAGCTGCTGCAGCCTGTGGCTCGGCTCCACCAGCGCATCCAGCACGCTGAAGTGGTTCAGCCCCGGCAGCGCCTCGCACACCGGCACCCGCCGCGGGCCCCACGCATCCTGGATCATCCGGTTCTGCCGGTGGTATTCCGCGCTCTCGTCGTCACCGATCACCGAATACAACGTGCCGTGCTTGGGCGCCGGCAGCCGCGCGGGACTGGCCTGGGCCACCTGCTCCGGCGTGAGTTTCAGCGTCGGCTGCAGGAAGGTCGTGCGCATGATCGGATCCAGGTCGTGCAGGCCGGAGATCGCCAGCGCGCTGCGCACCACGTCGCGCGGCAGCCCTGCATCGAGCTGCGGCCACAGGCAGGCCAGCGTCATCGCGGCAAGCTGGCCGCCCGCCGAATGTCCGCACACGGTGATGCGCCGCGGGTCGCCGCCGAAGCGCGCGATATGGCGCCACGTCCAGGCCACGGAGCGCGCCATCTGCAGCGCGATGTGCGGCACCGTGACGGCCGGGCACAAGTCGTAGTTGGGGATGACGACGCAGGCGCCGTGGCGGGTGAAGGCCGGCGCGATGAACGAGTGGTCGCGCTTGTCGAGTGCGCGCCAATAGCCCCCATGGATGAACACGAGCACTGGAGCATGGGCATGCGCTGCGGGGAAGACGTCGAGTCGCTCGCCCGGCTCCGTGCCATACGCGATATCCAGTTCGCAGGGGCTCGTGCGGCGAGCGGCCTCCGAGTCCTGCGCCCAGCGGGCGAAGAACTCCGGATGCGCCGGGACCAGCTCCCGGTTGTTGTACATGCTGTCGTACCAGCGTCCGTCTCGCTCCATGCCAAGTCTCCACCCTGTTTGCTACATCCTGTCACAACTTGTCAGGGATGCATGGAGCTCGTCAGGTTGGCCTAAACCGTGTTGGGAACACAGAATACGGCGCATAGGAGACCGGCATGAAACTGACACCGCAACAGATCGAACACTTCGATCGCGAGGGATACCTCTTCTTCCCCAGCCTGTTCTCGCCCGAGGAGACGCGCACGCTCACCGAGGCGGTGCCGCCGCTGTACGCGCGCCGCGAAGCCTTCAACGTGCGCGAGAAAGGCAGCGACGCCGTGCGGACCAACTTCGCCGCGCATCTGTACAGCGAACCCTTCGCGCGCCTGGCGCGCCACCCGCGCATGGTGGAGCCGGTCATGGAGCTCTTCGACGAAGAGGTCTACATGCACCAGTTCAAGATCAACGGAAAAATGGCATTCGAGGGCGACGTCTGGCAATGGCACCAGGACTACGGCACCTGGCTGAACGACGACATGATGCCGACCGAGCGCGCGATGAACGTGGCGATCTTCCTGGACGACGTCAACGAGTACAACGGCCCTCTGATGTTCATCCCCGGCAGCCACAAGAAAGGCGTGGTGCAGGCCAGGCACGACCTCACCACCACCAGCTATCCGCTGTGGACCGTCGACAACGAGCTGATCGCCACGCTGGTCGACCGCGCCGGCGGCAAGAACGGGGGCATCGTCAGCCCCAAGGGCCCGGCGGGCTCGATGATCCTGTTCCACAGTTGCCTGGTGCACGCATCCA
The DNA here is from genome assembly GCF_037572435.1 of Ramlibacter sp. PS3R-8. Lineage (NCBI taxonomy): Bacteria > Pseudomonadati > Pseudomonadota > Betaproteobacteria > Burkholderiales > Comamonadaceae > Ramlibacter > Ramlibacter sp. PS3R-8. The sequence goes on from NZ_JBBHGT010000002.1 coordinate 354,546, forward strand.
CCAGCAACCTGTCGCCGTGGAATCGCGTCAGCGTGTACCTGTCGCTGTGCGCCGTCTCCAACCACATCCGCCGGTTCAAGCGACCCGAGTTCATCGCGCACCGCGACTTCGCGCCGATCGCATGTCTGCCGGACGATTGCCTCACCAAGCCGTATCCGGTGGACCTGCCGTGGAAGAACGGCATGCCGGCGAGCGCGCTGGCGACCTCGCCCGAACCCATTGATCAAATCAGAAGGGCGGCCTGAATGTCCCTGCATGCACAACTGCAACGCCGAGCCGCTGAAGGCAAGCCGATCCGCGTGGGCCTGATCGGCGCCGGCAAGTTCGGCTCGATGTACCTCGCGCAGGTGCCGCGCACGCCCGGCGTGCACCTGGCCGCCATTGCCGACCTCTCGCCCGACGCCGCACGCGCCAACCTGGAGCGCGTGGGCTGGAAGGCGGAACGCACGCAGGCTTCGTCGATCGACGAAGCGCTGAAAACCGGCGCGACGCACATCGGGGCGGACTGGCAGGCGCTGGTGCGCCACCCGGCGATCGACGTGGTGGTGGAGTGCACCGGCCACCCGATCGCCGCGGTGGACCACTGCCTGGAAGCTTTCGCCCACGGCAAGCACGTGGTGAACGTGACGGTGGAGGCGGATGCGTTCTGCGGCCCGCTGCTGGCGCGCCGCGCGGAGCAAGCCGGCGTCGTTTACTCGCTCGCGTTCGGCGACCAGCCGGCGCTGATCTGCGACCTGGTGGACTGGGCGCGCACCTGCGGCTTCCCCGTCGTTGCGGCCGGCCGCGGCCACAAGTGGCTGCCGCACTTCAGCGAATCCACCCCCGAGACCGTCTGGGGAAACTACGGCCTGACGCCGGAACAGGCCAGGCGCGGCGGCCTCAACCCGAAGATGTTCAACAGCTTCCTGGACGGCTCCAAGCCCTCCATCGAATGCACCGCGGTCGCCAACGCCACCGGACTGCACGTGCCGTCGAACGGCCTGCTCTATCCGCCGGCCAGCGTCGAGGACATCCCTTTCGTCACGCGTCCCATCAGTGAAGGCGGGGTGCTGGAACGCAAGGGCATGGTGGAAGTGATCTCGTCACTCGAAGCCAACGGACGCCAGATCCCCTACGACATTCGCATGGGCGTGTGGGTGACGGTGGAAGCCGAGACGGAGTACGTCAAGAACTGCTTCGAGGAATACAACGCGCACACCGACCCCAGCGGCCGCTACTTCACGCTGTACAAGCGCTGGCACCTGATCGGCCTGGAAGTGGGCGTGTCCGTGGCCAGCGTCGCACTGCGCGGCGAGGCGACCGGCGTGGCCACTTGCTGGAACGCGGACGTGGTGGCGACGGCCAAGCGCGACCTGGCGGTGGGCGAAATGCTGGACGGCGAAGGCGGCTACACGGTGTGGGGCAAGCTGCTGCCGGCGGAGGCCTCCGTGCGCATGGGTGGCCTGCCACTGGGACTGGCGCACGACGTCAAGGTCGTGCGGCCGGTGAAGAAGGGACAGAGCCTGAGCTGGAGCGACGTGGCCATGGACACCAGCACCCGCGCATACCAGCTGCGGCGCGAGATGGAGGCGCAGTTCGCGCAGCCGCTGCTGAAGGTGGCGTGAAGCGGCCTTTGCTACAATCGTGATCGTCGTGGGGGGGTAGCTCAGCTGGGAGAGCGTCGCGTTCGCAATGCGAAGGTCGGGAGTTCGATCCTCCTCCTCTCCACCACAACATCAAAAAAAGGCCTTGTTCCCAAGGCCTTTTTTCTTTGGTGCGTGGCGCCCTACCTCTTGTTGCCGCCCTTGCGGCCAGGGTTGCCCGGCACGCCGCCGGCTTCGTCATTGGATCCGAACGGCGAAATGCGGCCCTGGTTCGAGTTGCCCGGATCGCAGCCCTCGGGTCCGTTGCCGACGCCCTGGTTGCACTTGCCGCGCACCGTCCCCGGGCCGCTGGTTCCCCTGCAGCCGTTGACGGTGACATCCGTCAAGGTGACTGCAGCCTTGGACAAGGCATTCCCGTTGAAGGTCACCGTCGAGTTCTCGGAAACACCGGTCACCGTGATGGCAGCGCCCGCGAGGATGTTTCCATGGAAACCCGACGTCGTCAGCGTTGCTGCTTGCGCAACCCACCAGGACACGTTGCAGGACTGCGCACCGTTGATCAAGTTCACGGCGAGGTTCGTGCCGGTCAATGCACCTGTGCCGCCGGTTCCGATCTTGAAGATCCAGACCGCGTTGGCATCGCCCTGGGCGTCGAGCGTCAAGGTCATGGCGTTGAACGTCACCGCTGCCGGGCTGCAATAGACACCCGGCACGAGCGTGAGATCGGTCTCCGAGTAGACGGAATTCAACGTTGCGGTGCAGGGAATGCCGGCGTACTGGTCGTAGGCAGCGTTGAAGTCGGTCGATACCTGGGTGGAGACCGGCGCGACGATCGCTCCGTTGATCGTGCAGCTGGTCTGTGTCACCGAGGCCGGGAGACCCGAAGAGCCCACATCCCCGGTGATGGTGGAATTGGTGCAGGTCACGGCGCCGGTGCCGCCGAACGCAGCACTCAGCACCGAGAAAGTCGATGCGGCGCCGAGCGCCGGCGCGCCCGCCGCCCCTGCCGCAGTGCTGCCGAGCAGCGCCACTCCTGCCAGCAGGCAGGAGGACAAGTACCTCTGAAAATCGTTCATGCTGTTTCCTTTGCAAGTTCGCGGGGGTATCGGGGGGCAGTGCTGTCCGGCGCCGGCGGCGCTGTGGGAGGCTCACCCATACTAGTCCCGCAGAGCCGTCGCCGTAAAGCACGCCACCGTACAGACAAGCGTGGGCCAGTGCATATTCTTCAGCCAGGTGATGTGCGGTACGCCCCCTCGGTCCGATCCGTCCATTGCCATGCCAAGGAGATTTCGATGAACAAGGATCAAGTGAAGGGCGCGCTGAACGATGCCGCCGGCAAGGTGCAGGAGCAGGCGGGCAAGGCCGTCGGCAGCCGCAAACAGCAGGTCAAAGGCATCGCCAGGCAGGCCACCGGAACGGTTCAGAAGGCCTACGGCGACGTCAAGCAAGCGCTCGACGAGCCGAAGAAGTCGTGAGACGGGGCGCGTTGTTGCGCCGATTGCGTCGACGCAGCTTCAGGCCTTCTTCGCCCACGCACTGCACCACCCGGGCGCGGCCACCAGCTTGCCGGCGAACAGCGGACAGGCTCCGGCCTTGTCGCCTTTCGGCTGGTAGAGCGCGCAGTTGGCGCAGTTCTGGCCGGCCGCGTATTTCGGAAACTTCTTGACGTCGGCCCGCTTGGCGTCGGCCACGTAGCCGAGCGCCACGGCTTGCGGCTCCTTCTCATCGACCATGGCCTGTGCGCGTGCGCCGGTGGCGAGCGCTGCGCCGGAGGCGGCCAGGGTCATGAGGAAGACGCGGCGCGGAAGGGGTGCATTCATCGGGATCTCCTTGGCGGGGGGTGAGGCGGGCATCCAGTTCTAGGCAGGAAAACAGTGCTACGCGCCCCCGGAATGCTGGACGCCGAAGACGAAATGTTGCTGTGATAAACTTCAACATGTTGTCGCGGGCGACGCCGGCCGTCGCTTCACAGCTCAGTTTCCTGCAGTGGGTTCTTAGCTCAGTTGGTAGAGCAGCGGACTCTTAATCCGTAGGTCGTAGGTTCGAATCCTACAGGACCCACCACCTTCCTCGATGGGACGAGCCTATCGGCTCCATGTGGTCCGCCGGTCTCGGCGGTTCTCAAGTCACGGCCACTCGCCCCATTCCATCCCATCGAACGCGCCCCCCTCAGGCCGCTTGCCTTGGCACGGCCACCAGCTCCCCCTCGGCCGCATAGGCGCGGCAATCGATCCCCAGGTCAGCCAGGACCCCTGCGTCGACGGCTGCTTCTTGCACCGACGGGTAAACCACGCGCACCGCACGCACGGGGCGCCCTCGGCCGTCCTGCGCCTGGCTGCGCAACTCGTGCAGGGATTGCAGCTCGCCGAGCGACAAACCGCCGTCGCCAACGCTCGCGGCAAATTCAACCAGCGCTTCCTGGTCGTCACGGCCGACGAAGTGGAGGTGTTGGTGCGCCGCATTCAGCCAGCGGGCGTTCCATTCGGCCGGCACGGCGCGGTGCCAGTCGGTTTCGCCCGCCGGCGCGGCCTTGGCCAGGCGCAGCTGGTGGTCGGCGACGGCGGCGGCCCAATCCGGCTCGCTGACCGCGGCGTGCGCGCGCGTGAGCAGCCAGCTGCCCGCCAGGTCCCTGCGCTCCTCCCAGGCCGCCAGGAAGGCCGCCGCGGCCGGGCCGTAGACGTCTTCGACTTCGGCCGCGTCGGTCATCCAGGCGTGGCGCAGTCGCGCCAGCGGCGGTGAGGGAATGAAGCTGGCACTGCCGTCCGGTTCGCGGGCGATCTCGGCCAGCTCTGCCGGCAGCGTGGGCAGCAACGCGGCCAGCAGCGCTTGCGCTTGCGCCAGCCAGTCGCGCGCGTCCGCTTGCGCGCGCGCGCCATCGGCGCCCGGACGATCCCACTGGCAGCGCAGCACCAGCCGTTGCGCGTGCCGGGCGGCGACCACCGGCAGCAGCACGCCTTCCCTGGTCACTTGCACCGAGAGGAAGTGATCGAGACCGTTCAGCTCGCCCGCCAGCGCGTGGGTGAGCGCGTCGGCGCCGCTGCCCTGCGGGCCGCCGGGACCACCGAGGGACCACGCACCCATGCCGCTGCCAGCGGCGGCAGCGAGGGCAGCGCCGACCACCGGCATGGGCGTGGCGACCGGGCATTCGACCAGCAGGCGCAGCGCCTGCGGCAGCGGCGCGGCAGGGGGGACACCTTCAGCAGAAGCAGTGGATTTCATCGGCAGGACACCATCGGGCCTCAGCAAACATCATCGCCGCACCGGCGCAGTATGCGCGGAGAACACGAGCGCACCGCTGGCATCGTAATGGGCGACATGGATCCCGCCGCGCGCGCGCCCGAGCAGCGGCGCAACCAGCGCATCGGCTTCCATCTGGATCAGCGCTCGCTGCGCATCGGCAGGGGTGGAGAACACGTAGACCAGTCCGTTCAAGTCCTCGGCGGCCGGCGCGGTGGGCGAGCGGCGCAGGCCCCGGCGCGGTGCGGTGGTGCGCGCGTAGTCCTGCGCCTGGGCGAGGCTGAAGGCGCCGGCACCGGTCTTGTCCTCGACCGCATACCGGCCTCGCGGCAGTGTGCCGTGGCCGGCGGCCACGTCGACCAGGTCATCGGCGGTGCGGCGGCCGGAACTGCCGAAGCCGGGAAAGTCGAAGGTCGGAGAGACAGGATCGCCTGCAGCGTCCAGCACGCGGGTGACGCTCGATCCCTCGGCCGCCCACAGCCGCTGGCGGAACGCGGTGAACAGCTCGCCGCGAGTGCGGTTGTCGGGCGCCGCCTCGAGGATCTGGTGCAGCACCTCGATGCGCCGACGCCCGGTGGGGATGGAGGCGACGAACTGCGCCACCTCCTCACGCAGCGCACCGCGAAAGCTGCTCAGCGCGCTGTCGGTCATGCCGCCGGGCGCGCGCGGCAGCGCGCCCACGGCCCGCAGTGCGGAAGGCGCGCGGTCCATGCGCTGCGCCACCTCTTCGACGAAGTCGGCCCAGACCAGCAGCAGGCCGGCGTCGGCTTCGTTCATGGCGCCGCTTTCCACGAGGCTGCGCAGGTGGTTGCGGAACGGCGTGCCCCGCAGCGCGGCGCGTGCGTCGGCGAGCGCCGCGCCGCCGAGGCGGCCGGCGGAGACGTCGGCGCGCAGCCGCGCCAGCCGGTCCTGCTCGGCGCGCCACAGGATCTCGGCATCGGCCCGCAGGTCCTCGTGCGAGCGCCAGCCGGCGCGGCCCTGGGCGATCCTGCCGTCGGGCCCCACGGTCAGGTGCGGCAGGTCGCGCCCCACCGCCCCCTCAGGAGGCCGCTGGATCCGGAAGATGCGGCCGTCGCGCTCGTGCAGCACGTAGCCGGCGCGGCGCAGGTCGCGTTGCACGCTGACGGCGCTGGCCGAACGGCCTTCGAAGCGATCCAGCGTGGCGCGCTGCGCCGCCGTCAGTTCCGCCGCCACCTCGCCCGGCGTGACGGTGGCGTAGAACTGCGGCGGCGTCGGCGTATCCAGCCGCAGCGCGCGCAGGTCGATGCCGTCGGGCCGCTCCAGCGCCGTCTCCAGCTGGCGGATGCGGCGGTTCAGGTCGAACAGCGCCTCTTCGGCGGCCAGCCACTCGCTCTCGGCCAGCGCATCGCCGCTGCGCGCGCGCCCTTCCACCCGCGCCAGGATGCGGCGCTGGGCGTCGGCCTCCACGATCAGCGATTCGCGCGCCAGGCGCACCCGCTCCGCGGCGGCCATGCCGCGCCAGGCTTCGTCGGTGACACCGGCCACCTCCGCCATGCGGGCCCGCATCACCGGGTCGCCGTGCCATTGCAGCAGGTGCTCGATCTCCTCGCGCACCGCGGAAGGCGGCGAGCCGCGCCGCACGTAGACGTGCGGCTCGCCGCCCTCGAAGCGCACCACCGCGTGGGCGCGCGGATCGGTGGCGTGGCGAAGGAACTCGGCCTCGTCGACTTCGGTGATGCGGGAGGCAAAGCGGCTGGCGTCGACCTCGCCGACGTCGAGCGCGGCGCGCACGATGTGCATGCGCCGCATCGCCGACTCCAGCGCTGCGACATCGGCCGCGGCCAGGCCGCGCACGCCGCGCAACGCCGCCTGCGCGCCGTCGATGTCGCCGGCACGGGCCAGCCGGTTGGCCGCGGCGATCGCCTCCAGCGTCTCGGTGCTCAGGCGGTCGGCGTTGGCGATGCCGGCTTGCTGCAGCAGTCGGCCGAGCTCCTGCGCTTCGCTCGCGCCCAGGCTGCCCATCACACGCCGCACCGCCAGCCCGATCGCGCCGCCGATCAGCCCGCCGCCGGCGCCGAAAGCGGCGCCGCGTCCGATCGCCGCCAGCAGCGAGGCGAAGGCGCTGGCCACGCCGCGGTTCCACGTGCTCTCGTCGATGGCGGTCTGGAACAGCTCGCCGCTGGCGCCGCCGATCGCCCCGTCGATGATGCTTTCGGCCAGCAGGGCTCCGGCCCCGCCAGTGGCCGCTCGCACCGAATTGCCGCTGGCGATCCGGACTGCCTGGCCCGCCGGGCGGGCGAGCGCGGCGCCGTGCACGATGCGCGCGGCGAGCGCGGCGCTCGCCACCGCCACCGCGCCTTCCACCGCGCCGGTGGCAACGTCCGTCAGCACGTCGCCGGTCGAAGATTCGCCGCGGATCGCATAGCCGGTCACGCCGGCCGCCGCCGCACCGGCAAAGCTCGCCAGCGCGCCCACCGCCACCGGTCCCAGCGTGCCGCCGCTGGCCACCGTCACCACGATGGCGCCGGCCACCGCCGCCGCCATCATCGCCGCGCTGGAAGCGAACGAGCGATTGCCGGGCGCGAACACGTCGATGGCGTTCATCGCACGGTAGTACAGGTCGGCCAGCTGTGCCAGCTCGCCCTGGCTGACGCCGCCCTCGCGCACCCGGCCGTACAGCATGCGGAATTCGGTGACGGCCTGGTCGACGGTCGTGCCTTCCCAGGCCCAGGCATCGCGGATGGTCGAGCCGGCCGTGCGCAGCGCACCCACGCGGTCTTCCAGCCGGAAGTGCATGAAGTCCGCCTCCGAGGTAGGCGTCTGCGGCCCGTCCGTGGTTGCGAGGGCGACCTCGCCGAAGGCGGCGTTGCGCAGCGCCTCGTCCATCGCCGGGTCGTCGATCGCGTCGATGGCCGAGAGCAGCGCCTCGTAGTGGTCGGCCATCCGCAGGTCCTCGGGCGTGAAGCTTTCCTCCGGATTCGCGGCGCGGCGCCGCGCCACCACCATGCCGCGCCGCAGTTCGGCCTGCGCGCCGGGATCGTGGTTGATGACCTGGATGTAGGCGCGCGGATCCGCGATCACGATGGTGGGGCGGCCGCCCCGGACCGTCAGCCGCAGCGCGTCCTGCCGCAGCAGTTCGTCGGCCTCCCCGGCCAGCGCGCGGCTCAGGTCGCCGCCGGCCACCCAGTCGGTGGAAAGTCCGTGGCGCAGGCGTGCCACATACGCGGTCATGCGCGGATGGGCGGCCAGCCGCGTGCGCCGCTCCTCGCTCATGCGCGACAGCGCGGTCCACACCGCCACCCGGTCACCGGCGGTAAAGCGCTGCTCGATGTCGTAGGCGGTGAGCAGCGCCTGCATGTCGCGCCCCACATCGGTGTCGGCGAGCTCCGGGTTGTCTTCGTAGATCGCCGCGCAGAGCACTTCGAGCTGCGCAGGCGGGGGACTGGTTCCGAGCACCTGCGTGACCTTGGCCTGGTACCAGAGCGACTGCGCAACCTCTAGCCGGCGTGCGGCGGGGATGTTGCGCATCCATGCCAGCAGCTCCTCGAAACTCGTGACGCGGTTGACGGTGAGCTCGGCGATCCCGTGCGGCGGCAGGCCCAGCGCCCCCAGGGTTTCGGCTCCGGCCTCGGGCGAGGCGAAGTACAGCGCCTGCACCAGGCCTGCTTCGTGCAGTTGTCGTTCGAGCGCCGTCACTTCGGCATTGAGCGCGGCCAGGCCGTCCGGCGTGAGGCTTGCGGGCGGGAGGTCGACGCGGGAGCGCGCGCGGGCGATCAGTGCGCCGGCCCGGCCGGCGGCGTGGCGCAGCATCACGGGCGAAATGTCGCCGCTGCCCGTCGCCGCCGCGCGCAGCGCGCGCTCGAGGGCCAGCGCGTCGCCGGGTTCGGCGGCAATGCTGCGCAGCGTATCGATCGCACCGCCAAGGTTGGGCCAGCGGCTGCGGCCGTTGAGCATCGGCAACAGCAGCGCGCGCTGGGCGGCGTTCAGGTCGGCCAGTGCGAGATAGGCATCGCGCGGCCGATCATTTGTCTCCGCCAATTCGATGCGCGAGAACGCGTAGCGCACGCGCTGCTGCACCAGCGGATCGACCGCGCCGGGCGCCGCAGCCGGCAGCGGCCGCCGGGCGCGGGCGCGCTCCGCCTTGGTCAGCAGAAGCTGGGTGGCGCGGTACTGCTCGTCGTCGTCGAGCGCGGCGGCCAGCGCGGCGGTCACCTCGGTCCAGCTCGCGCGTGCGGGCGGCACCCCCGGCGTCTCTGCGGCCGGCTCGCCGGGCGCAACCGGAAGCGCGGCCGGCACGCCCAGCGCCACGGCCAGCAGCGAGGCGTGGGCCACGTCTTCTTCGACCATGCGCAGCACGTCGTCATCCGGCCAGCGGTCCAGCGCGTCGAAGATGCCGCGCTCGTCGTCCCAGATGCGGCCGGTGTGGGTCTGGATCAGCTCGGCCAGCGTGAGCTGCGCGCCCAGGTAGGCGCGTGCCGCGCCCCATTCGCTGCCGCCCAGCTTCTCGCGCAGGTCGCGGAAGAAGCTTGCGCCGTAGTCACGTCGCAGCTGCGCCATGCGCTCCGGCGGCGTGGCGTTCTCGCGCAGGATGGCGAGCACCCGCCAGGGTTCGAAGGGAAGCAGGACGCTCGGAAACAGCGCGGCACGCAGCTCGCGGGCGCCGCGTGGCGGGTCGTCGTACAGCCAGCCGCCGTCGCTGCTGCCGGCCACGTGCAGCGGCGTGCCCAGGGGCTGGCGCGCGGCGGCGGCGGCTTCGCTTTCCAGCGCCTCGCGGCCACTCGTCGCGGCGCCGCCCGCGCCGCGGCGCGCCTGCGCCACATGCGTCAGTTCATGCACCAGCACCGAGGTGGGCGGGCGCGCATCGCGGAACTGCAGCGTGTCCAGGTTGGCGGCCGCGCGTGCAGTGCTGCGCCCGCCGGGCGCGCTCACGCCGAGGTCAACGCGCAGGCTGCTGGTCAAGTCGGCACCGAACATCTGCTCGATCTGCGGTGCTGGCGGCAGTGCGGCCGGCCAGCCACCGGCGAAGGCCGGCGCGCCTCTGCCGGAAAGGGAACGCTGCACCTCCTGGTTGCCTGCGCTCGTCATCGGCGTCGCCCTGCTCGTCGGCGCGTTGATGCTGGAGGCACCCAGGTGCACAGGCTGCGGCGTCCGCGCCGCAGCCGCGCGTGGCGCGGCGCCCGCCGGCTGCTTGCCGCCTTCAGCCATGCGAGCCTCCGCGCTGGCGGAGACGCGGTTGCGATGAGCGGTGCGGCCATGCCGGCCGAGTAGCTAGCGTCTGCATTTCGCCCCGCTACAGCGGCCGTTGCTCGCGCGTCGAGCGGAACTCGAGGCCGCTGGTGGGCAGGCCCGTGACCTGCTCGACGATCCGCATGTAGAGCCGGGTCTTGAACTCATGGAAGACTTCGAACTGGGTGCCGACGGTTTGCGTGGCGTCGATCACCTTCACGCCGCCCGGTGAGACCGCCATCATGTCCGGCTGCAGGTCGCCGATCGAGCGCGAGAACATGGCAACGTAATCGTCGGCCGCCCGACGCAGCATGGCGGGGGCCTGCGCCGCCTCCGCCTTGGCCTGCAGCCGGGCCGACGCTCCCCATGGATCGCCCGCGATCGCCGCGTCGGAGAGCTCGGCGGCCGGCATCCGCAGCACATTGCGCAGCCTGATCAGCCGGCCGACCAGGTCGTTGCGCAAGGCGGAATTTTCCGGCCGATCGATGAAGTCGCGGGTGGACTCTTCGAGGCTGGGCGGGTCGGCGGAGCGGTCCGGGATTTTTTCCACATACCCGCGGATGTTCATCTTGTGCCCGCTGACCAGCCGCCCGGGGATTTCACCGCGGTTGATGGCGCGCCTGACGTGCTCCCTGACCAGGGCCTCGTGCACATGCGGCTCGCTCGCCACCTTCAGGTTCGCCTGGTCGATGGTCAGGTTGGGATTGCCGGTGGTCCGCCGCACCACGGTGAGGCCTTGCTTCGTCACACCGCCGTCCGGCGCGAGGACCTCGCCCTTGGGCGGGTTGCGGGTGCGCGCGGGCGCGGGCGGCGGCTCGGGAACCGGCGCCGCGCGGACGTAGATCCGCCTGGGCGTTCGCGTCTCCGGCGGCCCAGTGCGCTCGCTCAGGAAGATCGGCGGCTCGCCGGGCGTCTCCGCCACCAGGGTGTGCCGCCCGGAGGCGTCCACCACGTCGGTGACGACCGCGTTCCTTGCCTCGAGCGCCTGGGCGACGACCTCGGTCGCACCGGGGGCGTAGGAATATTGCGTTTCGCCGGCGGGGGTGAGTCTCGCAGCGGACGGGACGCCAAACGATTGCGCCAGCAGTTCGGAGGAGGTTTCGGCCGTCTGCAAGGCGGGGTCCTGCAGCGTCTCGCGCAGCTTCGCCGCATCGAAAGCCGGATCGGCCTTGACCTCGGCCAGCAACTGGACCAACGCGGCTTCCAGACCTGCGGCCTCCGCTTCGAGTTGCTTCTGCACCGCCGGATCGGCCGCCTGTTCCGCTCGCATCTGCTCGTAGATCCGCGCGGCCAGCCGGTTTTTCGCGGTCTCGACCGATGCCATCCGCTCACCGAACTTGCCGTGCAGCATCTCGAGAACCGCCAACCCGGAGTGCGCCTTGGGCTTCACCGCCGGCGGGCGATGGGTCGCCACCAGGGCGCCGTACATGATCAGGCCGTCGATCGACATGTCGCCAACCTCCTTGGCGCTGGGCCAGCGGTGCTTGGCGAGCCTGAAGTGCAGCGCGCCGTGCGCCTGCAGCACGGCGAAGGCGCTGACATGGGTCGCCATGCCGGTGTAGGCCTCGAGCCCGCGCGAGACCATCGCCGAGCGGACCACGGCCCCGGTGAATCGCAACATGCCGAACAGGCCGACGTTCATCGCCAGGTCGAACAGGAAGGACTCTTTCGATGGCTGCCCGATCGCGGCGTGCATTACCCGGGTCGTGCCGGTGAAGACCAGGGACTCGAGCGCGACCTGGGCGGAGACGTTGAGCAGCGACGCGCCCTCCCCCGCCGAGACCAGCGCGCCCGCCGCGGACGCCGTCATCGCCGCGACCTTCAGGATGGTGAACTGGACCAGGAGCTGGAGCACCACGCTGGGCAGCAGGTTGGCGCTGGCGATGAACCCCGGCAGGTTGTGGAAGAACTGCTCGATGTCCGGGTCTTCCCGGTTGCGCTTGGCCAGCGCGGCAAGCGTTTGGACGTCCTCCGCGAGCGCGGCCGTCTTCATCGCCTCGCATCGCGTGCGCAGGCGACCGAGGCTGGCATAGGAGGCCATGACGTGCGGCGCGACGTGCCCGATCGGCGACACGCCGAGGTTCACCTCCTCGTGGGCGCGGATCGCCCGGTCCCACAGCTTGATGCCCTCCATGCTGTAGGCGATCAGCTGGGCGTCGCGGCGGCGCCGCTGTTCGCGCGCTTCGTCGTCCGCCGGCCTGCCACTGGGCGGCTCGTCGGCCTCCTCGCGCAGCGCGACGACCTTTGCCTGGGTCCAGCCCACCCAGGCCAGCATGCCGTCGACACTCTCCGAAAGGTAGGCGAAATGCCGTCCGTGTTCGGGCACGCTGGCCAGGTAGAGCTGCAGGAGCGCGTCCGGCAGGGCCGCGGACCTGGCCTCGGCGATCGACAGCAGCTTCGGCCCGCCCGGCATCAGCGCCTGGTCCAGTGCCATGATCCAGTCGTGGCGGACTCCGCCCACGATCTGGAGGTAGTGCAGCGTGAGCGGATCGCTTTCGGTGGGCGTGCCCGGCGTCGGCAGCATGCGGTCGAACTTGCCCAGGGCGTCGGCGCACCGGCTGACGATGGCGGAGGTGGCACCGAGCTGGCGCGCGTCGTCCTCGAGATCGACCTCCTGGTCCGCGCTCGTTGCGAACCGCGCATCGAGGTCCGCTTCAGCCTGGACGAGCGCCGGTCCGATCTCGATGTCGGCCTGGTAGCGCTCGCGCAAGCGCGCCAGCATCAGCCGCACGCGGGTGAGGCCATCGCCGACGTCCGATACGTCCAGGGGTTCCAGCTCCTCGGGCTCCGGCATGAGGTCGACGCGCTGCCCGGCCTCCGTCAAGGTCTTTTCCGCTGCCTCGTGGCCGCGCGCGCGCGCCAGGGCATCCTCCACCCGCACCCGCCCCCGCAGCACTCCCCATCCCCATTGCAGCGGATCGGAGATCGCGGTGAGGAGAGTGCGGCCCGCTTCGTTGCCGGCCAGTTCGTCCAGCTTCTCCAGCCGGATGTCCCTGACGATCTGCAAGGACATCCCCCGGCGTTCCGCGGCCGCGATCGCGGGGTCCGCCGCGAGCAGGAGGAGCACGTCCGTGACCAGGACGATCTCACCGGCGTCGATCAGTCCCAGCAGCTTCTTGCCGAAGGGGGCCGCGTGGTCGGCGCGGTAGTACCACTTTTCGCTCTTGCCCTTGTATTCGTTGAACAGTTCCTCGGCCGGGGTCCGCACCGGCGGATCCGGGAACGCCATGACCTGGGCTCCGGCGGCCTGCAGCCGCGGGGCGCTGCCGGTTGCCACCGCGTGTTCCGCGTCGTGCTCGGCCTCGGCGGGACCGGGGGGCGGTCGGGCATTCGGCGCGGCGCCGCGCTGCTGGATGCCATGGGCCACCTCGTGGGACAGGATGCGTCGACCGGCGACGGTGCCAGGGTCGTACGCGCCTGGGGCGAAGAACAGGTCGCGCCCGACGGTAAACGCCTGGGTCCCCAGTGCCGCCGTCGCAGCGGCGGCCCCCGGGCCGGCGTGGACCCGCAGGTCGTCGACGGCGCCGAAGGCGGCCGGCACCTGGGCGCGGGCGGCATCCTCCAGTGGTGCGCCGGGATCCGCGCGCGCGGCGGCGATGCTGCGTTGGACGGCCTGGTTCCCGAGCAGGGACAGCCCCGGCTTTGCAGTGGCGCCTGCTTCGTGCACGGCCTGCGGCGGGCCCGCACCCGCTGCGCCGGCGAGCACGGGCACGTAGTAACGTGCCGGCGGGGGCGCGGACCAACGCCTCACCGGAGGTCCCCACACGGCACCGGCCACCTGGGGCGCGCCGCGCAGCGTTCATGTCGGGTGGCCGCCATCAGCGCGCCTCGAGCAGATGCGCATATTCGCGCAGCTGCGCACGGTCCATCGCCCGGCCGCGCTTGGCCTGCTGGCGGGCCACCGCCGGCAACAGGTGGCGCATCGACAGGGGCGCCGAGTCGGCGGCGGCCGCGTAAGCGGCATCGAGCACCACGTTGCGGATGTCGCCGCCGGCCAGCGCGAACTGGCGCGCCAGGAAGGCGAAGTCGATGTCGCCCGCCAGCGGCAACGCCGGCGGCAACATGCCGCGCCACAGCCGCTCGCGGCCGCCCGCGTCGGGAAGCGGAAAGTCGATCACGAACTGCATGCGGCGCGAGAACGCCTCGTCCAGGTTGCCGGCCAGGTTGGTGGCGACGATGACCACGCCATCGTGGTCTTCCATCTTCTGCAGCAGGTAGGCGGTTTCGACGTTCGCGTGGCGGTCGTGCGCGTCCTTGACCTCGGAGCGCTTGCCCAGCAGCGCGTCGGCCTCGTCAATGAACAGGATCGCGTTGGCGCGCCGCGCGGCGTCGAAGGCGCGGTCCAGGTTCTTTTCGGTCTCGCCGATGTACTTGGACACCACGGCGGCCAGCTCCAGACGGTGCAGGTCCATGCCCACCGAGAGCGCGATCAGCCCCGCGGCCATCGTCTTGCCGGTGCCGGAGACGCCGGCCAGCATCACGTTGATGGCGCGCGCGCCGTCCAGGCGCCGCGCCAGGCCCCAGTCGTCGAGCACGCGCGGACGCAGTTCGATCGCGCGCAGCACCTCGCGCAGCCGCGTCGCCACCGGCGCCGGCAGCACCAGGTCGTCCCAGCGCAGGTTGGAATCGATTGCGCGCGTGACGCCAACCGCATCTTCGGCGGACAAGGCCCGCGCGGCGGCAAAGCAGGCCGCCTGCACGCCGGCGGCGCCCCCATCGCGCAGCAGCTCGAGGGCGCGGCGCGCGGCCCGGCGGATGCGCACCGGGCCGAGCACGAAGCGATCGGCCAGCGCCTGCACATCGAGCCGCGCACCTGCGTCCGCGACGGCGAGTTCGCTTCGCCACAGCGCGGCGCGCTCCACGCCGCTCAACTCGGGCACGGCGAGCTCGAACACGCCGTCGGCCGCGCCATCGTCGTCTTCCGACAGCGCCGCTTCGCGCAGGCCCAGGGCGGCCACCGCTTCGCGCCAGCGCCCGGGGCCGGTCGCATACAGGCATGGCAGCGCGGCGCCCAGGCGGCGCAGCGCCGACAGCAACGGCTCGTGCAAGCGGCCGTCGGGTTCGGCCAGCGCATCCAGCGGTACCACCAGGAGCGCCTGCCCGGTCACGCGCGCCTGCAACTGCAATGCACTCACCGCCTCCGCCGGCGCCGGCAACGTTCGCAGCGCGCGCAGGTCGAGCTGCAGCACGTCGCAGCCCGCTTGCTCCAGCACGCGGTGGGCGACGTACTGCGCGTCATCGGCCGAGGCTGCGCTCACCACGGCAACCAGCGCGCGCTGCCGCACCAGGCTCGCGTCGACGGCAAGGGCCAGCCGACCCGCGCGCGGGCGCAGGCAGCACGGCACGCCCGGATCCTCGACGCCGCAGCCGCCGCCGTCGCTGCGCCAGGAGGAGAACACCGCCGGTGGCAGGCGCTCGTCGGACCAGCCCAGGCCCAGCAACCAGTCGGTCAGCGGCGGCGCCGCGCGCCAGCCACGCTGGGCGCGCGGCAGGTCGGCCGCGCCTGCGGGCAGCAGCAGGCCGGCGGCCACGAGCAGCGCATCCGGCGCCAGGGCCGCGCGCAACGCCAGGCGCTGGGCCGCGGCCGCGTCGGCGAAGTTGCCGGCGAGCCGCACCGCGTCGGCGGCTGAACCCGGGGCGGCGATGCTGTCCGGGGCCAGCAGGCGCATCGCGAGCTCCGTGGTCAGGTGGCGGCGCCCGAGATCGTTGTTCAGGTAGGCGTACAGCGTTTCGTACCGCGGCTGCAATTCGGCGGCGAGTGCCAGCAGCAGCAAGTCCTGTTCGACCGGCTGCAGCGCCAGCGCCCCGCACAGCGCCTGCCAGCGCGGCGCCGCGGCCGCCAGTTGCGGCGCGCTGCCCGCGGCAGGGCCGGCATCGATGTCGGCGCCGGCGCCGGCCGCGCCCGGGGAATCGGCCCGCACCTCTGCTGGCTGGCGGCTCGCAAGCAGCGCATCGACCTGCGCATCGGACACATACAGGCCGCGCAGCTCGTCGAGCGACAGCTCGTAGCGCGCGCGCAGGCGCAGGATCTCGCGCTCGATCAGCCGGTCCAGCCGCGCCAGCGCAGGCGCGAAGCCAGCCTCGGCTGGCGCCAGTCCGGCGCGGCCCGGCGCGTTCATCCCTCTTCCTCCAGCACGATGCGGCAGCGCGGCAGCTCCAGCGCGCCGCGCGTCATGCCGGCCAGCCGCAGCAGTGCATCGAGAGGGGCGGGACGCAGCCGCACCACCGCCGTCGCCGGAGAGGCGGGTTCGTCGGGGCTGCCGAGGGCGACCACCGCACTCATCGACAAGGCCTGCGCGCGCAGGTACCCGGCAGACGATCCCGCCAGTCCCGGCAGCCTGTCGGCCAGGGCGTCGAGCAGCACCCCGGCCGTCGCGCGCAAGCTGCCCTGGCCGGTCGCCTGCAGCGCGCTGCGCAATGCGCGCCGGCCGGCCGGGTCGGCGTGCAGTTGCCGCCGGCGCGCCGCATCGAGGGCCAGCAGGCGCAGCAGGATGGAATCGTTCAGCAGTGCCGTGCCGGTGGGCCGCAGTGCGCGGGCGGCCAGCAGGAAGGCGAGCAGGCGCGCGTCGTGGGCGGCGGCGTCGGCGCTCGCCGCGTTGGCAGCCAGCACCACTTGCCAGCGGCCCGGCCAGCCGAGCCACGCCATGACGCGCAACAGCAGCAGCAGGCCGCCGTGGGGCGTGACGCAGGTCAGCGACGCGGTGTCGTCCGCCGGCCGCACCGACCGGCCGGCCGCAGCGGCCGCCTGCCACTGCAAGCGGACGAGTGCCTCGGCCACGGCAAGCTGCGCTTCATCGCTGCCCTCCCAGCAGGCGCTGACCTGGGCCGCCGCGCACGCGTGCTGCCACCACTCGGCCAGTTCCGCCGATGCCGGCGGTGGCACCGGCAGGCGCAGCGCGCGTGCCGCCGCTATCAGCCGGCGCAGGGCGGCGAGCGCACGCAGCACCTGGGCGGGGGCAACCGCCGTGCCGCCGCGCTGCATGGCCACCACCGCCGCCAGTTCAGCCACCGGGTCGTCGGCCAGCGCCTGCGCCCGTTCCCACAGCGGTGCCAGCAGCGGTGCGGCACCGGCTTCGCACAGCGCCCAGGCGTCGCGCACGCGGCGCGCGTCCGCGCTGGCCAGCAGCGCCAGCACCTGGGCGGCGGTGCCAGCGGTCAGCCGCGCCAGCGCTGCCGGCGCCAGCGCGCCGGCCTCGATCATGGAGGTGCGCAGCGCGCCCGAGACCGGCAGCGGGCGCAAGCCTTCGAACTCGTCGAACCACCAGTGGCGCGCGGCGCTGCCCTCGGCGAGCGCGATCCAGAACTGCGAGAGGTACTCGCCGCGATCGGCAAAGCGGCGCACTCGGCCGGACGCGAGCGCGCGGACATAGGCGCCCATGAAGGCACGCGCGACCTCCGCTGCCAGCGCGTCCTCGTCGATCGACTGGGACGCACACGCAACCGCGCATTCGACCGCCAGCGTGTCGATGAAGCACAGCGAGTCGTCGCGCCCGTGGTTCACCGGCGCGAGCGCCCGCGCGATGCCGGTCGGCACCGCGGCTGCCACTCGCTGCTTCAGGTCCGCGGCGCGCCGTGGCGCCGCGGTGGCGAACAGTTCGATCCGCAGGCGGTCGATCTCGAGCATGTGGCCTCCCGGTGTCCTGCGCCCTACTTCGCGCGCTTGCGCCGCAGCACCTTGCCCGGCGGCGGCGCAGTGGCGGGCTGCGGCGGCGGCGCAGCGGCCTGGGCGCGGGGCGCAGCGGACCGCGGTGGCCGGGCAGGGGCTTGCGCGCTGCGCAGTTGCGCCACCTCGGCGCGCAATGCGTCCACCTCGCCCTTGAGGGCCTTGACCGCTTCGATCAGCCAGGGGATCAAGCCTTCATACTCGACCGCCAGGCTCTGCGCGGAGCCCGCCACCACCTGCGGCAGCACCTGGGCCACCTCCTGCGCGATGACGCCGAAATGCTGGCTGGGGGCGGCGCCGTCCCCGGGATCGCCGGGCGAGCCGGGACGCCAGCGGAAACTCACCCCGCGCAAGCGCGCGACGATGGCCAGCGGATCGGCGAGCGGGCGGATGTCTTCCTTGAGCGTCTCGTCCGACGGGGTGTGCTCCGAGACGCGCCAGATGCCGCGGCACTCCAGGTCCATGAAGCGGTTGCCGCCCCGGTTGTACAGGTGCACCGCATGCACGCCGCTGTTCAGACTTCCTAGCTGCACGTCGCGGCCGCCGGGCTGGCGGCCGCCGCTGGACGCGTCGCCGCCCAGGTACGCCATCTCGGCGCCGGCGCCGTCCACGCGCAGGAAGTTGCCGGCCACGTGCAGCGCCTCCAGCGGGAGAGTGCCCACGCCCAGCTTGCCGCTCACCACGACATCGCCCACCACGTGCAGCTTGGCCCCCGGCGTCGGGGTGCCGATCCCCACGCGGCCGCCGGCACGCGCCATCTCGGTGACCTCGGTGGCGGCGTCGCCACCCTGGATGCGGAAGTGCGATCGCCAGCCGGACTGGCTTCCCGCAGCGTTGCTGTACACCTCGAAGCGCGGCGTGCCGCCGTTGTCGTCCAGCTCGATCGTCATCACCTTGCGGGTGGGATCGGGGAACACCCAGGCGCTGCCGTCGGCGCTGTGGTGCGCGTTGTAGGTGATCGAGCTCCAGTTGACGCCGCCGCTCAGGTAGAGCCGCCCCTGCCGGATGCCGTCCGGGCTGTCCACGTGCAGGCGGTTGGTGGGCGCGCTGGTGCCGATGCCCACGCGCCCGCCGGCCTGCAGGAACAGGCGCGCATCCGCCACGCCGGTCTGCGCGAAGTTCAGGTGCTTGCCGGTGGCATCGCGCATCAGGTTCAGGTGCCACCGTTTGGCGCCTGCGCGGTCTTCGAAGCTGACCAGCTCATCCCAGCGCTCGCGCTCGGCGATGTCGCTCGACTCCGCCGCTTGCGCGCGCACCGACAGCGGGCTGCGCGGCTCGGCGGTGCCTATGCCCACGCGCTGGGTGGCGGTGATGTTGACCACCGCACTCCAGTCGCTGCCCATGCGGTTGGCGATGCGAAAGCCCTGCGGCGGCGAAGTGCCCGCCTGCAGCAGCCAGGGCGTGGTTTCGTTGAAGCGGATCGAAGGCTGCGTGCCCGACACGCGGACCGCGCCGTCCTCGCCGCCCCAGTCGCCCTTGACCTCGAGCGCGGCCTTGGGGCTGGCCGTGTTCACGCCCACCTGCCCTTCCGCATCGCCGGCGGCGTTGCCGCTCCTGACCACCAGCCGCGGGGCCAGCGAGATCTCCGTCTCTCCCTTGGTGGCGTCGGGCGGAGTCTCGGGGCCGACCACCAGCCTGTGCGCGTTCTGGCCCTTGGCGCCGATCGCGATGCGCAGCTCGCGCGGGGACTTGGGGTCGCCCTGCAGCGGCTCGGCCGCGGCCTCGCAGCAGGCCTTGGCGGCGGGGGCGATGACATCGCCATACCGGGCCAGGTACATCGGCACCTGCTGATCCTGCCCGTCGGCATCGCGCAGCTGCAACCGGGAACCGGCCAGCTTCACGTCGCCCAGCGCGCGCAGGTTGCCTTCGACCCAGGCCAGGTCCTTGCGCGCGTCGGCGGCCAGCGGGCCGTTGAGGAGGCAGGTGAAACGATGGCGCGCCATCGGTGAATCGAAGCGCGAAGCGAGCACGATGTGGCCGTCGGCGCCGAGCACGCGCTCGGCGATCACGCCCACGTAGCGGCGCAGCGCCCGCGTGCAGTCCTCCAGCCGGTCGGCAGCCACGCGCTCGCGCTCGGCGAAGTAGCCCAGGTCGTCCTCGCGGGCGACCCACCGCACGTAGCCCAGCGGCACCAGCCACGGCGACCGCCCCGAGGGAAAGGTCTGCTGCGGCACCGACTCGTCGGGAATCAGCGGCTGGGCCGGATCGAACCGGCGCAGCGCTTCGTCCGGCGGGACGCTGTCGGTCCCCACCAGAACGTTGCCGCGCCGCGCGGGTCCGGCCGCAAAGTCGCCGACCACGAACTCGAAGCGCTCCAGCACGCGCGCGTTCTGGTCGCCCGGTTCGCAGTTCTCGAAGCCGCGCGCCGGCGGCCGGGCGTGTTCCTCCCGGTAATTGAGCCACACCCTGACCGGACGGCCCGCGGCCGGCTTGCCCTGTGCATCGGGCTCGTCCGCCAGCGGCGAGTAGGCGAAGGAGGCGAACAGCGTTTCCGGCAGGCGCGTCGGCCGGGTGACCACGATCGCGCGGCCGTGGCCGTCCCACGCCACGCCGGGCGTGAGGATCACCTCGCGCCGCCCCTGCGGTCCGGGGGCCGGGTGTTCGGTCAGGGTGAGCCCCGCGGCGATGCCCCAGGCATGCGCCCCGAGCGCGTGGCGCGCGTCGGCCCCGCGCAGGTAATCGACGATCGCCGCCAGGTCGTCGGCAGCGAGGTACTGGCCCTCGAAGAATCGCGGCCGCTGGTCCTGGGCGCCCATCAAAGTCTCCTTGGTGTCAGGTGCGCTTCACCGCTCGCGGCGCAGCGCATCGATCTCGCTGCGGTGTTCGGCCAGCTGCTGTTTCATCGCGGCGAGTTCGGCCCGCAGGTCCGCGCCCGGTGCGGCGACGCCCGGCGTGCCGGCCATGCCGCTGGCCGCCAGCGTGGCGACGATGTCCACCAGGCTGCCGTCGGCCGCGGCGGCCGCCAGTTGCGCCCAGCCCGGCGCGTCCGGCACGGCGCCGGCGCGCAGCAGATCGAAGCGGCCGACGAGATCGAGCATCAGGTTGTCGGCCTTCAATGCGCTGTCCACGTCGTCGATGCGGGTGGCGCGCTCGATCCCTTCGCCGGCTCGCTCGGGTGCGGCGGCTGGTGCAGCGCCTTCGGCATTCGGCGCGACGGTCGCGTGGAACGGCATCGACCTCGCCTTGGCCTTGGCCCTGGCCTGACCGCTGAAGGCCACCCCCAATACGATGGCGAGCAGCAACAGCCCGTTGCTGTGCCGGCCCTCGGCGCAGCACATCCTGGCGATGCCTTCCTGCAGCCGGCGCCAGGGCAGCCACGACAGCCAGTAACCCACCGTCTGCCAGGTGATCAGCAGCTTGCGTTCGCGCCAGTTGCAGATGTCGGTCACCTTGCAGTCGCCGGGTTCCACCTTCAGCACGGCCAACGGCACGCAGTTCAGCGGCGCCGGTTGGGGGCAGGCCGGCAGCAGCGCCGAGCACAGGCACTCCGTCACCAGGTTCATCCACGCCTGGTCGAGCGCGGCCAGGCGGTTGCCGACTTCGGCCATGTTGAGCTGCTTGCGCGCGGCGTTGCCGGCGTTGACCCGGTCGAGCGTCGCGGCCGGAATCGCCAGGCCGCGCGCCTCGTCGACCAACCGCGTGATCTCCGCCAGCGACTTGCAGCGGTGGATCGCGAAATCGGCGGCGAACTCGCGCAGCGCCTCTGCGTAATCGAGGTAGGCCTGGAGGGCATTGCCGGCGTCGTATTTGAGCCCTTCGCGCCAGGTGGCGCGCAGTTCGAACGCGCGCACCACGCAGCACAGCAGCCGCTCGAGCATCGGACCGAAGCGGCTGCGATTGGCGAACAGCCACGCGAACATCAGGTCCTGCTGCCTGTTCACCGAAATGTTGGCGTCGCGCAGCCCCATGCCCGCCAGCTCCCGGGCGGGGGGCAGCCGGTAGGCGATGAAGCGGTGGCCTTCGCACACCTGCGTCGGCTCGCACTGTGGCTCGCTGCGGCGCTTTCGCGATGCGCCGGAGGAGACCGCGCTGCTGCCCGCCTTGCCGCCGCAACCGCAGCCGCCACCGCAACTTCCGCCGCAACCGCATATGCCGCCGCAGCCGCAGCCGGTGTCCGCGGCGCCCGTCATCGCGGTGATGCCGCGCGTGGGCCGCTCGTCGTAGCAGACGGCGAGCACCCATTCCTCGGTGCCGCCGCGGCATTCGCGCGGACCGGTCTGGTACGGCGGGTCGCACACCGGCCCGCTCTGCGGCCGGCAGTCGGCGATCAGCGCGCAGAGGTCCACCGCCTGGTCATTGCACAGCACGATGTCGTCGCCACACGGCGACAGGGCGTAGCCGCTGCGCACGATCACGCCGCCGGCGGCGCAGGGGTCGCAGGTCACCTCCAGTCCGCAGGCCACGCCCCAGCCATGGAGGTAGCGGTTGCGCAGGCGGTTCTTGTCGATCACGTAGCGCTGCAGGCGGTTGAGGTCCTCGTCGCTCAGGAGCTGGCCGGGGAAGAAGCGCGGCCGGCACAGGCACTGCAGGCCGCCGCACGCCGCACAGGCGGGGCGCTCGTCGGCGCAGGGATCGGGCCGGCGCGCGGCAGGCGCCTGCGGTTCGCGCTCGGCATAGGCGCCGGGATAGGCGGGGCGGCGCGCGCTCACGGTGGATTGAGGCATGCGGGTCTCCGGAGGGTGCGGACGGACATGGGGGCTCGGCATTGGGGCGGTCAGGCGGTGAGCGCGCCGCGCATGGCATCGAACAGCACTTCGCACACCTTCAGGCGGCGGTGCAGGTCGTCGACGTCGGCATAGGGGCCGTTCTGGCTCCGGTCCCTGACGATGGCGGCGGCGAGCTTCGCGCTGATGCCAGGCACGCCGACGAGGTCGCTCACGTTGCCGGTGTTCAGGTCGATGCGCTTGCCGTCCGGGTGGCCGCCCAGCTCGGGCAGGTCCCGGCCCATCCAGGTCCAGCTCGTGAACACGCCGCCCTGGATGCCGTACTCGGAGCCGCGCGGGCGATCGCCCGAGGGCAGCTCCGCGCGCGCGTACTCCACGTCCACCGCGCGGCACTGCTCGTCGATGACGAAGTCGCCGTGCAGCTCCACGCGCAGGCTGGCCGCGTCGATCAGCAGCTTCAGGGCCGCCTGCGAGGGCACGAAGGCCCACAGGTCCGAGTACGACGTGGGCACGGTCTTGAGCAGCCCGGGGCCAGCCAGCTGCGCCGGCACCACGATGCCGCTCAACGGACATTCGCACAGCCGGCCGAACCTGTCCTCCATGAGCCCGCGCATCTGATCGATCCGGGTCGGGTGGCGCTGCATGCGCGTTTCGGGGATGAACACGCGCAGCACCTGCGGCGACAGGAATTGCGAGCCATGGTCGGCGATGAACACCGGCGCGGTGAAACGAAGCCACAAGGCGGGCATCCGGTTGCCTCGCAGGTCGATCTCGTCGAGCCGCGCGGTGGGCTGGTTGTGGCGCCAGCTGATCTCGCGCAGCTGGACGAGGTCCTTTTCCAGGCCCACGCCGTCCTTGCCGTCGATGCCATTGGCGCCCTTGGGAATCACCAGCACCAGCCGCTTGTTGCGGTTCGGCAATGGCTGGTCCACCAGCGTGGCCGACCCGGTTGCCGGCGGATCGACGAAGCTCACGGACACCGCGTCGATGCCGAACCCGTCGACACCGTTCGTGCCGTTGGCTCCCTTGGGAATCACCAGCACCAGCTTCTTGTTGCGACTCGGCGCAGGCTGGTCGACCAGGGTGGCCGACCCCGCCGCCGGCGGGTCGATGAAGCTCGCCGTCACCGCATCGATGCCGAAGCCGTCGAGCCCGTCCTCGCCGCCGGGGATGCCCAGCGTCAGTTCGCGCGTGGTGCCGTCATAGCTGGCGGTGCCGGGGCTGCCGGCCGGAAGCCAGTTGACGATCACGCGCTCGATGCCGGGGCCAGTCGGGCCGGCGGGACCGCCGGGGCCGGCCGGTCCCGGCACGCCGCCCTTCAACTGCAGGCACTGCAGCCAGGACTGCAGCGTGGCGGTGCTGGCGAGCAGGCGCCGGCCGCTGCGGTTGTCGATGCGCGCGCGGCCCTGTGCCAGGTCATCGACCGCGGCCGGCAGGTCCAGCAGCGGCATGCCGGGCTTGTAGTTGGCAATGGTAGCCAGATGCAGGCAATCCGGTTCGCTGCAGCCTGGGCAGGCCTCGAGCTGCTTCCACAGGTGATCGGCGCAGTCGCCTTCCGCCAGCGCGGCCGCGTGCACATGCGCGGCACGGCCGTCGTCCGCCAGCACCACCGCCAGGTTGGGTCCGTTGCCGGCGAGCCGCGCGGCGGCCACGTCGACCTGCAGGTTGGCGCTGTCCCTGCGCAGCAGCGCCGCCTGCGCGTACAGCACGCCGCCCGCATCGAGCAGCGCGTGCAGCCAGGTGCTGCCGTCAGCCGCGGGGAGCAGGCCGATGGCGATCGGGGGGTGGTCGAAATCCACCTGCGCCGCCACGCTGCCGGCGGCGGGATCGATCAGGTAGGCGCGCCGGTCGTCCGCGCTGGCGGCTGCCAGCAGGGTCTTCGCGGGGTTGCCCACGGTACCGGACGCGAGCGCGCTGGCCGTGCCGGTGGCGGGCAGCACAGTGGGCGTGATCGCGCCGGCGCCGGGCGTGGCGGGCAGCGCGTAGCGGCGGATCTGGCGCTGGCCGGCCGTGACCGGCCCGAGCGCGACGGCGGCGCCGTTGCCCGGCTCCACGCGCAGCTCGGACAGGCCGGCGGCGAGCAGGTGGGCCACCGGTGCGCTGCCGTCGGCGATGCCGCGCGTGGCATCGCCAGCCCAGACATGGAGCTTGCCGCTCGCGCCGTTGTACGCGTACAGCCGATCGTTGCCGGCGGCCAGCGTGATGGCGGCGGTGGCCGGCGCGTCGGGCACGTTCCAGTTGGCGGCGTTGCCGGTGGCCGGGGTCACCTCGGTCAGGTCATCACCCCGGAACACGCGCAGCCTCCCGGTGCTGGCGCCGCCTTCCGGCGCCTGCGCGACGAACACCCACTTGCCGTTGGCCGACGCGGCGATCGCACGCGCCGGTGCCTGCAGGCCGGCGAGCTTGAGCGCCCGCCGCTGCGGATCGAGCAGCAGCACACGGCTGGCATCGGCCGGATCGACGAGGGCGACGCGGCCGCCTTCCACGGCGGCAACGAAGCCGGTGGCCGCGTGGCGGTTGCTGGCGCTGATCGCGCCGCGCGCCGCGGCGGCCATCAGCTGTGCATCCGGCAGCGGCGGATCGAGCTGCAGGTGCGAGGAAAAGGATTCGAGGATGCGGTTGGGCGCGCACTGCGTGTCGTCGCAACCGCACTCGTCGTACAGCAGCGGAACTTCATCGGTCGGGCACTCGCGGTAGGCCAGGCACAGCGCCAGCGTGTGCAGGCGACCGTCGCCGGCGACCCGCAGCAGTTCGCGGTCGTGGCCAAGTTCGACGATCTCCGGGGCCGTGACCAGGATCTCGTGCCCGCAGCAGTCCAGCGCCGAGCCCGGCTCCACCACCAGGAAACGGCTGCGGCAATCGGGCGACTCGTGCTGGCGCACCTTCAGCCCGCAGACCACGCCGGCGCCGTGCAGCCGCAGGTTGTGGTGGCGCTGCTTGTCGCCGTGATAGCGGGTCTCGGTCTGGAACTCGCCGGCGCCCATCATCTTGCCGGTGAAGTAATTGTTGCGGACGAAGACATCCAGCTCGCATTGTGGGCAGCCGGTGTCCGGCGCGACGGACCCGCCGTGCCCCGCTCCACCCGGTGCGGCGTAGTCGCCGCGGCATCCTGCGCAACCCATATCGATTCCTTCCTCGTTCGGTGCCGGTCAGGCCGGCAGCCTGGTGCTGCCCACGGTGACCCGCCCCACGGTGGGCAGTGGGCCGCGGCGGCCGCCGGCACCGGTCAGCACCGTGCCATGGCGCAGCCGCGCCTCGTCCAGCCGCACGCCGGCGGGCGTGCGCGCGACCACGCTGTCCAGGCCCACCATGGCCTGGATGCCCACGCGCATGCGGGGCTCGACCCAGCGCAGGTCGACCTCGACCTGCGCCGGAACCTCGCGCGCCAGCAGCGACTGCAGCGCGCGCTTCTCGACCGCCGCCTCGCGCACCCGCGCGGGCACGAACACGCTGATGCGGTGCGCAGCGACCAGCAGCGGATCGCGCTGCGGGTCGGGTGTGGCGATCAGCCGCGATGCGCCGACCCGCGCATTGCCGCTGGGCGGAAGATCGGCGCCCGACAGCTGCGCGCGATCGACGATGCGGCGGCCCCAGAGCACGCTGTCGTCGCCCAGGCGGCCGCGGCCGGCGACCAGCCAGCGCCGCAACTTGAAGTGCTCCAGCAGCAGCGCGGGCGGCGCCGCCGGCGTGCAGGGCGGCGGCAGCGCGCAGTTCAGCGGCGGCGGCGCGCACCTGCGGCGGCCGCGGACGTCGGGGCAGGCGGCGAGTGCGCCGTCGAAACCGAGCAGCAGCAGCAACTGGCGTCGCAGCCCTTCGGGCGTTCCGCGCAGCGGATACAGCGCCGCCGCCTGCGCCAGCAGCCGGCGCCGCAGCGGCAGCGGCCAGTCGCGCGCCAGCGTGACCCCGATCCAGTCGGCCAGCCAGCCGAGGAAATCGGGCGTGGCGTCGCGCTCGTCGACGGGCGCGGGCGCCGAGCGCGGATCGAACAACGCCGGCAGGCGATCGAGCTGGTGTTCGATCGAGCGCAGCGTGGTGTCGTACAGCGCGGTGAAGCGGTCGGTGAAGTCAGCCGCGGCGGGGTCCGCGCCGAACACGGCCGGCAGGTAGCGGCGCAGCGGAATGCGGGGGTATTCGACCACTGCCGATTCGAGCTGCGGCGTCGCGCGGCCGTCCGACGTGAACTCCAGCGCCAGCCACAGCCAGCGCCCGGGCGGACTGGTGATGAGCGCGTCCCAGCGGCCGTCGGCGAAGGTGGCGGCCTCGACCGGCGCGCTCCACTCGGGACCGGGCGGCGGCAGCTCGTCGTCGCGCAGCTCCACCTGCGCGGTGTAGCTGCGCACCGCGATGCGCGCGCCGGCCGGCAGGTGCCCGCGCAGCTCGACCCGGTGCCAGGTGCAGCCGTCGATCGCGGCGTCGAGCCCGCTGCTGCGGTAGTGGCCGCGCCGGCGGTAGCTCGCGGCCACGCGCGCCGGCGGCGGCAGGCGGCGGCCGCGCGGGTCGAAGTGCTGCACGCTCGCGGGGCTCGACTCGGTGCCCGCGCAGTGCAGCGCCAGCCCGCCGCCGAGGTCGACCTGCGCCCGCGCTGGCGGCCAGCGGCCGGATGCGTCCTCGGCCAATGCTTCGGCTGCGGCCTGCGCCGAGAACGGCTCGGTCCAACGCAGCGCCTGCGGCTGCGGTTCGATGGCGGGCTGCCCGGGTGCGACCGGCAGCGGCCGCCATTGCCAGGCGCCGGCGGCATCGAGGAGCAGGTCCTGCGCCAGCGCCGTCACGGCCAGCAGCGCGCCGCAGCTGTCGAAGGCGAGCGCCCAGGCCGGCGCGTCCAGGCGCAGCGTTCGCAGCCAGCGCCGGCCGGCATCGAAGAGATCGATGCAGGCACCGGCGGCATCGGCCACCGCCAGCCGACCGTGGCCGTCGCAGGCCAACGCCACCGGCCGCCACGCCGCACGCCCGTGGCGCGCGGCCGCCGGTAGCTGCAGGGTGCCGCGCGGTATCGGGCCGTGCAGCGCGAAGCGCAGTACACGGCCATGGCCGCTGTCGGCGATCAGCAGTTCGTCCCCGCACAAGGCCAGCGCGTGCGGTTCGGCCAGCTGCGTGGGCGGCACGCGCCGCAGGCCAGCGTCGGCGCCCTGCACCGCCGCGGCCGGGTCGAGGCAGCTCCCGGACTCCGGCGGGGTCACCGTGTGCGTGAAGCAAGGCAGCCGCGCGAACGCGCAGCGGCAGGGATCGAAGCGCAGCACGGCGCCGGTGGCGGGGTCGAGCAGCAGCACTTGCCCGTCGGCGGTCAGCGCCACGTTGCGCGGCGGCACGCGGCCGCCGAAGCTGCCGGACAGCTCCGTCAGCCGGCGCGCAGCCTCGGGCGCCGGGGCCAGCACGAGCTGGCGCGAGGCTTCATCGATGCGCACCGCATCCAGTTGCGCGGCTTGCCAGCCGCGCGCCGGCGCGGGGCCGATCCAGCCGGCCAGCAGCCACGACGTGGGATCGTGCGGCGGCGCCGGCAGCGGCATCAGGCGCAATGGTGCGTTCATGCGCCGGCTCCGGCGTCGGCCGCGCTGGCCTCGCCGGCTTCCTCGCGAGTGAAGGGGGTGATGTCGATGGCGGTCAATTCGATGAGCGCATGGGGCGAGAAGGTGGCAATGTCCACGTCGCGGCATTCGGGCCGCTCTTCGCCTTCGACGTTGAGCACCAGGCGCGGCACGCTGTCCACGCCGGCCACGGTGAACACGCGCTGCACCAGCTTGGAGTAGCGGATGGCGCCGCCGAAGGGCCAGCCGTCGCCGGCATCGCCGCCGGTGATCGGATGCAGCCAGCGGCTGACCGCCGCCGCCACCGCATCGCGCAGCGCCGACGGGTCGGCGCCGTCGTCGGCCACCACGTCCATCGCCACCGCGACGCGCACGTAGCGCGGCCCGGTGACCGCGAGCTCGGTGGTCAGCAGCCGCACACGGTCCAGGCTGGCGCAGACGTTGCGCAGCAGCGCTTCGCTGGGCTCGGGCGCGGCACCCGGTGCATCGGGCACCACGATGAGCGTGACCGCGCCCGGCACCTGCACGCCCGGATAGGCCGGGTGCGCGAGCGGCAGCGCCTTGGCGCGCGCCACTTCGCCCACCGCCGCCGCGAAGTGCTCGAAGTCCCCGCCCGTGACGGCGCGCGTGCGCGCGCGCAGCGCGCCGCGGGCGCGCTTGCGCGCCTGGTCCAGCCGCTCTTCGTCGCGGCCACCGCTGGCGGCGAACAGGTTGGCCGTCTTGCCGCCGTCGATTCCGGCCACCGGCGTCAGCAGCGTCTTGATCGCGCCCGCGGCCACGTTGCCGCGCGTGCCGCCGCCGTAGCGATAGCTGCGCGCCACGACGTTGGCATCCGGATTGGCGGCATTCGCCACCGGGATGGCGCCGTTCTCGCCGTCGCCCGCCGTGAGTTCACCGCTGGCGGGGTTGAGCGCCAGCGCCTCGTCCTCGCGGCCGGCGCCGAGCAGGTCGTCTTCCACCTGCCAGCGGCGGAAGCCGGTGCCGTCATCGATCTCCACCACCAGCCCTTCGCGCAGGACCGGCGTGTTGGCAAACTGCCAGCGCTGGTTGCGCCGCCCGGTGGCGCCGCCCAGCACCTCGTCGACCATGGTCTCGGCCTGCTCGGCGTCGACGGTGTTGGTGCGCAGCGCCAGCAGCCGCGGCGCGCGCGTGTACTGCGTGCGTGCCAGTCGGGCCCGCAGCCAGAACAGGGGCGGCCGCGCCGCACCCGTGGCCGGGTCGGTGCCCGCCTCCCAGGCGCCTACAAAAGCGCGCGCCAGCTTCAGTTGCGGGTCGAGCCGCAACACCGTGCGACCGCTGCGGGTGAAGGCGAGCGTGTCGTCGCTGCGCACGTCGAGCGCCACCCAGCGCGCGCCGTCGAAGCCCTCCCACACGAGCTGCGCCGGGGCGAAGGCGCGACTGGCCGGGCCGCAGGGGGTGCTGCGCGCCTGCCCGGGCTGGGGCGCCGTCCAGAACGTGAGGTCGAGGGTGAGCGCCGGGAACTGTTCCGGCGTCGGCCACGCCGCTGGCATCGCCCAGCCGAGCGTCAGCGCGGCGTCGTCGCGCGGGTCGTCGCCAAACGGAGTGAAGCCTGCGCTGGCGGCGCTGTTTTCAGCGGTGGCATCGCGGTACTGCGCGCCGTCGTAGGCCTGCACGCTGCGCAGCTCGCAGGCCGCGACGGTCAGCGCGCGCACCGTTTCGAACACCACCGGCTTGCCGTCGGCGCCGGTGGCGCTGACCTGCGTGCGCGGCGGCACGATGCCACTGGCGGCGGTCCCGGCCGCCAGCGCGAAGCTCACCTGCGCCAGCGCGGATTGCGCGGCCTCCAGTTCCACTCCCAGCAGTTCCAGGAACTTCACGTAGTGCAGCTCGGGCACCCGCTGCATCCGGTACAGCATCATTTCCGAGAGCCACGCGAACACCTGCGTCAGCGTCACGCCCGGATCGCTGTCGTTCAGGTCGTTCCAGGCCGGGTTCCATTCAGGCGTGTAGCGGGCGACCCGGGTGCGGATCTCCTCGACGATATCGGCGTAGCGCCGGTCGTCGAGTCGGGGGAGCGCATCGCGCAGCGGCATGTCAGCGCCCCTCGCTGATGTGGAAGGGATAGACCAGGTTGCCCACCGCGTTGGTGGCGCGCACCCGGTAGTTGATGCGCACCAGCAGCAGGTTCGGTGCTTCGGCGCTGCTGTCGGCATGCACGTCGAGCAGGTCGATGCGCGGCTCGTGGCGGTTCAGCGCCTGGCGGACGTGGTGCGCGACCAGCGCCAGCGTGCGCGCATCGTTCGGCTCGAACACCAACTCATGGAGACCGCAGCCGTAGTCCGGCATCATCACGCGCTCACCCGGCGCGGTGGACAGGATGAGCAGGATCGATTCCTCGATCTTGCGCTCGTGCCGCGAGCTCGCGATGCGCCCGTCGGGCGTGACCTGGAGCGGGAAGCGCCAGCCGGCGCCGAGGAAGGCGCGCGGGTCGTAGGTGTCGGCGGTGTTGCTCATGGTGCACTCGTGGCGTTGGGGCGTGCTCGGGATGGCGGGTCAGTTCAGGGTCACGCGGCTGCCGTTGCCCGCGAGGTAGCTGACGCGCTGCGCTTCGAGGTCGCCGTCGAGGACGATGGGGGCGCTGCCGCCGGGGCGCAGCCGGATGCTGCCGTCGTCGGCCAGCAGCACCGACGACACCGGCGCCCCGTTGGCATCGCACTTGACGATCTCCACCTCCTGCCGGCCGCCGCTGGCGCGCACCTCCAGCCAGCCGGCGGGGGCCAGCGCGGCGTTCTTCAGCACGAAGCGCGCGCTTTCGGCCTCCTGGGCGGAATCCGGGGCCATCGCCACCGCAAAGCGCTGGCTGTCGGCCAGCGAGCTGAAGCTGACCCAGCCGGTGGGTTCGCCCAGCGCGCGCTCGCGGCGACCCTCGCGCTCCAGCAGCGCGAACGGCCGCAGCCGGTAGCGCGGCATGCCGTCGCTGGCCTTGATGAAGCGCAACGCGCCGGCCTGGTCCTTCAGGCCGATGGCGACCCAGGTGCCCTGCCAGGGAGGATCCGCATCGGCCTTGAACGACAGCGGCACCGGCAGCAAGGCGTCCAGCGCATCGGCCGCGGCCGGCGCCGGCTGCCAGCGGACCTGCTGCTCGTTCCACAGTTCCTCGCCGCCGCCCGCCTGCCGATAGGCGAACGCGCCGATGCTGCGCACCATGTCCTGCGTGACGACCGCCCCATCGAGCGTGAACGCGGGCAGCCGCAGTTCGACCGGCTGCTCCAGCGGCCAGGGACCGGCGGGGGGCTCGAGTTGCAGCGGAGGCAGGGTGAGCATGGGCGCCTCAGATCATGTTGCCCAGGCCCGGCGTGTAGATCGGGCTGACGATCGCGGTGGCCTTCACCACGCCGGCGAAGATGGCGACCGGCGCATTGCAGTTGAAGACGCCGGCCGAGAGGTTGAATACGCCCGCGGTCACGTTGGCCGTGGTGCAGGTGAGGCTGGCGGCCGCGCCCGCGGTGACGCTCACCGCGCCGCCCGCGGTGACGCTCGCCGCGCCGCCTGCGGTGACGCTGACCGCGCCGCCGCTCGTCAGGGTGGCACTGCTGGCGGTGCTGACGGTGACCGGCGCCGTGGTGGACAGGCTGACGCCGGTGGCGGAGATGTCGATGGTGGTGCCGGCCGCCGACACGCTGATCGACGGCTGCGGCATCTGGTTCAGCACGATCGTGACTGCCCCGGCCTTGATCTCGATCTTGGCGGCGCCCGGCGCATCGTCGAGCACGATCTCGTTCATCGAAGACTTGACCTGCACCTTGGCGCTGGCCGTCTCCTCGTCCATCAGCAGCTTGCGCTGGCCGCTGGCGGCCGCCAGTTCCACCTTCTTCTGGCCCGCCTTGTCGTCCATCGTCAGCTTGTGGCCGCCGTCGGTCTTCAGCACCACCCGCCGGTCGCCCTCCTTGTCCTCGAAGCGCAGCTGATGGCCGCCCGGAGTGATGATCACGCGGTTATGCGCGTGCGTCTCCGGCGAGGTGTGCTCGCCGTTCCACAGGAAGCCCACCACGTACGGCCGCGAAAAGTGGCCGTCGCCGTAGCAGACCAGCACCTCGTCCCCCTCTTCCGGCATGAACAGCGCGCCGCGGCTCTTGCCCGACATCGGGGAGGCGATGTAGGCCCAGGGCGACAGCAGCCCCTGCTCGATGTCGCGGTACTCCACCTTCACGCGGCCCTGGGCGGCATCGACCTTCTTGACGAAGGCGGTGACCATTCCGTGCGTGACGCTCATGCGGAACCTCCCCTGCGCGCCTCGCGGCGTGCGATGAATTTCGTGCGGTAGCCCTGGTCGTTGATCGTGTGCGTGGTCTTGGTGACGAAATAGAGGCCCGAGAAGCGCTCGCCGAAGCCTTCGACCTGGATCCGCTGGCCGGCGCGCAGGTCGGGCAGGCCGACGGTGTTGCCGGTCGCCTCGACCATCTGGCGCAGCCGCTCGGACAGCAGGTCGGCGGCGCGGCGGCGCGCCTGCTGTGCGTCGAACTGCGGCTCGGTCACGACGATCTCCTCGCGCTCGCGGCAGCGATCGGGCGCCACGCCGGGAGGCCCGCTGAACATCACCTGCGCCAGGTCCCGGTTGACGGTGACCAGTGCGTCGTCCCAGCGCACGCTCGGATCGATCCGTTCGTTGGTCTCGCGGTTGCGGCTTCTGATCTGCGCCGAGGCCACCTGGTTGGCCATCGACAGCTTGGGAGTGAAGTCGATCAGCCCCTCGCCCCAGCGCAGTTCGTACAGCGCCTCCGCCACGCCCGGCGTGCGGCCCGCGGGCGGGCCGAAGCGCAGCACCTCCTGCACGCTCGAACCCCTGCGTTCCTGGTCCACATAGACCACGTAACCATGCCGGCGGGCCTGCTGCAACAGGAAATCGATGTCGTACTGGTTGTCCTGCGCCAGATAGGTGAGCGCCGGTTCGCGCCCCATGGCGGCGCTGTCGATGCGGATCGGCAGCGGGAAGCGGCAGCCATCGATGCGCCGGTCACCGATGTCCTGCGCGATGCGGCTGATCTTGGCCTGGCCCTCGGCCACCCGGTCATTCGGCCAATGGTCGCGGTGCTTCTTGGCCCGCAGCCGGTGCAGCACGTTGAGCAGCCGCACGTTCAGGGTGGCCGCGCCGCCGGCGGGAAAGTTCGGCTCCAGGCTGGTGCTGCTGCCCTTGCACAGCGTCTGCAGGCTGCTGCCGTAGCCCACCTTCAGCTCGAAGTCGGCGCCGCCGGGCAGGAACAGCTTCTGCACATCGGTGTCGCCGGCCACGCTGCGCTCGGAGCCCGTGTACTTGAAGGCGAAGGCGTCGTCGTCCCAGTTGCCGACGGTGAGGTCGAAGTTGTCGATCTCGTCGATCGAGTCGTTGTAGGTGACCTGGGTCACGTCGCGCAATACCGTGGGCGCCAGGCTGCGCCCGGAGACCAGGATCTCGAAGCGCGGGACGTAGAAGTCCTCGAAGCGCGCGGCGGCCTGGGGCAGCGTCTGGGCGGGCATGGCGGCTACGCGATCTTGGGCACGCGCAACACCGCGCCCGGCATCAGCCGGCGCGGGTCGTCGATGCCGTTGGCCTCGGCCACGTGGCGCCACTCGGCCACCTGGTCGTAGTAGCGATGGGCCACCGTGGCGAGCTGGTCGCCCTGGCGCAGCACGTGCACATGGCTGCGGTCCGGTGAGCTGCGATTGAGCTCCGGCAGCTGGTCGCTGAGCTTGCGGTATTCGCGCAGCAGCACGGTGAGGGTGGCGCGCAGTGGCACGCCGTCGGGGGAAAAAAGCGTGAACTTCTGCTTGATGCTTTCCAGCAGGCATGGAAATCCGTTGCGCCGCTGGCCGCCCATGGCCGCACCGATCGCGCCCAGGGCAGTCTCGGCGGCGGCCGCGCCGGCCGGACCCGCCACCGCGCCGGCGGCCGACGCCAATGCATCGGCTCCGGCACCCGCCACCGCGCCGGCCGCCCCGGCCGCACCGCCGACCGAGCTGCCCGGGAAGCTCGCCGCCCACATGAAGGTCAGCGGCGGTGGCGCGTGGCGCTCGGGCTCGATCTTGATCAGCTGGTAGATCTTGTCGGTCAGGGTGGTCACGCTGACCGCGCCGGCGCCCATGCCCTGGTCGGTGGTGTCGAAGAAGAGGTCGAGCGCGAGTTTCTCCGCCTGCCCGCGGACGTACTGCTGCAGCGGCGCATCCAGCCCGGGCAGCGTGATCTCGCCCAGCGTCGCCTGCTTGTCGAGGGTGAACTCGGTCGGGTTGTACTGGACCGGGATGGTCTCGGTGCCGCCGCGCCGGTGCACCAGGAAATAGGCCGGGCGCACCTGCATCAGTGGCCTCCCTCGCCGGCGTCGCCGGAGCCGCTGCAGCCGCAAGCTCCGCCCGCGGACAGCCGGGTATCGCGCCGCCTGGCTTGCGCGGCGTCGTGCTGCGCGGCCAGCGCCGCCTGCACCGCATCGACGATGCGTTCGAGCAGAGCCGGCGTCAGCAGCGATTCGCCGTCCACCACCCGCATCGAAACCGCGGCTTCACGGATGCGCACGTCGGCCATGGTCTGTCCCCGCTACAAGTTGCCGGCGGCGCTGATCGCGCCGCCCGCCGCACCGGCCAGGCCGCCGGCCGCGCCCATCGCCGCCGAGGCGATGCCGCTGGCGGCCCCCACGAAAGGCACCTGGAAGATGCCCTCGTGGGCTATCTCCAGGCTCTCGATCGCGACGCTGCTCTGCGCCGCGTTCAGCGCCGGCCCGCTCCACTTGACCGGCAGCCCGCGGCTGAAGAACCAGATCGAGTTGGGCACGTGCACCTCGTTCATCAGCACGACCAGGCCATCGCGCCGCTTGCCGCGCCCGATCACGAAGCCGTAATGCCAGTCCCACAGCGCACTGGAGGTCCCCAGGCCCTTCTTCAGGACGACAGGCGACCACTGGATGCGGCTCGGGAACTTCAACACGCGCCCGTTGTTGCCGCCTTCCTTGTAGTCCTCGGTAGTGAGCTGCATCTCCAGGCCGGAGCACTCGGAAAAGCCGCCCAGCAGCACGTCGTTGATCGCCGACAGAGCGATGCTGCCGGCGGCGGACAGCGGGCTGGAGCTGTCGATCAGGCTCACGATGAAGTTGTGGTTGAGAACCGGATCGGAGCGCAGTGCGGCCGCGGCTTCTGAGTTGCCGGTGGCGCGCAGCAGGTCGGGCAGGAGGGCCATGCGTCCTTCCTTCCTAGACGGATTCGAGCCCGGACTCGACGATCGCCAGTCCATTGGCGTCGCGGCCGATGCGCAGCAGGACGAACTCGAACGGCGTGGCCGGCGCGATGCCGATTTCCATCAGCAGCTCGCCGCGGTCGCGCGCCGCGGACGGGTTGTTGCCGTCGTCGCAGCGCACGAAATAGGCCTCGTTGGGGGCGGCGCCGGGCAGGACACCGCGCGCCCACAGCCCCTGCAGGAAGCTGCCGGCGACCAGGGCCAGCTTGGCCCGCGTGCGCCAGTCATTGGGCTCGAACACCGCCCATGGCAGCGCCGCGGCCAGCGCGCGCCGCACCGCGCACATCACGCGCCGGGTGCCGAGGAAGCGCCAGGACGGGTCCGACGACAAGGTGCGCGCGCCCATGGGCCGCAGGCCGCGGCCGGGCAGCGCGCGGATCACGTTCACGTGCAGCGCGTTCAGCAGGCCGTGGCGGGCCTCGTCGATCGCCAGCGTGACGTCCTGCGCGCCGACCAGCGCTTCGTTGGCCGGTGACACGTGCACGCCGCGCTTCAACTCCAGCGCGGCAATCAGGCCGGCGACATGGCCGCTGGGCGGCACCGCGCGCGTGGCCCCCGACGGGCGCTGCGGGTCGAGCACCTTCAGCCAGGGCGCGTACAGCGCGGCGAACGAGGAATCGAAGCGGCCACGCCAGGCGCGCAGGCGGGCATCGACGGCGGTGGCCTCGGTGCAGGCGGCATAGGGAGCGTCCAGCAGCGCGATGCGGTCGCCGCTTTGCTCGGCCAACGTGATCAGCGCCGCCTGCACGCGCTCGATGGCGGCCTCGTCAAAACGCGGCGGATCGTCGCCCACCGCGGCGGCGCGCCGCGGCGGCGGCAGCACCGGCTGCGGCAGGCAGGGATCGGGCACGCAGGCCGGCGGCGGGGACGTCAGCAGCGGCGGCCGCGGCTGGATGTGGATGTCGGGCACCGCGAGCAGCGCGCATTCCTCGATGGCGGCGAGCGCGCGCAGTCCGCGGCGGGCGGCGATGCGGGTGGCGTCGCCATCCAGTGGCGAGCCGGGCAGGCCGATGAAGTCTTCCACCGAAAGGGCGGCCAGGCCGTCGGCGCCGCCTTGGAGCGCGAGCGGCTCGGGCTGCGCGTCCAGCAGGAGGGTGGGCCTTGCCAGTCCGGCGCCGACCGGGCGCAGCTCGCGCAGCAAGATGGGCGGCGGCGGCACCGGCGGGCGCGACTGCGCACTGCGCATGAACTGCAGCGCGGCGTCGGAGCGGCCGGTGACCTGCGCATCGGATTCCTGCGCGGGAGCGCGGCGGTCGACGACCTGCCAGGGCTGGCACAGCACGGCCGGGCCGTAGCGCGGATGTTCGGGCGCCAGTTCCAGGTCTTCGGCCACCAGCACGCGGCGGCCGGATTGCAGCACGTCGAAAGCGTAGGCGATGGTCTCCAGCGTCGCCGGCGCGGCCGGATCGAAGCTGAGCCCGCGGTCCAGCGTCAGGACGCCAGCGGCCGCGTCGACGGCCGTGATGAAGGCGCGCTGCGCCGGCAGGCCCGCCTGGCGCAGTTCGGCCAGTGCGTGCACCGCGTAGCCGGCGGGGCGCTCCACGCGCAGGCGCAGCGGGTCGCCCGTCAGTGGCCGCGCGCGGGACTGGCTGCGCCGCTGTTCGTGGATCCGCACTTCGAGGTCATTGCCCCACACTCCGGGGCTGGAGGCCTCGATCCGCCAGGCCGGCGTGCCGCCCGCGCCGAGCAGCCGCGTGGCCACGGCCGCCACCTCCGAGGCAACGCGCACCGCCCACAGCCGGCTGCCGCCGTTGTCGAAGAAGGCGCGCGCGGCCAACGCCAGGTAGCCGCCGTCGAAGGGGTCGCCGAACCAGGCCTGGAACTGGCGGAACGAGGCGAGCGGCACCGGCAGGTGCAGCGGCCCGCGGCGTGCCATCCCGACGAAGCCGGCCACGTCGCTGCGCAACGCCAGCACGCCGCCGGCGTCGGCGTCGGCGCGCTCGGAGTAGACGCCAGGGGTGTCGAAGATGCGCATGGAAGGACGCTGCAGGCGGGCCGCCTACATCTCGATCGTCAGGCCTTCGTGCACCAGCTCCACCGACTCCATGGCCACGTCGTTGCCGGCGGCCTTCAGGGCCGGCCCTTCGATCTTGTTGATCCATGCAGCCTCGGCGTGCCATCGCATCACCGGCTGGTGCGCCTCGTTCATCAGCACCACCGTCACGTTGCGCCGGTCCTGCACCCCGTTGACGATGTTCATGTACCACTGCCACAAGGCCTTGTCGGCGGTGTAGCCGCGTTTGAGCGTGATGTTGGTGTACTTGCGCAGCCCGGTGAGCTTGCGCACGTTGGACTGCAGGTCGCTGCCTTCGCGGTAGTCGACGGCGTCGCCCTCCGCGCTCAGCCCGCCCACCTCGGAGAAGGCGCCGCGCGGCACCTTGTCGATCTCCAGCACGAAGTTGTAGCCGCGGTAGGGGTCGATGCGATCGTCATTGGCCATGGTGGCGTCCTCGGTTGCTCGGCTTCGGTTTTCGATCAGTCGTCGGCGTGCGCGGTCCACAGGCCGATGCGCACGATCACGAACTCAGCCGGTTTGACCGGTGCCACACCGACCAGGCAAATGAGGCGGCCCTGGTCGATGTCCGTCTGGGTCATGGTGGTGCGGTCGCACTTGACGAAGAAGGCTTCCTCGGGCTTGGTCCCCTCGAGCGCGCCGTTGCGCCAGAGCAGCGTGAGGAAGTTGCTGATGGAGCGGCGCACCCGTGCCCAGAGCGGGTCGGCGTTCGGCTCGAAAACCACCCATTGCAGGCCGCGGTCGATCGAGGCCTCGATGAAGATCATCAGCCGCCGCACGTTGACGTACTTCCAGTCGCTGTCGCTGGTGATGCAGCGGCCGCCGTAGACGCGGATGCCGCGGTTGTTGCTGCGGAAGTCCCGGATCACGTTGATGTTGACCGGGTACGGATTGAGGATGTCGTGCTGCTCCTTGTTCAGCAGCCGCTGCAAGCCGGTGATGCCGCGCACCACCTCGTTGGCGGGCGCCTTGTGCACGCCGCGTTCGATGTCGGTGCGCGCATACACGCCCAGCATGTGGCCCGACGGCGGGACCGGATAGTCGGGCACCGGGCCCGCGCCGGCCGGATACGGGTCGGGGATCAGCAGCCAGGGGTGGTACAGCGCCGCGTACTTGGTGTCGAACTGCTGGCGCTGCGCCTGGATGTCGGCCATCGCGTCCCGGGGCGGTGGGTTGCCGTCCAGCACCGCGAAGCGATAGCGCATCAGCTCGCAGTGCACGATGAGCGCGTTCTGCATCTTCGGGCTGACCCGCCCCGGCGCGGCGACGATGCTGATGTCCTCCAGGTTGCGCAGCGCCTGCAGCCCCGTGCGCAGTTCGGGGTCGGGGTTGTCGAGGCCGATGTACAGATCGTCGTCGAGCACGCCCAGCTGGTCGTCGCCGCCGCGCAGGGCGAAGCGGGTGGGGCGGGTGCGGCCGTCGGGCAGCGCTTCGAGGTCGAAGCGCGGCCCCACGCGCGGCGCGGCGCGCGCGGCATCGCGCTGCGCTGGCGCCAGGTCCAGCGCGACATCGCGCACGCGCACGAACTCCGAGCCGCCTTCGCTGCGGCGGTCGCTCAGGCGCAGCGGCCGGCCTTCGTCGTCGGCCACTGCGGTGGCGTTGTGCAGGTCCCAGGTGGTGCCCACCGCGGTGTGCAGGTAGCGGCTGTGGCGCGGATCGAGGGTCAGGCCGCTGAACACCTCGGAGGCGATGACCGCGCTGTCGCGCGAGGGGTTGGCGCGATCCGGCTGGCGCAGCAGGTAGACCTCCAGGTCGAACTCGCGCGAGTGCAGTTCGTCGCCCGGCGACAGCACGACGCCAGCGCCGAGCGTGAGCAGGAAGCCGTTGCTGCGGTCGATGCCCACCACCTTGAACGCGTTGCCGGTGTAGGTCTGCGCGACCGGGTCCCAGCGCTGCAGCACGGTCCCCACCTCGACCCCGTTGGCGGACTCCAGCCGAAGGTGCGTCGCATCGGGCGCGCCGACACCGGCGGGGCTGCGCACGAAGCTCGCCACCGCCGCGCGCAGCGGCTCGCGCACGGCGATGCGCAGCCGGTCGCCCCACATGCCGGCGTCGAGCGCCCGCACTTCGAACAGCGGCACGGTGGACGCCACCGCCGCGCCCGCCCCGTGCGGCCGCGCCGCGGCGGGTGCGATCGTCACGCGGCGTGGCGTCAGGGCGGTGGCCGGACCCGTGATGCGCACGACCGCGGAGCTGCCGCCGCGCGGCGACAGCCGCAGCAGCGTGTTGGCGGCCATGCCGGCGACGGGGCCGGCGAGCGCCAGCCCCGTGGCGCCGCGGCCGGCCGACAGCGCAAGCCCCTGCATGCCGACGGCGGCGCGCGCGAAGCCGGTGACCAGCGTGGCCTGCTTGCCGCTGTCCTGGTCGTTGGCCAGCGGCGTGGCGAGCACCAGCAGGCCGGGGTCGGGCGCAGCCGGCCCCGGGTTGGGCACGCTCGCCACCTGCACGTACTCCATCAGCGCGTCGGCCAGGATGCCGATGCGCAGCCAGGCGCCGGGCGCCAGGCCGCTGCGGTCCGCCACGCGCATCGCGGTGCTGCCGGCCAAGGACTTGGCTGTCAGCGAGGTGGCTGCACCGGCGGTCTCGGTGACGGCCTCGACCGGCGTGCCCTGCGCGAAGTCGCGCACCAGGGGCGCCGACAGCGCCACCCCCGCCAGAGCGCTGATACGGCGGGCCTCGCGGCTGGCGCCGGCGCCGATCGCGACGATGTCGTCGGCGGTGCCGTAGCTGGCCAGTGCCGCCGCCGGCAGGTGGATCACCGACTCGCCGGCCGCGGCGTCCATGCCGTTTTCCAGCGTCGTGGGGTTGGCCGCCGCGCCGCTCACCCGGCGCACCGGCGCAGCGTTGGGGTGCGAAAACTGCAGCCGTGCGGTCAGCGTGAGCCTGGTGCCGGCGACGGTGCTCACCACCGCCAGCTCGGATCCGGCCGCCGCTCCACTGGAAAGCTCGATCACCGAGGTGGGGACGATCGAACCCACGGCCACGACATTGATATTGTCCGTGCCGGCCGCGGCGCCGGCGGCCAGCGTGGTGGCCGAGTCGAAGGTGGCGCCCAGCCGCTCCACGGCGGTGGCCGGTCCGCCGCCATGGGCCAGCGCGAGGGGGCGGTCCAGCACCACGTGGTTTTCGGCGCCGGGCAGCGCATCCAGGCGGGCGAACTCCACCTCGCCGCCGCTGCCCAGCTGCAACCAGGTGCGCGGCGTCGTGACCGCCAGTCCCGCCAGGTCGGCCAGGTAAGCGGCCGTCGGTGCGGCGCTGGTGAGCGGGCGCAGCAGCGCCGTGGAAGCGGGCGCCGGTGCGCTGCTGTCGAAGATGAAGCCGGAGGCCGCCTCCGCCTTGTCGGCGGCCAGCACGCGCGTGACGAAGACGCGCTTGCCGCCATTGGTGAAGAAGCCTTCAACGGCGTTCGGCAGGAAGCGATGCTCGCCGTACAGGTCGCGGCTGAGCCCCTCGCCGAACACCCGCCGGTATTCGCCGGCACTCGTCACCAGCATCGGCACGTTGACCGGGCCGCGCTCGGCGACGCCGACCACGCCGGCCGTGCTCGTGCTCACGCCTTCGATGGGCTTGGTACCGGTGTCGACTTCCTCGACATACACCGCAGGCGCGAGATATTCGGGCATTTGACGTTCTCCTCAGGGCGTGAACAGGATCGGCAGCACGTTGTCCGCCGCGGGGTCCAGGGCAAGGTCGATCGCGGGCAGCGCTGCCTGCCCCGGATGGGCGGCCACCACGCGCAGGCGCGCCACGCGTGCCAGTGGCGGCAGCGCGAACCGGCCGTCGGTGGCAGCCTGCAGCCCGTGGGCGAAGGTGTCGGCGACGTCGTCATGGCTGGGCAGGCAGCGCGCCAGGGCGAGCTCGCTCGTGGTGCCGGCGCCGATGCGCAGCGCCAGCGCGGTGGGCGCGGCCGCCAGCGAGCCGGCGGCAAACAGCACACGGTCACCGCGTTGCGCCTCGCGCTCGAGCGGAGGCAGCGCGGCGCTGGCGGTCTCGGTCATCGCTTGCACCGCCGCCAGCGGCGGATGGGCGAAGGCCAGCGGCGTGGTGATCGGCACGGGCGCCGGCAGTTGTGCGTCGGCCGGCGCAATGAAGGCGGCGGTGGTCACGAGCTCGCGCTGCACGCCGGCGAGCTCGAGCTGCAGCACGTCGCCGCCGCCAGCGGTCAGCCCAGTCCAGGGGTGCAGCAGCAACTCGCGCGCGCCGGCGGGCGCCGCGGCACGCAGGCCGCGCTGCGGGCCGGCCGCGGCCAGCGTGCAGGCCCGCAACGGAGTGCCAGCCGCGTGATCGAAGCTGAGCGCCGCTTGCAGCGCCAGCAAGTCTGGCGCATGCGGGGGATTGCTGGCAGCGCGCACCTCGGCGTCGGTCCACCACAGGCCGGCCACGCCGAGCTCGAACTGCGCCGGCACCACCGGTGTCGGCAGCGCGCCGGCAGCCGTCTGGCGCAACGCCAGGCCGAGCACTGCGATGACACCGGCGCGATGCAGGCGCTGCTCGGGAAGCTCGATCGGCACGCCGGTCAGGCGCCAAGGCGGCACCCGCAGCGGGCGGGCCGCCGCCAGCGGCGGCGTGACCGCCACTTGCGCCGCCGGCGGCGCCGCGACCGTGCCGCGCACGGCAAGGAACTCCGCGTCGTCTGCGTTGGCAGCCCGTTCGACCAGGACGCCGCGCCCCGGACGGAACTGGCGGCGCGGCGGCACCGGGTCAGGCGGCGCCACGTCCAGCACATCGGCCCCCTGTGCCACTGCGACGGTGAGGCGGCGGCGCGCGGCATCGATCGCGGCGTCGAGCACGCGCGGCAAGTACCCCGGCGCAGTCACCTCCGCCGTGAGTGCGCCGTTGCCGAGCAGGGCCCCGGCCGCCGCGTACGGGCGACCGATCAGTCCGCACACGCCGTCTTCGCCGACGTGGGGTTGAACGCGCGGCGTGCGGGTGACGATGCGCAGGCGCCGAGGCGGCTCGCCGCTGATCTCGTCGACCACGCGGGTTCGCAGCAGCGCCCAGGTCTCGATTTGCGGCGCGCGCGGGTCGTCGAGTGCGACCGTGCGCGGCTGGCCATCGACATCGACTCGCAGCCGGGCCATTCAGTTCGCCTCCCCCACCAGTTGCGCAACGCGGGGATGCACCGATTCGACGAGCGACTCGCGCTGCGGCAACACGTCCGGCTCGATGTTGGCAAGCGTCACCTCGTACGACACGCAAAGCTGGAACGACGAGGTCAGTGCCTCCCAGACGCGCGCGGTCTCGTCCAGCGACAGCGCCTCCAGCCGCACGAAGATCTGCGCGCGCGTGCCGGCAAAGGCGTCCACCAGGTCGCTGTCGCTCAGGATCGGCTTCGAATAGAAGGCCTGCAGCACCGAACCCAGGATGCGCTGCTCCAGTTCGGGCTGGTCCTTGGCCAGCGGCGTCATCAGGTAGTGCAGCCGCAGCGGCAAGGGCGGCGGCACCAGCTCGATCTGCCCCGAGGGCAACGAGCGCCGGCGGGGCGGATCGTTCAGCCGGGTGTCGTCGCGCGACACCCGATAGAGCCACAGCGACAGGCCGGACTTGCCGGTCAGCTCCTGCGGCGTGCTCAGGTACACGTCACCGGCGGCCCCGCCGCCGCCGAAGAAGTCGCCGATATCCGCCGGGTCGGCGGCAAAGCGGCGCCGCAGGAAACCGGCAAGGGACTGGCTGGTGTCAAGTATCCGCGTGTGCATGGCTAATCCCGTTCCGTCGCGGCGATGGCAGGCATGGAGGGCTTCCTCTATTCGGCCGGTGGGGCAGGCCTGGGCCCGCCGCCTTCGCGCAGCACCTGCAGGATCTCGGTCGGGGACACGCCCGCGAGCGTGCGGCGGTCGAGCCGCAGCTCGTAGAGGTCCGCATCGTCGCCGGCCGCCTGGAGCGTCATGACCTGCGCGCCGGGCCAGCGCGCGAACAACGCGGGCAGCAGAGTCGAGTCATTCGCATCGGTCAGGCCGAGGATGACCACGTCCGGCGTGTCCTGCGGCTCCCGCACCAACTCGCAATCGGCGTCCGTGCTGATCGCGTGT
This sequence comes from Ramlibacter sp. PS3R-8, assembly GCF_037572435.1. Taxonomy (NCBI): domain Bacteria; kingdom Pseudomonadati; phylum Pseudomonadota; class Betaproteobacteria; order Burkholderiales; family Comamonadaceae; genus Ramlibacter; species Ramlibacter sp. PS3R-8. The sequence continues at coordinate 397,664 of NZ_JBBHGT010000002.1, forward strand.
TCGAGGATGCCTCGAAGCAGACGGGGGAGTTCCAGGAGCAGTACGTGCACGGGCGATCACCTCGCGGCGATTCTTCCCTTGCGCCGGTGCGGACGGAATCCGCCCGAATGTTCAAAAAGGATTCATATGCGGCCCGGGCCGGGTCCGCCGAGGGATCCGGATCGAAGGATTCAGTCCCGCGCGCGCGACTCGGGCACTGCCGCAGCCTTGCCGCGCGTGGTCACGTGCATCTTTGCCAGCACGTGGTGCACGTGGTTCTTGACGGTCGCTTCGGCGATGTGCAGCGCGGAGGCGATCTCCTTGTTGGAGCGGCCCTGCCTGACCAGATCGAACACCTGTTGCTCACGGCTGGTGAGAATGCCGGCGGACCTGTGCTGCACGGGGTGCGCGGCGCGGTGCACCGCGTGGCGGAGCAGTTGCGCTGCCACGCGCGGCGGGCATGGCAGTCCGCCCCCGGCCGCTTGCACGATAGCGTCGACAAGCTCGCGCAGCGATCCGTTCGAGTCGAAGAAACCGTCGGCGCCGGCATCGGCGTACGCCAGCAGTGTGTCGACCTCTTCGCCGACGGCGAAGGCAAGGATCCGTCCTTCCGGCCTCGACGTCCGCAGCTCCCGCATCAGATCGAGAGCACCCGCAACGGAGACATCAACGACCACCACATGCGCCTGCAGGGCGCACGCGGCAGCAAGTACATTGTCCGGTGGACCACTTGTCGCATGCACCTGCATGCCATGTTGCGCATTGAGCGCCGCAGTCAATCCCTCGCGGTAGAGACGGACCGCAATCGCCAGCAAAACCGTGATCCGTTCAAGTGCATGCTCGGCGTGTTCCATGCCAACCCCTTGAAGTCGGCATGTGCGGTGGATCTGTGCCGCCGTCGCCATTGCCGTCCCATCTCATTCTCTGAGCGGGCAGATCATGCACCTACTAAGGTCGAATTACATCGTCACCCTGAATTGACGGCATGCGCTGCTCCAGCGAGCTAGGGGAAACGTCTTAAGCCAAATTCTTAGGTCGGATGTTCAAGAAGGTCAGCACAGCAATGAGCCACCTCTCTCCTCAGTGTGAATTTTCGAAATCCTCGGAAATCGTGAGCCGCTTCCGTCACCCTGCCGACCTTTGTGGAAAGCCCTTTCGTGCCCGTCTCGGTCATTCGAGCCGCAGCTAACTCCGCCAGTGCCATAGGCCCCATCGACCGGCACGCCTTGATCCGAGGCCTCGCAGGCCCGAACATCCGAGCACCGCTGCAAGCGATTCAAGGATCCCGCTCATGACCCATCTCCGCTCCATGACGACCGCGTGCGCTTCCGTCGTCATCGCCGCTGCCGGCGCCGCCGTCGCGCAGGACCTCCGGCGCCTGGGTCACCTTCGAGCCGGGCGCGCGTTCGGCCTGGCATACGCACCCCGCAGGCCAGCGCCTGGTGGTCCTCTCCGGCGTCGGCCTGACGCAGGAATGGGGCAAGCTGCAGCGGCCGTCGCCAATGCGATCTACAACGCGACCGGCGTGCGCGTGCGCGACTACCCGATCACCCTCGACAAGTTGTTGAAGGGCCTGCCGGCCCCCTGAGCGCCACGGGCCTCCGCGCTGCCAGGTCGACAGCTACAGCGGCACCACCCACGTGCCGGGCTGCGCGTTCGGGAAGTTGCGCAGCGATGCCTCCACCAGGCTCGCGGCGCTCGCACCCGAGTTGCTGGTGGCCTGCGACTGGAACAGGACCTGCCCGCTGGCCAGGTCGCGCAGCAGCACGTCGACGCGCTGCGACGGATAGGCAGGGGTGCCGCCGACGGGAAAGCTGAGCCCGATCCCGACGCCGCCACCGCCCCAGCTGCCGCCGCCTACGCCCACGTTCACCCAGGACGGGATGCCCCACGCGGGCCCATACCCCACCGCATGCTGGCTCACCGCCACCTCGACGGCCAGGCGCGGATTGGCGTCGTCGCGCCGCAGTCCCGCGCGGGCGAGCGCCGTGTCCGCGGCAGCTTCCGTCGCCGACTGGTCGGGCCGGCCGGCCTGCGACGGCAAGCGCTCGTGGCGGTACGTGGCTTCTGGCGGCAGCTGCGCCACGGCGGCAAAGACCTGCACGGTCGCCTGCGGTGGAGGCGGAGCCGCGCAGGCCGCGAGCATTGCGGCCAGGGAGGAGCCAAGCAAGTGACGGCGCAGCAAGCGAGTCATGACCAATCCTTGCGTGGAGTGCAGGGGGCCAGTGTAGGACCGCTGCCGCTGTCGAGGGGGTGGGCGGCTGACCGGGGCGAGGATCCACAAATGCTGCCATCCAGCAACGCTCTGGGGCAACAATTGATACCGGCTGGCCGCAGGCGGGGGGCTTCGCCTAAAGTGAAGTCTTTCGCTCTATCTGGCCAACATGGATTTCTTCAATTCACTCACGCTGGACCTGAAGTTGCTGGTTGCGGGAATCGTGGGCTGCGCGCTTCTGGCGCTGTTCGCCGGCAACCAGAAGACCGAGAAGCGGTACATGATCGTCTTTGCAGTCCTCGCGGCTGCGGGCATCTACCGCTTCACGCACCTTCCGGGAGATGGGCAACCCCAAAGGAGCGCCGCGACACCCTCTGCGCCTCAGGCCGTGCCGGTGGCACCGCAGCACAAGCCGCTCGTTTCCACCTTTGCCAAGTAGGGGCCGACGGACCGTACTGCAGCCGAGACCTTGGAGGCCGGTACGGTCGTTTCCGCCTTGACCTCCGATCCACCCGTCCGCCTGGCCGTGCCTGACGATGCCGACGACATCGCGGCGATGTCGCGCGAACTCATCGAACACGGCCTGCCCTGGAGCTGGCGGCCCGCCAGGGTACGAAACGCCATTCGCGATCCCGACACCAACGTCGCGGTCGTCCGGATGGACGGAGCGCTCGTCGCCTTCGGCATCATGGAGTATCTCGAAGCAGACGCCTACCTGGCGCTGCTTGCCGTCCGCGAAACGAGGCAACGGACAGGCATCGGCCGATCGCTGCTGCGCTGGCTGGAAGGATCGGCGCAGGTCGCGGGATGCACGCGCATCCGCGTCGAAGCGAGGCGGGACAATGTGGCCGCGCGGACGTTCTATAACGAACTGGGTTACCACGAGGTCGCGGTCACGCGGGGACGGTACAGCGATGGCGTGGACGGAACCAAGCTGGAAAAGTGGCTCCGTGCCGCTCCAGGCCCGTGAGATCGGCGCCACCGGAACCCTATTGGCTTTACCTCCTCGAGTGCGAAGGCGGTGTGTACTACGCCGGGATCGCACTCGACGTGGAACAGCGGTTCTTCCTGCATGTCTTCGGCCGGGGCGCCAGGTTCACGCGCGCGCGGCCGCCGGTGCGGGTGCTGGCAGCCCGCCAGTACCCCACGAGAGGGGACGCACTGCGGGCGGAACTGAAGCTCAAGGCGCTGCCGCGCGCAGGCAAGCTTCGCTTCTTCGATCCAGCCGTGCTGCCGGCGTGACTGCGCAACGGGTCCCCGCTCCAGCCTGACGCAACCCTGACACTCCCGCGGGCCGAGGTGGCCGCCGTCAACGGATGAGCTACCTGCCGCGTTGGGGCAGGGAGACGGCTGTCCGGCTACTCATTTCGATTCACAACGAGAGATCACATCATGACCAAGCTTCTTGCCTTCCTGGCCGCCACCTTCTTCGCCGCATCGTCGTTTGCCGCGTCTCACGCGGGCGCGCCCATGGCCGGCGCTTCGGCTGCTGCCAAGACCGAAATGAAGACGGAAGCCAAGGCAGAGTCCAAGGCAGCCAAGACCACCGCGACTGCGGAAAAGACCAAGGCCGCGACCGATGCCAAGGCTGCCAAGAAGGCCGCCACCACCCAGAAGGACGCAGAAAAGGCCGCGGCCACCGCCAAGGCCGACAGCAAGGTCAACGCCGCCAACGCGACGAAGACCAAGGCCGTCGTGGCAGCCGATGCCAAGCAGCAGAAGGCCGAAGTCAAGGCCGACGCCAAGAAGGAAGAAGCCAAGAAGTAAGGCTTCCGGCGCTTGCCTGAATGCCCGCTTCGGCGGGCATTTCGCATTTGGGCGCTTGACATGGGCCGCGTGAAGCGCAATCGACGCCCTGCCCGGGGCCGATCGTGGGCTGCATGCGACGCGGCAGTGGATATCTCTCTCGTAGTTCAAGTCCTACGCCGCTGACGGACGACCTGTGCGACCGGTCACCGTTCGCGGTGTGCAAAACGTGGGCGCGGAGCCCGGATTTGTTCACGCGTTCACCGCCGATTACACGCAACATTGCGCGGCGTCACCGATGTGAAGTGGGCGCTTCATCGACGTGTGTTATGCATCCGGGGGTCATCGGCAGGCACATCCTTCGACGCAAATTCGTGCAACCCGTCGGACTGAGGCTCGTGCAGGCGTCGGCGCGGGGCGTGACGCAGCGGTTCGGAGGCCTTTACAGACACCCCGTGAAATATGATTCATCCGTACTCCGATCCCGGAGCGGCATGACGATGGATCAAATGATCGAGGTTGCAGAAATGGGCAGTAATTCGACGGCGGAACAATGGAGCTTCCAGCGAGCCGATTCGCTGATGGCGCTCCTCCAGGCGGCGCTGTCTGCGCGCAGCCAGGCCGACTGGTCGCGCTGGCTGCAAGTCGATATCCAGGAATTCCTGCCGCACGACATCCTGATCGCTGCCTGGGGTGACTTCAAGTCCGGCGTGGTCGGTTACGACGTGATCACGCAAACCCCCGCACTGCTCGAACACGCGCTGCCCAGGGACATCATCGAGCCCCTGATGGAAACGGTATTCGATCACTGGCTCGCCGGCGGCCAGGAGCCCCTGGCCATCGACACCCGCATGCTGCGCAGCGTGGGCAGCGGCCTGTTCGCCAAGTCGCCTTACGCGCTGGTCCACGGCGTACAGGACCACCGCAGCCGCTACGACTGCATCTATGTCTTCATCGGCTCCGAACAGCTCGCCACCCCCACCTGCTCGCAACTGTGCCGGATGGCCCTGCCCTTCATCGACACCGGCTTCCGGCAGCTCGCGGACCGCGGCCAGCAACTGCCGGCGGCCGAGATTCCACCAGCCGGAATCGCCAGCTGCTTCTCCGACGTTCCGTTCGTGCGGCGCCCGCCCCAGGAAATCGCCACGGTCGACGTGCCGGAGGTCGATGACTCCTGGGACGACTACGTTCCGGGCGAGCACGTCACGCCCCTGAGCGGGCGCGAACTCGAAGTGATGCAGTGGGTGCGCATGGGCAAGACCAATTCAGAGATCGCTATGATCCTGAACCTCAGCACTTTCACGGTGAAAAACCACATGCGCCGCATCTACAAGAAGCTGGATGTGCTCAACCGGGCGCAGGCCGTCGGCAGCCTCGACAAGCTGCAGCGCCCCGCGCAAACCCGCGCCGCCGACCGCCCCACCGCTGGCCCGGCGCGCCAGGAGCACCCGCGCGGCCGATCGATGGAACGGCCGAAGATGGCGTCCTTCATCAGGACCGACGATGCCCGCAGGACGCCGCACGCCCTCTAGCGCTGAATGTACGAAGCCTACTATGGCCTGAGGGAGAAGCCTTTCTCCATTCAGCCGGACCCGGACTTCCTCTTCATGAGCAAGCGGCACCGGCTTGCCTTCACGCTATTGGAATACGGCATCCAGAATCGCGTGGGCTTCTCGGTGATCTGCGGCGACATCGGGTGCGGCAAGACCACGCTGGTGCGCAAGCTGCTGGCCTCGATGGACCAGTCGGTCACCGTCGGCCTGGTCTACAACACGCACGAGGACATCGCCGACCTGCTGGAATGGATCATGCTGGCCTTCGGGCAGCCCTACCAGGCGGCCAGCCAGGTGGAGCGCTACGACCGCTTCCAGCAATTCCTGCTGGCCGAATACGCGTCGGGCCGGCGCGTCGTGCTGGTGGTCGACGAGGCGCAGAACCTGCAGCCCGCCGCGCTCGAGTCGCTGCGCATGCTGTCGAACATCAATGCCGACAAGGACCAGCTCCTGCAGGTGGTGCTGGTCGGCCAACCCCAGTTGCAGACATTGCTCAATCGCCCCGATCTCCAGCAATTCGCGCAGCGCGTCGGGGTGGATTTCTACATTCCGCCGCTCGACGCCGCCGAAGTGGCGCAGTACATCCGCCACCGCCTCAAGGTGGCCGGCCGCGAGCAGGAGCTGTTGACCCCCGAGGCGATCGCGCTGATCGCGCAGGCGGCCAAGGGCGTGCCGCGCAGCATCAACATCCTGTGCGACCTGGTGCTGGTCTACGGATTTTCCGCCGAAGCCCAGGTCATCGGGCCGGACCTGGTCGAAGAAGTGCTGCGTGACCGCAGGGAGTTCGGCATCCTGCGGGGCGAGCAGGCCTGATGCGGCACGGCGGCCTGCGCGCCGCCGGGACGATCAGTAGTAGCCGATGTGCGCCTGCGACAGCGGCGCCATGTTCACCGCCACGCCCAGCACGTTGAAGCGCGAAAGATGGCGCTTGGCTTCCTCGATCTCGCGGGTGGTGCTGCTGCCGCTGCCTATGACCACGAGCACGCAGTCCACCCGCGGCAGCACCGCTATCACGTCGTCCACCGCGGTGACCGGCGGCAGGTCGATCACGACGATGCGATCCGGGGACTCGTCGCGCAGTCCGTTGATCAAGTGGCTGACGCGGTCCGAGGCCAGGACATCGGCCGCGCCCATCACCCTGCGTTGCGTGGCCAGGACCTGGAAGCCGGGAATGCCGACGTGCAGGATCGCGCTGTCCAGCGGGGCCTCGCCGGTGAGCACTTCGTTGAGCGAATTCCCGGCCGGCAAGCCCAGGTACGTCGCCACGCTCGGACGGCGCAAGTCGAAGTCCACGAGCAGCGCCGTCTTCGACGGATGGTGCGCGATGCTCATGGCAAGGTTGATCGACACCACCGTCTTTCCCGACGCCATGGACGGTGAGGTGATGGCGACGGTGCGCCAGCCATGTTCCTGCATCTTCTGCAGGACTTGCGTGCGCAACAGGTCGAACGACTGGCGCAGCGGATTGTTCTGGTCGAGGCCGACGATCCGGTGCTGCTCGAGGTGGAACGGATCCAGCGGCAACAGGTTGATGGGCACGGCATCGACGGTTCGCCGCGGCAGCGGCGGCAGGTCGATGGTGCGTGGCTCCCACGCTGGCGAGGGTTGCGGTTGCGCGGTGCCTGCCTGTGCACGCGCGCGTTCGATGGCGAGTTTGATGCGTTCCATGTTATCAACCCATCCGCGTGATGGCCTTCATGACCAGCAGGTCGAGCGGCACGAAGAGGAAGTGCACGAGCCCCAGGATCAGGCACGCCACCAAGACGGCGCTGCTGGACAGCACCAGCATGCGCTTCCTGTGGTTGGCCGCCTCGCCGGGGACGGGGATGACCGGAACGGCAACCAGGGGTTCCTGGCCCCAGATGGCCCGGATCTGGCCGATCCCACGGACGGTTCCCCGCATGGCCTCCAGCAGCGCCACGGCCGCGGCGGCGGCAGCAACGGCGAGGATGAAGCTCATGGCCAGCAGCTTCTTGCGGTTCGGCCTGATCGGGTTGTCCGGCAGCGTCGGCGCGTCGAGCACCGTGAAGCGCTCCGCCTTCTGGCCGCCCTCGAGGTTCTCGGCGACTTGCGCCGTCATCCTCTTGCCGAGCATTTCCTCGTACTTCTTTTGCGCAGTCTGGGCGTCGCGCGTCAGCGCGGACAACTCGCGCTCGATCTGCGGGGACCGCACCAGCGATGCGTCCATTTCGGACAAGCGCTGGCGCAGGGCCGCCTTCTGGCTGGCCAGCACCCGCGCCCGCTCGCGCAGCGCGTTGGCACGGCCGTCGAAGCGTGCGGCAGCGACGGCCGCGTTCGAGCGCCTGGGCGCCGCAGGCGAAGCGGCCGCGTCCGCGGCGGCCGCGCGTTCGAGCGCCTCGACCTTGCGGCGGGCGGCCCGCAGGTCCGGGTGGCTGTCGGTGTAAGTTCCGGCGAGCCGGGCGAGTTCCAGCCGCGCCGCGCGCAGTTCGGCCTGGTTCGGGTCCGCCGGCGTGGCGTTGACCGGCGGCGGCTCGGCCAATGCCGCGGCCCGTTCCCCCTCGAGGGTGCGCAGCGCTTCCTCGGCGCCTGCATGGTCGCGCTCCACCTGGCGCAAGTCTGCTTCGAGCCGCTGCATCGTCGCCATCCCGAGGGCGACGTTCTCCGGCAACGCGCCGGCGTGCTGCTGCTTGTACTTGGCGATCTGCGCCTCGATGGCGTCGACCTCCTTCTTCAGCTTGTCCGTCTCCTGCGTCAGGAACTCGGTGGCCTGCGCCGCGCGCTGCGTGCGCACCTTGACGTTCTCGTCGATGAACAGGTTGACGAGGTCCATGGCGACGGCCTGGGCCACCTCCGGGCGGCGGTGCTCGAACGCGATGCTGAAGGAGATCGTGGCGGGCCCCGAACGGTTCGGGTCCAGGTTGGCCTGCACCAGTTCGACCGCGATGGTCTTGCGCATGACATCGACCTGCTCGGACGGCGTGAAGCCCGGCCCGGCATCCGCGAAGAGGCCGTGCCGGCCGATGACGCGCAGCAGGTTCTCGCGCGTCATCACTCTTTGCTTGATGACTTCGATGCGCTCGTCGGCGTAGGTGGTGATGGCGGCCGGGACGAGGTCCGACGGGATCTGCTGCGACTCGATCAGGATCGAGCCGGCGGAGCGATAGACAGGGGGGATGAGCAGCGACACCGCGACGCCCACGGCCAGGGCAGCCGCGAACGTGCCCGCGATCATCCACGCGCGGCGCTGGGCGATCGCCAGGTAGTCGGACAGCGTCAGTTGATAGTCGTTCATGTCGATTTCAGAGGTCCGGCGCTGTGTAGAGGAACACCACCCCGATCCGGTTGCTCAGCGCCGTGCCTTCGGGCCCTTCCTGCCGCTGGGTGGAAGCCTTCAGGGACACTTGCCACGACTCGTTCCATTGACGCACCCAGGCGACAGTGGCCAGGCTGCGCTTGCTGCGTGACGCGGTTTCCCTGACATGGCCGGCTTCCAGCTCCAACCTCTGCTGGGGCCCGAGATCGTAGCGCACTCGCACCCGCATTGTGTCGGACATGACGAGTCCGCCGAACTGGGCGTTCACGACCGGGGCACGCAGCAGTTCCAGTCCGGCAAACCAGCGTTCCGCCGTGTATTCCGCCTTGAAGTTGGCTTGCCAGCCGTTCCGGTTGACCGGTTCGATGTAACGCGCGGGTCCGGCGCTCGCGTCCACGCGGAACTCCGGGCTGAATGCATGGTCGACGCCGAACAGTGCGCCGACCACCGTGGAGCGCAGGCCGGCCGTGGGATCGGGAACCGCACCCGTACTGGCTTCGGAGCGGTAAGCCTGGCCGTTCAGGACCGCATACCAGCTTTGCCGCTCGCTGAGGGCGCGCGTGAACCGCAGCGCCGCGCTGGTGCGGCTGAAATCGGCCGTCTGTGCATCGGTGAAATTCTCGAAGTCCTGGGCGAACTCCGCCAGCATGGTGGTGCGCGGATCGAGGTCGCGCGACCAGCTGGCGGCCAGGCCCAGCAATGTGCGCGATCCGTCGCTGCCCACCGGAACCTGCTGCGTCAGGCCGAGGTCGCGCACGGCGCTGACGTCGTACACCAGGGCAACTTCGGTCGTGTTCAGCGGGTCGGCATGCTTCCAGAAGGCGCGCAGCCGCGGATCGACGCGGTCTTCCGCGACGTCCTGGTTGCTGCTCTTCTCCAGCGTCAGCTGGGTGTCCACACCGAATTCATCGGCATCCCGCACGTGCCGTGCGGTGAGAACCGGGGTCAGGCGGAAAAAGGTCGTTCCGGCGGCCGGCCCAGTGGACATCGAAGGATTGGAGTCGTACTCGATCTCCGCCGGGGCGGTCAACGAGGCGATCCACCTCGTCTGTGCGCCGGCGCCCGTCATTCCCACCGCGCCCGCCGCGAGCAGGAGCCCGCGGGCAACGCAACGCGCGACCGGGGCTGCTCGGCTCGGCACGCTCAAGGCACCATCACCGTGTCGCCGGGGCGCATCACCACGTTGGAGTCGAGCGCCTTGCCCTTGAGCAAGTCGCGGTAGCGTACGCGCAGGGTTTCCTCGCGCCCGTCCGATCCGGACTTGCGCAGCACCACGATCGAATCGGAGTCCGCGAACCGGTCCAGGCCGCCGGCCTGGCTCAGCACCTGCAGCACCGTGGTGTCCCCGCTGGTCAGCGGCACCGGCCCGGGCTTGAGCACCTTGCCGAGCACGTACACGCTGTTGCCCTCGGTGGCGAGCACGACGACCGTGACGACGGCCTCCGGGATGTATCGCTTCAGGCCGTCCCGGATGCGTTGCTCGACTTCCACTGCAGAGCTGCCGGCCACCTGGATGCGTCCCACCAGGGGAAAGCTGATGCTGCCGTCCGGCAGCACGCGCACTTCGCGGTTGAGGGCTTCTTCCTTCCACACGGAGATCTGCATGCGGTCGCCGTGCCGCAAGGCATAAGTCTGGGTAGCGGATTGCGCCCACGTGGTGCAGGCGACGAGGAAGAGGAACAGGAAAGAGGCGCAGCGAGAGATCATGGAATCCATCAATGCAGTGCCGCGGGCCGAAGCGCCGCGGCCGGTTTTAAAACCTGCGCCGCGCCGAGATCCCGAGGAACGCGAGCAACGCAGATGCGAACAACCAGAGCGCGCCGGGGAGAGGCGCCTCGGGCGTCTTCTCGGCCGCGTCCGTCTGCCGGCCGGAGTTGAGCACCGTACTGTAGATGGATTCGCGCTGGCTGGGGGCGTCGCTCCAGGTGGAGCGTGCGGACGGGCCGGCGATGTCGGACACGGCGACGATGTGCGCGTTGCGCGGGCCGACGACCTGGATCGACGCGCCGGACGGCTGCGCTGCCACCAGGGAGACGGGGCCGGTGGCTGCATGGGCGAAGCCGGCGCAGGCCAGCATCGCGGCAGCACCCATGACAGCGAGGCGTGCGGTATTCATTGTGGGACTCCCAATACTCTTGTATAGGATGCAGAGTAAGGCTCATCACGGTTCGCCACAATGGGCCGATGGTGCTATCAGGTGTCGTCAGCCGCCGCACCCTAGTATGCGTTCTTGCCCGACAAAGCCCGCGTGGTCCGCACCAGGATCGCCAGGTCGCTCCACAGCGACCAGTTGTTGATGTATTCGATGTCGCTCTCCACCCGCAGCATCATCATGCCGAGGTCGCGCGTCTCGCCCCGGTAACCGCGCACCTGCGCCAGCCCGGTAATGCCGGGCTTGATCTTGTGGCGCGCGAAGTAATGCGCGATCTGCTGCGCATATTCCAGGTCATGCTGCACGGCGTGCGGCCGCGGCCCCACGAGGGACATTTCCCCCCGGATCACGTTGAAGATCTGCGGTAGCTCATCCAGGCTGGTGCGGCGCAGGAAAGCGCCTACCCTGGTCACGCGCGGGTCGTTCTTGGAGGCCTGCACCACGACACCATGGTCGTCGTGCACGTACATGCTGCGGAACTTCCAGATGTAGAAGCGCTTGCCGCCCCAGCCGAGCCGGGCCTGGCGGAAGAACACGGGGCCGGGACTGTCGAGCTTCACCGCGATGGCGATGGTCAGCAGGATCGGGGCCAGCAGGACCAGCAGCACCATGGACAGGACGATGTCCTCGGCGGTCTTCAACAGGCGCCGGATGCCGATCAGCGGGGTTTCCGAGAGCGTCAGCACCGGGACGCCCGCGATCGAGCTGACCGAGTGGTTCACCAGCGGCAGCGAGAAGATGTCCGGCACCCAGTGGACCGCGACGTGCTTGTCCAGCAGCTGGAAGTAGAGGCTCTCGATGACATTCGAGGCATTCAGCGGGATGGCGAAATAGACGGTGCGCACCTGGTGCCGGTCGATCAGCTCCACCAGTTGGTCGAGCCGGCCGAGGATGGGCGACCCCGGGCCGAAAGTCTCGCGGTCCGGTTCGGGTCCGCCCTCCGCTGGCGGCAGGCTCACCAGCCCGACCACCGTCTGCCCGAGCCAGTCGCTGCGCTGGATGCGCTGGTCCAGGTACGCCGCGACGCGGCCGGTGCCGACGACGATCACCCGGTCCAGCTCCGCCGAATGACGCAGCATTTCCTTGAAGGAGATGCGCACCAGGAAGTGCAGCGCGGCCTGGCAGGCGTAGCCCGCCACGAACAACTCCCCGAGCAGCAAGCGCGAAAAGGTCTCGGTCTGCTTGGTCAGGAACCCCAGCGCGATCAGGATGCAGAAGGTCAGTGTCCAGGCCTGGAACAGGTCCAGGGCCTTGCGCGTGAACGTCATGTTCTTGCGGTAGATGCCGAACGCGTTGTAGACGAGGCCCAGCGCGCACAGCAGCAGGAAGACGAACACCGTGTAGTGCGCCGTCAGCGCGCCGATGTGGTACGTGATCAGCAGGTAGCAAAGGCCGATGACGACCATGCCATCGAGCATGGCCTGGAGGTCCGTGATGCTGCTGCGCCGCTGGATGACCGCCGGCTTGAGGATCTTCTCTTGCATTCTTCTTCTGTTCGAGGGGATGGCTTACCGCTGCCGGCTCGTGCGCACCCACTCCTTCTGGCGCTTGAACACGAAACCGGCGTACAGGGGGATCTTCTTCAGCACATACATTGGCGCCGTCGCCAGCTCCGACAGGCGCACCCAGCGCCGCCCGACGCTGTACCACGCGAGCAGCACGGACACCGCGAAGGCCAGGAACGCCAGCGCCGACAGCGCCGCGGCGAGGTTGCCCTGCCAGCCGGCGCCGGCCAACCAGGCGCCGAAGCCGCATGCGACCAACACCAGGAGGGCGAGCAGCGCGAGCGGCGGGATGCACAGGTCCACCGCCAGCGCGAAGGCCGCCCCGTTGCGCGTGCGCAATGCCCGCCACAGCAAGGGCGGAACGGCCGTCACCAGCGACAGGTGTCCGTGTTCCCAGCGCTTCTTCTGGCTGTCCAGCGCCGAATTCTCCTGCGGAAACCAGCTTTCGACCAGTGCGCCGGGGCACAGCAGCGGGGGCTGTCCGGCGGCGGCCAGCTTCAATCCGAGCTGCTGGTCCTCCGCCAGGTGGCCGCTTGCAAACGCATTGCCGGCGACGCAGGACCAAGGGAACCCCATGCCCGTTCCCATCAGCTGGCAGGGCAACCCCAGCCGGTGCATGCCGAACGGCCGCACCTGGTTGTGCATCGCCCAGGCGAAGGCCGCCATGCGGATGCGCAGCGAACTGCCCTCGGGCGCCAGCATCAGGTTGAGCGCCTGCACCGGCCGCTGCGTCTCGAACGCCGTCGAGGCGAGCACGTTCAGCGCTCCGGCAGCGGGGGTGGTGTCGGCGTCGATGACCAGCACGACCTGCGGCGGGTTCGCCGCCAGGTGGGCGACGCCGAAGGCCAGTGCATGGCCTTTGCCGCGCACCGGGTCCTGCCGCTCCACGACTTCGGCGCCGGCGGCCCGCGCCTCGTCGGCGGTGGCGTCGGAGCAGTTGTCCGCCACCACGAGCAGCCGGCCACCGGGAGCGAGTTGCGCCAGGACGGCGGCGATGGGCGCCCCGATGGTGCCCTCTTCATTGTGTGCGGGCATCAGGACGGCATAGGAGGGAAGCGCGGCGTCACGCCGCACCGGCGCCGGCGGCCGGTAGCGCCAGCCCGCCAGCACCTGCACCAGCAGCGCGATCACCAGCAGGCTGACCAACAGGATCCACGCGCCGCCGACGGCCAAGAAGATGGCACTCATGCGGTCCCCTCGAACAGCTGCAACAACTTGCGGGCTCCGCCGGCCGCCGAGTGCCGCCTGGTCACGCGCTCGCGCGCGCTGCTGCCCATCGCCTCCAGCTGCGAAGCGTCGGCGCGCATCAGCTCCGTCCACGCATGCACCAGCGCGCCACAGTCCCCGGCCGGCACCAGCCACCCCTCCTTGCCATCGCGAACCAGTTCCGGGATGCCGGCGATGCTGGTGGTGACGACCGGACGCCCCAGCGCCATCGCCTCCATGATCACGACGGGCAACCCTTCGGCAAAACTGGGCAGGACCAGGGCCCGCGCCTGCAGCAGCAGCGAGCGCACCTGCTCGCCACTCACCCATCCGGTGATGCGGACCCGGCCGCGCAATTCGTAGGCGTCGATCAGCCGCTCCAGCTCCGGGCGCATTTCACCGTCGCCGGCCAGCACCAGCTCGAAGTCCTCGCCGCGCTGGGCCATCTCGCGCGCGGCGGACAGCAGCAGCATCTGCCCCTTCTGCTCGCACAGCCGGCCGACGCACACCACCATGCGCGAGTTGGGGGCGGTCGAGTGCGGGGCCTGTGTGAACGCTTCATCCACCCCGCAGCGCACGACCTGCACCTTGGGCCACTGCGCGTGCGGAATCCAGCGATAAAGCTGGCTGCGCCCGAACGAGCTGATCGCCGCCACGAATGCCGCCGCCTGGACCTTCTCGCCCAGGTGCAGGCCGCCGGGCATGTCGAATTCCTCGGGTCCGTGGACGGTGAAGGAAAAAGGCGGACCTCCGAGCCGGGCGCAGAGCATCGCCACTTCCGCGCCATTGGTGCCGAAGTGCGCATGCACGTGCGCCACGCCTTCGCGGCGTGCGAGTTCGCGCAGCAGGCATGCCTGCAACAGGTAGGCCAGGTGCACCGGCCAGGGCCGCGGCGACATCCGCGCCATGCCGATGGCGCAGCGGGCCGCCTGCAGGAACAGCCGCGGTGAATCGAGGAACACGCGCAGCGACGCGGCCAGCAGCGGGCCGCCATGTTGCAGCAGGTACTTCGTCTTCCCGCGTTCGGCCTCGTCGGCGGGGTCCACCACGGCATCGTTCCAGCCGCGCGAAGCGACGCGCAGCACGCTGGTGCCCAAGGCCTCCAGCGCGAGGATCTCCCGGCGGATGAAGCTGTGGCTGACCTTCGGGTACTGGTTGATGAGGTAGGCGACGCGCATCATCTGTGTTCGATCAGTCGCGCCGGACCCGACCCCAGCAGCGTGCGGACGAACTTGAGCACTCCCACGAACTCGGGAAACCGGGCCAGGACCAGGTAGAAGGCGCGCGTGTATCCGCCGCGCTGGCGGGCCAGGCGCAGCACCTGGGCCGGGTACACCAGCAGCAGCAGCAGGAACCACGGGCTGGCCAGGACGGACAGCAGCGCGATGGCGAGCGGCAGCACCCCGCCGTAGAACACCGCGCGCAATGTCTCGGGCACCCAGTGGCGCTCGCTTTCCATGCCGTGCAGCCACGCGCCCTCGGCGAACGCGAAGCCGCCCCGCATGGTGCGCCGCCACCATTGGGTAAAGCGCGTCATGGCCGCATCGTGCAGCGCCATCTCCGCGGCCAGGCGGTGCACCCGCCAGCCGGCGCGGCGCAGGCGCACGCACAGCTCGGGCTCCTCGCCGGCGATCAGTTGCTCGCGAAAGCCATGGGCCTGCTGGAAGGCGGACAGGCGCATCAGCGCGTTACCGCCGCAGGCCTTCGAATCCCCCGGCGGCGCCTCCCACTCCCAGTCGCAAAGGCGGTTGAACACCGAGCGCTCGGGGTCGCGCTCCCGCAGGCGGCCGCAGGTGACGGCGACTTGCGGGTTCTGCAGGAGGAAAGCGATCCCTTCGGCCAGCCACTGCGGCTGCAGTTCGCAGTCGCCATCGAGGAACTGCACGAACTCCACCGCCGGGAGCAGCTCGAGCAGCGCGCGCACGCCGGCGTTGCGGGCCCGGGCGGCCGTGAACGGCTGCGCCATGTCCAGCGCGACGCAGTGGGCGCCGAACCGCCTCGCCAGCTCCACCGACCCGTCGGTCGAACCGGAATCGACATAGACGACCTGGCAGGCTTCGAATGGAATGGCGGCGAGGCAGACGCGCAGGCGCTCTCCCTCGTTGCGCCCGATGACGACTACGCCGATACGCGGATTCATGGCGGCCTACCGGGTGGGCCGGCTGCCGAGCCTGGTGCTCCGCGCCAGCTGGAAAGTGACGCGGCTGCAGCGGAACTGCTGCCACGCGGACGCCGCGGCGCCCTTCAACAAGTCCTTGAGCGCCAGGATGGTGTCGCCGAGCAATGTCAGCGCCAGGTGCGCCCAGACGCCGGCCAGGCCGAAATGCTTGCGCGTGTACAGCAACTCGCTCTCGGTCTGGATCGCGGAGATCTGCCGCTCGCGCGACAGCGCCGAGACCGACTTGGCGCTCTCGCCGCCCAGGTGGACGACGCTGGCCGAAGGCAGGTACGCGACGCTCCAGCCGGCGTCGCGCGCGCGCCGGCAATGGTCCACCTCTTCGCAATACAGGAAGAAGCGCGGGTCGAACAGCCCGATCTCGTCCAGCACCGCGCGCCGCACCAGGTAATAGCAACCGGTGATCCAGTCGCATTCGGCCTCCTGCGCATGGTCTTCCTCGCTGTCGAGCCGCGCGCCGCGCACCGGCAGCACCCGCTGCAGTCCGGTGCGCCGCAGGAAGGTGGTCAGCGGCGTCGGGAAGGACCGGCGCGACGGCTGCAAGCTGCCGTCCGCGTCTGTCAGGCGCACGCCGAGGATGCCGCAGCGCGGATGCGCGTCCATATAGGCCAGGGACTTGCCGATGGTGCCGGGCGACATGAATGCGTCGGTGTTCAGCAGCAGCACGTAATCAGATCGCACGTGCTCCAGCAGCTGGTTGTTGGCGCGCCCGAAGCCGACGTTCTGCGTGTTCTGGATGAACACCTCGCAGCGCAGGGCGCTGCGCAGCTTGTCCCCGGAGCCGTCCGAGGACGCGTTGTCCACGGCCAGCACGCGCATGGTGAAGCCTTCGCGTTCGGCCTGTTCGAGCGTCTTGCGCAGATCGTCGATCAAATGAGCCGAATTGAAGCTCACGAGAAGCACGTCGACGACGCGCATCCCCGCGCTCGCCGGCCGGGTGGGCAGGGCTTCGATCATGACTTGGCTTTCATCCTCGCTTCGCAACACCGTTGAATCTCCTGTGGCGTGCCGGGTCTCCAAGCTCAGGCGCAGGGAGGACGGGCACGGCTGGGTATGACTGCATGAGCCACAACGAAGGATAGCGCCCAAGGACCCGTTTCACGGGGGGATCGGCCGCCCTTCACGCGAATCGAGGCGTCGGCCTACACGCGGATGGCCCAATGGGACCAATCGACATTTCGTTGTCAGCCATACCATGACTCAAGTTCAATCACAGGGAGATGGTCCATGGCGGCATCCGGTCGATTTGCGCTGGGTCACGCGCTGATCCACCGCCACGGTTTCGAGGAAGCGGTTCAAGAGGTGGTGCGGCTGTCCGTCCGTCCCACCCCCTCTTTCGTCGTCACCCCGAACGCGGACCAGGTCGTGAACCTGGAAGAAGATGCCGCGCTGAGGGCGGCCTATTCCCGCGCCGACCTGGTGGTGCCGGACGGCATGCCGGTCGTCTGGGCCTCGCGCCTTCTGGGGACGCCGCTGAAGGAACGGGTCACCGGCTCCGACCTGATGCCCGTGCTGTGCGGCATCGCGGCCCAGCGGCGCCTGAAGGTGTTCCTGCTCGGTGGCATGCCGGGTGTAGCTCAGCGGGCGGCGGCCAACCTGGTCAAGGCCTATCCCGGCCTGCGGATCACCGGCACGCTCTGCCCTCCGCTCGGTTTCGAGCATGACCCCCAGCAGAACGCCGAGATCGTGCAGGCCATCCGGGCCAGCGACGCGGACCTGATCTTCGTCTGTCTGGGATCGCCGAAGCAGGAAGTCTGGATCGACAAGCACCTGTCCCAGTTCGACAAGGGCGTGTTCCTGGGTGTCGGGGCGGCGATCGACTTCTGCGCCGGCACCGTCCAGCGCGCTCCCCAATGGATGCGCCGCACGGGCCTGGAATGGGCCTATCGGCTGTCGCAGGAGCCGCGCCGGCTCATCGGGCGCTACACGCGCGACCTGTATTTCTTCGTGCTGGTGGCGCGCGAGTTCGCGACGCGGCGGCGCGGCCCCACCACCCACGCGGGCTAGTCAGCGCCGGCCGCGGCCGGCTCAGGCGAACCGCAAAGCCGGTTGCGCGGTGCGCTCGGCGCGCGTTGACGCCTGGACGACGCGCGCGTAGCCCACCAGCATCCCCGCGAGGCACCAGAAGACCCACGGGATCACCACGATGCTGCTGACGCTGAAGATGGTGATCATCACCGTCACCTGCGCAGCGGCCAGCGAACGCCCCAGGGCCACCGCGTCCTCCTGCTTGGCCCGCACGGCCTGCTTGCGCGCGGCCAGTGCGGACAGCAGGGCCGCCAGCAGCACGCCGGCAAAGAAGGTCAGCCCCACGAAGCCGCTTTGCAGTGCGATCTGCAAATAGGTATTGACGATGTCGACGATGCCCTGCCCCTGGACCATGCCCATCGCCGCGAGCCGCTCGATGTAGTCGGTCGACCCGAACACCGGGTTCTCCCAGATCAGCTTCCAGGAGTTTTCGACCAGCTTTTGCCGGTAGTCGATGTTCGACGTCTCGACGGTTCCGACGAAGGGCAGCAGGTTGATGATGAAGCCACCGCCCGGCAGCAGCGACGCGACCACGGCTGCCGCCGCCCCGCCGCCGGCGAACAGCGAGACGTTGCGCACCGGGCGCGGCCCCAGGGCCACGTAGAACAGCAAGCCGATCGCGGTGGCGACCCAGGGCCCGCGCGACAGCGCCGAAAAAAGACCGCCGCACAGCAACAGCAGCAAGGCGTTCGCCTGCCAGCCGGGCCGCATCCGTTCGCGCAGCGGCAGGTAGAGCAGCAGGCAGACCGCCAGCAGGTAGCCGAGCGCGATCGCATGCCCGGTGCTGCCCATCCCCCGCAGCAAGCCGCTGCGGTCGAGGTACAGCAACTGTTCGGGCGACCCCCAGCTTTGCACCAGGCTGGCATACAGCAGCCAGTAGCGGGCGGCTTCGAACAGGCCGACCAATGACAACACCACACCCGCGATGACCAGCGAAGCCATGGCGTCCCGGATCTTTGCCAGGTTGTCGAACGCCCGGCTGAAGACGTAATACGGCAGGAACAGGTCGATGAAGACGTAGAAGGCGCCCCGGGCCGCGGAGGTTACCGAGTCCTCGCGAGCCAGCAGCACCAGTTCGACAGCGAGGTATCCCATGAACAACAGGTCCGCCAGGCGCGGCAGGCCCCGCTGCGGCGCGCGCTGCTGGCGCACCAGCCGCAGGAACAGCGGCAGCAACAGCACCAGCGACAGCAGGCGCGGGAAGCTCAGGCTGAAGAAGAAGTTGATGAGGCCGAAACCCGGGATGTCCAGCCGGGACGGCGGCACGACGAACAGAAGAGCCAGGAACAATGCCGGCAGGTTGACGTCGCGCGACCTCGCCCAGATGAGCAGGCCGAGCGCCAGCATTGAAAACACCCAGAAGTCACCCAGGGCGAATGCGATGATCGTGAGTGCGAACCACAATCCCCGCCGCAACCCATGGGCGCCGGGGAGCTGTTCCGATCCGAGGGGGCGCGCGAGGCGCCAGGCCACCAGGCCGAGGATCAGGAGGACGATGACGGCGCGGTGGGTTTCTGACACGAACGCGGAGAGGCCGGGCTAGGGCGAAAGGACTATCAACGACGAGAGGCTGGGCCAAGCGCGGCGTTGAGAATAGCGAGGTATGCAACAGAATAGCAGGTTATGCAACAGCCAAGCATCCTGAAAGCAGCCATGAACGCGGGTCTGTGGACCCTCGTCGGCCATGGTTCCAGTCAGGTGCTGCGGCTGCTGGGCAACCTGGTGCTCACCCGCCTGCTGGCGCCGGAATCGTTCGGCGTCATGGCAGTGGCGACGGTGGTGTCGATCGGCGTCGTGATGTTCTCCGATCTCGGCTTGCGGCAAGTGATCGTGCGCAGCAACCGGGCCGCGGATCCGGAGTTCATCAACACGGTCTGGACCATGCAGGTGCTGCAGGGCTTGCTGGTGGCCGGACTCATGGTGCTCATCGCACTCGGCCTCGGCCTGGCGCAAAGCGCGGGCTACACGCGAGTCGGCAGCACCTACGGAAGCCCCGTGCTTCCCTACCTGATCGCCGGCCTGTCGCTCAGCGGCGTGCTCTGGGGGCTCGAATCCACCAAGCTGGCGACCGCGGAAAAGGAGATGCTGCTGCGCCCGGTGGTCCTGATCGAACT
This sequence comes from Ramlibacter sp. PS3R-8, assembly GCF_037572435.1. Classification (NCBI taxonomy): domain Bacteria; kingdom Pseudomonadati; phylum Pseudomonadota; class Betaproteobacteria; order Burkholderiales; family Comamonadaceae; genus Ramlibacter; species Ramlibacter sp. PS3R-8. The sequence continues at coordinate 417,612 of NZ_JBBHGT010000002.1, forward strand.
GGGAAGCCAGGTCGCCGGCGTCGTTGCGATGGCGGCCATCGCGTTCGTGCATCCGACCGTCTACGTCCTGCTGGTGGGCGCCATCGTCGCCGGCGCCGTCAAGGTGGCGGCCAGCCACCTGCTGCCACGCGGCATCCACAACCGGCTGTTCATCTCGATGCCGGTGGCGCGCGAGGTCGTCAGCATCAGCAACTGGATCATCGTGTCGTCGGCGCTGACCTTCCTGGCCGCCAACCTCGACAAGCTCATCCTGGCGTGGCTGCTGGGCTCGCACACCATGGGGCAGTTCGCGATCGCCGCCCTCCTCGCCGGCGCCGTATCGGACGTCGTCTCGCGGATTTCCAGCCGCGTCACGTTTCCCGCCATCACGCGCGCCTATGAGCGTGACAGTGGCGGCCTGGCACGCACCTATCACCGCTCACGCATCCCCACCGACGCGTTCTGCCTGCTGGTGGCGGCCTTCCTCTTCTGGTTCGGGCCGGACGTCGTCCGCATCCTCTACGACGACCGCTACCTGCAGGCGGGCGAGTTCCTGCGCATCCTTGCGATCACGCTGGTGGGAGCCCGCTACTCCGTCGTCCCCTACATGTACCTGCTGCTCGGTCGCCCGAACCTCATGGCCGCCGAACAAGCCATCCGGCTGTTCGGCATCCTGGTGGCCATCGTCATCGGCTACCGGCTCTACGGCACCACCGGCGCCATGTGGGGCGTCGCGCTGGGCCAGCTGGCAGGAAGCTTCGCCGGACTCCTGCTGTTCCAGCCGCGCCTGGGCTTGCTGTCCGTGCGCGGCGAACTGCTGTCGCTCGTGCTGTTCGCCGGGGCCTTCGGCCTGTTCGGCTTCGCGCACCAGTGGGACGGTCCGCACCTCGACGCGGACGGTCAAGTCACTGAGCGCCGTCCCGCAATACCGGTCCCACCGGCCGACGCGGCGCCAAGGTAGAGGCAAACGCGCAAACAGGTCTCCGGGGCCTTCGACGGCCCTCGAGGACAGGGAGAACCCGAAGATTTTGGCCCGGCGCGCCCAAAACGCGTCGGACAACTGCCCGTGGCCATGTAGTCCGCCGCCCGACGGCCCCTTGTGGTTGACGGATCGCCACCACATCCCGTGAATTTTTCTTCGATCGAGCATCGGATCCAGGCTCGACCTTGTGAGTTGTGTAGCGCGAGGTTGCAGAAGGGTTGCCTCGTCCGTATCGCTTCGTATGATGCGCCCCTACTTCAACAGAAGGCCGCGTCCTACAGGACGGCTCCACTGCTACATGGAACTGAATCGAAACGTCGGGCTAAGTTTTTCCCGCAATCAGCTCGACTGGGCACGCAAGGCAGCGTTCGCATCGGCTCTCCTGCTCGGACTGCTGGCCGGATGCGGCGGTGGGGGCGAAACCGAAGTCGCGCAGGCCGCTGATGCCGCCAAGGCAGCGAACGCGCCCAAGGCAGCGATGGCTGCACAGCAAGCCCCGGACGCGGTGGACGGTGCAGCTGCCGACCCGGCAGCGGCCGCAGCGGAGGAAGACCTGGAGCCCGCCGAAGAACAGGAGCGGGCCCAACGCGCCGCCCTGCTGCGTGCGCCGACGTTGGCTGCCGCATCGGGCCGGGCGCCGGTCGGGGTGAACCTGGAAGGCCTGTATGACTGGGCCCGCCTGCAGCCCTTCGTGGACCTGATGAAGACGGCGCGGCCCTGGGGCACCGTGGACGCCCCGTGGGAGGAACGCGCAGAGGTGGACGCGCTGGGCTGGCCCACCGGGGACGCCGGCGTGATCGTCAACGTCCGGACCTTCGAGCCGGGCGACGAGCGCAAGGCCTATCGCTACCTGACCCGCGGTGTCTACAAGCTCAAGTTCAAGGGGCGCGCCACGGTCGCCACGACCTCGGTCAACGTCACGGTCAGGGGCTACCGCTATGACGCGGCCGCCAACCGATCCACGGCGGACGTCGTCGTCGGCGCGGGTGCGGACGCGATCATGCTGACCTTCCGCAACACGCGCGGCGGCGTGAAGAACGTTTCGCTGCGCCGTCCCGGTTACGGGGCGACGGAGACGTTCACCAACGAGTTCCGGGAAGCCATGCAGCCCTTCGGCGTGCTGCGCCTGATGGACTTCCTGCGCACCAACGACAATCCGGTGCGCGGCTGGGGCGAGCGCACCACGCCGGCCTCCGCCACCCAGGCATCGCGCAAGGGCGGGGCCATCGAGTACGCCATCCAGATCGCCAACGAATTCGACAAGGACATCTGGATCAACATCCCCTCGGGAGCGAATGACACCTATGTTCGCCAGCTGGCCCTGCTGCTGCGGCGCGACCTCGCCCCTGGCCGCGTCGTCTACGTGGAGTACAGCAACGAGCTGTGGAACTTCATCTTCCCCCAGGCCACGGAGAACCTGGAAGCCGCCGTGCGCGAAGCGGTCGAAGGCGACCGCACGCTGACCAACGGCCGGTTGTGCACCCGGGAGCTGTTCAATGCCAACGTCGGCGAATGCAACAAGTACCACGCGGGCTACAACCGCATCGGCAAGCGCGTGGTCCAGATCAGCGACATCTTCGCGGACGTGTTCGGCGCGGCGGCGATGAACAATCGGGTGCGGGTGGTCTACGCAACCCAGTTCGCCAGCCCCGGCATTGCCGAGCAGGTCCTCAAGAACATCGCCACCTACCGCGGCCAGCCGTCGTCGAAGTTCTATGCGGTCGCGACCGCCCCCTACTTCTATCTGTCCGAGCAACTGGCCAGCTCGGAGTGGGCGAGCCAGGAGCAGATCCTGCAGAGCCTGCAGTCTTCGCTGAACTCCGAGAACGAGCCCTACTTCGCCGCAGGCGCTTTGGAGAACGGCGCGTTCGTGCGCAAGGCGTACCGCGGTGGCCTCAACAGCGGCGCGTCACACAAGGCGCTGGCGGACTTCTACGGGCTCAAGAGCATCGCCTACGAAGGCGGGCCGGACCTGCGCCAGAACCCGGCCAACGCGACGACCAAGATCGCCGCCAACCGGGACGTGAAGATGGGCGCGCTGGTGCGCAACGAGCTGGCACAGTGGTTCGGGTGCGGCAACGACCTCTTCATGCACTTCAGCCTGACCTCCTCCTGGGACCGGTACGGCTACTGGGGCCTGACGAACGACCCGCTGGAACCCGCCGGTCCCAAGTACGCCGCGGCGCGCGAGATCGCACTGCGGGACCGCGCGACGCTGACCAGCTGCCGCTGAGCTAATTGCAGCTTCGATAGTCCGTGGCCGGGCGCCGTGCAGCGCTCGCCACGGCTTCGTACTTGGCGGTCTTCAGGTCGCGCGGGTCATTGGTCAGCCCCCAATAACCGTGGCGGCCATACCCGCTGGTGAGGGTGAAGTGCATGAACAGCCCGTTGCCGCAGCCGAACCATTGCCGCAGCAGCCGGTCGATGCTCGCGCCCATCCGCGCGTCCGCATTCGCGGCGAACTTCGCGGGCAGGCTCGCCTCGACCTGGCGAAAGTCCGGCCCCGCCTCGTAGGCCATGCTCTTGATGCCGTAGTAGTCGGCCAGCGCCTTCAGCGAGGGCTGGCTCCAGTCTTCGCCCCGGTAGGGGACCCCCTTGGTGAACGTCCCGCCCTTCGCGATCCCGGATGCCAGGAAGGGCAGCACGTCGCGCTCGAGCGACTGGTTCATCGACGCGTGGATCGTTGCCGCATCCAGCCGCGGAGACCGGGCAAGTGCCTCGTCGAGATAGAAGTACGGCGCACCGGCCACCCCGTACAGGAAGGATGCAGGCTTGCCGCGATAAGTGGCGATGTTCTTGAGGACCTGCTCGGCGAGGTTGCGGTGGGAGAACTGCGTGGCATACACCACCCGCACCCGGTTGTTCAGCGCGCCCGCACCGAACACCTCGGAAAAGATCTGGGCGATGCGCACGGTTCGCTTGCCCACGCGGAAATAGCCCGCCCAATCGGGGTTGCAATCGCCGGCGGCTGACTTCAGCTGCTGCGCCGTGCATTTTCGCCCTTTCGTCAGCGTGGTGTCGCCGGCCGCCGCCTCCGCCACCGCGGCATCGCGGTTCGCCGCGGTTTGCGGGAACTGCGAGTTCCACAGCTCGTTGCTGTACTCCACGTACACGACGCGCCCGGGAGCCAGCGTCCGGTGCAGCAACTCCGCCAGGGCACGCACGTAGGCGTCGTCGGCAAGCGCGGGAACGTTGATCCAGATGTCCTTGCCCAGTTCATTGGCCATCTGCACGGCGTACTCGTACGCGGCGCCGCGCTCGCCCGACTGGGTGGCGGCCGCGGGCGTCGTGCGCTCGGCCCAGTTGCGAGACGGGTTCCCGTTGGTTTTCAGGAAGTCCATCAGCCGCAGCGTGCCGAACGGTTCGATGGCCGCGCGAAACGCCGGGTTGAACGTCTGGCTCGCGGGCGTGCCGGAGGGAACCAGCCGCACGTCGCGCACGCCACCGTCGGTACCTGTGAACGAGAGCATCAGCTGGGTGGCCTGGGGGCCGATGACCACTTCGGCGGTCGATTGGCGGGTCCTGGCGTCGTACGCGACCTTCCGCACGGTCACGCCCTCCGATGCGACGGGAGCCACCTTGGCGCGGCCCTGGAAGGACAACTGGTGGACGCCATTTTCGAGCGTCCTTGCCGCTGCCTTCGGGTCGCCGGCATCCGGGTGGAGGACTTTCACCACGACGCCGGCATCCTGCAAGGGCCAGCCCTGCGCATCGGTGCGCACGCCCTCCTTCCACGGCTCTTCGGGCAGGCCCCAGGCGCGCGAACCCTTCATGAGGTCCACGAAAGGCGAGAGGCGCGCCCAGTCCTCGATGCCTTCGATGTTGACGCCGATGTCCACCCCGCGGGGCGCGTTCTGCGCGATCGCGGCGCCACCCAATCCCGCGGCCAGGCAGGCTGCCGCCAATGTGGATCGGACGCGCAACGCCATGGGCGTCAAGTGGCTTCGAAACGAAGGACCTGCGCCTCCGAGAGCACTGCTCTTCCCTTCTGCAGGCTTTCCAGCATCTCGCTGCGGCGCCTGTACAAGGCCCGCTTGCGGCTGGGAACGTCTTCCAGCGCCCGCGTGGTTGACGCCATCGGCAGCTCGAAGTGACTCGCATCCACGCGCGTTCCCCCCCGGTCTGTCCAGGCTTCGTCATAGTCCGCGTGGTCCGACCGGCTGCGGCCGCCGAAGTAAGGGTGCCGTGTGTAGCGATGATCGTCCGAGACGGCCAGGATGCGTTGCGCCTTCAGCGCCGGCGCCAGCATGCGCAGGCAATCGAGGAGCAGGTCTCGCGGCCGCAGCCCGTGGAAGCTCTTGGTCATGTCCTTGTACCGCTGCAGCGCGCCTTCCGTGCTGCGCCCCTGCAGGCCGCCGATGAAGATGCCGACGCGATCGCCGTCCCTGAACAGGGAGAAGGCCAGCGAATAGGCCCTGTGGTCGCCGCTGAACAGGCTGAGCGTCAGCAAGCCTTCGCGGAACAGCCACTTGGGCTGCTCCAGCAGGATCCGGACTCCGGGGCTGTAGGCGTCCAGGTCCCACAGCAGCAGCTTGTCGCGCACGGAAAATGGGAAAGGCGCGCCGATCTCGTCGAGGATGGCGAAGTGCTGCGTCACGCGCCGGATCCGCTCCGCGGGCCGCCAGCTCGCGCACTGGTACGGCCAAACGATGAAGCCCGCCGTGTCCGGCCGTTCCTCGACGTAGCGATGCAGCGAACTGCCAGGCGTCGCGCGATGGATCGGCGAGAGGGCCCTGGCCCGCAGGTACGACAACGCCAGGAACTTGGCCTTGAGCCTCCAGTCGCCCTCGAGCTCATGCAAAGCATTCCGCCGCCAGTCGGCGGTTTCAGGCCATTGCGCTTGGTACTCGAGGTCCATGGGTCTCCGTAATGATGCCCCCGCGGCTGGATAGCAGGAGCGCAGGGCCTATTTTGAGCGACTCGCTACTCGGCCGTGCGCTCCGTGCTAGGTCGAAGGAACCAATGCCACGCTTCGGCGCCTGCAACAGTCGTGAAGCCTGTTACCAGACGGCCTTCCCGTCGGGCAAAGGCGCGTGGCGGCGGCGAACTGCTGAGCTTATCGTGCGTCGCCTGGTCCTGCGGGTGCCTGGGACGGCAACAACCGGCGGCCGCACGCCAGCACGATCGCGCAGACGCCGGTGATCACTGCCAGCGCCAGGAAGCCGGCCCGGTACGTGCCGAACAGGCCGGACAGCGCGCCGAAGAGCGGCGGGCCCAGCACGACCCCGAAGAAAGTGACAGCCAGCGTGCCTCCCGTGGCCATGCCCGCCTGGCCCGCGGGCGCGCGGCGCGCCACCTCCGCCAGGTAGATGCCGTTCCAGCCGATGGCGGAAGCGCCGAAGACGACCAGCACGGCCAGCACCAGGGCCAGCGGCAGCCCCGGACGCAGGAGCGCCGTGGCAAGCGCCGCCGCCGTCATCAGCAAGGCCAGGATCGCCAGCATCCAGCGAGCCCCGAGCCAGCGATCGGAGACATAGCCCCAGAAGACGCGGCCGCCGACGCCGCCGAACTGCGCAAAGGACAGCGCCAGGCCGGCGGTGACCAGCCCATAGGCCAGGGTTGCGTCGAGATAAGTCACCAGGTAGGCCGTGAACGAGAGCTGCGTGATCGAGAAGGCGAAGGAACACGCCGCCAGCATGCGCAGCGCCGGATAGGACAGCACCAGCCGCAGCGGCCCCGCGAGGTTGCCCAGTGCGAGGCGCCGGCCCGGGTCGCGGTCGGCATCGAGGTCCGCGCGCAACGGCTGCGCCAGTGCTGCACACACCAGGTTCGCCGCGGCGACGGCCAGCAATGCCGCCTGCCAGCCCACCCACAGCATGACGCCCGGCACGATGGCGCCCGCCAGCACGCCGCCGAGGGGCACGCCCGTCTGCTTGATGGAGAACACCACGGACATCCGGCGGGCCGGCGTCGTGCGCACCAGCAGGTGCGAACTGGCCGGCGTGATGGGACCGTAACCCAGGCCGATCAGCACCGCGCCGACGGCAATGGCCGGCAGCGCTGGAAGCGCGCTCAGCGCCAGTCCCGCGGCGCACAGCACCAGGCCGCCCTGGCTGACGCGGATGGCGCCGAAGCGGGCCACGGCATTGCCGGCTGCCAGGCTGGCCGCGATCGCCCCCACATACACCAGTGCGACATAGAGGCCGGTGTAGGTGGCGGAGGTGCCCAATGCCTGCGCGACGGCGGGCGCCATCACGGGCAACGTGAGCACGGCCATCGAGACGAGCGACTGGATCGCCGTCGTGACGGCCAGCGCCAGCCAGGGCGCGGTCATCCGCGCAGGCCCAGGCCCTGCGCATGGTGCGCAAGGTGTTCCCCGACCAGGCCCTGGATGAAGAAGTAGCCATGGTCGTAGCCTGCATGCCGGCGCAGCGTGAGCGGCTGCCCCGCCTGCGTGCAGGCCTGCTCCAGCCGCTCGGGCCGCAATTGCGTGGCCAGGTAAGGGTCTTCCGAACCCTGGTCGACCAGCAGGTGCGGCGCGCGGGCGCCGTTTTCGACCAGGCGCACCGCGTCGTGCCGCAACCAGGCGGCTTGGTCGTCGCCAAGGTAGCCGCGCAAGGCCTTCTGCCCCCAGGGCACTTCGCTCGGCGCGCAGATGGGCGCGAAGGCGGACACGCTGCGAAACCGGCCCGGATGGCGCAAGGCCAGCGTCAATGCGCCATGGCCGCCCATCGAGTGGCCCAGGACGCCACAGCGTGCGATGTCGACGGCAAAGCGCGCCGCAAGCACGGCCGGCAGCTCCTCCATCAACCAGCTTTCCATCCGCCAGTGGCGCGCATACGGCTCGCGCGTGGCGTCCAGGTAGAAGCCGGCCGCCGTGCCGAAGTCCCAGTCGGCATCCGCTTGCGCGATGCCGGTGTTGCGCGGGCTCGTGTCGGGCGTGACCAGCACCAGCCCGTGCCGCGCCGCATGCTGCTGCGCGCCGGCCTTGATGGCGAAGGTCTGCTCGTTGCAGGTGAGGCCAGCCAGGCAATACAGCACGGCGCACGGCCCTTCGACGGCCTGCGGCGGCAGGTAGACGCCGAAGCGCATCGGCAGGCCGATCGCCGTGGACGCGTGCTCGTGGAAGCCCTGGACACCGCCGAAGCAGCGGTGCTCCTCCAGCGTGGTGACTGGCGCCATCAGAACACCACCACCGAGCGGATCGATTCGCCGGACTTCATCAACTCGAAGCCCTTGTTGATGTCCTCCAGCTTCAGCTTGTGCGTGATCAGGTCGTCGATGTTCAGCTTGCCCTCCATGTACCAGTCGACGATCTTCGGCACGTCGGTGCGGCCGCGCGCACCGCCGAAGGCCGAGCCCTTCCACTGCCGCCCGGTCACCAGCTGGAACGGCCGCGTGCTGATCTCCGCGCCCGCTTCGGCCACGCCGATGATGATGCTCTGGCCCCAGCCCTTGTGGCAGCACTCCAGCGCCTGCCGCATCGTCTTCGTGTTGCCGATGCATTCGAAGCTGTAGTCGGCCCCGCCGTCGGTGAGCTGCACGATGGCATCGACAATGTTGGCGTGATCCTTCGGGTTGAGGAAATGCGTCATGCCGAACTTGCGGGCCATCGCTTCGCGCGCCGGGTTCAGGTCGACACCGATGATCTTGTCGGCGCCGACCATCTTCGCGCCCTGGATCACGTTGAGGCCGATGCCACCGAGGCCGAACACGACCACGTTGGCGCCCGCCTCCACCTTCGCGGTCCAGATCACGGCGCCGACGCCGGTGGTGACGCCGCAGCCGATGTAGCAGACCTTGTCGAACGGCGCATCGGGGCGGATCTTCGCCAGCGCGATCTCCGGCGCGACGATGTGGTTGCTGAAGGTGGAGGTGCCCATGTAGTGCAGGATGGGCTTGCCGTCGAGCGAAAAGCGCGAGGTGCCGTCCGGCATCAGGCCCTTGCCCTGCGTGCCGCGAATGAGCTGGCACAGGTTGGTCTTGCGCGAGAGGCAGAACTTGCACTGCCGGCATTCCGGCGTGTACAGCGGGATCACGTGGTCGCCCGGCTTCAGCGACGTGACGGCGGCGCCGACTTCCAGCACGACGCCGGCGCCTTCGTGGCCCAGCACGGCGGGGAACAGGCCCTCCGGGTCGGCCCCGGAGAGCGTGTAGTAATCGGTGTGGCAGATGCCAGTGGCCTTCACTTCCACCAGAACCTCGCCCGCGCGCGGGCCGTCGAGGTCGAGTTCTTCGATGGTGAGGGGCTGGCCGGCCTGCCAGGCGACGGCGGCGCGCGTTTTCACTTGGGAATCCTTTCGATGGGTCGAATCAGTGTTTGGCCGATTCTGCCCACTTCCCGAGCGACACGTCGCTGTGCCGACAATGGCTCCTCAGTAGCCGGCCCGCCGCCGGATGAATTCCAGCACCTGCCGATTGAATTCGGCCGGCTTTTCGAAATAGGCGGAATGGCCGGCATCGTCGATCACGGCCACCTCGCTTTCGGCAATCAGCCCGGAGACCTCGTGCATCACCGCCACCGGCACGATGGGGTCCTCGCTGCCGACGAGCAGCAGCGTGGGGCAGCGCACGTCGCGCAGGGCGGCCAACGGAATGCGCCGCTCCGGCCCCATGAGCGCCGCCAGCGCGCCGCCCCACTCCGCAGCGGACATCCCATAAGCGCTGGGATTGAAGTGGTTGATCTGCGCGTACAAGGCTGCCTTGTCGGGGTGGTTCTCGAGGAACCACGCGCCCAGCGAGCGCTGTTCGATCGTCACGGCGCGGTGCGTGATCTGGCGCCTGGCGATGGTCTCCAGCAGGACCGGATGGTCGATGGCCAGCGAGGTGTCGCAGCCGACGAAGGCTGCCAGCCGCGCCGGGTGCGTCAAGGCCAGCTTCAGCCCGATCATCCCGCCCAGGGACTGTCCCACCAACGTGACCCGATCGACGCGCTCGTGGTCGAGGATGGCGACCACGTCGGCGACGAAATTCTCCAACGTGAACTCCTGCACCGGTGCCACCGAGCGCCCGAAGCACCGGATGTCCATCGTGATGCAGGCGTGATGCGCAGTGAAGGCAGGCAGCTGCTGCCACCACGTGGCGGCGTTCGATCCCGCGCCATGGCAGAACAGGACGGCCGGGCCGCCGTCGCCGTGGCGTTCGTAATAGATTCGGCGGCCGCCGGATTCCACGAAAGGCATGAAGGCTTCCTCAGTTCGCCTTGATGCCGAGGCTGCGAACCAGCTGGCCCCAGCGCTGCGTGTCCTCGCGCACCAGCTGCGCATATTGCTCGGACGTGGTGCTGAAGGGGATCATGCCTTCCGACTCCAGCTGCTTCGACAGCGCGGGGTCCTGCAGTGCGGCGGCCAGGGCAGCGTGGATCCGGCGGACCACCGCGGCCGGCGTGCCCTTTGGCGCCGACAGCCCGACCCAGGAGGTCAGGGACAGTTGCTTGTAGCCCAGCTCGGCGAAGGTCGGCACGTTGGGCACCAGCGGACTGCGCGTTTCGGAGGAGACGGCCAGCACCTTCAGCTTGCCGGCCTGCACGCTGCTGAGCGCCGCGTTCGAGGGAATGACGATCACCGGCACCACGCCGGCCAGCACGTCCTGCAGCGCGGGCGCGCCGCCCTTGTAGGGAACGTGCGTGAGCTGGATGCCCGCGGCGCGCTGCAGCAGCTCCATCACCAGGTGCCCCGTGCTGCCCGCGCCCGAGCTTGCGTAGTTGATCTTGCCCGGTTCGCGCCTGGCCTGCTGCACGAGGTCCTGCAGGCTGCTGATGCCGGCGTCGCTGCGCACCACCAGCCACTGCGCGCCGCCGCCGATGGCGCCGACGTGTTCGAAGTCCTTGACGATGTCGAAGGGCACGTTGTCGTACATGCTTTGCGCGATGGTGTTGAGCATGCCCGTCATGGTGAGCGTGTAGCCGTCGGGCGCGGCCGTCGCGCCGGCCTGCGTGCCGACGATGTTGCCGGCGCTGGGCCGGTTGTCGACGACCACGGATTGCTTGAGCGTCTGCGTCATGTGCTGGGCGATCGGGCGGATCACCCGGTCGAAGGGACCGGCCGCCGGTGCGGGCACGATGATGCGGATGGGCCGGGCCGGCCAGTCCGCCGGCTGTGCGACCGCGCAAGCGGCGGCGAGGCAGGCCAGGGCGCCCGCGGCGAGGGATCGAACCAGGGATTTCACTTTGTCTCCTTCGATGGGGCCGCCGGTCCCGCGCTCTTGCCGCGGGCGGGCCCGGTTGGTGATCGCACATCTTGCTGCGCGCCCCTCGCGGGTGCCAATTAATTCGCCGAGGCAGGCATTAGACTTGCCGATACCTTGCCCGATTCAGCCTCGGCCCTCCTGAACCGCCTGCTGGCACGCGGCAAGTTCCGCCACGTGCAGATCCTCCTGCAACTGGCCGAGCTGGGCAGCGTCCAGCGCACCGCGGATGCGATCGGGATGACGCAGTCCTCCGTCACCCAGGCGCTGGCCTACCTGGAGAACCTGCTCGAAGTGCCGCTGTTCGAGCGGCATGCGCGCGGCGTCCGGCCCACTCCGTCCTGCAAGGACCTCCTGCCGGTCGCACGGCAGCTGATGATGGGGATCTGGGAAAGCGCGGACATCGTGGTCGCGCGGCAGATGCAGGGCCATGGAACCGTCCGCCTCATCGGCTCGGCCGCGTCGATCAATGGCCTCCTGGTCGGTGCGCTGGCCGGTTTCAGCGACCGCTTCCCCGGCGTCCAGGTGCAATTGCGCGAATCGGAAAGCGATGACCAGCTGCTCGCCATCGCGCGCGGCGAAGTCGACCTCGTCGCTTGCCGGAAGCCGCCGGTGATCCCCGAGGGCTGGGAGTTCCATCCCGTGCGCGAGGACCGGCTGGCCATCGTCTGCCGCGTGCAGCATCCACTCGCCCGGCGCGGGAAGCATTCCCTGGCGGACCTGGCCGCGCACGCCTGGCTGCTGCTGCCGGCGGGATTCGCTGCCCGGGCCCGGTTCGACGAACTGGTCCAGAAATTTCCGAAACCCCCGCCGGTGTATTCCGTCGTCACGCGTTCGCAGCCCATGATGGCCTGGCTGCTTCGCAATCGCGACTTGCTCGCGTACCTGCCGCTCACCCTGGCGCGGCCGTTGCTCGATGGCGGCGAACTCATCGAACTGCAAGTCGGCAAGAGAGTGGCGATGCAGCCGATCGGCATACTGCAGCCGCAGGGCGGGATGGGCGAGGCGGCGTCACGCCTGAGCGAGTTCCTGCGCGCTGGCGCTTCGCCCGCTGCGTGACATCCCATGGAACGCCTAGTCGGCGTACCCCGGCATCTCCCGATCCAGCACCCGCATCATGGCCGCGAAGTACAGGGCTTCGCGCTCGGCCTGCGAGTGGCTGTTGCGCGGGTTCGGCGCCTCCACCCGCTCCACCATCGCCTCTTCCAGCAGCGCGAGCGGCCGGCCGGCGGACATGGCCAGGATCTGCGCACGGCAGACGCGCTCCAGCTTGTACAGGCGCCGGTAGGCCTGCGCGACGTTGTCGCCCACCGCAAGGACGCCGTGGTTCTTCATGAACAGGATGTGCTTGTCGCCCAGCGCGGACGCCAGGCGCGCCCCTTCGCTCAGCGAATCGGCCAGCCCGGTGTAGCCGTCGTCGTAGGCAATGTTGCGCGTCAGGAATGCGGCCGTCTGGCTTCCGGGCAGCAGGCGGTTGTCCTCCAGCATGTTCAACGCCAGCGCCCAGGTCTGGTGGGTATGGAGAATGACGTTCGCGCCGGTGATCCTGTGCAGCGGGGCGTGGATGCTCAGGGCGCTCAGCTCCAGGCTGCCGCTGCCTTCCAGCACCTCGCCCGCCTCGTTGAACACGATCAGGTCGCTGGCCCGCGCCTCGGACCAGTGCAGGCCGAACGGCAGCACCAGGTAGCGATCCTGCTGGCCGGGCACGCGCATCGTGAAGTGGTTGTCGATGCCCTCTTCCAGGTCGTCGTACACCGCGAGGCGGTTCGCCGCGGCCAGGTGGACGCGGGCACGCCAGGTTTCGTCATCGGGATGGTTCATTGCTTGTACTCGCTTCAATCTTCCGCAGTTCTTCGAAATACCCCTGGATCGCCTTGGGAACATCCTTGCGCGGGGAGCGCTGCACTTTCACCAGGAGGTCGTGCGAAACCTCCGGCACTTCGTAATCGCGCTGGATGTCGCCGCGGATGCGCGAAAGCAGTGCGGCGGCCACCTCCGCGTCCGCCATCGCCCGGTGGGCACGCCCGGCGGACGGGATGGCGTGGAACGCAGCCAGGGAGCCGAGGCGATAGCTGCCAGCCTGCGGGTACAACCGGCGCGACAGCAGCATGGTGCAGGCGAACGGGTGGTCTTCGTGCCCGTCGCCCAGCCGGGACAGCTCCGCCGACCAGAAACGACGGTCGAACGACGCGTTGTGCGCGACCAGGCGCGCGCCGCGCACGAAGCGCGCCGCGTCGCCCATGACTTGCGCGGCCGGTGGCGCCGTGCGGATCATGTCGTTGCTGATGCCGGTGTAGCTTTCGATGAACGCCGGAATGCGCACGCCTGCGTTCATGAGCGACTGGAACCGGGCCACCACCTTCGTTCCCTCCAGCAGCACGATGGCGATCTCGGTTGCACGGTCGCCGCTGGTGGGCGACAAGCCGGTGGTTTCGAAGTCGATCACGGCGATGGGAGTCATTCCGGCAGCTTCACGGTGATGCCGTACACGGCCAGCAGGCCCAGCACGTGGCCGATCGCGACGCCCGGTTCACCCGCTTCGATGCGGCCGATCGTCTGGACGTGGACGCCCAGCCGCGTGGCAGCGGTGGCTTGCCCTTCGCCGGCGGCGGCGCGGGCCAGCCGCGCCGCCGTGCCCATGTCCTGGATCACCTGGAGGGCATCGCGTGGGATGCCGGCGGAAATGCGCTTGCCTTGGGCCATGCGCGGATTGTCGCTGCTGTCGAGCCCGCGGATCCAGGATTTGCGCACGGTGTACCCTCGCCCCCCATGCACGATGTCCTGGTCATCGGCGGCGGCAACGCCGCCCTCTGCGCAGCGCTCATGGCCCGCGAAGCCGGCGCCAGCGTCCTGCTGCTCGAATCGTCGCCGCGCGAATGGCGGGGCGGCAACTCGCAGCACACCCGCAACCTGCGCTGCATGCATGACGCGCCGCAGGACGTGCTGCTCGATGCCTATCCGGAAGAGGAGTTCTGGCAGGACCTGCTGAAGGTCACCGGCGGCAACACCGACGAGCAGCTAGCACGCCTGGTGATCCGCGCTTCATCGACCTGCAGGCCCTGGATGCGCAAGCACGGCGTGCGCTTCCAGCCGTCCCTCGTGGGGACGCTGCACCTGTCGCGCACCAACGCTTTCTTCATGGGCGGCGGCAAGGCCCTGGTCAACGCCTATTACCGCAGCGCCGGCAACCTGGGGGTGGACATCCGTTACGACACCCCCGTGGACCGGCTGGAGCTGCGCGACGGCCGCTTCCTGGCAGCCTACGCGAATGGCGAACGCTTCGAGGCGAAGGCTTGCGTACTGGCCTCGGGCGGCTTCGAGTCCAATCGCGAATGGCTGCGTGACGCCTGGGGCCAGAACGAGCGCGGCGAATGGCCGGCCGACAACTTCCTGATCCGCGGCACCCGGTTCAACCAGGGCGTGCTGCTCAAGCACATGACGGCGCAGGGCGCGGACATCATCGGCGACCCGACGCAGGCGCATTGCGTGGCCATCGATGCGCGCGCGCCGCTGTACGACGGCGGCATCGTGACGCGGGTCGACGCGGTGTCGCTCGGCGTCATGCTCAATCGGGACGGTGTCCGCTTCTACGACGAGGGCGAGGACTTCTGGCCCAAGCGCTACGCCATCTGGGGCCGGCTGGTGGCGATGCAGCCGGACCAGATCGGCTACTGCATCATCGACAGCAAGGCCATCGGCCGCTTCATGCCGCCGGTGTTTCCCGGCGTGCAGGCCGGCACCCTGCCCGAGCTCGCCCGCGCGCTCGGGCTTCCCGAACAGGTTTTCATGCGCACCCTGGACGACTACAACGCCGCCTGCCGGGTCGGCAACTTCGACCACACCATGCTGGACGACTGCCACACCGAAGGCCTGATTCCCCCCAAGACGCATTGGGCGCGCCCCATCGACCAGGCGCCGTTCTACGGCTATGCCTTGCGGCCCGGCATCACCTTCACCTACCTCGGGTTGAAGACCGACGCGCAGGCGCGTGTGTCCTTCGGCGGCGCGCCGAGCGACAACCTGTTCGTGGCCGGCGAGATGATGGCCGGCAACGTGCTGGGCAAGGGCTACACGGCCGGCGTCGGCATGAGCATCGGCACGGCCTTCGGCCGCATCGCCGGGAGCGAGGCCGCGCGCGCAGCGCTGAAGGAGCCCGCCCATGCAGTCGCTTGACGCCCTGGCGCGCGAGGCCGTAGCGCTCGCCAACAACGAGTTCAAGCCCGGGGGCGGCAGCGCCGCGGCGGACGAAGTGGCGCGCCAGATGCAGATCTGCAATGCCTGCCGCTATTGCGAAACGTTCTGCGCGGTGTTTCCCGCGATGACGCGACGGCTGGCCTTCGGCGCCGGCGACGTCCATTACCTGGCGAACCTGTGCCACAACTGCGGCGCCTGCCTGCACGCCTGCCAGTACGCGCCGCCGCACGACTTCGCGGTCAATGTGCCGCGGGCGATGGCGCAGGTGCGGCAGGAAACCTACTCGGGCTATGCCTGGCCTCGTGCGTTCGGTGCGCTGTACCGCCGCAACGGGCTGACTTTCGCGCTCGCCACGGCCGGTGCGCTGGCGCTGTTCCTGGTGCTGCTGCTGGCCATGCGCGGCAGCCTCTGGCACGAGCCGCTCGCCGGCAACTTCTACGCGGTCTTCCCGCACAACACGATGGCGTGGATGTTCGGCGCGGCTTTCGCCTTCGCCGTGCTCGCGCTGGGCATCGGCGCGGCGCGTTTCTGGCGCAGCCAGTCGCCGGGCCCGGTCAGCGCGCCTGCCGCAACGGCCGCGGCCCGCAACGCGCTGGCATTGACCTATCTCGACGGAGGCCATGGGGACGGCTGCAACGAGTCCGACGACGCCTTCACCTTGTGGCGCCGGCGCTTCCATCACTTCACCTTCTACGGCTTCATGCTGTGCTTCGCGGCGACCTGTGTCGCGACGCTCTACCACTACGTGCTGCGGCAGCCCGCGCCGTATCCGGCGACCAGCTTGCCGGTCGTGCTGGGCACGGTCGGCGGCATCGGCCTGCTGATCGGGCCGGCCGGCCTGCTGTGGCTGAACCTGCGCCGGCATCCGTTGCACGGCGACCCGGCGCAACGGCCGATGGACCGCGCGTTCATCGTGCTGCTGTTCGCCACCAGCCTGACCGGCCTGGCCCTGCTGGCACTGCGCGACACCGGCGCCATGGCTTTGCTGCTGGCGGTGCACCTGGGCACGGTGATGGCGCTGTTCCTCACCCTGCCCTACGGCAAGTTCGCGCACGCGGTGTATCGCGTGGCGGCGCTGCTGAAGTACCAGGTGGAACGCCGGCAACCGAACAGGCTGCAGGTCGGGGCGGATTGACTGGGCGCGCGCCGGGGTCGGGCCAGCGCCGAACCCGGCTTGCGTGAATCCTCGCTACAGTGGGGACGATGCAGCCCCCGCTTTCCCTCTTCAGTTTCGACAACACGTTCGCCCGCGACCTCGACGGCCTGTACACGGCCTGGCAGCCGGCGCAGGTGCGCACGCCGAAACTGCTGTTCCTGAACCGCCCGCTGGCTGCGGAACTTTGGCTGGACGCCGATGCCCTGGGCACGCCCGAGGGCGCCGCCGTGTTCGCCGGCAACAGCGTGCCCGAAGGCGCGCTGCCGCTGGCGCAGGCCTATGCGGGGCACCAGTTCGGCGGCTTTTCCCCGCAGCTGGGGGACGGCCGCGCGCTCCTGCTGGGAGAAGTCGTGGACCGGCACGGACAGCGGCGCGACATCGCCTTCAAGGGATCAGGGCGCACGCCGTTCTCGCGTGGCGGCGACGGCAGGGCCGCCGTCGGCCCTATGCTGCGCGAAGTCCTCATCGGCGAGGGCATGCATGCGCTCGGGATTCCGACCACGCGCGCCCTCGCGGTTGCGGGCACCGGCGAGGAAGTGGTGCGCGAGCAATTGCTGCCCGGCGCAGTGCTGACCCGCGTGGCCTCCAGCCACCTGCGCGTGGGCACCTTCCAGTTCTTCGCCGCGCGCAATGACATCGACAAGCTGCGCCGGCTGGCCGAATACGCCATCGCCCGCCATGACCCCGACCTGGCGGGCTCGTCCGATCGCTACCTGGCGCTGCTGCGCCGGGTCGTCGAACGCCAGGCCGTGCTGATCGCGCAATGGATGAACGTGGGCTTCATCCACGGCGTGATGAACACCGACAACATGACGATCTCCGGCGAGACCATCGACTACGGCCCCTGCGCCTTCATGGAGGCGTACGACCCCAAGGCGGTGTTCAGCTCGATCGACCGCAACGGCCGCTACGCCTACGCCAACCAGCCGCTCATTGCGCAGTGGAACCTGGCGCGGCTGGCCGAGGCCTTGTTGCCGCTGGTGGTGGCGGACGGGGGCGAGGCTGCAGCGCAGGACGCCGTGGACCGCGCCACCGAAGTCCTCAAATCCTTCGAGGCGCTGTACCAGGCGGCGCTGCTGCGCGGCCAGCGCGCCAAGCTCGGGCTGGAGGCCGCGGCGGACGAAGACGCCGGGCTGGCGGACGACTGGCTGCGCCTGCTGGAGACGCAACAGGTCGACTTCACTCTCGGCTGGAGGCGCCTCGCCGACGCGGCGGCGGGCGACGAAGCCGCGCTGTTGGGCCTGTTCGCGGAACCCGCGGCGGCGCGCGAATGGATCGGCCGCTGGCAACGGCGCTGCGCAAGCGAGGCCGACGTCACGCCCCAGCTGCGCGCCGAGCGCGTCCGGCGCGCCAGCCCCTGGGTCATCCCGCGCAACCATCACGTGGAAGCGGCGTTGCGGGCCGCTTCGCAGGACGGCGACATGGCGCCTTTCGACAGCCTGCTGGACGCAGTGCGCCAGCCCTTCGATGAACATCCTGGACGCGCCGCCTATGCGGAGCCCGCGCCGGCCGCCGTCACGGCTGGCTACCAGACTTTCTGCGGCACCTGATGGGCAGCGAAACGGCTGACCGCACGTCGGCCGATTCCCTTTCCAGACCGCGTCCTACCCCCGGTAACACACATCTCGTGACAATGCGCGTAATGAAGAAGGACCGATCGCGAGGCGCGGTCCCGCGGGGCGTTCGCCCGCGGGCCGGGGACGAGGCGCGGCCATGACGCTTTCCATCTTCCTGGTCGAGGATCTGCGGCAGGTCGAGGGCGCGCTCACCGACTACCTTTCGACCATGGGCGACTTCAAGGTGCTGGAAACCGCTCGCACGGAAGCCGAGGCCAACCACTGGCTGCAGGAGCACCCGGGTGCATGGGACGCCCTGATCCTGGACCTGGTGCTGGACCAGGGCAGCGGCATGAACGTGATCGCCCGCGCCCGCGCCCAGCCCCGCGCCGGAAAGATCGCCGTCTTCAGCGGCTACGCCAGCGAGGGGATCCGCCAGCACTGCATCGCCCTCGGCGCCGACGCGGTGTTCGACAAGACGGAAACGTCCGCGCTGGCGGCGTGGCTGCGCGACATCGGCAACAGCACGCGATAGCACTGCCCGTGCCGGACTCCCGGCCGCGGCTCCCATAATCGGGTGGACTGCCCATCGATGTCCACCGGCCCCAACTCCCTCTTCTCCCCCCTTCGGCTGCCGGCGTTCCGCGGCCTGTGGGCCGGCAGCGCCATCTACTTCACGGGCAACGCCATGCAGGTCATGGCCGCCTCGTGGCTGATGGTGGAGCTGACGGGTTCGTCGTTCCTGGCCGCGCTCGTGCAGACCGCTGTGTTCCTGCCGATGTTCCTGCTGGCGCTGCCCGCGGGGGTGCTGGCGGACACGACCGATCGGCGCAAGCTGATCCTGCGCTCGCTGGGCGTGCAGGTGGGCGTGGTGATGCTGCTGTCGGTGCTGGCCTTGCTGGGTTGGGCGGGGCCGGCCACGCTGCTGCTGTTCACTTTCGCCGCGGGCTGCTGCACCGCGCTGCTCTCGCCGGCGTGGAACACCAGCGTGGCCGACACCGTGCCGCGCGAGGACATGGCGCAGGCGATCACCGCGATGTCGATCGCCTGGAACAGCGCGCGGGCGCTCGGGCCTTCCATTGCGGGCTTCATCTTCGCGTGGCTCGGCGCCGGCTGGGTGTTCGGGGTGGCCTTGCTGACCGCACTGGTGATGATGCAGGCGGTGCGCCGCTGGCCGCCGGCGGAACACGCCAAGTCGCCCTTGCCGGCCGAGCGGTTGTGGAGCGGTACGGTGGCAGGGCTGCGCTACGCACGCCACTCTCCCATGATCCTTGCGCAACTGGTTCGCACCGTTGCCTACAGCGGCGCCGGCTCTGCGCTCTGGGCGCTGCTGCCCGCCATCGCGTCGCAGCAGTTGCAGCTCGGCGCCGCGGGCTTCGGCTTCCTCATGGGCTGCCTGGGGACCGGCGCCGTCGCCGCGGGCCTGGTGCTGGGCAAGCTGCGGGCCCGCCTCGGGCTGGAGCGGCTGGTCGCGATGGGCTGCTGCATCTTCGCCGGCGTGATGCTGGTGTCCGCGTTCGTGCGCGTGCCGGCCGCGGTGTTCGTGGCGCTGGCCATCGGCGGCGCCGCCTGGATGTGCGTGATGGCCACCTTCAACACCGCGACCCAATCGAGCGCGCCGCCCTGGGTGCGCTCCCGCGCCGTTGCGCTGCACACGGTCAGCGCGCTGGGTTCGTTCGCGATCGGTTCGGCTTTCTGGGGCGCGGTGTCGGGCCTGGCCGGCCTGGGCGTTGCCCTCGGGCTGGCCGCCCTTGCGATGGTCGCGGGGATTGCGCTGGCCCGGCCCTTCCCGTTGCGCATGGGCGATGCCCACGAGGTGACGCCGGTCGCGTCGTGGGAAGACACGTTCATCCAGGACCAGCCGATGCCCGACGACGGGCCGATTTCGGTGGAGGTGAGCTATCGCATCCGCCCGGGGGAGGCGCAGGAATTCCTGCATGCGGTGAGCCAGTTGCGGGCCTCGCGCCGGCGCGACGGCGCCTCTCTCTGGCGCGTCTACCGCGACCTCGGCGATCCGTCGCGTTACGTGGAGCGCTTCATCGTCGCGTCCTGGTCGGAGTACCTGCACCAGCGCTCGCGCGCGACGCTGGCCGACCAGGACGTGGAGGCGCGGGTGAAGGAGTTCCTGCGCGAGGGTGAGCCGGTCACCACGCAGCACTACATCGCGGAACGCTGATCCATCCGCCGCGCCAGCGATCGGGCGCGTCCTAGCGCCGCTGCTTGCGCCGCGTATCGAGGAACCAGGCCAGGAAAGGCAGCAGCAGCATCGAGCCCGGCAACGCCCAGATGAACAGGTAGGGACTCACCGAAGAAGCCGAGCGGACCATCGCCTTGAGCTGCTGCTTGTCCTCCGGCGTCCACTTGCCGCCGCGGCGCTGCTTCATGAGCAGCGGCCATGCGCCCCGCATCATTGCCAGCTCGTCGCGAAAGCGCAGGCTCTCCCGCTTGTTGCCGGCGAGGAAGGAGCAGAACCACTGCGGGGCGCGGCGCATCTTCACCTGGAAGTGCTTGGTGGTGCTCGGGTCGAAACCGGTGTCGGACGCGGCTGCGCCATCACCCTTGGACGACTTCAGGAACCCCAGCATGCGCATCGCGAAAGAATATCACTCGGGCTGGATTCCCGCAGCGGCAATGGCCCGCCGGTTGGCCTCCATGTCGCGGGTGAGGTGGGCGCGGAATTCCTCGACGGTGGAAGCGTGCGGCGAGGCGCCGTTGGTCTCGAAGGCCTTGAGCACCTCGGGGCGCTGCAGCGCAGTCGCCGCGGCCCGGGCGAGCACTTCGCTGGTGGCGGGAGGCAGCCCCTTGGGCGCCATCAGGCCGATCCAGCTGGCGAACTCGAATCCGTTCAGCTCCGACCCGATCGCGGGGACGGCGGCCCCCAGCGGCTGCGCCGAAGCGGCCATGCTGTGCCCGAGCAGGCGCAGGCGCCCGGCGGCCACCAGCGACATCGCCGCCGGAGCCGGCGTGAGGACCCAGTCCGTTTCGCCCGACACCACCGAAGCGACGCCCTGGGCCCCACCCTTGTACGGGACATGAAGCGACTTGAAGTTGCCGGCCGACTGGAAGGCGACGCCGGCGAGATGGCTCACCGAACCCACGCCGGCCGATGCCATGTTGCTGGTGCCGCCCCTGGCCTTGGCCCACGCCACCAATTGCGCCACGCTTTGCACCGGCAAGGCGGTGTTGCACACCAGGACGTTGGGCAACAGCGCCAGCAGCGTCACCAGGTCGAAGTCCCGCAGCGGCTGGTAGCTCACGGCTTTCTGCAGGAAAGGCGCCACCGAGATGGCGCTGCTCGAGCCCACCAGCACGGTGTAGCCATCGGGAGCCGCGGCGCGCGCGACTTCCACGCCGATGGCGCCGGCCGCACCGGCGCGGTTGTCCACGACGAAGGGCTGGCCCAGCACGCGCGCCATCTCGGCACACACGACGCGGCCGATGGTGTCGACGGAACTGCCGGGGGCGTTGGGCACGATCGCCTTGATGGCGTGGTCCGGATAGCCGCGCTGCGCCAGCGTGAACGCCGGAGCGCAAAGCAGCGGGGCGGCGGCAAGGAGGTGACGGCGGAGCATGGCCGCAAAGGTATGCGCCGGCGACCGCCCGCGCTGCGCGGAGAAACCCTGAGCCTTCAGTTCGCGGGGCGCTTGCGCTGCGGCGCCTTCAGCGCGCCGCGCCCGGCCTGCGTCAACAGCGCGGCAAACGCGGCCGCCGCCGGCGACAGGCTGCGGCCGCTGCGGCGAACGATCGCCACCGTGCGGCTGATGGCGGGGTCCACCAGTTTCACGCCGACCACCGGCGCGGGCGCGCGCGGCAGCGTGAGCTGCGGCACGACGGCCACGCCCATGCCCATCTCCACGATGCCCAGCAAGGTCGACACGTGCCGCACCTCGACGATGGGGCGCGGCAGCGGCGGCAGCTCGGCCAGGGCCTGGTCGATGAGGAGCCGGTTGCGCGATGCGTGCGACACGCGCGCGTGCGGATAGTCCGCCAGTTCCGCCCACTTCACCGAGCGCCGCTTCGCCAGCGGGTGGCCGGCCGGACAGGCCAGCACGTAGGGCTCCTTCAGCAAGGGCGTGAACTCGATGTCCGGGTCCTGCATGCCGATGTAGTTGATGGCGAAGTCGGCCTCCCCATGCTTGACGCTGGCCAGCACCTCGTCGGCGCCGGCCTCGACGATGCGCACCAGCACGCGCGGATGGCGCGCGCGGAAAGCGCGAACCACCGGCGGCAGGAAATGGTGCACGGCGGAGAACACGCAGCCGATCGTCACGTCCCCCGTCTCCAGTTCGGCGGCGTCGCGCAGGCTCAGCACGGAGCGGTCGAGGTCGCCGACGAGCCCGCGCACCTGCTCGAGGAAGCGCAGTCCCAGCGACGTCGCCTCCACGCTGCGGGTCGTGCGGTCGAACAGGCGGACGCCGAGCAGCTCTTCCAGGTGCGAGATGCGCCGCGACAGCGCGGGCTGCGAGAGGTGGAGCGCCTTCGCGGCCGCGGCGAAGCTGCGCAGCTCGGCGACGGTGACGAAGGCGCGCAGGTCGGCCAGCGACGGCTTCAGCATGGGCATCGATTCATGCAAGGCATGCAACAAACCCTCCAAAACTTGCAATTTACAGCAAGAGCCGCCACGCCGAAGATGGCCCGCCATGACTTCCCCCACCTCCCTGCGCATCGGCGTCCTGGACGGCGACGACATCGGGCACGAGATCGTGCCGGCCTCCGTCGAAATTGCGCGCGCCGCCGCCGAACTGCACGGCGTCGCCATCGACTGGAAGCCGCTGCCGATCGGCGCCCGCGCGCTGCAGACGCACGGGCACACGCTGCCGCCCGAAACGATGGACACGCTGAAGACGCTGGACGGCTGGATCCTCGGCCCCATCGGGCACCGCGCCTACCCGAAGCTGCCGAACGCGATCAATCCGCACCCGATCCTGCGCAAGCAATTCAATCTGTTCGCCAACGTGCGCCCGACCCGCTCGTATCCCGGCATCGGCTGCCTGCACGACGGCGTGGACCTGGTGATCGTGCGCGAGAACAACGAGGGCTTCCAGCCGGACCGCAACATGCTGGTGGGCAACGCCGAATTCCGGCCGAACGACGAGGTGACGCTGTCGATGCGCGTCATCACCCGCACGGGCAGCCGTCGCGTGGCCCGCGCCGCTTTCGAACTGGCACGCCAGCGCCGCAAGCACCTGACCTACGTGCACAAGGACACCGTGTTCAAGCTCGGCTGCGGCATGTTCGTCGAGGAGTGCCGGAAGCTGGCTCCCGAGTACCCGGACGTGCTGGTGGACGACGTGATCGTGGACACCATGGCCATGCGCCTGGTGCGCGACCCGCAGAGCTTCGACGTGGTGGTCACCACGAACATGTTCGGTGACATCCTCTCCGACGAGGCTGCCGGCCTGGTCGGCGGCCTCGGGATGGCGCCGGGACTGTGCATCGGCGACGGCGACGTGGTGATGGCCCAGGCCACCCACGGCTCGGCGCCCGACATCGCCGGCCGCGGCATCTCCAACCCCTATGCCATGATCGAGTCGACCCGCATGATGTTCGAGTGGCTCGGCCACAGCCGCAGCAACCCCGGCGCCGTGCGCATGGCGCATTCGATGTCCCAGGCCACGACGGCGGCGCTGGCGGATGCGCAGGCGCGCACCGGCGACATCCGCGGCAAGGGCACCACGGCCAGCTTCACGCAGGCCGTGGTTCGCAATCTGAAATAGCAGGAACGCCTTTCCCATGCCGCACCAGCCAGCCTCCTCCGCGCTGCAGCGCTTTCGCGTCATCGACCTGACGCAGGTGCGCGCCGGGCCCACGGCTTGCCGGCAACTGGCCGACTGGGGCGCCGACGTGATCCAGGTGCAGATGCCCGAGCACATGCGCGGCGACGACACGCTGGGCGGCCAGGACGGCTCCGACTACCAGTACACGCACCGCAACAAGCGCTCCATCACCCTGGACCTCAAGCAGGACGAGGGCATCGCCACGCTGAAACGGCTGATCGCCGGCGCCGACGTGGTGGTCGAGAACTTCCGGCCGGACGTGAAATTCCGGCTCGGCATCGACTACGAATCGCTGGCGGTGGACAACCCGCGGCTGGTCTACGCCAGCATCTCGGGATTCGGCCAGGACGGGCCGCTGGCCCAGCGCCCGGGCTTCGACCAGATCGCCCAAGGCATGGGCGGCCTGATGTCGGTAACCGGCATTCCCGGCGAAGCGCCGATGCGGGTGGGGATCCCGATCGCCGACCTTTGCGCGGGCATCTTCGCCGCGCAAGGCATCCTGGTCGCGCTGCTGGAGCGCGAGACCTCCGGCAAGGGCCAGTGGCTGCACACCTCGCTGCTGGAATCGATGGTCTACATGATGGACTTCCAGACCTCGCGCTACCTGATCGAGGGCGAAGTGGCCGCGCAGGCCGGCAACTTCCACCCGACCAGCATCCCCACCGGCGTGTACAAGGCGCGCGACGGCTACATGAACATCGCCGTCTTCGGCTCCAAGATCTGGGAGCGCTTCTGCAACATCCTGGGTGCGCCGGAGTGGATCACGGACGGGCGCTACCACGACAAGTCCTCGCGCTCGGTGAACCGCGACACGCTCAATGCCGAGATCAATCGCCGCCTCGCGCACCAGGACCGCGCCTACTGGATCCAGCAATTCAACGAAGGCGGCGTCGCCTGCGGCGTGATCAACGACATGCGCCAGGTGTTCGACGAGCCGCAGATCCGGCACCTGGGCATGGTGAAGGACGTCGTGTCCAAATGGCACGGCCCGCAGCGGCTGGTGGGCCAGCCGGTCCAGCTGGATCGCACGCCCAGTACCATCGCGCGAGCCGCCCCGAGGCGGGGCGAGCACTCGGAAGAAATCCTGCTCGAGCTCGGGCTGACCCGCGAAGATCTCACCCGCATGAAAACCAACGGAGTCTTTTGATGGCCGAACCCGTCTACACCTCGAGCACCGAGCGCGTCCAGTCCTGGCTGGAGGGGCGCGCCTTGCACATCCGCTTCAACAACCCGGCCAAGCACAACGCCCTGTCCGTGGACATGTGGGAAGCCGTGCCGCCGTTGCTCGAACTGGCGCGCGACGACGACCGCGTGCGCCTGATCGTGTTCTCCGGCGCCGGCGAAAAGGCTTTCGTCTCGGGCGCCGACATCTCGCAGTTCGAGGACATGCGGGCCGCGCGGGAGGCGGTCACCTACTACGAGAAGATGGCCGAGAAGACGCTGATGGGCATCTACGATTTTCCCAAGCCCACCCTGGCCTGCATCCGCGGCTACTGCATCGGCGGCGGCGTCAACGTCGCGATCAGCTGCGACATCCGGATCGCCGCCACGGACTCCGTATTCTCCATTCCCGCGGCGCGCCTGGGCCTGGGCTACCGCTATTCGGCCATGAAGAACCTGGTGGACCTGGTGGGCCCCGGCGCCGCCAAGGACCTGTTCTTCACCGGGCGCCGCATCGACGCCGCGGAAGCCAGGTCGATCGGCCTGGTCTCGCGCACCGCCGCAGGCGAGGCGCTGGACGCGCTGCTCGCCGAATACAGCACTGCGTTCGCGGAGAACGCCCCGCTCACGGTGATGGCGGGCAAGGCGATCATGCGCGAGATCCTCAAGCCCTCGCCGGATCTCGACATGGACCTGTGCACCTCGCTCATTCGCGGCTGCTTCGAAAGCGCCGACTACACCGAAGGCCGCACCGCCTTCATGCAAAAGCGCAAGCCCGTGTTCACCGGCCGCTAGGCCAAGGAAAAAAGACATGCAATCCTGGTGGATGCAGATGACCGACACGGACACGCAGCTCGAGCTGCGTGACAGTCCCGTGCCCACGCCCGGGCCGCGCCAGGTGCTGGTGCGCATGCGTGCCGCGAGCCTGAACCGCGGGGAGTTCCTGCTCGGGCATGGGCTGCACGGCAAGGCGGGCACCTGGAAGGCCATCGGCGGCGAGGGCGCGGGCGAGATCGCATCCGTCGGCGCCGAGGTCACGGGCTTCCGGTCCGGCGACCGCGTGATGGGGCGTTGCACCGGGGCCTTCTCCGAATACGCGCTGATCGAGGCCGCCGAAGCCATGGTGATCCCGGCCACGCTGTCGTGGGAGCAGGCCGCCGGCATCCCGCTGGTGTTCCTCGTCGCCTTCGACATGCTGGTGCTGCAAGGCCGGATGAAGACCGGCCAGTGGCTGTTGATCAACGGCGTCTCGTCGGGCGTCGGCGTCGCCGCGCTCCAGCTGGGCCGGGTGCTCGGCGCGCGTGTCATCGGCACCTCGGGCTCGGCGCAGAAACTGGAGAAGCTCAAGCCCCTGGGGCTGGAGCTGGGGTTGTGCACGCGCGCGCCCGACTTCGCGCCGGCCGTCATGGAGGCCACCGCGCAGAAGGGCGTCGACCTCGTCGTCAACACCGTGGGCGGCACCGTGTTCGCCGAAGACATCCGCTGCCTGGCCTTCGAGGGCCGGCTGGCCACCGTGGGTTACGTCGATGGGGTGGTGCACGCCGACATCGACCTCGAAGCGCTGCATGCGAAGCGCCTGACGCTCTTCGGTGTGTCCAACAAGCTGCGCACCAAGGAGCAGCGCGCCGCCCCCGTGCCGCGCTTCGTGTCCGAAGTGCTGCCGCATATCGGCGCGGGCCGCATCCAGCCGCAGATCGACCAGGTGGTGGACTTCGCGCAGCTGCCGGCCGCGAAAGCCCGCATGGAAGACGGCGCGCACATCGGCAAGATCGTGCTGCGCATTCCCTCCGGCAAACCGACCCTCACAGGAGACCCGCAATGAAGCGCAGGAATGTTGTGGCAGCCATGGCGTTCGGCGCCTCCGCTCCCCTCTCGTGGGCGCAGCCCGCCGCCTACCCGTCCAAGCCCATTCGCCTGGTGATCGGCTTCACGCCCGGCGGCGCGGCCGACTACGTGGCGCGTTCCATGAGCGAATCGCTCAGCAAGGCGATGGGCCAGCCGGTGGTGGTGGAAAACCGGCCGGGCAACGGCTCCAGCATCGCGGCGGACATCGTGGCCAAGTCGCCAGCCGACGGCTACACGCTGCTGATCGCCAGCCCCAGCAGCATCTCGGTGAATCCGGCGCTGATTCCCAAGCTGCCTTACATGCCGTCGGACCTTCTTCCCGTGACCAAGATCACGACCTCGCCGCTGGTGCTGGCGGTCAACCCGAACACCGGCTTCCGCACGGTGGGGGAGCTGATCGCGGCGGCGAAGAAGGATCCCGGCAAGCTCAATTGCGCCACCGCCGGCAACGGCTCCGCGCCGCATCTCGGCGCCGCGCTGTTCACCATGCTCACCGGCACCCAGATGACGCTGGTGCCGTATCGGGGCGGCGGGCCTGCGATCCAGTCGGTGATGGCAGGCGACACGCAGCTGACCTTCGGCACTTCGCCTTCGGTGCTGCCGCATGCGGGCAGCGGCCGCCTGCGCGCGATCGCGGTCAGCACGCGCGAGCGCTCGCCGCTCGTGCCCGACCTGCCGGGCATGAAGGAAGCCGGCTTGCCGGAATACAACATCGAGTTCTGGTACGGCATGTTCCTGCCCGCCTCCACGCCCCCCGCCATCGTGAAGAAGGTCTACGAGGCGACCGTCGCCGCGATGCAGCAGCCGTCGGTGAAGGCCGCGCTGGCGCGCGAGGGCACGGAAGTGTCGATCTCCACGTCCCCGGACCATTTCAGGAGCTTCCTCGTGGACGACGGCAAGTTCTGGGTGGACCTGGTGAAGAACGCCAACGTGAAGGTGGAGTGATCATGACGAGCAAGGTGATCATCACCTGCGCGGTCACCGGTTCGATCCACACGCCGTCGATGTCGCCGGCGCTGCCGGTGACGGCGCGGGAGATCGCCGATGCGGCGGTGGGCGCGGCCGAGGCCGGCGCCGCCATCGTGCACCTGCATGCGCGCAACCCGATCGATGGCCGGCCGGACCAGAGCCCGGAGGCGTTCGAGCCCATCCTGCGCGACATCAAGAAGCGCTCCGACGTGGTGGTGAACCTCACCACCGGCGGCGCGCCCTACATGACGGTGGAGGAGCGCGTGCGCCCCGCGGCCGTCTGGAAGCCGGAGGTGGCCAGCCTGAACATGGGCTCCATGAACTTCGGCCTGTTCCCGATGCTGCGGCGCTTCGAGGAATTCAAGCACGACTGGGAACCGCAGTTCCTGGAGAATTCGCGAGACCTGGTCTTTCGCAACTCGTTCAAGGACATCGCCTACGCGCTGAACACGCTGAACGAAACCCAGGCGCGCTACGAGTTCGAGTGCTACGACACCAGCCACCTCTACAACCTGCACTACTTCTGGCAGGAGGGGCTGGTGAAGGCGCCGCTGTTCATCCAGACGGTGTTCGGCCTGCTGGGCGGCATCGGCGCGCATCCCGAAGACGTGGCGCACATGAAGCGCACCGCGGACCGCCTGTTCGGCGACAGCTATCGCTGGTCGGTGCTGGGCGCGGGCCGCAACCAGATGCCGGTGGCCGCGATGGCCGCGGCCATGGGCGGCAACGTGCGCGTCGGGCTGGAGGATTCGCTGTGGGCCGGCAAGGGGCGGCTGGCCGAATCGAACGCGCAACAAGTCCGGCAGGCGCGCAAGATCATCGAGGGCCTGGGCCTGGAGATCGCCACGCCGGACGAGGCGCGCGAGATGCTGCAACTCAAGGGCGCGGACCAGGTCGGCTTCTGAGTCGCGCGCCCGCGGTCAGCGCAGCACCGCGCTCGCCTGCGCCTGCTGCACCAGCCGCTCCGCATCCTCCCGCAACAGAAAGCCGGCCGCCACGGCCCGCCCGGCGGCCGTCCGCACGGCCGTGACGTATCCGTCGTGGCTGGCGTAGCGCTCCTCCAGTGACAGCCGCGGGTCGCCGGCCGCTTCGCGCTCCGCGCGGGTCCGCGCGAACGGCACCATGCCGCCGACGTAGTTGCAGATCTGCCCCTGGTGGAAGGGCCGGGCTCCGCCGGCCGTGATGTTCCATCCGAGATAGGTGCCCAGCGGCGCATCGAGCAGCACCACCGGCACGCCGCCCAGTTCATTGCCGTCGGCGTCGACCTTCGGTGCGTACATCGGCAACACCTGGCGAATCGGCGGCGGCGCGTTGCTTGCCACACCCGAACCGTCGACCGGGCGGAAGCCCGGCCCCCAGTCGTAATCCAGCACCGGCATGATGAAGTCCGGCTCCGGCACCGTCGGCCGCAACTGCGGCAAGCTGGGAAAGCCCAGCGCCAGCTTGTTCGCCGGCGCCAGCGTGCCCGCTGCCAGCGTCGGCCAGCGGCTCGGCGGCGGCTCCACGCCACGCATCACCCAGTTGCGGAAATGCACGCGCAGCGCATTCACCGTCTCGGTGTGCGGCACCGGATTGGCCGGCAGGATGCCGGTGCCGTAGTTGTTCCCCGGGCAGGCGGCGCCCGTCGTCGGAAGCGCCACGCCGGGCAGGCTGGTGTCGAAACCACCGGCGCCGCCGCCGTGGTTGCTGCTGGCGATGTAGTAGCGGCGCACGTTGGGCGGCAGCGGCAGGTCCGCCTTCCCATCGGTGCCGATCCATTCCGGCGTGAGCTTGAGCGCCCACACTTCGGCCGAGCCGAAGTGCTCGATGATCCGGGGGCAGGTGCGGCTGGCCAGGCAGCGGTCCAGCAAGCCGGCGGCCGCGCCGCCGCGCACCGGGTCCGGATGGCGCAGCCACCATTGCGGGCCTTCGCTGCCCGCCTGGTACAGCTCCAGCACGCCGTCGGGTTGGGCCCAGCGGAAGTTCAGCGCGATGCGGCGGCCCGCGATGATCGGCCACAGGCCGTCGTGCACCTGGCGTCCCGCTTCGTCCTGGTTGAAGCCCAGGTGCAGCCAGCCGCGCAGGAAGTTGCCGGACTGCGAGACGCCGCGGCCTATCGTGTGCGTCACCGCGCCGGCCACCGGGTTCGGGGTGCCGCCGTCGTCCGCGCGGGCGGTCTTGAAGAACATGCCGACGTCACGCCATGCCGCGAAGCCGATGCCCAGCACGTAGGGCTCGGCCGAGCGGTACACCACCTGGTACAGCCTGGCGGCATCGAATCCGTTCTTCAGGCAGACCTGCGTCGGGTCGGGCGTGCCGGGGAAGGGGTTGGCCGCGTCGCACTTCGCCCAGGCCCACTCGGTGGACGGGATCACGGTCTCGCCGATCACTTCGCCACGGGTCGATTCGGCCGCGCGCGACACCAGCCGGGCCTGGCGCGTGTCGAGGCTCGCAGGCTTGTACGGCACCGGGTTGGTCTGGACGATCAGCGGCTGCGAGCCAGGTCCGCTGCGGTTGACGATGCGGCCGAACACCTCGCCGGTGATGGCGGAGCCATCGGTGTTGCGCGCGATCGGCAGCTGCAGCCAGTGCGGCGATGCCACCGCCGCGTTCGGCCGCACTGCCGTCGCCCCGGCGTTGTCACCTTGCCAGGCGCTGGTGAGGTCGATGTCGCCATTGGCGCGCTCGGCCGCCACGTTGGGCCGGCGCACGCCGCGGTTCGGGACTTCGTGCCACATCAGGCCGCTGGAGCGGGCCAGGTCCACGGGCTTGGTCAGCACGAACGTGGCGACGTAGCGCACCTTGCCGTCCGGCTCGCGCGCGAGTTGGATGTCGTTGATGAGCGCGTTGCCGGGCAGGTTGGGATCGAGTTCGCCGAAGGCGCGGCCCGCGACCTGCTCGAACGCGACGCCGCCGGAATCCGCGGCGGGCAGGGGCCGGGTCTCGTCGATCACGATGCGCGTGACGCGGGCCTGGGCGGCGTGCCCGGCCAGTGCGATGGCAAGTGCCACGAAGAAGAGCCTGGTCCGGTGCGACTGCATCGCTTTGTCTCCAAGGGTTTTGTTCTCGGCCGGTGACAACTGTCGCGGGGACGGCCACCAGCGTCAAGGGGCCGTGCGCGAGAAGAACGCCTTGCCCTGCTTGCGCAGCAACTTCAGCACCCCTTCCGCCGCCGGCGACAGGTAGCCGGTGCGGCGGTGCGTCACGCCCAGGTTGCGCCGCAGCGTCGTGGCCGGCAGCTTCACCTCGCGCAGCGCCGCGCTGCGCTCCAGCGCCAGCGTGTGGCGCGAGACGAAGGTCAGCAGGTCGGTGCGCTCCACCATGCGGGGCAGCAGCGCGATGGATCCGCTTTCCAGCTTGACGTCGGGCTCCGGCAGGCCGCGGGCGCTGAACGCCAGGTCCAGCCACTGGCGGCTGGGGATGTGGGCGCTCGGCAGCGCCCAGCCGTATTCGAGCAACGTCGCCATGTCCACGTTGCGGCGGCGGAAGACGGGATGCTTTGCGCTGGCGGCCACCACCACCACGTCCTCCACCAGGGCGTGCGACACCAGTTCGGGGTCGCTGTCCACGGCCAGCCCCACGAGCAGGTCGAGCTTGCCCTGGCGCAGTTGAGAACGCAGTTCCCAGCTCGGCCCGACGACCACGTCCACCTTCACCCGCGGTGCGTGGGCCAGGATCGCGCGACAGAGTTCGGGGATCAGGTGCTCGGCCGCGATCGGCCCGCTGCCCAGCGTGACGTGGCCGGCGGAACCCTGCGCGAAGTCGCGCACCTCGCGCACCACCTCGTCGCTGGCGGCGCGCAGCAGCCGGCAGCGGGCGTGCAGCACCTCGCCGACCGGCGTGAGCCGGATGCCGCGGCCCGCGCGCTCGAACAGCGGACTGCCCATCACCTCCTCCAGCCGCTGGATGCATTTGGTCAGCGCCGGCTGCGAGCGGCCGACCTCCTTGGCGGCGCGGCCCATGTGCCCCAGCTCCGCCACCGTTTCGAAGAAGCGCAGGTCGCGCAGGTGCAGGTCCATCGATCGCCTTTGGTGATGAATCGATCATCATTATCGAATGGACGGAATGAATGGCCGCCGCCAGAATCGGCCGCCATGACGTTCAAGGTTTTCGTGACGGCGCCCCGGCTCGCCCCCTCCGGGCTGCAATGGCTGGAGCGCCACGGCTGCACGATCGCCTTCCTGCGCGACGCCAACAGTACCGCCGAGGTGGAGCGGGAGATGACGGCGACGCCTTTCGATGCGGTGATCTCGCGCACCGTGGACCTGACCGCGGCGGCCATCGCGTGCTGCCCGACCTTGAAGGTGATCTCCAAGCACGGCGTGGGCGTCAGCAACATCGCGGTCGACGCGGCGACGCAGCGTGGCATCCCGGTGTACGTCACGCCGGGTGCCAATGCGCAGTCGGTGGCGGAGCTCACCTTCGGCCTCATGCTTGCCGCGGCACGCCGCATCCATCGGCTCGACGCCGAGTTGCGCGCGGGACGCTGGACCCGGGCCCAGGACGGAATGCAGCTCGGCGGACGCAGGCTGGGCCTGGTCGGTTTCGGCCAGGTGGGCCAGCGCGTCGCGCGCATTGCCCAGGCCGTTGGCATGGAAGTGCATGCCTACGATCCGATGCTGGCCGCCAGCTCGCCCGTGCCCGGGGTTGAACTGCATCGCACGCTGCAGGCGCTGCTGGCGCACAGCGACGTGCTGAGCCTGCACGTGCCGCTGACCGGCCAAACGCGCGGCCTCATCGACGCGACGGCCTTCGACCTGCTCCCGCCGGGCGCGCTGCTGGTCAACACGGCGCGTGGCGAGGTGGTCGATGAAGCCGAGCTCATCGCCCGGCTGCGCGACGGCCGCCTCGCGGGCGCCGGCCTCGACACCATGAGCGTCGAGCCGCTGCCCGCCGGCCATGCGCTCACCGAACTTCCCAACGTGGTCCTCACGCCCCACGTCGGGGGCTCCACCCCCGCCGCGCTGGACGCCATGGCCGAAGGCGCCGCCCGCAACGTGCTGGGGTTCCTGCAAGGCCGGCCGCCGGACGCGCGCAGCTGCGTCAACCCCCAAGTCCTCCGAACCACCGCCCTGACCTGACATGACCCAAGCCACCTGGCCCGCCGGCTACGCGTTGAATCCGCGCGTGAACTCGCTCGACCCCGAACTCGTCGCCGCCTTTCGCAACGTGCCCGCCGCCCACGCCAGCGACTGCCTCGGCCGTGGCGTCGGCGCGCTCGGCCTCACCGCCTACCACCGGGACCTCAAGCTCGCGCTCTGCGGGCCCGCCATCACCGTGCGCGTGCGGCCCGGCGACAACCTGATGATCCACGTCGCCATGCAGATGGCGCATCCTGGCGACGTGATCGTCATCGACGGTGCGGCCGACCTCGCCCAGGCCCTGATCGGCGGCTTGATGCGCACGACCGCGGTGGCGCGCGGCATTGCCGGCTTCGTCGTCGACGGCGCGGTGCGCGACCTGTCCGAATGGGCCGAAGGCGGCATCGCCGTGTACGCGCGCGGCCACACGCACCGGGGCCCCAGCAAGGACGGCCCGGGCGAAGTGAACGTGCCCATCGCCTGTGCCGGCATGAGCGTGGCGCCGGGCGGCCTGGTGCTCGGCGACGCCGACGGCGTGGTCTGCGTGCCAGCCGCGCAAGTCGCCGCGCTCCTGCCGCAAGTCCGCGCCCATGCCGCGCGCGAGGAGAAGATCCGCGCCGGCAATCGCGCCGGAGCGCCGGACGAGCGATTCACCGCCCTGCTGCGCCAGAAGGGCTGCCCGGTCTGAGGCTTCACGTATAAACGTTCCCAGGAGACAACAATGCAAAGACGCCACCTTCTCGCCGCCGCGCTCGCCGCAGCGGCATCGCCTTCCTTCGCGCAGGCGCCTTCCGCATGGCCGGGCCGGCCGGTCCGCTTCGTGGTGCCCTTCCCGCCGGGCGGCGGCACCGACGCCACTTCGCGCCTGCTGGCCGAGCGCTTCACCACGCTGCTGGGGTGGACCGTGGTCATCGACAACAAACCGGGCGCGGGCGGCAACATCGGCATCGACTTCGTCGCCAAGTCCGCGCCGGACGGCTACACGATCGCCATGGGCCAGGCTTCCAACCTGGCCATCAATCCTTCGCTGTACGCGAAGATGCCGTTCGATCCGCTCAAGGACCTGACCCCGATCGTCTCGGTGGCCGAGCAGCCGGTGGTGCTGGTGGTGCGACAGGATTCGCCGTTCAAGACGCTGGCCGACTTCGTGCAGGCGGCCAAGGCGCGCCCCGGCCAGGTGGGCGTTGCGCAGGCCGGCAACGGCACCGTGGGCCATCTCGCCGGCGAGCTGCTGGAGCGCCGCGCGGGCATCAAGGTGCTGCAGGTGCCGTACAAGGGCGCCGGCCCGGCCATGAACGAACTGCTGGGCGGCCAGGTGGAAACCTACTTCGGCAACACCGTCTCCGTCATGAGCCAGCTCGCCGGCGGCAAGATCCGCGCGCTGGCCGTCAGCTCCGCGCGACGCGTGAGCGCGCTGCCCAACGTGCCCACCGTGGCAGAACAGGGCTATGCCGGTTTCGACGCCACCACCTGGCTCGGCCTGGTGGGGCCGGCGGGAATGCCGGCCGACATCGTGGCGAAGATCAACGCCGAAACGGTGAAGATCCTGGCCCGCCCGGAGGTGAAGGACAAGCTGGTGCAGGAAGGCAGCGAGCCGACGCCCGGGACGCCGCAGCAGTTCGCCGCGCACATCCGCTCCGAGCACGCGAAGTGGAGCACGCTGATCCGCGAAGCCAACATCCGCATCGAGTGAGCGCGATCCCCACGACACCACAGGAGACCAGACCCATGAAGATTTTCGCGATCCGCACCACCCTGGCGCTGGCCTGCGCCCTGCCCTTCGCCGCGCTGGCGCAGGCACCGGCCTGGCCGACCAAGCCCATCACGCTGGTGGTGGGCAGCGCCCCCGGGGGCTCCAACGACACCTTCGCCCGCGCCATCGGCAAGAAGCTGTCCGATGCGCTGGGGCAACCCGTCGTCGTGGACAACAAGCCCGCCGGCGGCGGCATCCTGGCCAACGGCTTCGTCGCCAAGGCCGCGCCGGACGGCTACAACCTGGTCGTGCTGTCGTCGACCTTCACCACCGGCGCCGCGATCCGCACCAACCTGCAATACGACGCCATCAAGAGCTTCAAGCCGGTGGCGATGCTCGGCAAGGGCCCGCTGCTGGTGACCGTGGCCAACGACTCTCCGTACAAGACGATCGGGGACCTGGTGGCCGCGGCCAAGGCGAACCCGGGCAAGCTGAACTACGGCACGTCCGGCGCCGGCAGCATCAACCACTTCGCCACCGAACTGTTCATCGATGCGGCCGGCATCAAGATGACGCACGTCCCGTACAAGGGAATGGGACCCGCCACCAACGACCTGCTGGGCGGCCAGATCCAGGTGCTGGTGGCCAGCGCGCCGTCGATCCTGGGGCAGGTGAAGGGGGGCCGCGTGCGCGCCCTGGCGGTGACGACCGCCACGCGCTCGCCCGTCGCCCCGGACCTGCCTTCGCTGGAGCAATCCGGCTACAAGGGCAGCGCCAGCGAGCTGTGGTGGGGCGTGCTCGCACCGGCCGGCACGCCGCAACCGGTGGTGGACCGCCTGAACACAGAGATCAACAAGATCGTGCTGTCGGCCGACATGAAGGAGTTTTTCCTGAAGGAAGGCGCCGAGCCGGCGGCCATGAAGCCGGCGGAGTTCGAGGCCTTCATCGCCGCCGAGATCGAGCGCTGGAAGCAGGTGGCCAAGGCCGCCGACATCAAGCCCGAATAAGGCACCGTGCGCGGGATGACTGCGACCCACTTCACGCCGGCCGCCGGCGGCACGCGCACCGTCGCTGCCGGCACGCCGCGGCGGCTGCGCGGCATCCTGTGCCTGGAGGATTTCGAACCGCAGGCGCGGCGCGCGCTGCCCAAGCCGATCTTCGGCTACGTGTCCGGCGGCTGCGAGACCGATGCTTCCTTGCGCGGCAACCGCAGCGCATTCGACCGCTACGGCTTCGTCACTCGCGTGCTGCAGGGCGTGGCCCATCGGACGCAGGCAACCACGCTGTTCGGACGCACCTGGTCCGCGCCGTTCGGCATCGCGCCCATGGGCATGTGCGCGCTCAGCGCCTACCGCGGCGACATCGCCCTGGCGCGGGCGGCGGGCGCCGCCAACATCCCGATGCTGTGCAGCGGCACCGGACTCATCGCGCTGGAGGACGTCCGAGCCGCCAACCCCGAGGCCTGGTTCCAGGCCTACGTGCCGGGAGAGCCGGCGCGCATCGAGGCGCTGGTGGACCGCGTGGCGCGCGCCGGCTACGGCACGCTGGTGGTCACGGCCGACACCGCCGTCTCCGGCAACCGCGAAAACCACGTGCGGGTGGGCTTCTCCAGCCCGCTGCGCCCCAGCGCCGCGCTGGCCTGGCAAGGGCTGACGCATCCGCGCTGGCTGGTCGGCACCGCGCTGCGGACGCTGCTGCATCACGGCATGCCGCACTTCGAGAACTCACAGGCCGTGCGCGGTGCGCCGATCCTGGCGCGCAACGTGGTGCGCGACTTCGGCGCGCGCGACCACCTGGGGTGGGAGCACCTGCGACTGATCCGCGCGCAGTGGAAAGGCCGGCTGGTCGTGAAAGGCCTGCTGAGCGCCGACGATGCGCGGCAGGCGCGCGACTGCGGCGCCGACGGCATCATCGTCTCCAACCACGGGGGCCGCCAGCTCGATGGCGCGCTGTCCCCGCTGCAGGTGCTGCCAGGCATCGTGGCGGCTGTGCCGGAGCTGCCGGTGATGATGGACAGCGGCGTGCGCCGCGGCAACGACGTGCTCAAGGCCGTCGCGCTGGGCGCCAGCTTCGTGTTCGTCGGCCGGCCGTTCCTCTACGCCGCGGCCGTCGCCGGGGAAGCCGGCGTGCGGCACGCCATCGGGCTGTTGCAGGAGGAGATCCACCGCAACATGGCACTGCTGGGCATCACGCGGCTGGAGCAGGTGCGCGAAGGGCGCGTGGTCCGCCTGTGAGAACGAAGCTATCCTTGGTGCCCCAACCAGGACAAGGCAAGACATGAGGAGCAAGCTTTTCGTCCCCGGCTCACGCCCGGAGCTCTTCGCCAAGGCCCTGCACGGCGAAGCGGATGCGATCTCCATCGACCTGGAAGACGCGGTGGCCGAAGCCCGCAAGGCGCAGGCCCGCGAACTCGTGGCCGCCTGGCTGCGCGAGCACGAGGATGCGCGCGGCAAGCTGGTGATCGTGCGCGTCAACGCCATGGACACGCCGCACTTCGAGGCTGACGTTGCCGCCGTGGTGCGCCCCGGCCTCGACGTGCTGAACCTGCCCAAGCCGGAAAGCCGCGACGACGTGCGCTCCGCGCTGGAGGTCGTGCGGCGGGCCGAGCGCGCCAACGGCGTGACGCAGCCGGTGGGGCTGCTGCTGAACGTGGAGACGCCGCGCGCGCTGCGCAGGGCGGCCGAACTGGCGAAGTCCGATGCGCGGGTCATGGGCCTGCAGGTGGGACTGGGCGACCTGTTCGAGCCGCTGGGCATCGACCGGCGCGAAATCGCGGCCGTGCAGCACGTGCTGATCGCGGTCCGCCTGGCGGCTGGTGAATCCGGCGTGGGCGCCTACGACGGGGCCTTCGCGGACATCCAGGATTCCGACGGCTTCCTGGCCGAAGCGCAGCTGGCGCGGCGTCTCGGCTTCACCGGCAAGACCTGCATCCACCCCAGCCAGGTGGCGCTGGCCAACGAAGCGTTCCGCCCGACGGACGCCGAGATCGCCCATGCGGTCAAAGTCACCGCGGCGGCGACGGACGCCGACGCGCGCGGCGCCGGCGCCTACGTGGTGGACGGCCGCATGATCGATCGCCCGTTCCTCCAGCGCGCCCAGGCGATCGTGGCCACGGCCCGCCGCCTCGGCCTGCTCTCCAATCCGTGAGCCACGCCATGGTCACCGCCACCGCGGGCCCCCTCAGCGGCATCCGCGTCCTCGACCTCAGCGCCTACATCGCCGGGCCCTACGGCTGCGCGTTGCTGGCCGACCAGGGCGCGGACGTGATCAAGATCGAGCCGCCCGCCGGCGACAACTTGCGCAAGTACCCCTCGACCCTGGAAGACGAAAGCCGCGCCTTCCTCGGCGTGAACCGCAGCAAGATCGGTGTCGTGCTGGACCTGAAGGACGCCGGCGACCACGAGCGGCTGATCGCGCTGGTGCGCAGCGCCGATGTGCTGGTCCACAACTTCCGCCCGAGCGTGCCGCCGCGGCTGGGCATCGCCTACGAGCAACTGCGCCCGCACAACCCGCGGCTGGTCTATTGCGCCGTCACCGGCTATGGCGAGGACGGCCCGCTCAGCGACAAGGCGGGCTACGACCAGGTGCTGCAGACGATGACGGGCATGTGCGCGCAGCAGGGTGCGGCGGACGGCCCGCCGGAGATCCTCTACGGCTCGGTGGTGGACTACTACGCCGCCGCGCTGGTGGCGGGCGGCATCGCGTCGGCCCTGTACGAGCGCGAGAGGAGCGGCTACGGCCAGTACGTGGGTGTCTCGCTGCTGCGCTCCGCGCTGGCGATGCAGTCGGCACGGCTGGTGTGGGCGGACAACGAACCGCGCGAGGTGGGTCGCGACATGCGATCGGGCGGCGTCACCGGCATCCACCCCACCCGCAACGGCTACCTGTACATCTCGGCCAACACGCCGCATTTCTGGCAGGCGCTGTGCGAGCGGACGGGACTGCCCGACCTGCTGGTGGAGCGCTACGACAGCGTGCGCAAGCGCGCGCAGTACCAGGGGGAGATCGTGCCGCGCCTGCACGAGGCCCTGGCACAGCACACGGCGCTGGAATGGGAGGCGCTGTTCGGCGAGGAAGTGCCCTGCGCCGCGGCGCGCACCGTGGAGGACATGTTCGACTTTCCGCAGGTCGTCGCCCAGGGCATGATCGGCGCGTTCGACCATCCGGTGGTCGGCCGGTATCGCGGATTCACCCGCGCGTGGGTGTTCGGTCGCACGCCCGGCCCCGCCCCCTTCTCCGCCCCCGCGCTGGACCAGCATGGGGATGCGGTGCGGGCGGAAGCGGACCACCTGCGGAATTCCTGAGGAAGCTCGCCGACTCGCCGGCGGCTGGGCTACCATGCCGCGCATGGACCCCGCCACCGACCGCCGCACGCAGTGCTGCATTGCAGGGGGCGGCCCCGCGGGAATGATGCTGGGCTACCTGCTCGCGCGATCCGGGGTGCAGGTCACCGTGCTGGAGAAGCACGACGATTTCCTGCGCGATTTCCGCGGCGACACCATCCACCCCTCCACGCTGACGGTGCTGGACGATCTCGGGCTGCTGGAGCAATTCCTCGAACTGCCGCACCAGGAGATCGAGGAGCTGACCGGCGAGGTCTACGGACAGGTCGTCACCATCGCGGACTTCCGGCACCTGCCTGCGGCCCGTCCGTTCCTGGTGCTGGTGCCGCAATGGGACTTCCTGGACTTCATGGCCGACCACGCGAACTTGCTGCCCGGCTTCACGCTGCGCATGGGCGCGCGGGCCACTGCTGTGATCGAGGAGGACGGCAAGGTGGTCGGCGTGCGGGTGCAGGACAAGGACGGCGAGTACGCGATCCGCGCCGACCTCGTCGTCGCCGCGGACGGCCGCCACACCACGCTGCGCGCCAGCGCCGGGCTGGCGAGTGTCGACCTCGGGGCGCCGATCGACGTGCTCTGGTTCCGGTTGCCGCGGGACGCCGCCACGCACCCGTCGCGCACCGGCGGCGTCATCCAGCCGGGCGCGATGCTCGTCACGCTGAACCGCGACACCTACTGGCAGTGCGCCTTCGTCATCCCCAAGGGCTCGCTGGCGGCGCTGCAGCAGGAAGGCATCGAGGCCTTCCGCGGGCGCGTCGCCCGCACCGCGCCTTTCCTCACGCCCGAAGTGACCGCACTCGCAAGCTGGGACGATGTCAAGTTGCTGAGCGTGCAGATCGCCGAGATGCCGCAATGGTGGCGCGACGGCCTGCTGTGCATCGGCGATGCCGCGCACGCCATGTCGCCGGTGGGCGGCGTCGGCATCAACCTCGCCATCCAGGATGCCGTCGCCACGGCGAACCTGCTGGCCGCCCGCCTGCGCCAGGGAACGCTGCGCACCGAGGACCTGCGGGCCGTGCAGAAGCGCAGGCAATGGCCGGCCCGCGTGACGCAGCGCGCGCAGGTGGCCGTGCAGAACGAGGTGCTGTCGCCGCTGCTCGCGCGCAGCGAGGCGCCGGCGCAGCCGCCGATCGCGGTACGGCTGCTGCAGCGGCTGCCGCTGCTGCGGCGCCTGCCGGCGCGGATGGTGGGGATCGGCGTGCGGCCGGAACGCGTGCGCGTGGCTGCGTTCATTCCGCCGCCTTGATGTTCGCTGCCTTGACGACCCGAGTGAACTTCTCCGTCTCCGTGCGCAAGTAAGCCTGGAACTGCCCCGGGTCCGACGGCAAGGTCTCCAGTTCCAGGGCGGCCAGCCGCTCCTTGACGTCCGGCTGTTCGAGGATCTCGTTCACCGCCGCGGAGATCCGGTCGACCACCGCCTTCGGCGTGCCGGCCGGGGCCAGCAGGCCGTACCAGAAGCGCACGTCGAACTCGGGCATGCCCTGCTCGGCGAAGGTGGCGACGTCGGGCAGCGATGCCAGCCGTTTGCCCGTCACCGCCAGCGCCTTCAGCTTGCCGCTGCGGACATGCGCGATGTAGGTATTGGGCGGGTCGATGGTGAGCTTCACGGTTCCGGCGAGCAGGTCGGTGGTGACCTGGGCCGCGCCCCGGTAGGAGATGTGCTGCAGCTTCACGCCCGACTGCAGCGCGAACAATTCGCCGGCGATGCGGCCGATGCCGCTGCCCCCGACCGTGGCGAAGTTCCATTCGCCGGGCTTGCCCTCGCGCAGCACCTGCAGCATGCCCTTGAGGTTGTCGGCGGGTACGCTGGGATGCACCACCATCAGGAACGGGCCGCCCGCCACGCTGGTGATCGGCACGAAGTCCCGGTACGCGTCGTACGGCAGGTTGGCCGAGAGGATCGGGTTGATCGCGAAGGTGGAGTTGGCGAACAGCAGCGTGTGGCCATCGGCCGCCGCCCGCGCGACGGCCTGCGTGGCGATCACCGTGTTGCCGCCCGGCCGGTTTTCCACGATGACCTGCTTGCCCCACTTGTCGCCCAGCTTCTGGGCCAGCAGGCGCGCCGTGGCGTCGGTGCCGCCGCCCGGGGCGAAGGGAACGACGATGCGCACCGGCTGGCCGGGATAGCTCGCCGCATCACCGGCCTGGGCATGGGCCGCGGCTGCGAATGCGATCACCGGGCATGCCAGCATGAGGTTGCCGGCGGCGCGCCAGGGAAACCGGGACATGGAAACACCTCCCATGGATGGACGGCGGGTGGCCCCGCATGCTCGGTTAGAGTAGCCGTTTCCCCCGCATTTGCGCATGACCACCACCATCGCCGTCGTGGGCGCGGGCTTCTCGGGCGTGACCGTGGCCGTGCAGCTCCTGAAGACCCTGCGCGAACCCGCCACCATCCACCTTCTCAACCGCCACGCCCGCTTTGCCCGCGACATGGCGTACGGCACGCGCTCGGCCAGCCACCTGCTCAACGTGCCCGCCGGCCGCACGGGCATCGACGCGGCCGACGCGACGGCTCGACCCTGGACGCCGACGACGTGGTGCTGGCCTTCGGCAACTTTCCGCCGCAACCGCCGACCTCCCACGGCATCTGGCCTGCGCGTGCTGTTTGCATTGCCGCAGGTCAGCGTGGTGGCCGGCCGGATCGGGGCCCTGACCGCCAGCGATTCAACCGTCCAGGCGGCCTGGCGCCCGCGCGGGGCAAGGAATGTGGTGCATGTCGAATTCGACCGTGTCGTCAACTGCACCGGGCCGTCCATGGACCTGCGGCGGGTACAGGACGAGCTGATGGACAGCCTGCGCAGCCAGCATGCGGTGCGCGTGGACACGCTGGGCCTGGGCCTGGCCGTCGGCGTTGGCTACCGGCTGCAGAAGGCGGACGGCAGCCTGCATGCGCGGGTGCGCTACGTGGGGCCGCTGCTCAAGGCGCAATGGTGGGAAGCCACGGCGGTGCCGGAGTTGCGGATGCACGCGGCGGCGCTGGCGCAGGCGCTGGTGCGCGAGCGGTTCTCTGGCGCTGCGGAAGACAGAACAACCGGACGCAGAAGACGCGAAAGTTACGCAGAAGACGCAGAAAATTCCTGAATGAATCCCGGAAGTCCTTCTGCGACTTCTGCGTAGTTTCTGCGCCTTCTGCGTCCGGCTGTCCGACCCGTCTTTCAGCCTCCCGCCGCCACGCGGTCGGCTATCAGCTGCGCCAGCGTCTCGATGTCGACCGGCTTGACCAGGTGATGGTCGAAGCCCGCGTCGCTGGAACTCTTCAGGTCCTGCGGCTGGCCCCAGCCGGTCACCGCCACCAGCGTGCGAGCCGCGCCGGCGTCCCGTTGGCGGATCGCCTTGCAGGCATCGTAGCCGTTCAACTTGGGCATGCCGATGTCCAGCAACACCAGTTGCGGGTCGAAGTCGGCCACCGTCTCCACCGCGGCCTGGCCGTCGTGCGCGCGCCTCACCTCGTGCCCCATCACCTCGAGCAGCACGGACATCGTCTCGGCCGCGTCGCGGTTGTCGTCGGCCACCAGGATGCGCAGTCCGCCGGCGGCCGCCGCCGGAGAGGCATGATGGGTGGGCGTCTCGGGCGCCGGACTCGCGGCCACCAGCGGCAGCCGCACCACGAACACGCTGCCCTTGCCCGGACCGTCGCTCATCGCGGTGACGTTGCCGCCATGCATCTGCACCAGCTTGCGCGTGAGCGACAGGCCGATGCCGAGGCCGCCGCGCGAACGCGAGATCGCCGGTTCCTCCTGGGAGAACATGTCGAACACGGCATCGAGTCGATGTGCCTGGATGCCGATGCCGCTGTCATGGAACGAGACCACCGCGTGACCGGATTCCCTGATCACCCGCACCTCGATCTGCCCGCCCGGATCGGTGTATTTCGCCGCGTTGCTCAAGAGGTTCATGAAGACCTGCGCGAGGCGGCCGCGATCGGCATCCACCATGAGCTGGCCGGGCGGCTGGATGACCGTCAACTTGTGTCCGGAACCGTCGATCTGCGGCTGGATGGTTTCCAGCGCGTCCTGCAGCACTTCGTCCAGCGACACGACGGCGCGCCGCAACTCGATGCGGCCCTGGTTGATGCGGCTGACGTCCATCAGGTCGTCGATCAGGCGGCCCATGGCCGACACCTGCCGGTCGATGACGTCGGCGGACCATTGCACGTCCTGCGTACCCGGGCCGCGCAGCTTGAGGAAGTGGACGGCGTTGCGCATCGGCGAAAGCGGATTGCGCAGCTCGTGGGCGAGCGTGGCGAGGAACTCGTCCTTGCGCCGGTTCGCGTCCCTCATGCGCGCTTCACTGGCCTGCAGTTCCCGCGTGCGTTCGGTGACCCGCTGGTCGAGCGACGCGTTCAGCTCGCTGAGCTGGCGGTTGGCGGCCTCGAGCTGGCGGCTTTTCTTGTGCAGTTCGGCGAACACCGACACCTTGGAGCGCAGGACCGACGGATTGACCGGCTTGTGCAGGTAGTCCACCGCGCCGGAGCCGTAGCCCTCCAGCACGTGCTGGTCCTCGTTGTAATAGGCGCTGAGGAAGATGATGGGGACGCGCGCGGTCTTCTTGCGCTCCTTGACCATCTGCGCCAGCTCGAAGCCGGTCATGCCGGGCATGCGAACGTCCAGCACCAGCACGGCGAACTCGTCGGCCATCAGCGCCAGCAACGCCTCGTCCCCCGACTTCGCGCGCACCAGGCGGTAACCTGGATCGTCCAGCACGGATTCCAGGACCGCCAGGTTGCGCGGCTCGTCGTCGACGATGAGGATGTTGACGGTGTCGGGTTCGGACATGGGATTAGCGGAAGAGCCAGACGCGCATGAGCGACAGCAGCTGGTCCGTGTTGACGGGCTTCGAAATGTAGTCGCTGGCGCCCGCTTCCAGGCACTTCTCGCGGTCGCCCTTCATCGCCTTGGCGGTC
Organism: Ramlibacter sp. PS3R-8; assembly: GCF_037572435.1. Classification (NCBI taxonomy): domain Bacteria; kingdom Pseudomonadati; phylum Pseudomonadota; class Betaproteobacteria; order Burkholderiales; family Comamonadaceae; genus Ramlibacter; species Ramlibacter sp. PS3R-8. The sequence continues at coordinate 461,358 of NZ_JBBHGT010000002.1, forward strand.
AGCGCAAGGATCGGCAGGGTGCGGAACGCGGGGTCCTTGCGGATCTCGCGCATGGTTTCGTAGCCATCCATCTCGGGCATCATGATATCCATCAGCACCATCGACAGGTCCGGGGTCTCCTTGATGATGTCGATCGCGTGACGCCCGTTGGTGGCGCTGAGCACTTCGACCTCGTGGTTCTCCAGCACCGAGGTCAGCGCGAAGATGTTGCGCGCGTCGTCGTCGACCACCAGCACCTTGCGTCCGTGCAGGACTTCGGCCGAGTTGTGCAGGCGCTTGAGCATGGCCTGCATGCCGGCAGGCAGGTCCGTGACCACGCGGTGCAGGAACAGCGCCGTTTCGTCCAGCAGCCGCTCCGGCGAACGCACGTCCTTCAGCACGATGCTCTTGGCCATCGCGTTCAGGCGCGCCTGTTCCCTCTGGCTCAGGTCCTTGCCGGTGAACACCACCACGGGGACGGTCGCGAGCTCCGGGTTCTGGTGCAGTTGTTCCAGCAATTCGAAACCCGTCATGTCGGGCAGCCGCAGGTCGAGCACGACACAGTCGAACTGCTCCGACCGCAGCAGCCCCAGCGCTTCGTCGCCGAGGCCGGCGGTGACGATCTCGATGTCGTCGTGCGCCAGCAGCTCCACCACGGCGTCGCGCTCGATCTCGTTGTCTTCCACCACCAGCAACCGCTTGGTGCGCGGGACCGTGAACGCCTTGAGCTTCTCGAAGGCGGACTCGAGCCCGGCGGTCGTCGAATCCTTCACCAGGTACGCGAACGCGCCGTGCGACAAACCGTGCTGCCGCTCCTCTTCCATCGAGATCACCTGCACCGGGATGTGCCGCAGTTCCGGATCCAGCTTCAGCTGGTTCAGCACCGTCCATCCCAGCATGTCTGGCAGGAAGATGTCCAGCGAGATCGCCGAAGGCTTGAACTTGCGCGCCAGCGACAGCGCCAGGACGCCCTTGGTGGCGACCAGCCCCTTGAACCCGTGGTCGCGGGCCAGTCCGAGCAGCACCCGCGCGTAGTGCGGGTCGTCCTCGATCACCAGCATCACCGGCTCCCCGGGGACGATCTCGTCGCGGTCATCGGCGATGTATTCGTCGCGCGCCGCCGGCAGGGTGATGACCGACGGCCCTTCCGCCAGCTTGTTGTTGCGCTCCAGCGTGGGCGCATCCGCGCCCGAATAGTTCAGCGGCAGGTAGAGCGTGAAAGTGCTGCCCTCGCCGTGCACGCTGTGCAGCTTGATCTCGCCGCCCAGCAGCATGGCCAGCTCCCGGCTGATGGCCAGGCCCAGGCCCGTGCCGCCGTACTTGCGCGACGTGCCGGCATCGGCCTGCTGGAAGGCCTCGAAGATCAGCCGCTGCTTGTCCTGCGGCACGCCGATGCCGGTGTCCTGCACCGCGAACGCGATCACCCGCTGGGTCTTGCTCAGGACCCGGTGGTCGGCGCTCCAGCCACTGGTCGCCAGGCCGACACGGACCTCCACCTTGCCCTGCGACGTGAACTTCACCGCGTTGGACAGCAGGTTCTTCAGAATCTGCTGCAGCCGCTTCGGGTCGCTCTCCATGGAGCGCGGCAGGTCGTCGTCGAACCGGATGTGCAGCGGCAGGTTCTTGGCTTCGGCCACGTGCCGGAAGTTGCGGTCGATGCTGTCGCGCAGGCCGCCGAAGGGGATTTCCTCGATGTCCACCGTCACGGTGCCGGACTCGATCTTGGACAAGTCGAGGATGTCGTTGATCAGGTTCAGCAGGTCGCTGCCCGAGGAGTTGATGTTGCGCGAGAACTCCACCTGCTTGGTCGACAGGTTGCCGGGCGCGTTCTCGGCGAGCTGCTGCGACAGGATCAGGATGGAGTTGAGCGGCGTGCGCAGCTCGTGCGACATGTTCGCCAGGAACTCCGACTTGTATTTCGAAGTGAGGGCGAGCTCGGACGCTTTCTCTTCCAGCGCCCCGCGCGCCTGCTCCACCTCGGAGTTCTTGCGCTCGACTTCCGCGTTCTGCTCGGCCAGCAGGCGCGCCTTGGTGCCCAGCTCCTCGTTGGTCTGCTGCAGCTCGATCTGGCGCGACTGCAGTTCCACCGTGAGTTCCTGCGACTGCTTGAGCAGGCCCTCGGTCCGCATCGTCGCTTCGATCGTGTTGAACACCGCGCCGATGCCCAGCGCAAGCTGGTCGAGGAAGTTCAGGTTGACCTCGGTGAACGGATGCAGCGAGGCCAGCTCGATCACGGCCTTGGTCTGGTTCTCGTACAGCACCGGCAGCACCACGACGCTCAGCTTGTTCGCTTCACCGAGGCTGGAGCCGATCCTGACGTACTCGGACGGCACGTCGGCCAGCAGGATGCGGCGGTTCTGCAGCGCGCACTCGCCCACCAGGCCCTCGCCGGTACGGATCGATTGCGACAGCGCCACGCTGCCCGATTGCGCATAGGTCGCCAGCAGCACCAGCTGGCCTTCGCCCGTCTCCTGCATGCTGCTGTGGTAGATGCTGCCCTGGTGCGCGTTCACCAGCGGCGCAAGTTCCGACAGCAGCATCTTGCCCACGGTGTTCAGGTCGCGCTGGCCCTGCAGCATGCCGGTGAAGCGCGCCAGGTTGGTCTTCAGCCAGTCCTGCTCGCGGTTCGATTCGGTGGTCTCCCGCAGGTTGGAGATCATCGTGTTGATGTTGTCCTTGAGCTCGGACACTTCGCCCTTGGCGTCCACCTGGATGGAACGCGTCAGGTCGCCCTTGGTCACGGCCGTCGCCACCTCGGCGATCGCGCGCACCTGGGTGGTCAGGTTGGCCGCCAGCAGGTTCACGTTGCCGGTCAGGTCCTTCCAGGTGCCGGCGGCGCCGGGCACGTTGGCCTGGCCGCCCAGCCGCCCGTCCACGCCCACTTCGCGCGCCACGTTGGTCACCTGGTCGGCGAACGTCGCGAGCGTGTCGGTCATGCCGTTGATGGTGTCCGCCAGCGCCGCCACTTCGCCCTTGGCCTGCACCGTCAGGCGTTGCGTCAGGTTGCCGTTGGCCACCGCCGTCACCACCTTCACGATGCCGCGCACCTGCTCCGTGAGGTTCGACGCCATGAAGTTCACGTTGTCGGTCAGGTCCTTCCAGGTGCCGCCCACGCCGGACACTTCGGCTTGGCCGCCCAGCTTGCCTTCGGTGCCCACTTCCCGCGCCACCCGCGTCACTTCGCCGGCGAAGGAGTTCAGCTGGTCGACCATCGTGTTGATGGTGTTCTTCAGCTCCAGGATCTCGCCCTTCACGTCCACCGTGATCTTGCGGTTCAGGTCGCCCCGCGCCACGGCCGTCGTCACCTCGGCGATGTTGCGCACCTGCGAGGTGAGGTTGGCGCCCATGGTGTTCACCGAGTCGGTCAGGTCCTTCCAGGTGCCGGCCACCCCAGGCACCACGGCCTGCACGCCGAGGCGCCCTTCGGTGCCCACCTCGCGCGCCACCCGCGTCACCTCGGAGGCGAAGGAGCGCAACTGCTCCACCATCGTGTTGATGGTTTCCTTCAGCTGCAGGATTTCGCCGCGCACGTCCACAGTGATCTTCTTGGACAGGTCGCCGTTGGCCACGGCGATCGTCACTTCCGCGATGTTGCGCACCTGGTTGGTCAGGTTGGACGCCATCGAGTTCACGTTGTCGGTCAGGTCCTTCCAGGTGCCGGCGACGCCGGGCACGGCGGCCTGGCCACCCAATTTCCCTTCGGAGCCGACCTCGCGCGCCACCCGCGTCACTTCGGAGGCGAACGCCGAGAGCTGGTCCACCATCGTGTTGATGGTTTCCTTCAGCTGCAGGATTTCGCCCTTCACGTCCACCGTGATCTTGCGGCCCAGGTCGCCCCGCGCGATGGCCGTCGCCACGTCCGCGATGTTCCGCACCTGGCCGGTCAGGTTGTTGGCCATGGAGTTGACGTTGTCCGTCAAGTCCTTCCAGGTGCCGGCCACGCCCGGCACCTGCGCCTGTCCACCCAGCTTGCCTTCGGTACCCACTTCCCGCGCCACCCGCGACACTTCGGCGGCGAAGGCGTTGAGCTGGTCCACCATGGTGTTGATGGTTTCCTTGAGCTCCAGGATTTCGCCGCGCACGTCCACGGTGATCTTCTTGGAGAGGTCGCCGTTGGCCACGGCGATCGTCACTTCCGCGATGTTGCGCACCTGGTTCGTCAGGTTCGAAGCCATCGAGTTGACGTTGTCGGTCAAATCCTTCCAGGTGCCGGCCACGCCTTCCACGGCGGCCTGGCCCCCCAGCTTGCCTTCGGTGCCCACTTCACGCGCGACCCGCGACACTTCGCCGGCGAAGGAGTTCAGCTGGTCCACCATCGTGTTGATGGTCTGCTTCAGCTGAAGGATTTCGCCGCGCACGTCCACGGTGATCTTCTTGGACAGGTCGCCGCGGGCGATGGCGGTGGCCACGTCCGCGATGTTGCGCACCTGCGCCGTCAGGTTGGACGCCATGAAGTTCACGGAGTCCGTCAGGTCCTTCCACGTCCCCGCGACGCCCGGCACCTGGGCCTGGCCACCCAATTTGCCTTCGGTGCCGACTTCGCGCGCCACCCGCGTCACTTCCGATGCGAAGCCGTTCAACTGGTCCACCATCGTGTTGATGGTGTTCTTCAGTTCGAGAATTTCGCCCTTCACCTCCACGGTGATCTTGCGCGAGAGGTCGCCCCGCGCCACGGCCGTCGTCACTTCCGCGATGTTCCGCACCTGACCGGTCAGGTTGTTGGCCATCGAGTTCACGTTGTCGGTCAGGTCCTTCCAGGTGCCGGCGACGCCCCGCACCACGGCCTGTCCGCCCAATTTGCCTTCCGTGCCCACCTCGCGCGCGACACGCGTCACTTCCGAGGCGAAGCCGTTCAGCTGGTCCACCATCGTGTTGAGGGTGTTCTTCAGCTCCAGGATCTCGCCCTTCACGTCCACCGTGATCTTCTTGGAGAGGTCGCCGTTGGCCACCGCCGTCGCCACGTCCGCGATGTTGCGGACCTGCGCGGTCAGGTTGTTGGCCATGGAGTTGACGTTGTCGGTCAGGTCCTTCCAGGTACCGGCGACGCCGGGCACCTGCGCCTGGCCACCGAGCTTGCCTTCGGTACCCACTTCACGCGCCACCCGCGACACTTCGCCGGCGAAGCCGTTCAGCTGGTCGACCATCGTGTTGATGGTGTTCTTCAGTTCCAGGATTTCGCCGCGCACGTCGACGGTGATCTTCTTGGACAAGTCGCCGCGCGCCACGGCGGTGGTCACTTCGGCGATGTTCCGCACCTGGTCGGTGAGGTTGGACGCCATGAAGTTCACGTTGTCGGTCAGGTCCTTCCAGGTGCCCGCCACACCTGGCACCTGCGCCTGGCCACCCAGTTTGCCTTCGGTGCCCACCTCGCGCGCCACCCGCGTCACTTCCGATGCGAAGCCGTTCAACTGGTCCACCATCGTGTTGATGGTGTTCTTCAGCTCCAGCACCTCGCCCTTCACGTCCACCGTGATCTTCTTGGACAAGTCGCCGTTGGCCACGGCGGTCGTCACCTCGGCGATGTTCCGCACCTGGCCGGTGAGGTTGGACGCCATGAAGTTCACGTTGTCGGTCAGGTCCTTCCAGGTACCCGCCACGCCCGGCACCTGCGCCTGGCCGCCCAGCTTGCCTTCGGTGCCCACTTCCCGCGCCACCCGCGACACTTCGCCGGCGAAGGAGTTCAGCTGGTCGACCATCGTGTTGATGGTTTCCTTCAGCGCCAGGATCTCGCCCTTCACTTCCACCGTGATCTTGGAGGACAGGTCGCCCTTGGCGATGGCCGTTGCCACGCCCGCGATGTTGCGCACCTGACCGGTCAGGTTCGAGGCCATCGAGTTGACCGAGTCGGTCAAGTCCTTCCAGGTGCCGGCGATGCCGGGCACCTGAGCCTGGCCGCCCAATTTGCCTTCGGTGCCGACCTCGCGCGCCACCCGCGTCACTTCGGAGGAGAAGCCGTTCAGCTGGTCCACCATCGTGTTGATGGTTTCCTTCAGCTCCAGGATCTCGCCCTTCACGTCCACCGTGATCTTGCGCGAGAGGTCGCCCCGGGCCACGGCCGTCGTCACCGTCGCGATGTTGCGCACCTGCGAGGTGAGGTTGTTGGCCATGGAGTTGACCGAGTCGGTCAAGTCCTTCCACGTACCGGCCACGCCCGGCACCACCGCCTGGCCGCCCAGGCGGCCGTCGGTGCCCACCTCGCGCGCCACGCGCGTCACTTCCGAAGCGAAGGACCGCAGCTGGTCCACCATCGTGTTGGTGGCTTCCTTGAGCTGGAGAATCTCGCCGCGCACGTCCACCGTGATCTTCTTGGACAAATCGCCGTTGGCCACGGCGATCGTCACGTCCGCGATGTTTCGAACCTGCGCGGTCAGGTTGCCGGCCATCTGGTTCACCGAATCGGTGAGGTCCTTCCACACGCCGGATACACCCCTCACCTTGGCCTGGCCGCCCAGCTTGCCTTCGGTACCCACTTCGCGCGCCACCCGCGTCACTTCGGACGTGAACACGGAAAGCTGTTCGATCATGCTGTTCACCAGCTTGGCCGAGCGCAGGAATTCGCCCTTCAGCGGCCGGCCGTCCACCTGCAGGTCCATCGGCTGGCCCAGGTCGCCCTTGGCCACGGCGCCGATCGTGCGGGCGATGTCGGCCGTGGGCCGCACGAGGTCGTCGATCAGGGTGTTGAAGGAATCCACCTGGCCAGACCAGCTGCCGATCGCACCGGGAGCGGAGATCCGCTGCGTGAGGCGGCCTTCCTTGCCGACGCTGGTGGAAAGGCGCGCGGCCTCCGTCGTGATCCGCTCCGCGTTCGCGATGCTCTGGTTGAACGCTTCGGCGATGCGGCCGTCGACGCCAGGCCACGCCACCGGCAAGCGCACGTCGAATTCGCCGTTGGCGAAGGAGATCATTGCGGCAAGCACCTGCATGGCACGGGCATCCGAGCCGTCTGCCGGCAGTGTCTGGATGCGGGGGATGCTGACTTTGGCGGACTTGGCCGCGGGTCGCGCCGCGGGTTTGGCCGGGCTCTTCTTCTTCAGGGCGGGAGGCGTGACGGCCTGGTCCATGTTGACTCCGTATTACATCGAATGCCTGGGCGCCGTGCGCATCCAGCGCACAAACCAGCCGTGGGGGCAAACACAAGGTGCAGACACGGCCGACCTCCGCCGGAGATCGGGCCCGGCCGCAAGTGTCGACGTAGTTTTCCGATGCCGTCGTAGGACGGAGCCGACACAGCGTGAAACAGTCGGTACCAGCGAATTATTCCGCCTTGGCGCCCGAGAACTGGACCGCCTTGGCCCACTTTTCGGTCTCCATGCGGTGCAGGGCCCAGAACTGCTCAGGCGTCCCGGGGATCGGCACGCCGCCCAGGTCCGCCAGCTTTGCCTTCATCACGGGGTCGGCGAGGGCGGCGTTCACTTCCCGGTTCAATCGCGCGATGACGGCCGCCGGCGTGCCCTTGGGCGCGGCGACGCCGAACCAGGCGCTGGCCTCGTAGCCGGGCACCGTCTCCGCCACGGCGGGCACGTCGGGCAGCGCCGGCGAACGCTGCGCCGTGGTGACGCCCAGCGCCCGCACCGTGCCGGCCCGGATGTGGGAAATGATCGATGGCATGTTGTCGAAGATCACGTCGACCTGGCCCCCGATGAGGTCCACCGTCGCGGGGCCCGCGCCCTTGTAGGGCACGTGCTTCATGTCGATGCCCGCCATGGCCTTGAACATTTCGCCTGACAGGTGCACCGAGGTGCCCGAACCGGACGAAGCCATGTTCACCTTGTCCGGATTCTTCTTGGCATAGTCGATGAACTCGGCCACCGTTTTGGCCGGAAAGTTCTTCGTGACCGTCATCACGTTGGGCACCCGCACCAGGCCGGCGATCGGGACCAGGTCGTCCAGGAACACGAAGTTGAGCTTGGAGTAAAGCGTGGCGTTGATCGCATTCGCCGGGTTCACCAGGAAGATCGTGTAGCCATCGGGGGGCGCCTTGATGGCCATCTCGGTGCCGATGTTGTTGCCGCCGCCGGCGCGGTTTTCGATCACCACGGACTGGCCGAGTTTCTGCGACAGGTGCTGGCCCACCAGGCGCGCCAGCAAGTCGGTGGTGCCTCCCGGCGGATACGCCACGATCCAGCGGATCGGCTTGTTCGGGTAGTCGGACTGGGCGACAGCGGGCAGCGCGATGAAGCCCGACAGCAGCAGGGCAACGGTCAACATTCTCCGGATCGGACGCATGGTGTCTCCTGGGTAAGGGTCGCGGAAGGCTACGGGGCGGCCCGGCCAGCGTCAATCGGGGTTCGCGCGAGGCACTGGCCATCGCCGGGCCGGCCGAAGGCGGCAGCGTCCTACATGGCCGGTCACGGCCGTGACCGACAGTCACTCTCGCGCTAACGGGGAACGGCATGAAGGAGAACTTGAGCATTCTGGATGCGGTCGGCGGCGCCGGCGGCGAGTCGGCCATGGAACGAAAGGTCCTGGCCCGTGAATTGCCGCGCCGCACCGTTGCGCTGGTGCTCGCTGGCGGGCGCGGCTCGCGCCTGCATGACCTGACGGACCGCCGCGCCAAGCCCGCGGTGTACTTCGGCGGCAAGTTTCGCATCATCGACTTCGCGCTGTCCAACTGCATCAATTCCGGCATCCGCCGCATCGGCGTGCTGACCCAGTACAAGTCGCACTCGCTGCTGCGGCACCTGCAGCGCGGGTGGAACTTCCTGCGCGGCGAGGCCAACGAGTTCATCGACCTGCTGCCGGCGCAGCAGCGCGTGAACGAGGCGTACTGGTACCGCGGCACCGCCGACGCCATCACGCAGAACATCGACATCCTGCGCGCCTACGGCCCGGAGTACATCCTGGTGCTGGCCGGCGACCACATCTACAAGCAGGACTACTCGCTGATGCTGCTGGACCACGTGGAGAGCAACGCCAAGTGCACGGTCGGCTGCATCGAGGTGCCGCGCATGGAGGCCACGGCGCTGGGCGTGATGCACGTGGACGCGAACCGCTGGATCACCGCCTTCCTGGAAAAGCCCGCGGACCCGCCCGCCATTCCCGGCAAACCGGACAAGGCGCTGGGCAGCATGGGCATCTACGTCTTCGGCGCCGAGTACCTGTACAAGCTGCTGGAGGAAGACCTCGCCGACGACAAGTCGGACCACGACTTCGGCAAGGACGTGATCCCCCGCGTGGTGGCCGAGGGCGGCGCGCTCGCCCACCCGCTGAACCTGTCCAGCATTCCATCGAGCACGCGCAACCGGCCGTACTGGCGCGACGTCGGCACGGTGGACGCATTCTGGGCCGCGAACCTGGACCTGGCCTCCGACCTGCCGGAGCTGAACCTCTACGACCGCGACTGGCCGGTGTGGACCTACCAGGAGCAGTTGCCGCCGGCGAAGTTCGTCCCGGACCAGCACGGCCTGAACGGGGAGACGTCGAACGTGCTGGTCTCGGGTGGATGCATCGTCATCGGCTCCAACATCCGCCGTGCCGTGCTGTTCTCCAACGTGCGGGTGGACGCCTGCTGCACGATCACCGAGGCGGTCGTGCTGCCGGATACCGTGATCGGCCGCGGCAGCCGCCTGACCAGGGTGGTCGTCGACCGCGGCTGCCGGATTCCCGAGAACACCGTGATCGGCGAAGACGCGGAAGCCGACGCCCGGCGCTTCCACCGCTCGGACGGCGGGATCGTGTTGGTGACCACGGAAATGCTCGACAAGCTGTCGATGTAGACTCGCTCGCCTGAACCCGAACGCACAACAGATCTGGACCGCGCCGCGCTGGGCGCTCGCGCTGCTGCTTGCCCTGCTGGGCATGCTGGGCCCGTTCTCCATCGACACCTACATCCCCGCCTTCTCCGGCATGGCGAAGGCGCTGGGCGCGACGCCGGTGGAGATGCAGCAGACGCTGTCGGCCTATCTCTTCGGCTTCGCCTTCATGAACCTGTTCCACGGCGCGCTGTCGGACAGTTTCGGGCGGCGGCCCGTGGTGCTGTGGGGCATCGCGGTGTTCACGCTCGCCTCGGTCGGCTGCGCGCTGTCGCAGACCATCGGCCAGCTGGTGTTCTTCCGTGCGCTGCAGGGCCTGTCCACCGGCGCCGGCTGGGTGGTGTCGCGCGCCGTGATCCGCGACATGTTCCCGCCGGAGCAGGCGCAGAAGGTCATGAGCCAGGTGACGATCTATTTCGGCGTGGCGCCCGCGATCGCACCCATCATCGGCGGCTGGCTGTTCGTGCACCTGGGCTGGCACAGCATCTTCTGGTTTCTCACCGCGGTCGGCGTCGCGCTCTGGATCGCCAACTACCAGCTGCTGCCGGAGACGCTGCACGTCACGCAGCGCCAGCCGTTCAACGTGCGCAACCTGATGCGCGGCTACTGGCAGCTCGGATCGAGCCCGCGTTTCCTGCTGCTGGCGCTGGCCAGCGGCATCCCCTTCAACGGCATGTTCCTGTACGTGCTGGCCGCACCGGCGTTCCTGGGGGACCACCTGCAGCTGGCGCCGACCCAGTTCTTCTGGTTCTTCCTGGTCACCATCGGCGGCATCATGGTGGGATCGTTCGCCAGCGGACGCCTGGCCGGGCGCGTCCAGCCCAAGCGGCAGATCCGCTACGGCTTCACCGTGATGGTGCTGGTGTCGATCGCCAACGTGACGGCGAACCTGCTCTTCACGCCGCACGTGGCGTGGTCGCTCATCCCGATCGGCGTCTTCTCGTTCGGCTGGGCGCTGATGGTGCCGGTGGTGACGCTGCTGGTGCTGGACCTGCACCCGGACCGGCGCGGCATGGCGTCGTCGCTGCAGGCCTTCATCGGATCCACGTCGAACGGCATCGTGGCCGGCGTGATCGCGCCGCTGGTGATGCATTCGACGCGCCAGCTGGCGATCACGTCCCTGCTGATGATGAGCGTGGGCCTGTTCGCGTGGCTGTTGCTGAAACTGCGCTGGCCGGAGACGGGGCGGGCGGCGATCACCTGAGCGTGATTGCGCCAGCGCACGCCTACAGGCGTGTCAACGCGGCGCCGACGGCGCCGGGCCCCGGACGGCGTATCAAGGAGCTTCGTCGCATGACATGAAAGCTCCGTGAAGACCAACCCATCCCTTCCAATCCGGCTCACGCTCCTGGGTGCGATCCTGCTGGCTGCCGGCTGTGCAGCAGTAGCCCCGCCCACCACGACCCTGGGCGCGCCGCCGTTGCAAGGTGCCGTACCGGCCTCGCCGGCTGCCCCCACTGCACCCGCGCCACGATCGTCGGTATCGGGCATGGATGCCGACATGCAAGCCGTCCTGGACGCGCATGCCGCGCTGAACCCGAAACCGCTTGCGAGCCTCACGCCCGAGGAAGCGCGGCGACAGCCGACGCCGGCGGACGCTGTGAAGATGGTGCTGCGGCAACAGGGCCGCTCCGCCGATCCCGCCGTGCTGGTCCCCGGCGTGCGGCACGTCGACCGGATGATCGCCGGCGCGGCGGGACCCATCCCGGCGCGGGTGTACACCCCCGCAGGCAGCGGCCCCTTCCCGGTCGTCGTCTATTACCACGGCGGCGGTTTCGTCATCGCGGACAAGGAGGTCTATGACGGCGGCGCGCGCGGCCTGTCCAAGGAAGCCAATGCGGTGGTCGTCTCCATCGACTACCGGCGCGCCCCCGAGAGCAAGCTGCCCGTGCAATGGAACGACGCGCTCGCCGCGTACCGCTGGACGCTGGGCAATGCCGCATCCATCGGCGGCGATCCGCGCCGGGTGGCGCTGGCCGGCGAGAGCGCAGGCGGCAACCTGGCCGTCGCGACTGCCATCGCGGCGCGCGAGGCGCGGCTGCAGATGCCGGTGCATGTGCTCTCGGTGTACCCGATCGCGCAGACCCAGCTGGACACCCCTTCGTACGTGCAGTTCCAGGATGCCAAGCCGCTGAACCGGCCGATGATGCGCTGGTTCCTGAACCAGGCGGCGCGGTTCCCGGCCGACCTGCGGGATCCGCACCTCGACCTCGTGCGCGCGCAGTTGCAGGGACTGCCCCCGGTGACGATCATCAATGCGGCGATCGACCCGCTCCTGAGCGACGGCGCGATGCTCGAAGCCGCCCTGCAGCGCGCCGGCGTCCCCGTGCAGCGCCGCGTGTACGAAGGCGTGACCCACGAATTCTTCGGCATGGCCGCGGTGGTGCAGGATGCCAAGGCGGCGCAGGCGTTCGCGGGGCAGCGCTTGCGGGAAGCATTCGAGGCGGGCTGAAAAGCAGACTGACAGCCGGACGCAGAAGACGCAAAAGTTACGCAGAAGTCGCAAAAGGACATCCAAAAGCCTTTTTGTTTTTTCTGCGTCTTCTGCGTAACTTCTGCGCTTTCTGCGTCCGGTTGTCCGGCTTCAAAAAAAAGCGGCCCGAAGGCCGCTTTTCATGAGAGCTGACGGTCAGCGCACCGGACGGCCGCGGCCGCCGAAGTCGCCGCCACGGTCGCGGCCGCCGAAGCCGCCTTCACGCGGGCCGAACGACCGGGCGCCGAACGAAGGCGCCGGCTTGCCGTAGCCGCCACGGTCCCCGCCACCCGGACGACGCTCGCCGGCACGGGCCGGCTTGCCGGCGTAGCCGCCGCGCGGAGCCGACGTCGGCTGGAAGCGCTGCTTCGGCTCCAGGCCGGGGATCACTTCGGCATTGAAGCGCTGCTTGCTGTAATGCTCGATGTCGCCGATCTTGCGACGGTCGCGGAACTCGGCGAACGTGACGGCCAGGCCGTCACGGCCGGCGCGGCCGGTGCGGCCGATGCGGTGCGTGTAGTCTTCGCTCTTCATAGGCAGGCCGAAGTTGAACACGTGCGTGATCGTCGGCACGTCGATGCCGCGGGCGGCGACGTCGGTCGCCACCAGGATCTGCACCTGGCCCTGGCGCAGCGCCATCAGCCGGCGGTTGCGGATGCCTTGCGACAGGGCGCCATGCAGCGCCACGGCGCTGAAGCCGGCCTGCTGCAGGTCGCCGGCGAGGTTGTCGCATTCGATCTGGGTGCTGGCGAACACGATGGCCTGGTCGATGCCGGCGTCACGCAGCCAGTGGTCCAGCAGCGCGCGCTTGTGCTGCGGGCTGTCGGCCCAGAACAGCACCTGCTTGATGTTGGCATGCGCTTCGGTCTGCGAGTCCACCTGCAGGCGCTGCGGGCTGCGCATGACGCGCGTGGCCAGCTGCTGGATGCGCGGCGCGATCGTGGCGCTGAACATCATGGTCTGGTGACGGTTGGCCGTCATCTGGTGCACCGCTTCCAGGTCCTCGGCAAAACCCAGGTCCAGCATGCGGTCGGCTTCGTCGACGACGAGGAACTGCACCTGGTCCAGCTTGATCTGCCCAGAGCGCTGCAGGTCCAGCAGGCGGCCAGGGGTGGCCACCACCAGGTCGGCGTTCTGCAGGCGTGCGATCTGCATCTGGTAAGGCATGCCGCCCACCACGTTGGCGATGCGCAGGCCCTTGCAATGCTTGACCAGGTCGATCGCATCGGCGCAGACCTGCTGCGCCAGTTCGCGCGTCGGGCACAGCACCAGCGCGCCGGGAGCGGCGGCCTTGAAGGTGCGCGGATTCATCGGGTTCTTGCGAACGCGCTTGGGCGGCGTCTCGCCGCGGGCGATGGCGTCGTCGTATGCCTTCTTCTCGGCGGTCTCGGCGGCGGCCTGTTGCGCCAGCAGCGTGTGCAGCACGGGCAGCAGGAAGGCCGCGGTCTTGCCGCTGCCGGTCTGGCTGGACACCATCAGGTCGTTGTACGCCTGGCCGTCCACCTTCTCGCGCGCCATCGCGAGGCCGATGCACTGCTTCTGCACCGTGGTCGGCTGGGTGAAGCCCAGGTCGGTCACGGCCGCGATGAGTTCGGGCGCGAGGCCCAGGGTCACGAAGCCATTGGCCACGGGAGCGGGAGTCGCCTCGATGGCTGCCGGAGCGGCGTCCATGGGTGCGAAAGTGGCGTCTTGGGCCACGGAAGGGTCTTGAATGAAGTCGGTCATGTGTTTTCCCGCGGCGCTGCCCAGGGCGGGCGCGCCGTCATCAGAATGGTTGGAGAACATCAACCATTCCAACGACAAACAGGCTGTGGGGCCTGCGGCCCTATCTGCTCGTGAGAGCGGGCCAGTGCGAGAAGGCGGATGCGCGTATCAGCTGCCTTGAAAGCAGCAAGCCGACGATTATGGCATGTTTCGGGTTTTCCCGCATCCCCGCGTTCCGGACCGCGTCAGGTGAGCTTCAGGAAGTGCTCGCGGTAGTGCACGAGCTCGTCGATCGACTCGTGCACGTCGGCCAGTGCGGTGTGGAGCTGCCGCTTGCGAAACGAGGTGTGCACCTCCGGCCGCCAGCGCCGCGCCAGCTCCTTGAGCGTGCTGACGTCGAGGTTGCGGTAATGGAACCAGGCCTCCAGCGTGGGCATGTACTTCACCAGGAAGCGCCGGTCCTGGCCGATGGTGTTGCCGCACATGGGCGTCCCGTGCCTGGGCACGTAGCGCATCACGAACTCCAGCACCTGCTGCTCGGCCTGGGCCTCCGTCACCGTCGAGGCGCGCACCTTGTCGATGAGGCCGCTCTTGCCATGGGTGCCCTTGTTCCACGCATCCATCAGGTCCAGTTGTGCATCGCTCTGGTGGACCGCGATCACGGGACCCTCGATGCGGGGCTCCAGGTGCGGGCCGGTCACCACGACGGCGATCTCGATGATGCGATCGCGCTCCGGGTCGAGCCCTGTCATTTCACAGTCGAGCCACACGAGATTCTGGTCGCTCTTCGCCAGGGTGTCGGGGGACTGTGCATTGCTGTCTGCCATGGGTGCATTGTCGCCGATGGCCTACCATTGCAGGCATGGATCCCTCCTCCTCGCTCACCCTCGCCTTCGCCGCTTTCCTGCTGGCGGGCCTGGCCGTGAAGTTCTGGCTCTCGACGCGCCAGGTGCGCCACGTGGCGCGTCATCGCGACGCGGTGCCGGCGGCTTTCACCGGCACCGTCTCGCTGGCCTCCCACCGGAAAGCGGCCGACTACACGGTCGCCAAGTCGCGCGTCGGCCTGCTCGAGACGGCCTTCGGCGCCACGGTGCTCCTGGCCTGGACGCTGCTGGGCGGCGTCGACGCATTGAACCGCGCACTGGTCTCCTGGCTCGGCACCGGGATGACCCAGCAACTCGCCTTGCTCGCATGCTTTGCGGTCATCAGCGGCCTGCTCGACCTGCCTTTCACGCTGTACCAGACCTTCGTGGTGGAAGAGCGATTCGGCTTCAACAAGATGACGTGGAAACTGTGGCTGGCCGATGCGGTGAAGGGCACGGCGATCGGTGCGCTGGTGGGACTGCCGATCGCAGCGCTGATCCTGTGGCTGATGGGCGCGGCCGGAGACCTGTGGTGGCTGTGGGCCTGGGCGGTGTGGATGGGATTCAACCTGCTGCTGCTGGTGATCTACCCCACCTTCATCGCGCCGCTGTTCAACAAGTTCCAGCCGCTGGAAGACGAGACGCTGAAGGCCCGCGTCACCGCGCTGATGCAGCGCTGCGGCTTCGCGGCCAAGGGCCTGTTCGTCATGGACGGCAGCAAGCGCAGCGCCCATGCCAACGCGTACTTCACCGGTTTCGGCGCGGCCAAGCGCGTGGTCTTCTACGACACGTTGCTGAACAAGCTGTCGCCCGGCGAGGTGGACGCGGTGCTCGCCCACGAGCTCGGGCATTTCAAGCACAAGCACATCGTCAAGCGCATCGTGGCCATGTTCGCCCTCAGCCTGGCCGGATTCGCCCTGCTCGGGTGGCTGGCGTCACGGGCCTGGTTCTACACGGGCCTGGGCGTGCGGCCCAACCTGGACGGCCCGAACGACGCGCTGGCGTTGCTGCTGTTCATGCTGGCGGTTCCGGTGTTCACCTATTTCATCTCGCCGGTGATGGCGCGCCTGTCGCGCAAGCACGAGTTCGAGGCCGATGCCTTCGCCGCGCAGCAGACCAGCGGTTCCGACCTGGGCACGGCGCTGCTGAAGCTGTACGAAGACAACGCCTCGACGCTCACGCCGGACCCGGTGTTCGTCCAGTTCTACTACTCGCATCCGCCCGCCTCGGAGCGGCTGGCGCGCCTGGGAGCACCGGCATGACCGACCCCTTGCTGCAGGTGCGGGACGCGGCGCAACCGCGCCGCGCGCTGACGCCCACCGAAATCGTCCGGCGGCTGGCCGACTTGCCCGGCTGGCGCCTGAGTGGCGACGGCGACGACGTCGCCATCGAGCGCAGCTTTGGTTTCGCCAACTACTACGAAACGATGGCCTTCGTGAACGCGCTGGCCTTCGTGGCCCATGCGCTGGACCACCATCCGGACTTGTCGGTGCACTACAACCGCTGCGAGGTGCGCTGGCGCACGCATGACGTGCACGGAATCTCGGACACCGACTTCGCGTGTGCTGCCCGCACCGACGGACTCCTCGCATGACGGACCGCCGCCTTGGCTGATACCGGCGATGCGCACGCCGGCCTGGTGGTGGCCACCCACGGCCGCCATTGCCTCGTGGAATCGGCCGATGGCGTGCGCCGCCTGTGCCACGCCCGCGGCAAGAAGAACGAAACGGTCGTAGGCGACCGCGTGCAGTGGCGCATCACGGGAGACGAGGGGGTGATCGCCCGGGTGGAGCCGCGCCGCAACCTGTTCTACCGGCAGGACGAGGTCCGCACCAAGTCGTTCGCGGCCAACCTGGACCTCGTGCTGGTGCTGATCGCCGCCGAGCCCGAGTTCTCCGAGATGCAGCTCGCCCGGGCGCTCATTGCCGCGGAGGCCGAGCGCATCGCCCCGCTGATCGCCTTGAACAAGAGCGACCTGGTCGAGCCCTTCGAGCGGGCCTGGACCCGCCTGCTGCCCTACCAGCACATGGGTTACGGTGTGCTGCCGCTGTCGTTGCGCCTGTCCAAGGACACCGACCACGAGCACCTGCTCAAGCACATTCGCGGCAAGACGACGCTGGTGCTGGGGCCTTCGGGCGCGGGCAAGAGCACGCTGATCAACCTGCTGGTGCCGCAGGCCCAGGCGCTCACCGGCGAGATCTCGCAGGCGCTCAACTCCGGCAAGCACACGACGACCGCGACCACCTGGTACTGGACCGACGACGCGCGCACCACGGCCATCATCGACTCGCCCGGCTTCCAGGAATTCGGGCTGCACCACATCGACCGCATGCAGCTCGCCGGATTCATGCCCGACCTGAAACCGCACGTTGCCAACTGCAAGTTCTACAACTGCACGCACCTGCACGAGCCGGGCTGCGGCGTGCTGGCTGCCCTGGCCGACAAGCCGGGCGCGCGCAAGGACCAGGTGGAGCCCAGCCGTCATCGCATCTATCGCACGCTGTTCGAAGAGCTTTCGCAAACGCGCTACTAAGCGCAACAGGCTCTTGTACGCCGCTGGTGCAGCCCTATCTTGGTGGGAGAAGGAGCCCACCACCGATGAATCTGCTGCACGTCGTCTGCCCGCACTGCCACACGACCAATCGCGTCCACACCGATGACCTGGCGAGCGCACCCGACTGCGGCAAGTGCCACGAGGCGCTTTTCACCGGCCACCCGGTGAACCTCAGCGCCACCGACTTCGATCGCCACATCACGCGCAGCCAGTTGCCGGTGCTGGTGGACTTCTGGGCCCCCTGGTGCGGGCCGTGCCGCTCGATGGCACCGGCCTTCGAGCAGGCCGCCGCGCAGCTGGAGCCGAGAGCCCAGCTGGTGAAGGTCAATACCGACGAGGCGCAAGGAGTCGGCGCGCAGCTCAACATCCGCAGCATTCCGACGATGGTGCTGTTCGTCGGCGGCAAGGAAGTGGCGCGGCAGGCCGGCGCCATGGGCGCGGGCGACATCGTGCGGTGGGCGCAGTCGCAGATGAGCCGGGCGTCGACGGCGGCGTGATGCGCGTCGGGTCGCTTCGCGAACCCGACCTGCGGCGTGTCGGGGGTCGCTTCGCGAACCCGACCTACCGGGGTGTCGGGGTCGCTTCGCGAACCCGACCTGCCGGGGGTGTCGGGGTCGCTTCGCGAACCCGACCTACGGGGGTGTCGGGGTCGCTTCGCGAACCCGACCTACGGATCCGGCGTAGGTCGGGTTGCGCGCAGCGCACCCCGACATGCG
This sequence comes from Ramlibacter sp. PS3R-8, assembly GCF_037572435.1. NCBI lineage: Bacteria > Pseudomonadati > Pseudomonadota > Betaproteobacteria > Burkholderiales > Comamonadaceae > Ramlibacter > Ramlibacter sp. PS3R-8. The sequence goes on from NZ_JBBHGT010000002.1 coordinate 479,399, forward strand.
TTCACCCGATCAGCCGCGCCAGCGTCAAAAGCGCCAGCAGCACCATCCACAGCACCACCGAGCGCCACACCAGCCCCACCACGCTGCGCAGGTGCGCGATCTCGGCCTCGCGACCGGGCGTGCTGTCGGTGTCGAGCGGCGCAGCGGCGCTATCGCCCGCCGCCTGGAAACCGCCGGTGGTGTTGGGCCCGAAGGCCGGCCGCAGCGCCTCGCCGCCCAGCCGCACGTTCACCGCGCCCGACGTCGCCGCGAGGACGACGCCGTCGTTGTCATCGGGAAAGCGCGCGGAGAAATGGCGCCAGCTGTCGATTGCTTCCTCGAAGCTGCCCACCACGGCGAACGCCATCGCCGTCATCCGCGCCGGCAGCCAGTCGACCACTTTCCATGCCCCCGCGGCCGCTGACTGCAGGGCCTCGCTGGCCGGCTGAACCTCCATGCGGCTGCGATGGCGCCAGTAGCGCGCCACGAATTCGGCCATCCGGTACAGCACCGCGCCCGCCGGACCGAAGCCGAGGGCGGCAAGGATCGAGAACCACGCCAGCACACCGAACACATGGCGGTGCGCGGCCAGCACCGAATACTCGATCACATGCCGCACGATCTCGCTGCGCGGCAACTCGCTGGCGTCCACCCGCTGCCACTGCGCCAGCAGCGTGCGCGCGCGGGTCTCGTCGCCGGCCTCCAGCGCATCGCGGATCGCGGTGAAGTGATGGCTGAACTGGCGAAAGCCGAGCGTCGCATACAGGACCACCGCGCTCCACACCACGGCGGCGGGCCAGCCCACCCACAGCAGCAAGGCCCAGTGGATGGCCAGCGCCAGCACGGCCGGCCCGGCGACGGCCAGGAGCCACGTCACCCAGCCATGCTGCGGGCCGCCGGCGTCGAAATTCCGGCTGACCCAACGCGCCCAGACCCGCAGGCCGGAGTGGATGGGGTTGTGCGGTCCCAGCGGCCGCACCTGCTCGATCAGCAGGGCGAACAGGATCGCGAAGAAGGACATGCGCGGATGATAGCCGCGCCTTCGTGTTTCTCAGGCGGCCAGGAAACGGTAGAAGTTGCGCAGCATGCCCGCCGTTGCGCCCCAGATGAACCGCTCCTTGCCAGCCTCCGCGTACGGCATGGAAAACCATTCGCGCCGCGTCCCGCTGAATTCGATGATGTGCCGGCGGTGGTTGGCCGGATCCATCAGGAAGTCGAGCGGCACTTCGAAGGCATCGGCCACCTCGAGGGCGTTCAGCGCAAGGCGGTAATCCGGCTGCACCAGGGCGATGACGGGTGTGACGATGAACATCGTGCCGGTGGTGTAGGTGGGCAAGTCGCCCAGCACTTCCGCCAGGCCGCGATCGAGGCCGATCTCCTCGTGCGCCTCGCGCAGCGCCGTGTCCGCCGGGCCGAGGTCCGTGTCGTCCCGCTTGCCACCCGGAAAGGCGACCTGCCCCGAATGGGTGGTCATGCGCACGGCGCGCTCCGTCAACAGCACCATCGGCCGCTCGCGCATGACGATCGGCACCAGCACGGCCGCGTGCGCGGGCTGGCGATCGGTGAAGCGCGGTTCCGAGCGCAGCTCCTGCTCCCATGCCGGCGGCCGGGCAAAGCGCAGGCGCAGCGCGTCCGGCCGCAGCTGCGCGGGCGGCACCGGAGGCAGGTGCGCGTCGACGCCGACCACCGGGACCTCACGCGGGTCGAAGTTCGGCAGCTTGGACAGCGGCGTGTCCGGCGGGATGGCGGGGGACGGATCGATGGGCATGGTGGCGCTGAATGCGAAAACCGCCGCAAGCGGGGGCCGGCGGCGGTCTTGGCGGGAAGCGGGACGTCGCTTATTCGGCGGCGACCGCGGTCTTCGCGCCCCTCTGGGCCAGCTTTTCCTTGATGCGGGCCGACTTGCCGCTGCGCTCGCGCAGGTAGTACAGCTTGGCACGGCGGACGTCGCCGCGGCGCTTGACTTCGATGCCGGCGATCAGCGGGCTGTAGGTCTGGAACGTGCGCTCGACGCCTTCGCCGCTGGAGATCTTGCGCACCGTGAAGGCGCTGTTCAGGCCGCGGTTGCGCTTGGCGATGACGACGCCTTCGTAGGCCTGCGCGCGCTTGCGGCTGCCTTCGACGACGTTGACCGACACGATCACCGTGTCGCCGGGGGCGAAGTCGGGGATCTTCTTGCCCAGGCGGGCGATTTCCTCTTGTTCGAGGGTCTCAATCAGGTTCATGCGAGTCTCACGTCGATCGTGTCCGCGCTACACGGAAGGTCCTGCTTCGCACGCAGCGGCCATGAAGGCTGCTGCAGCTTGCGCACCCTGCAGCGGGTGGCGTTGCGGCTTGGACGGCCGGACAGAGGATCGGGAAGCCCGAGATTATAGCTTGGCGAGGAATGCCTCGTCCAGGCGGGTCAGCCGGCCCTGCCCGCGCGCCGCCTCGATCAGGTCCGGCCGGTGCCTGGCCGTGAGGGCCAGGCGCTGCTGGCGCCGCCAAGCCGCGATCTGCGCGTGGTGGCCGGACAGCAGTTCCTCGGGCACCTTGCGGCCCTCCCACTCCTCGGGGCGGGTGTAGTGCGGGCAGTCCAGCAGGCCGTCGAGCGCCGGGTTGAAGCTGTCCTCCTGGTGGCTGCCGGCGTCGTTCAGCACGCCCGGCTGCAGGCGGGCCACGGCGTCCAGCAGCGCCATGGCGGCCACCTCGCCGCCGGACAGCACGAAATCGCCCAGGCTCAGCTGCACGTCCACGTGGGCGTCGATGAAACGCTGGTCGATGCCTTCGTAGCGGCCGCAGACCAGGACGGCGCCGGCGCTCGCGGACCAGCTCTCCACGCCGGCGTGGTCCAGCCGCTGGCCGACGGGGGAAAAGAGCACCACGGGGGCGGCTTCGGCGCGTTCGGCCCGCACCGCGGCCAGGCAGCGCGCCAGCGGCTCGGCCAGCATCACCATGCCGGGGCCGCCGCCGAACGGGCGGTCGTCCACCCGACGGTAGTTGCCTTCGGCGAAATCGCGCAGGTTCCACACGCGCACGTCGACCAGTTTCGTCTCGTAGGCGCGGCGGGTCACGCCCGCGGCCAGGAACGGCGCGAACAGTTCGGGGAACAGGGTGATGAGGTCGAAGCGCATGGGATGCGCCGGACTAGTAGTCGGCCTGCCAGTCGACCGTGATGCGGCGCGCCGGGAGGTCGACGCCGTCCACGTAGGCTGACACGAACGGGATCATCCGCTCCTGCGGCTGGCCCCCGGCCTCGTACTCGATCACCAGCACCGTCTGCGGACCGGTGGACAGCATTTCCTTGACGCGGCCCAGGGCCAGGCCTTCGCGGTTGACCACGTCCAGCCCGAGCAGGTCGACCCAGTAGAACTCGTCCTTGCCCGCAGTGGGAAAGGAAGAACGGGGCACGAACACGCGGGCGCCGCGCAGCAATTCCGCGGCGGAGCGGTCCTCCACGCCGTCGGCGCGCGCGACCACGGAGTCGGAGTGCTCCTTGGATTCGCGCACGCGCAGCAACACCGTGCCCGAAAAGGTCTTGGCGCCCCTCTCGGACGGCTGCAGGTACCAGCGCGTGGTGGAAAAAAGCGCCTGCGGATCGGCGCTGTGGGCCAGGACGCGAAACCAGCCCTTGACCCCCCAGGCATCGGCGATGCGCCCGACCTCGATGGCATCGGCGGGAAGTTCCGCCGGTTCGATCTCCGCGGGTAGCGAGGCTGCTACCGGACGGCCGGACGCGGCCACGGAAGCTACCTCAGGCGGCAGCGGCAGCGGCGGTCGCCGGGAGCGTGCCCTGCTTGAGCAGGCGCTCCACGGTGGGGGACGCCTGGGCGCCCACGCCACGCCAGTACGTGAGGCGGTCCTGCGCGACGCGCAGCTTTTCCTCGCCGTCCTTGGCCAGCGGGTTGAAGAAACCCAGCCGCTCGATGAAGCGGCCGTCACGGCGCACGCGCTTGTCGGCGACGACGATGTTGTAGAACGGACGGGCTTTCGCGCCGCCGCGGGAGAGTCGAATGACGACCATGATTTATCCTTCGGGTGGTTGGTTGCTGCCCCTCGGGCATGCATCCAAAATGTTCTTCAGGCGTTGAGACACGCGACTGGCCACCCGGCCAGCGACACGCCGAAAAGCCCACGATTATAACGTCTTCCCACCTTATGCTGACTTTGCGTACGAGCACCGAGCAGGACATCGCTGCCATCACCTCGATCTACGCCCACCATGTGACCCACGGTACCGGCACGTTCGAGACATCGCCGCCGGACGAAACGGAGATGGCGGCGCGGCGCGCCGACGTGCTTGCCAAGGGCCTGCCCTACCTGGTGGCGGAGAACGACGGGCAGGTGCTCGGCTTCGCCTACTGCCAGTGGTTCAAGCCCCGCCCCGCCTACCGCTTCTCGGCGGAAGACTCGATCTACCTGCACCCCGACGCAGCCGGCCAGCGCATCGGCAACAAGCTCCTGACCGAGCTGACCCGGGAAGCCGAGGCGATCGGCTTGCGCAAGCTCATCGCCGTGATCGGGGATTCCGCCAACGCACGCTCGATCGGCGTGCATCGCGCGGTGGGCTTCCGCCACGTCGGCACCATCCAGTCCTGCGGCTGGAAGTTCGGCCGCTGGCTGGACATCGTGATGATGGAGAAGGCGCTTGGCGAAGGCAGCCGCACGGCGCCGGAAGCGCCATCTCCATGAAGAACAAGACCGTCGCGACCTGGCTGGCTTTCCTTGGCGGCCCGCTGGGGCTGCATCGGTTCTACCTGCACGGCGCCGGCGACTGGCTCGGGTGGCTGCTGCCCCTGCCGACGCTGCTGGGAGCCTACGGCGTGCTGCGGATGGGGAGCCTGGGCCAGGACGATCCCCTGAGCTGGGTGCTCACGCCGCTGCTCGGGTTTACCGTGGCGGGCTGCTGCCTCACGGCCATCGTCTATGGCCTTCGCAAACCCGAAGAGTGGAATGCGCGCTTCAATCCCGGAGCGGATGCGCAGGCGCCGGCGGGGCAGACCGGCTGGCCGACGATCTGGGCGGTCGCCTTGTCCCTGATGCTCGGCGCCGCCGTGCTCATGACCAGCATCGCCATCAGCTTCCAGGCGTATTTCCAGAGCCAGGTCGAAGAGGGTCGGGCGATCAGCCAGTAGGGGCGAAGGTTGGCGGGGTCGCTGCGCGAACCCGCCCTACCAAATCCGGCCGTCGCGTAGGGCGGGTTCGCGAAGCGACCCCGCCATTGAATTCCGGCCGTCTCGCGTAGGGCGGGTTCGCGAAGCGACCCCGCCTTTGCTTCAGAAGATCTGCAGTCTCGCGTAGGGCGGGTTCGCGCAGCGACCCCGCCATTGAATTCCGGCCGTCTCGCGTAGGGCGGGTTCGCGCAGCGACCCCGCCTTTGCTTCAGAAGATCTGCAGCGAGATCCAGTACGCGATCGCCGCCACGAAGCCGCTCGCGGGGATCGTGAAGATCCACGCCCACACGATGTTGCCGGCGACGCCCCAGCGCACGGCGCTCATGCGGTGCGTGGAGCCGACGCCCACGATCGCGCCGGTGATGGTGTGGGTGGTCGAGACGGGAATGCCCAGCGAGGTGGCCAGGAACAGCGTCAGCGCGCCACCGGTCTCGGCGCAGAAGCCGCCCACCGGCTTGAGCTTGGTGATCTTCTGGCCCATGGTCTTGACGATGCGCCAGCCCCCGAACATCGTGCCTGCCGCAATGGCGACATAACAGCAGATGATCACCCAGGTCGGCGGCGCCGACTGCCCGGCCGCCACGTAGCCGGTGGCGATCAGCAGCATCCAGATGATGCCGATCGTCTTTTGCGCATCGTTGCCGCCGTGACCGAGGCTGTATGCGCCCGCGGACAACAACTGCAGCCGGCGAAACCACTTGTCCACCTTCGACGGCCGGCTGGAGCGAAACAGATTGGCCACCAGCACCATCATCAGCGAACCCAGGATGAAGCCCAGCGCGGGCGAGATGAAGATGAAGATCACCGTCTTCCAGATGCCCGCGGCAACCAGGGCCCCAGCGCCCGCCTTGGCAATGACCGCGCCGCAGATGCCGCCGATCAGCGCATGCGAGGAGCTGCTGGGGATGCCGTACCACCAGGTGATCACGTTCCAGGTGATCGCGCCGACCAGCGCGCCGAAGACCACGTGGGTGTTCACCACGCCCGGCTCCACGATGCCCTTGCCCACGGTGGCCGCCACGCTCAGGTGGAAGATGAAGATGGCGACGAAGTTGAAGAAGGCGGCGAACAGCACCGCCTGCGCCGGCTTCAGGACGCCGGTGGACACGACGGTGGCGATCGAATTGGCCGCGTCGTGGAAGCCGTTCATGAAGTCGAACAGCAGCGCGACGACCACCAGCATGACCACGACCCAGAGGGCCGCTTGCGTGACTTCCATCGGGCGGCCTCAGGAATTCTCGAGCACGATGCCTTCGACGACGTTGGCCACGTCCTCGCACTTGTCGGTGATCGTTTCCAGCAGCTCGTAGACCGTCTTCAGCTTGATCACCTCGCGCACGTCCGGCTCCTCGCGGAACAGCTTGCTCATGGCCGAGCGCATCACGCGGTCGGCGTCCGACTCCAGCTTGTCGATCTCCTCGCAGGTCTTCAGCGCCGCGACGGCGGTGTCATGGTCCGACAGCTTGCTCAGGAAACCGACGGCCTCCTTGACGCGCTCGCAGCAGCGCACGCTGAGGTCCGTCAGGCGCGAGATCTCCTCGGTCATGTGCCGCACGTCGTACAGCGACATGGTTTCGGCCGAATCCTGGATCAGGTCGGCGACATCGTCCATCGTATTGATCAGCGTATGGATCTGTTCGCGGTCGATGGGCGTGATGAAGGTGGAGTGGATCAGGCGGTTGACCTCGTGGGTCACCTTGTCGGCGGCGCGCTCCGCGTGGTCGACCTCGCGGGTGTACTGCTCGCGCTGGTTCACGTCGCCGTAGTTCGCCACCAGCTTGGCGAAGGCATGCGCGGCCTCGACCATGTGTTCCGCATGCTGGTTGAACATTTCGAAGAAGTTGCCTTCTTTCGGGAGCAGTTTCTTGAAGAGCATGGCTCGCGTGTTGTTGTGTCGGACCGGCGCCGAGTGTACCCGCCGGTCCGCTCAGGGGCTGCGGAAGATGAAATAGACGGCGCCCGCCATGCACAGCGCCGCCCAGAGGTAATCCAGCTTCAGCGGCTGCTTCAGGTAGAACACCGCGAAGGGCACGAAAACCGCGAGCGTGATCACCTCCTGCATGATCTTGAGCTGGCCGATGCTGAATCCCGCTTGCTGGAAACCGATGCGGTTGGCGGGCACCTGCAGCAGGTACTCCGCCAGCGCGATGCCCCAGCTCGCCAGGGCCGCCAGGTACCAGGGCGCGGTGGCGAGGTTCCTGAGGTGGCCGTACCAGGCCATCGTCATGAACAGGTTCGAGGCCACCAGCAGCAGGATGGTCTGCAGCGAAAACGGAATCGAGGAGAAGGTCGCGGTCATGGACGCATTATCGGAAGGACTGGTGTACGTGGACGAGCACCTGCTGGTGCTGGACAAACCGGCGGGGTTGCTGGCCGTGCCGGGGCGCGGCGAGGACAAGCAGGACTGCCTGTCGCTGCGCGCGCAGCGCCTCTGGCCCGATGCGCTGGTGGTCCATCGCCTGGACATGGCGACCTCCGGCCTGTTCGTGATGGGGCGCGGCATCGCCATGCAGCGGCGACTGGGCCGCGCGTTCGCCGAACGCAAGGTCGACAAGCAGTACGAGGCGGTGGTTGCCGGCCTGGTCCGGGACGACGCGGGGGCGATCACGTTGCCGATCGCGGCCGACTGGCCGCGCCGGCCGATGCAGAAGGTGGACGCCGAACACGGCCGTCCCAGCGAGACGCGTTATGCGGTGGCCGCGCGCGATGCGGACAGCACCCGGCTGCGGCTGGAGCCCCTCACCGGGCGCACCCACCAGCTGCGGGTGCACCTGCAGGCCATCGGCCACCCCATCCTCGGCGATGCGCTGTACGCTTCGCCGCAGGTGCTGGCCCGCGCGCCGCGCCTGCTGCTGCACGCCACCCGGCTGCAGCTGGCGCACCCGGACGCGGGCGAGCCGCTGGTCTTCGAGAGTCCCGCACCGTTCTAGGAGAACGCCATGTCCCTGCTCCCCCGCCGCCGCGTCACGGCCGCGCTGGTGGCCCTGCCCTTCTGCTGGACAGGCGCGCAGGCGCAACCCGCCCCACACCGGCGGCCGACGCCGGCCCAGACCGAAGGGCCGTTCTACCCGGTGGCGTTGCCTGCCGACTCCGATGCGGACCTGCTGCGCAACGGCAGGCTCAGTTACGCGCAGGGACAGCCCGCCTGGGTGGACGGCGTGGTGACGGACCTCGACGGCAAGCCCGTGGGCGGTGCGCAAGTGGAGATCTGGCAATGCGACCACACCGGCCGCTACCACCATCCGGGCGACGGCGGCCGCGCCGATGCGTCGTTCCAGGGCTTCGGCCGCGTCACGGTGGGCAGCGACGGGCGCTATCGCTTCCGCACCATCAAGCCGGTGCCGTACACGGGACGCACGCCGCACATCCACGTCAAGGTCAGGCTTGCGCGGCGCGAGCTGCTCACCACGCAGCTGTATGTGGAAGGCGACCCGAACAACGAGCGCGATTTCCTCTGGCGCAACCTCGGCGCTGACCGCGCACTGGTCACCGTGCCTTTCCGGGCCGGCAGCGACGGGCTGCAGGCGAGCTTCCCCATCGCCGTGGCGGTATAGGATCGGGCATGACCCTGCGACATCTCACCATCCTCACCGGCGCATCGCGCGGCATGGGCCTTGCCATGGCGCAGCAGCTGCTGACCCAGGGCCACGACCTGGTGTGCATTTCGCGCAAGACGAGCGAAGTCCTGGCGGCACAGGCCATCTCCGCGGGCCGGGCGTGCGAACAGTGGCCGCAGGACCTGGCGCGTGCCGAAACCGCGGCGGCCCGCCTGCAGACCTGGCTGCAGGCGCAGGATGCCGGCCGCCTGACGTCCGTCACCTTGATCAACAACGCGGGTCTCATCCCGCGCATCGCTCCCGTGGATGACATCCCGGCCGACCAGCTGGTGGAGGCGATGCGGGTGGACCTGGAGGCGCCGATGCTGCTGGCCGGCGCCTTCCTGCGCGCCACGGCCGGCTGGAAGGTGCCGCGCAAGGTGTTGAACATCTCGTCCGGCCTCGGCCGCCGTGCGATGGCGGCACAGGCCGCCTATTGCGCCGCCAAGGCGGGCATGGACCACTTCACGCGCTGCGTCGCGCTGGAGCAGGAAGCGCTGCCGAACGGCGCGCGCGTCTGTTCGCTGGCGCCGGGCGTGATCGACACCGACATGCAGGTGCAGTTGCGCAGCGCCGACCCCCGGCGCTTTCCCGACATGGGCAATTTCGTCGGCATGAAGGACAAGGGCATGCTCGCGTCCCCGTCCGATGCCGCTGCTCGCGTGCTGGCCTTCCTGCAGCGGCCGGATTTCGGCAGCAATCCGGTGGCGGATGTACGTGACGCGTGACGCGTGACGCGTGACGCGTGACGCGTGACGGAAACGACGTCCGGACAAGCGATGGAGTTCAACGCAGAAGACGCAGAAGAAATACAAAAGACGCGAAAAAAACCTTTTCTTCTTTTGCGTCTTTTGAATTCCTTTGGTTTTCCTTCTGCGTTGAAATCCTCGGAGCGTCCCTTCCGCCGTCAATCGCCCTGGAAACCGCCAGCGCGCGCCGTCACCACCAACGTGTCGCGGTAGCCCGCTGCCGCCTCCGGCTGGATCGGCGTGGTCTCGTGCACCACCCTTGCATCGTCCAGCAGCAACAGGCTCCAGGGCTCCGTCAGCGTGAAGCGCTGGCCGGCGGGGCCATCCGCTTCGAAGACGCGGGTCTCGCCGCCCTTGACGCCCTGGCGGTCCACCAGGAACACCGCCACCACGTCGACGCCGTCGCGGTGCGCGCCCTCGGGCGTCGGCCGGCCGATGCCGCCTGCGGTGTCGATGCGGAACTGGTGCGCCTCGACATACCAGGGACGCGGCCCCTTCAAGGCCGTGCTGACGCGCGCCATCGCCCGCATCAGCGCGGACCACGCCGGCTGCACCACCACCTCCGGCGCCACCGGCTCGAACCAGCGCTGCATGCCGCCATGCAAGGCGTTGTATTCCACCGGCTGCCAGTGCGCGCGATGCGGTGCTTGCGAGAGCCGCTCACCGTCGGCGACGAAGCAGGAGTGGCGGCGCCGCCGGTAGCGGCCGCCGTCCTTCAGGTAGCCGTCGGGGGGCAATGCATTCCACGAAGCGCGCAGCGCCATCAACGCGTCGAGCGTGCAGCCCGCCCATTCGCACACGGCCTGGGGAGCCAGCACCGCATAGCCGTGCCGGCGAAGCTGGGCGTCGAGTTGGTCGGCGGATGTGTAGGCGGGGCTCAGGACCATGTCCCGAGCTTACCGAAATGCAAGCTGGATCCCCGCCTGCGCGGGGATTCGCTGGGTCCCCGCGCAGGCGAGGACTGCGGAGCACTTCTACTCCTTGATCTCCACGCCCTTCCAGAACGCCACGCGGTCCTTGACCATCTCCGCCTCCGGCTTCGGGTCGGGGTAGTACCAGACCGCCTCCGGATTCAGCTCGCCATTCACCATCAGCGAGTAGTAGCTGGCCTGGCCCTTCCAGGCGCAGGACGTGTGGTGGTTGCTGAACGTGACGTACTCGCGCTTGAGCGCGCTCGCCGGGAAATACTGGTTGCCCTCCACGACGACGATGTCGTCGCTTTCGGCAATGGTGACGCCCTTCCACACTGCTTTCATCCGCTTCTCCTCATGGTGCGTGCAGCCAATGGACGCTGAACAACCGCTCCGGATCGGTCCACACCGGCCCGGGGCGAAAGCCGGCGCGCACGGCCATCGCACGCAGCCCGTCCACGGTGAACTTGTACGAATTCTCGGTGTGCAGGCTCTCGCCCTCCTCCACCAGGTAGCGCTCTTCGGCCAGCGTCACGCTGTGGCGCTCGCGGCTGACCAGGTGCATCTCGATGCGTTGCAGCGCCGCGTTGTAGAACGCATAGTGATGAAAGCGCGCCAGGTTGAAGTTCGTGCCCAGCTCGCGGTTGGCGCGGGCCAGCAGGTTCAGGTTGAAGGCCGCCGTGACACCCTGCCCATCGTTGTACGCCGCGTGCAGCACGTGCGGATCCTTCACCAGGTCCGCGCCGAGCAGCAGCGCGCCGCCTTGCAGGACGGCCGCCGCGCGCTGCAGGAAGGCCACCGCCTCGTCGGGCGTGAAGTTGCCCAGCGTGGACCCCGGGAAGAAGCCGATGCGTTTGCCATGGCCGACCGGGGCCGGCAGCGCGAGCGACTGCGTGTAGTCGCCTACCAGCGGCTGGACTTCCAGTCCGGGGAATTCCGCGCGCAGGATGGCCGCGGCGTCGCGCAGGTGCTCGCCCGAGATGTCGATGGGCAGGTAGCGCGCCGGCCGGTCGAAGGCCTGCAGCAGCAGCCGCACCTTGCGCAGGGAGCCGGCGCCGAACTCGACGATCTCCGCGCCCGCGCCGGCCAGCGCCGCCATCTCGCCCGCGCTGCGCTCGAGGATTCCGATCTCGGTGCGCGTCGGGTAGTACTCGGGCAGTTCGCAGATGCGGTCGAACAGGCGCGAGCCTTCGGCGTCGTAGAAGTACTTGGGGGAGATGCTGCGCGGACGCCCGGCCAGCGCGGTGGCCATGTCCCGCGCGAACGCGTTGTTCGTCATGCCCCGTCCCTGGCCAGGCGCAGCCCGCTGAACTGCCAGCGCGCGGCCGGCGGAAAGAAGTTGCGGTAGCTGAAGCGCGCATGGCCCGGTGGCGTGGCGACGCTGCTGCCGCGCAGGACCACCTGGCCCACCATGAACTTGCCGTTGTATTCCCCGATGGCGCCGGCCCAGGGCCGGTAGCCGGGGTAAGGGTCGTAGGAAGAGCGGGTCCACTGCCAGACCTGCCCGTGCATGTCACGCACAGCCGGCAGGTCCGCCGCAGCTTCCCACTCCGCTTCGGTCGGCAGGCGCGCGCCGGCCCACTCGGCATACGCGGCCGCTTCGTAGAGGCTCAGGTGTGCGACCGGAGCGGCGCGGTCCAGCGGCCGCAGGCCGTCGAGACCGAACACCTGCCAATGGCTGGCCGGCGCCCGCGGGTCCCCGGGAGCGATCCAGTAGGCCGGCGCCTGCCAGCCTTGCGCCTGCACCGTCGCCCACCCGTCGGACAGCCACAGGGACGCCGTGCGATAGCCGCCGTCGTCGATGAAGTCGGCGAACTCGCCGCAAGTCACCAGCCGATCGGCGATGCGATAAGGCTGCAGCCACACGCGGTGGCGCGGGGTCTCGTTGTCGAACGCAAAGCCGGCGCCGTCGTGGCCGATGTCCACGGCGCCCTCGGGCCCGGCGAGCCAGCGCAGCTGGCTGCCGGCAGCCAGGCGCAGCACCTTGGCGTCGGTGGCGCGGTATGCCGGCAGGAGGGGATTGCACGACAGCGCATGCAGGATGTCGGTGAGGATCAATTCCTGGTGCTGCTGCTCGTGCTGCAGGCCCAGTTCCAGCATCGGCGCCGCGGCGCGCCACGCGTCCGCGTCGGCCGTGGCGATGAACTCCTCGATGCGGGCGTCGACGTGCTCCCGATAGCGGTGGACTTCCGCCAGGCCGGGGCGGGTGAGCAGGCCGCGCTGCGGCCGCGGGTGGCGCGGACCGAGCGATTCGTAATAGGAATTGAAGAGGTGGAACCAGCGGCTGTCGAACGGCCGGTAGTGCGGGTTGTGCGCCGCCAGCACGAGCGCCTCGAAAAACCAGGTGGTATGCGCCAGGTGCCACTTGGTCGGGCTGGCGTCCGGCATGGACTGCACGCACTGGTCCTCGGCCGACAGTGGCGCGGCCAGGCCCAGGCTGTGCGCGCGGGCCTCGGCAAAGCGCCTGGCCAGCGCGGTGCGTTCGACGTCCCGCTGCGCGCCGCGCGCGGGCGATGGATTCAGGGACATGCGGGTGAGCGTATCAGTCGCGGTCCTGCCAGGCCACCTGGGTTTCGCGCAACTGCTTCCACTGGCCCCAGCGGCTGGGGCTGTCGTCGACGCGGACGAACAGCACGGGCGCATCGCAGGCAGACCACTTGGCGCAGTTCTGCTTCCACTTGCGCACCTGGCCGGGCGGAACGTAGAGGTACACCGGCTTTTCGCGCGGCGCCCCGATGTCCTCGCTGGCCACCATCGGCTGGGGGTAGATCACGGGCGGCGGGGCCGCAGCGTCGCGCACGGCGATGCGGCCATAGACGCCCGGACGCAAGGGAGCGCCGCTCGTGAGGTTGCGCCAGTCGGCGCCCTTCTGGGCTAGGGCGGGGGCGCCGGCGGCGAGCGCCGCAAGGGCGAGGACCAGGTGCGCGGCCGTTCGGATCGTTGTGCTCATGAGCAAGCTCCCTTGGGTACGGCTGTGTTCTACCCAAGCCCCTGCCCTGCGCCGTGTAGGCGCATGCGAAGTGCGGGGGAGCGATTTTCCCTGCGGCCTGTCGGACAGCGCCGACACGGCAGCCCGGCGCGCCCCGGTCGACCGTGCGGATGCCAGGCTGGGCAGGGACTTCCCACTGCTCAGCTGGCTGCATAGAATCGCCTTTCTTCCGTTCAACCCGACAACGCGGACTGGAGACTCTCCATGGGCAAATGGTTGAAACGCGGCGCCATCGCCGCGGCAGTGCTCGTCATCCTCGCCGCTGGCGCGGTGTTCGCGGGCCTGCAGCTGGCCGACCGGCGGATGGCGCGGCAGGTGGCCGTGCAGGTGCAGCCGGTGGCGCTGCCCGGCGATGCTGACGCGCTGGTGCGCGGCAAGTACCTGTTCGCCTCGCGCGGCTGCGTCGACTGCCATGGGGCCACCGGCGCCGGCCGCGTGTTCGTCGACAACGGCAGGGACTTGCGCATCAAGGGTCCCAACATCACGACCGGCAGCGGCGGTGTGGTTGCGTCGTACCGGCCGGAGGACTGGGTGCGCGCCATCCGCCATGGCGTCGCGCCCGGCGGACGTCCGCTGATGATCATGCCCAGCGAGGACTACAACCGATTCACCGACGCCGACCTCGCCGCGCTGGTCGGGTACGTGAAGTCCCTGCCGCCGGCTCAGGGCACGGCAGCGGAGGTCCGGCTGCCGCTGCCCGCCCGCGTGCTGTACGGTTTCGGCGCGATCCAGGATGCCGCCGCGAAAATCGACCACAGCGTGCCCCCGGCGCGCCCGGTGGCCGAAGGCGTGAACCTGCAGCACGGTGCCTACGTCGCCAACATGTGCCTGGGCTGCCATGGCGAGCAGCTGCTCGGCGGCAGGATTCCCGGCAGCCCGCCGGACTGGCCGGCGGCTGCCAACCTTCGGCCGGTGGCGGACTCGGGGATGGCGCGGTATGCGCAGCCGGAAGCCTTCCTGCGGATGTTCAAGACCGGACTGCGTCCGGACGGCAGCAAGATCCAGGTGATGCCGTTCGAATCATTGCGCGAGATGAACGAGACCGATGTGCGGGCGCTCCATTTGTATTTGAGGAGCCTGCCGGCGCGGCCGCAGGGGTGAGCGTCGCTTGCCGGGGTGCGGCCGTGCCGCAACCCGGCCTATGAGCCGTAGCGCTCGCGGGCGAGCGCGGCGCCCTGGGCCAGGGCCTCCAGCTTGCGCAGCGCCACCTCCCGCGCCATCGGCGCCATGCCGCAGTTGGTGCACGGCATCAGTCGCTCGCGAGGCACGAACTTCAGCGCGCGGCCGATCGTGTCGGCCACCTGCTCGGGGGTTTCGATGACGTCGCTGGCAACGTCGATCACGCCGACCATCACGTCCTTGCCCTTCAGCAAGGCCATCATGTCGGGCGGCACATGCGACTGGTAGCACTCCAGGCTGACCTGGTCGATGCTGCTGGCGGCCAGGGCCGGGAACACCTGTTCGTACTGCCGCCATTCCTCGCCCAGCGTCTTTTTCCAGTCGTTGTTGGCCTGGATGCCATAGCCGTAGCAGATGTGGACGGCGGTGGTGCAGGTGAGGCCCCGGGCCGCGCGCTCCAGCGCCTTCACGCCCCAGTCCGCCGCGTCCTTCATGTACACGTTGAAGGCCGGTTCGTCGAACTGGACGATGTCCACGCCGTCGGCCTCCAGCGCCAGCGCCTCCTCGTTGAGCAGCTCGGCAAATGCGAAGGCCAGCTTCATGCGGTCGCCGTAGAAGCGGTCCGCCACGGTGTCGACGATGGTCATCGGGCCCGGCATCGTGAACTTGAGCTTCCTGCGCGTGTGCGCCCGCGCCAGTCGCGCCTCGGCGGCGTGGACGCGCCCTTTCAGGCGCAGCGGCCCGACCACCTGGGGCACCATCGCCTTGTAGCGGTCGGCCCGGATGCCCATCTCCACCTTGTGCTCGAAGTCGATGCCATCGACCCGCTCCAGGAAGCCGTGCACGAAATGCTGCCGCGACTGCTCGCCGTCGGTCACCACGTCCAGCCCCGCGTCCTCCTGCGCCTTCAGCCAGAGCAGGGTCGCGTCGGCCTTGGCCTGGCGCAGCTCGTCACCCTGGGCACGCCACTGCGGCCACAGCTTTTGCGTCTCCGCCAGCCAGCCCGGCTTGGGCAGGCTGCCTGCAATCGTCGTCGAAAACATCCGCCGGTCTCCTGTAGTGCACCTTCTGGTCAGGTGCCGGGCACCATACACCAAAGTATCATCGACGCTGCAGCCATGCGTACCCTGCCCGATCCACAGAAGGCCAAGCCTTGCGTCCTGGTCGTCGACGACGACGAGGCCGTGGCCTGGGCCATCGCCGGGCGGCTCGGGCAGGATTTCCGCGTCGTCGGCCTGACGGATCCCGCCGCCGCCGTGCGGCGGGCGTGCGAGGAAAAGCCGGGCGTCATCCTGTGCGACATCCACATGCCGGGCCTGCAGGGCGACGAGGTCGCCTTTGCGCTGTCGCAGGAGCCGCGCACGGCGCGCATTCCGCTGATCTACCTGACCGCGCTGGTCACGCCGGAAGAGGTGGCGGACCTCGACGGCGTCTTCGGCGACTACCCGACGGTGTCCAAGAGCGCGAGCACCCAGGAACTGCGCGACCTGGTCAGCGCCGCGCTCGGGCTGCCGGACGACTGCTGATCACGCCGGGGACGCATGGCCATCCGCATCGTCCGGCTCGGCACGCCGCGCGCTCCCGGCGAGGGGCTGCGCCTGGGCACCGTGCGGCGACCGCCGCGCGGCGTGCCGAAGCAGGAATTCGCCAGCCGCGACTTCTACGATGTCTGGCTGCCGAACCTCGCGCCAACCGCGGAGCTGGTGGCCCAGGCGCTTGCCGCGGATGACGCCAAGGAATGGGCGGCGTTCCGGCGCAAGTACGTCGCGGAGATGAAGAAGCCCGATGCCAGCCACCTGCTGGACCTGCTGGCCGCGCTGTCGCACCAGGCGAGCCTGGCGGTCGGCTGCTATTGCGAGAACGAGAACCGCTGCCACCGCTCGATCCTGCGCGAGCTGCTGCAGGAGCGCGGGGCGAAGATCGCCTAGATCCCGAGCAGCTTCTTGGCCTCGGCGAGGTCCTTCATGGACGCATCGTGCTTGCCGGCCTTGTGGTGCTCTTCGCCGCTCTTGCGCAGGGCCGCCACCTTGTCGGCGTTCGCCTTGCTCAGGGTGGGCTTGGTCGACAGCTTGGCGTCGATCGCCTTCATCTCGTTCGGGCAGTTGTGGGCCCAGGCCGCGCCCGCTAGGGCGATGCCGGCTGCAAGGACAAGGACTTGGCGCATGGGACGCTCCTCGGAGGTGGAGCGCGAACCTTAGCGCGGCGGTGGAGGAGGCGCCTGCGCGTTTACCCCATCTCCCGCCGCATGCCCCAGCGGCACCCCACATGCGCGGCAAAACCGCGCGTCGGCCGAATGCCCGGTGGCGCCGCAGCCCGGACAGGCATGCAGCAGCGGCAGCGGCGGCGCGTACCGCAGCGCGGTCATTTCGGCAGTCACGATCCCCGTGGGGACCGCCAGCGTGCCCCAGCCGATCAGCATGATCACCGAGGCGATCGCCCGGCCTACGTCGGTCTTGGGGGTGATGTCGCCGAAACCCACCGTCGTGATCGTGGTGATCGCCCAGTACACCGACGTCGGAATGTCCACGAAGCCGTGCTTCGGCCCTTCCACCACGTACAGCACCGTGCCGAGCACGAGCACGACCATCAGCACCGCGGACAGGAACACCATGATCTTGCGCCGGCTTGCGGCCAGCGCGGCGCCGAGCATCTGGTACTCGACGACGTAGTCGGTGAGCTTGAAGATGCGGAACACGCGCAGCAGCCGCAGGATCCGCACGTCGATCAGCGCATGCGTTTCCGGCAGGAAGAACGCCAGGTAGGTGGGCAGGACGGACAGCAGGTCGACGATGCCGAAGAAACTGAGCGCGTACTTCAACTGCCGCTTCACGCTCACCAGGCGGGCGATGTACTCCACGGTGAAGAGCAGCGTGAAGAACCACTCCACCGCGTTGAAGGTGCCGCGGTTGCGCGCGCTGAGTGCCGGCACGCTGTCGGCGATCACGACGGCCACGCTCACCAGGATCGCCGTGACGATCACCTTGTCGAACACCCGGCCGGCCGGCGTCTCCGACTCGAAGATCACCTCGTGCATGCGCCGCCGCCACGGCTCCGTCGGCTTGCCGAGTTCCGATTCGTTGCCGGGGACCATGCGCGTCAGGCGGCCGGTTGGCGGAAACGCTCCCACGCTCGCGGAGTCGGCGTGGTGCCGGCGCCCGGGACCTGGGGCAGGCGAAAGAAGCCGTCCACCACGTCGGCGGGCTCGGTGAAGCAGTCCTTGATCCAGGGGATGTATTCCAGCACCTGGCAGGCCGGATGCGCATAACTCAGGTGCACGTGCACCTGGCTCATGTCCCCCGCGTGCGGCGCCACCGGCAGCCGGTGGCTGTTGGCGGTTTCGCAGACACGCAGCACCTCGGTCAGGCCGCCCATGCGCGTGACGTCCGGCTGCACCCAGTGGATCGCCTGCTGGTGGAAGAACTCCGAGAACGCGTCCTGCGTGTACAGCTGTTCGCCCAGCGCCACGGGGATGCGGGTGGCGCGCGCCAGCTGCGCGTGGCCCTTCACGTCGTCGTACCAGAGCGGCTCCTCGAACCAGTACACGTCGGAGTCTTCCGCGCCGTGGCAAAACCGCAGGCAGGTGGCGAGGTCCCACTTGCCGTTGCCGTCGATGGCCAGGGTCACGTCGGGTCCGATCGCCTTGCGCACGGCGGCCAGGCGCCGCAGGTCGCGCTCCACGGTGGAGCCCACCTTGATCTTGATGCCGCTGAAGCCCTGCTCCACCGCCCCGCGCGCACCGGCCACCAGTTGCTCGTCGCCGATCGACAGCCAGCCGATGTCGGTGTTGTACGCGCGGACCTTGTCGCGCACCTGGCCGCCCAGCAGCTTCCAGAGCGGCACGTTGTCGGCCTTGGCCTTCAGGTCCCACAGCGCGATGTCGATGGCGGCCTGCGACAGCGTGGTGATCCCGGCGCGGCCGATCCACTGCAATGCGGGATTGCGCGCCAGCTTGAGCCACAGCCGCTGCACGTCGCGCGGATCCTCGCCCACCAGCAGGGGCGCGTGGCAGGTCTCGATGCAGCGTGTGATGAGCTGGTCTCCGGGCAGGTAGGCGTGGGTGCCGGTGAAGCCGAAACCGGACAGGCCCGCGTCGGTGTCGACGCGCGCGCCGACCACGCCCCAATGCGTGATGCTGTGCGTGCTGTCGGCGATCTGCGAGCCGGTGACGGGCACGTGCAGGATGAAGGGTTCGACCTTCGTGATCTTCATGGTGTCTCCGTTCGTTCTGTCGTCATGCTAAACCGCATTCAACGTGGGTTGGGCGCCAAGGCCAAACCCAACAACCGGACGCAGAAGGCGCAGAGGTTACGCAGAGGACGCAAAAGACATCCAGAACAAGAACCAAAACCCAAAGAACTTTCTCTGGTTTCCTTTTGCGTCCTCTGCGTACTTCTGCGTCCTCTGCGTCCGGTACCCGCTCCCGTATTCAACGATCTCGGCGCCCGACTACAGCCGGTTGTGGATCGCGGTGGCGGCGATCGCGGCGTGGCCGGTGGCCACGCTGATCTGGTTCAGGTCCACCGCGACGTCGCCGGCCACGTAGAGGCCGTCCACCGTGGTCTGCTGGTGCGCATCGACTTCGAGCTGGCCATTGTCGCGCGCCCGGGCGCCCAGCGCGGTGGCGAGTTCGCAGGCGGTCACCAGGCCGAGGGCGGGATACAGCGTGTCGAACTCCAGCACCTGGCCGTTCTGCAGTTCCACCCGCACGCCGACGCCGTCCACGCCGCAGTCGATCCGGTGCGGCGGGCTGTCGGCGATGCGCACGCCGGCCTCGCGCAGCCGCGCGAGATCCGGCGCGCCCACTTCCTCCTGCGTCGCCATCGAAAGCCACGTCACCTGGTTGTCCCAGTTGGCGATGAAAAGCGATTCGCGCAGCCCGTGGCCCGCCCGCCCCAGCACCGCCACCCGCTGGCGCTGCGTTTCGAAGCCGTCGCAGATGGGGCAGTAGCGCACCTGGCCCACCTTCAGGGCCTCTGCGATCCCATCGATCTCAGGCTCGACGTCGCGCGCGCCGGTGGCCAAGAGCACGAAGCGGGCGCGCCACGATCCTTCGGCGCTCTCGGCGCGGAAGGTCCCGTCGTCCAGGCGCCGCAGCGACCGCACGCGCGTCTGCTCGGCGGGCACGGCGTACCTGGCGGCGTGCTCGCGCATGCGCCGCAGCAGGTCGGGGCCTTCGATGCCATCGGGAAAGCCGGGCACGTTGCGCGTGCGCGGGATGCGCTGCAGCCGGCTGCCGCCGTCGTCCAGCACCACGGCCCGGCGCTTGTAGCGGCCGAAGTAGACGGCAGCCGTGAGTCCCGCCGCGCCGCCGCCGATCACCAGGCAGTCCAGCAATTCATCGTTTTCCATGCGTTCGCGTTACCCGGCCCAAGGCACTTGCTTGGCCACCATCAGCCAGAAGATGAGGAGGAAGACGACGAAGGCCGCGCAGCCCAGGCCCGTCCACCAGTGGAACATGCGGTCGTACGCCGCGGGCACCGGACCGCCGGTGCGCTGCGCCTGCGCCATGACGTTGCGCATGCGGATCTGGATCACCACCACCGGCAGCCACAGGGCGATGGCGATCGCGTAGAGCGCCAGCGAGCAGGCGACCCACGGCGTGGCATACGGCAGTTCGAGCATGTGCACCAGCGCCAGCCCGCTGACCGGCTGCAGGATGGCGGTGGGGGTGGTCAGCAGCCAGTCGGCGAGCACGACGTTGCGCGTGGCCATCGCGATGCCGCCCACCTGCCGTCGCAAGGTCGATGCGAACAGGTGGAAGGCCGATCCGACACCGGCGCCGAACAGGACGGTCGACGACAGCACGTGGATCCATTTCAGGACGAGGTAGTCCATCAGGCGCGCCGGGGCTCCAGTGCCCACAGCAACAGGATGGCCGCAAGGATGGGCAGGTTCTTCGAGACCGGGCCGTAGGGATGCAGCCAGTATTCGGGCAGGAAGAACGTGATGAGCACCGTGTAGCCGCCCACCAGCGCCAGTTGCGCGAGCCATACCGCGCGGCGCCATCGCGACGGCGCGGCGAGCGTGAGCACGCCGAGCAGCAGGTCGAGCGCGCCGGCGCCATACAGCGCCAGCGTCGACAGCACGCCATGCAGTCCCACCCGGGCCAGAAGCTGGTGGCTGTCCTGCACGGGGTAGAGGCCGAAGGAGACGATGGCCGTCCAGATCCACATCAGGGCCAGCGCGACGCGCAGCACCGGCAGCCAGAGATCGAGCACGGCTTGCCGCCGCGCGGGCTCGCGCGCTTCGGGCCGGATGAACTCGCGCGGCGCGCGCAGTGGCTGCGGCAAGAGGTCGGCCAGCCCGTTTTCGTCCGTCGCGTTGCCCGCCAGCAGCATGTCCGCCGTTTCCGCGTCCAGCATGCTGCCCGGCAGGTGCCCTGCCGCCGCAGCCCCTGCACGGAACAACGCGTCCGGCACCGGCACGATCCACTGGCGGCCGCGCTCGCCGAGCGCCTGGCGCAGCTCGCCGAGGTAGTCGCACAGCGCGATCGGCCGCGGTCCGGCGAAGGCCAGGGTTTCGATGCCCGGCTGCGGCGCCTCGAGCAGGCGCACGATGCCCTGCACCACCTCGTCGATGTGCACCGGCTGCACCAGCATGCGGCCACCCTGCGGGAACGGCAGCACCGGCGCCACCGCCAGTTTGTTGAACAGCGCGGCGCTGCTGCCGCCCGGCCCGTAGACAAGCGAGGGCTGGACGATCGCGCCGCGCAGCGGCAGCCCCCGCAGCACATCGTCCGCCGCTTTCTTGCTGAGGTGGTAGCCGGACCGCGCGCCTTCTTCCGCGCCCAATGCCGAGACCTGCACCACCGTGCCAACGCCGGCCGCGGCGCACGCGCGGAACAGTTCGGCCGGCGCATTGCAGTGCAGTGCCTGGAAGGTCTGACCAGGCTGGTTGCGCAGGATGCCCACGGCGTTGACCACCGCGTCGACGCCCGCCAGGCGCGGCAGCCACCAGTCGCGCGAAGGCACTTGCGCATAGTCGGCCTGCACCACCTCTTGCCCCGGCCGCCCGGCGCCGCGCTGCACGCGCACGATGGAGTGCCCGCGCTGCTCCAGCGCGTCCGCGACAGCGCGGCCGATGAAACCGGTGGCACCGGTAAGGAGGATTCGCATGGAGAGTCCGTTCTCTGCAGTCTAGCCAGCACTGGCCCCGCGCGGGGTCGTTACCCTTTGAGAGCCCGGCCCCACGAACGCCGCGGGCATGCCTAGACTGGGGCCATGACCACCTGGAAAGAAGCCTTGCGCGAAGGCGCAGTCTCCGGCAGCCTGGCCAGCATCCTGTCCGCGGCCTACCTGGCCTGGAGCGGCTCGCGGCGCGGCGACATCGCGGCGCCCGTCAACGCGGTGAGCCACTGGTTCTTCGGCGATCGCGCGCTGCGCCAGGACGAGCCGAGCGTGATGTACACGCTGACCGGTTACCTGACCCACCACGCCGCCGCGGTGATGTGGGGCGTGCTCCACGCCAAGGCCTGGGGTGCGCGCGAACGCGCCAAGAAGCCGTTGCCCGCCGCCTTGGGTGCGGTTGCCGCCAGCGGCGTGGCCTGCTTCGTCGATTACCAGCTCACCCCGAAACGGCTGACGCCGGGCTTCGAGCATCGGTTGGGCCGCCCCGAGATGGCGAACGTTTACGCGTTTTTTGCGGTGGGGCTGATGATCGGCAGCATGGCGATGCGCAAGCGTTAGGTTGCCGGGGTGCGGCTTCGCCGCAACCCGGCCTACAGGCCCCGCATATTCGCAGGCCGGGTTCCGCGAGCAACGGACCCCGGCGTCGTCGCAGGCCGGGTTCCGCGAGCAGCGGACCCCGGCGTCGGAGCTCACGCCTCCGCCTTGTCCTTCGCCGACTCCAGCATCGCACTGACTGCATCGCCGAGCTGGGCGATGTCGAAGGGCTTGCGCAGCAGGCGCGGCTTGCCGGCCAGGCGCTCCACCGCCGCCATGTCCGCATAGCCGGTCGCCAGGATCACCGGCACGTCGCCGATCAGCTTGCGGGCCTCGGAGATCACCTCTGCGCCGGTCATGTCGGGCATCGCGTAATCCACCACCAGCAGGTCCGGCTTGATCGCGCGCAGCTGCACCAGCGCCTCGGCGCCATTCGCGGCTTCGGTCACCTTGTAGCCGATCAGGCTGAGGCATTCCACGATCACGCGGCGAACGTCAGGGTCGTCCTCCACCACCAGGATGTGGCAGGCACCGGCCCGCGCCGGCACGGCGGATTCGCGCACCACGACCTCTTCCTCGCCCTCTTCGTCAGCCTGGGGGAACAGCATTTCCACCGTGGTGCCCTGGCCTTCGATGCTGTGGATGCGGGCGATGCCGCCGGACTGGCGGGCGAAACCGTAGACCTGGCTCAGGCCCAGGCCGGTGCCGCTGCCCACCGGCTTGGTGGTGAAGAACGGGTCGAACACCTTGGGCAGCACATTGGCGGGGATGCCGGGGCCCGTGTCCTTCACGCACAGGAGCACGTAGTCGCCATCCGGAACGTCCGGGTCGTTGTCGATGTAGCGGGTGCCGGTCGTGATCTTCAGCTTGCCTTCGGGCATGGCGTCCTTGGAATTCACGGCCAGGTTCAGCACCGCCATTTCGAGCTGGCTCGGGTCCAGCAGCACGGTGGCCTCTTCCTCGCACAGGTCGAACTCCACCTCGACGCCGGAGCCGACGGAGATCTCCAGCAGGTCCTTCATCCCCACGATCAGCTGGTTGACCCGCGTCACCTTGGGCATCAGCGACTGGTTGCGCGCGAAGGACAGCAGCTGGTTGGTGAGGCGGGCGCCGCGGCGCGCAGCGCTCTTGGCGCGATCCACCACGGGCTTGACCTTCTCCTCCTTGGCATAGAGGGAGACCAGCTCGAGGTTCATGTTCACCACGTGCAGCAGGTTGTTGAAGTCGTGCGCGATGCCGCCGGTCAGCCGGCCGATCGCCTCCATCTTCTGCACCTGCGTCAGCGCGGCCTGCGCACGCTCGCGCTCGTTGATCTCCTTCATCAGGCGGTCGTTGGCGCTGGCGAGCTCCTTGGTGCGGCGCTGGATGCGGTCCTCCAGCTCGCCGTTCAGGCGTTCGAGCTCGATGCGCGTGCGCTTCAATTCCTCCAGGCGCTCGCGCGCCGCGTATTGCCGGCGGCGTGCCCGCACCGCGGATTCGGCGGCGCTGGTCAGCGTCTCCGCATTCAGCGGCCGCTCCAGCAGCACCAGGTTGCCCAGGCTGTGCAGCGAGCGGAATTCCTTGTCCGGCCGCCGCCCCTCGCGCTTGGTCGCCAGCACGACGAAGGGAAAATCCGACCAGGGCGGCTGGTTCTTCAACCAATCGAGCAACTGGGCGTCGGCCACCAGCTGGGGGAGCGCTTCCTCCGTCAGGATCAATGCAGCGGCGCCCTCCTCCAGGCACTGGATCAACTCGTCTTCCGTGGCGCAAACGAACGACTCGATGCCCTGGTGCGTGAGGACACCATGGACCACGGCGCCATCGCGACCCCGTGGCGCATGGATGAGGACGCGAAGCTCCATCAGCGTGTCCCGCGCGCGTCCGCGTCGCTGTCGCCCAGGAGCGGGAGGCTGCCGCGGTACGCGGCCACTCCGGTCAACACCCCCTCGAAATCGGTCAGTTCGTGGCCGTACTCCAGCCCCCGCCTGCCCAGCCGGAACTCGCGGATGGTCTGTTCGTGGTGGGTGGTGCGGCTTTTCACCACCGACACCGCCTTGAGCAGCTTGCCGCGGGCCTCGAAGTAGCGGAACAGCAGGATGGCATCCGAGAGATAGCTCATGTCCACTTCGCTGCGGACGTCCCCCAGCACGCCGTGCTGTCCGAGGATGAGGATCGTGACCACGCCGCGATGGTTCAGATAGGTGAGCAGCTCGTGCATCTGAAGCAGCAGGTATTTGCTGCCCGGCATGGCCTGCAGGTAGGCATTGATGCTGTCGAGCACCACGACGCTCGATTCGTCGTCCTCGACCGCGTGACGCACCATGTGGGCGAACTCTCCTGCCGATACTTCGGCGGGGTCGAGCGGGACGACGCGCAACTGGCCGCTCGTGATGTACGGCTCGATGTCGAGGCCCAGGGCCTTGGCCCGGATCACGAGCGTCGACAAGCCTTCGTCGAACAGGTAATACGAGGCCTTCTCGCCACGCTGGAGCGCCGCCAGCACGCATGCGACGGCGCTGGTGGTCTTGCCGACGCCGGACGGACCGCTGAACAGGGTGTTGGTGCCGCAGGCGAGCCCGCCACCCAACATCTCGTCCAGCTTCGCAACGCCGGTACTGACGATGCGCGTCTCGGCCTGAAGGCGGTGCTCCGACGCCACCAGCCGCGGAAACACCGACAGGCCGCCCGTGTCCAGCACGTAGTCGTGCTCGCCGCCGCGAAACTTGATGCCACGCATCTTCATCACGTGCAGGCGGCGGCGCCCCGGGCCGTACTGGTCGATCGCCTGCTCCAGGTTGATCACGCCGTGGGCGATGCTGTGCAACTGCACGTCCGTGCTGCTGCTGGACCGGTCATCCAGCAGGAGCACGGTGCAGCCCCGATCCGAAAAGAACCGCTTGAGCGCCAGCACCTGGCGGCGGTAGCGCAGCGGGTCCTGCGCCAGCAGGCGCATTTCGGACAGGCTGTCGAACACCACCCGCTGCGGGCGCAGTTTCTCCACCGCCGCGATGACGCCCTGGACGGTTTCGCCCAGTTCGATCTGCGCGGGGTGCAGGATGGACTGTTCGAGCTCCGGGCTCAGGCCTTCTTCGCTCACCAGCTCGAACAGTTCGATGCCGTCCAGCGACCAGCCGTGCGATCCGGCCACGGTGCGCAGCTCGGTTTCGGTTTCGGAGAGGGTGACGTACAGGCCCCGCTCTCCCTTCAGTGCGCCTTCGCGCAGGAAATGCAGGCCCAGGGTGGTCTTGCCGGCGCCGGGATCGCCTTCGACAAGATAGACATGCTTGACCGGCAGGCCGCCGCCCAGGACGTCGTCGAGCCCGGCGATGCCGGTCGAGGCACGTTCCTGCGTGATGAGAGGGGCGTTAGGAGTGTGTCTTTTCATCCAATGCAAACAGCCGCGCATGGACGTGCGGCTGCGCAGCAATGCTATCTGCAACCCGGCAGGGCGCGTGTAGGCCGCGACCGACATTCCGGGGCGAAAGCCGCTCGTCAGCGCGCTTCAGCCTCCTGCAGGCTGCGCCACATCACCTTGCCGCTGCCGCTCTTGGGCAGGGCGTCCACGAACTGGACAATGCGGGGCACCTTGTAAACCGCCATGTTCTCCCGGCACCAGTCGACGATGTCCTGCTCCGTGACCTGGCCCCGGAACGCCGCGCGCAGCACCACCACGGCCTTGACCGTCTCGCCGCGATAGGCGTCCCGCGCGGAGATGATGCAAGCCTCCTGGATGGCCGGATGCCGGAACATCAGCGCCTCGACCTCCGCCGGCCAGACCTTGAAGCCGGACGCATTGATCATGCGCTTGAGGCGGTCGGTGAGGAAGAAGTAGCCGTCCTCGTCCACGCGCCCCAGGTCCCCTGAGCGGAAGAAGCGCTTGCCCGCGAACTGGATGAATGCGGCTTCGGTGGCCTCGGGCCGTTTCCAGTAGCCGTCGAACACCATCGGCCCATGGATGATGATCTCGCCCTGCTCGCCGACCGGCATCTCGGCGAAGCCCTCCGGGTCCACCACGCGCGCATCGCAACTCATGAAGGGGATGCCCAGGCACTGCTGCTTCGGTGCATCCGACGGATTGCTGTGCGACGGGGCGGCCGTCTCGGTGAGGCCGTAGCCCTCCACGTAGCGCAGCCCGAACTGCTCGAACAGGCGTTGCGCCACGGCCTGCGGCATCGCGGCCCCGCCGCCGCCGATGTACGTGAGGCTGGACAGGTCGTACTGCTCGAAGTGCGGGCTGCCCAGGAGGTCGATCACCATCGTGGGAATGTTCGTCCAGGTCGTGACCTTGTAGGCGGAGATCAGCCGGCCTGCGACATCGCGGTCCCAGCGCGGCATCATCACCAGCGTCGACCCGGTGTACACGTTCGCATGCATCACGCTCACCATCCCCGTGATGTGGAACATGGGCACGACCAGCAGCGTGACGGCTTCCGGCGTGGCGTTGCCCCAGACGTTGGCCGCCATGGCGTTGTGCATGATGCTGCGATGCGGATGCATGCAGCCCTTGGGATGCCCGGTGGTGCCGCTGGTGTAGGGCAGCACGGCCAGGTCGGCCGGGCCCACGTCCAGTGCGGGCACCGGCAGCGAATTGTCGATGGCATCGGTCCAGGACAGCACCTGACCACTGGCCAGCTGCGGCAGCGGATGGCGCACCAGCAGCCACGGCTTCCAGGCTTCGGGCATGGCGCGCGCCTCGGCGCCGTCCGGATCGAACGCATCGGTGAACTGCGTGACGACCATGTGCGCGAGGCGCTGCTCCGGCGGGAGCTGCGCGTCGGCCTTCGCGATCTCGGGCGCCAGGTCGCCGGTGGTGATGGCGACCTTCGCATCCGGGTCGACGATGTAATGCTTCAACTCCTCCGCCCGGTTCATCGGGTTGACGGGGACGACGACGGCGTTGGCGCGCAGGATCGCGAAGTGCGCGACCAGCAGCTGCGGGCAGTTCTGCATGTCCAGCAGCACGCGGTCGCCCTTGCGCACGCCCAGTGCCTGCAGCCGCGCGGCCAGGCGCTCGGCCTGGCGCTGCACTTCGGCATACGGGTAAAGCCGGCCGAAGAAGATGACGGCGGATTTGTCCGGATAGCGGCGGGCGCTGATCGCCAGGTTGTCCCACAGCGAGGTGGCGGGAACGGTCAGCGCATGCGGCAGGCGCTTGGGCCAGAACTTGTGGTGGGGGCGGTCCATGGAACGAAAAGTCTCCTGGGCAGACGATAGGGCAATGGGTCGCCGCCGGGCATGGGGGGAAGCCCCACGGGCCGTCGCCTGGGCGACGCGCCACCGCTGGCTATGATCGGTCGCGAAAACAAAGGAGTCCTCCATGCCGTTCTGGAACCGGGCCGCCGCGCTGCTGCTGGCCGGCCTTGCGACCACCACCGCCTTTGCGGCCTACCCCGACAAGCCGATCCGCCTGGTGATCGGTTTTCCCGCGGGCGGGCCGCTGGACCAGCATGCGCGGCTGCTCGCCGAGCGGCTGCAGGCGGCGCTGGGCCAGCCCCTCATCATCGACTACAAGGCCGGCGCCGGCGGCACCGTGGGCGCGCAGGACGTGATGAAGGCGCCGGCCGACGGCTACACGCTGATGCTGGCGAACACCGGCGTGATGGTGATCAACCCGGCGCTGTACTCCAAGCTGCCCTACCAGACGCTGCGCGACTTCACGCCCATCGCGCGCACCGCGATGCAGCCGCTGGCCCTGCTCGTGAATCCGCAACTGCCGGTGAATTCGCTCAAGGAGTTCGTCGCCTACGCCAAGGCGCGCCCGGGACAGGTGAACTACGGCTCGGCGGGCAACGGCGGCATCAGCCACCTGGTGCCCGAGATGTTCAAGAACGCCGCCGGCCTGTTCATGGTGCACATCCCCTACCGCGGCAGCGCACCCGCGTTCACCGACCTCATGGGCGGGCAAGTCCAGTTCATGGCGGAATCGATCCCGCAGGCGGCGGCGTACCACAAGCAGGGCAAGGTGCGGGCGCTGGCCGTCACCAGCCGCGAGCGCAATCCCGCCTTGCCGGAGATCCCCACCGTCATGGAGACCGGGTTGAAGGACTTCGAGGTGGTCGGCTTCTATGGCTTCCTGGCGCCGGCCAACCTGCCGAAGGACGTGCGCGACCGCCTGAGCGATGCGTTCCGGCAGGTGCTGACCAGCCCCGAAATCCGCAATCGGATGATCGCGCAAGGCGCCGACCCGGCCTTCCTGGGCGCCGAGGACTTCGCGAAATACCTCGCCGCAGAGATGCCGCGCTGGGCGGACGCGGTCCGGAAGTCCGGTGCGCGGCTGGACTGAGCGCCGCATCGGGGCCGCCGGGCACAATGGCCGGATGAGAAGTCGCTTCCCCTCCGCGCTGGCCGCTGCCGTGCTGCTGCTGGCGGCCCAGGCCGGACTGGCCTTCGACCTGCAGGGCCACCGCGGCGCGCGCGGGCTCCTGCCGGAGAACTCCTTGCCGGCGTTCGCCCGCGCGCTGGATCTCGGCGTCTCCACGCTGGAGCTCGACGTCGCGATCACGGCCGACGGCCAGGTGGTCGTCTCGCACGACCCCTACCTCAATCCGGCCATCACGCGCGACGCCGGCGGTCACTGGCTGGAGGGCACGCGCGGGCCGCTGATCCGCTCGCTGACGCTGGCGCAACTGCGCGCCTACGACGTCGGCCGCATCCGGCCCGACGCGCCCTATGCGCGCTCCTTCGCCAGCCAGCAGGCCGTGGACGGCACGCGCATCCCCACGCTGGCGGAAGTGTTCGACCTGGCACGGGAGCGCAAGGCGGGCCACGTGCGCTTCAACATCGAAACCAAGCTGTTCCCGAACCGGCCGGACGACACGGTAGGCGTGGAGGCGATGGTGGAAGCCTTGCTGCGGGTGATCCGCGACAGCGCGATGCGCGAGCGCGTCAGCATCCAGAGCTTCGACTGGCGCAGCCTGCAGCGCGTGCAACAGCTGGAGCCGAACATTCCCACCGTCTACCTGACCACCCAGACCGCGAACAACGACAACGCGCGCGATCCCGCATGGACGGCCGGCATCCAGCTGTCTCAGTACGGCAGCGTGCCGCGGCTGGTGAAGGCCGCCGGTGGCGGCACCTGGTCGCCCAATGCCGGCGCGCTGACGAAGGCGCTGGTCGACGAGGCCCACGCATTGCGCCTGGCGGTCATTCCGTGGACCGTCAACGATCCGGCGGACATGGACCGGCTGGTGGGATGGAGCGTCGACGGCCTGATCACCGACTACCCCGACCGCCTGCGGGACGTCCTGCAGCGCCGCGGCGTCGCGCTGCCGCCACCGGCGCCGGGCGCCGCCCGCTGACACCGTGGCGCACGATCACCACGGCCACCACCATCACGACCTTCCGGACGGGCCGGTGCCGCCCGGCTATCGCCGCGTCCTCTGGATCGCGCTGGTTGTCAACGCACTGATGTTCGCGCTGGAGGTCGGCGGCGGCCTCTCGTCCGGCTCCGTCTCCCTGCTGGCGGACGCCATCGATTTCTTCGGCGACGCGGCGAACTACGGCTTGTCGCTGGCCGTGCTCGCCATGGGCGTGGTTGCCCGCGCGCGCGCGGCGGCCTTCAAGGCGGCGACGATGTTGCTGTTCGGCGTGGCCGTGCTCGCCCGCGCCGCGTGGGGCGCATGGAACGGGGTGGCGCCGGAGCCGCTGACGATGGGCGTCATCGGCACGCTCGCCCTGCTGGCGAACGTGGGCGTCGCCGTGCTGCTCTATGCGTATCGCGAGGGGGATGCCAACATGCGCAGCGTGTGGCTGTGCACGCGCAACGACGCCATCGGCAATGTGGCCGTGCTGCTGGCTGCGGTGGGGGTGTTCGGCAGCGGTACCCGCTGGCCCGACCTGCTGGTCGCGGCGGTGATGGCGGGGCTCGCGCTCACCGCCGGGCTCAGCGTGTTGCGGCAGGCGCGGCGGGAGCTGGAAGTCAAAGGCGCCTGAGCGCCTTTCGGGGGTTCAGCGCAGGATCTTGGCGATGATGAAGCCGGCGGCGAAGGCAGCGCCCAGCGCTGCCAGCGGGTTGGCGCGCACCTGGTCGCGCGCCATGTTGCCGTACTCTTCCTGCAGGCCCATGATGCGCTCGCTGCCGGTGCCGAACTTCTGCTCGAGCGAATCGACAGCCTCGTGCAGGCTTTGCGCCATGCGGCGAACACGGTTGGCGTCGCCGTTCAGGCCGCTGCCGTTGCTGCCAGTGGCCTCGGTGCTGGTGGGGAAGGGGGTCTGGGTGGTCGTCTCGGCGTTCATGGGATTTCCTCTCTCGGCGGGTCTTTGAGCAACGAATGCCGGCGCATGCCGGCGGGAGCGTCCACTGTAGGAAGCCCAACGATTAGACACTGTCGGAGAATGCTCTGGACCGCATGTAGGACATTGCCTCTGTCGGGCACGGTCGAGTAACCTCCGTCCATGACCTCCTCCATCACCGACGTCGCCGGCATCGAGGTCGGCCAGTTCACCGACACCCGCAGGCCCACCGGCTGCACGGTGGTGCTCGCGCGCGGCAGCGCCGTGGGCGGTGTCGACGTCCGTGGGGCGGCGCCCGGAACGCGCGAGACGGACCTGCTCCACCCGTCCAACGTCGTCGAGCGCGTGCACGCCATCCTGCTGGCCGGCGGCAGCGCCTGGGGCCTGGACGCGGCAGGCGGCGTGATGCGCTGGCTGGACGAGCAGGGCATCGGCATGACAGTCGGCCCGGCGCGCGTGCCGATCGTGCCCGGTGCGGTGCTGTTCGACCTGCCCCTGGGCGACGCCTCGATCCGCCCCGACGCGGCGGCCGGCTACGCCGCCTGCCAGGCCGCGTCGCGGCAGGCGCCGGCCGAAGGCAACGTCGGCGCCGGCGCGGGCGCGGCGGTCGGCAAGATCTTCGGCTACGACCGGGCGATGAAGGGCGGCATCGGGACGGCCTCGGTCACCGTCTCCGGCGTGACGGTGGGAGCCATCATTGCCTGCAACGCGCTCGGCGATGTCATCGATCCGGATACCGGCGCCGTGCTGGCCGGTGCGCGCACGGCCGACGGCATAAAGCTGGTCGACACGCGGCGGGCCTTGCTGCGCGGCGAGGAAGCCAGGCCCATGCTGGCGGCCGCCAACACCACGATCGGCGTGATCGCGACCGATGCGGTGCTGACCAAGATGCAGGTCGGACGCCTTGCCACCGTGGGGCACGACGGCCTGGCACGCAGCATCAACCCGGTTCACACCCTCTCGGACGGCGACACGCTGTTCGCGCTGGCCACCGGCGAGAGCGGCCGCACGCTGGGGATGATGACGCTGGCGGTCATGGCGGCGGAAGCGACCGCGATGGCGGTCGTGCGGGCGATCCG
This sequence comes from Ramlibacter sp. PS3R-8, assembly GCF_037572435.1. Taxonomy (NCBI): domain Bacteria; kingdom Pseudomonadati; phylum Pseudomonadota; class Betaproteobacteria; order Burkholderiales; family Comamonadaceae; genus Ramlibacter; species Ramlibacter sp. PS3R-8. The sequence continues at coordinate 510,846 of NZ_JBBHGT010000002.1, forward strand.
GTCGGCACGCGGGGTGCGCGTCGGCGCGACCCATCTACCCTCGGCAGCGGACCTCGCCTGAAGGGGACCGATCAGCCGCCGCTGCCGCGGTAGGAGGCGGTCATCATGCCGGGCAGGCTCATGCGCGACTTGAGCTGGACCAGTTGCAGTTCCATCTCGGCGGCCTCGCGCGCGCCGAGGCGCGCGTTGGCGATGTGGCGCTGCGTCTCGATCGGCAGCTTTGCCGTGTTCAGGCCGTTCCACTCGCTGCGGCCCTTGCTCGACAGGTTGTAGTAGATGGAGACGCCTTCGCGCAGCTTGGTCGCGTGCTCTTCCGGCGTGAGCTTCAGGTTGGCAATGCGCCGCGAGCTCCAGGTCGCCGCGTCCTTCAGGTGCATCGCCGCGGCATGCACCGCCTGCACCGGATCCAGCGGATCGGTCAGGCCGACGGCGCGCGCCGTGGCCGGTTCGAACTGTGCAATGCCGAGGTTCGGCGTGCCGTCCTTGCTGGAGCCCATGCGGGGAATCCACGACGTCTCCGCATTGATGATGCCGTAGACATCGGCGTAGCTCAGGCCGACTTTCTCCAGTCCCGCGCGTTCCGCGGCGGACTGGACCAGCAGCAGCCGCGACTGCGCATCCGGCGTCTGCAGGACGTCGCCCGCATAGCGCACGTCCTTCCAGCGCAGCTTGGTGCGCAACTGCTCGTAGTACGCATCGATATGCACATTGAAACGGGCGGGCGCCGGTGCGGCCTTCGGAGCCGGCGCCGCAACCTCGACCGCAACCTTGTCGGCTTGCCTGGCCAGCGTGTCGGACACGGGAGCGGAAGAACCTCCGATCGATCCACTCAGGCCGGCGCCGAGCAGCAAGCCCAGCATCACGGCGTTGTGAATGGAAGTCACCTGCGAGGCAATGCGCTCTTTCATCCGGGTCCCCTCTTTAACGAACTGGCGAACAAGACCCATGGAGGGGGCGTGTGGGAGAAAGTTCGGGCTGTTACAGCGTCTCGTCCTACATCGCCTGCTGGCGTGAAATATTCCATTGCCTCATTGCGGGCCGGATTGTATACATGTATAACTCAGCCGATGCCAGCCTCTTCCATAAGCACCACCACATCCTCTGCCGTCACGGTGCTGTTGAGGCAGGCGCTCGACGGCGGACGGTGGGCCTCGGGTTATCCGTTGCGGCAGGAGGAGATCGCGGCCGAGCTGGGTGTCAGCCGGGTGCCGGTGCGCGAAGCGCTGTTCCAGCTGCAGGCGGAGGGGCTGCTGGACATGGTGCCCAACAAGGGAATGTATGTGCGGCACGAGAGCGCCGCGGACCTGCGCGAACTGTTCAGGCTGCGGCGGCTGATCGAAACGGATGTGCTCGAGCAGGCCGTGCCCTTGCACACCGCGGCGACGATCAACCGGGTTGAAACCGTGCAGGCTGCGCTGGACAAGGCGCAAGCGGTGGCGGACTGGATCGCGGGTGATCGCGAGTTCCATGAGTGCCTCTACGCACCGGCGCAGCGCGGCGAGTCGATGACGATCGTGCGGCGCCTGCGCCTGCGCGTGGACCGCTTCTACTTCGCGCGGATGAAACCCGGCAGCCGGGCCCAGGGCTGGCACGAGGAGCATCACGCCCTGATCAGGGCCTTGCGCCGGCGCGACGCCAAGGCAGCCGTGCGCGTGCTGCAGGCTCACCTCGCGGAAACCGAGCGCAGCGCGCTGGCGGCGCTGCCGAAGACCTGAGGACAGCGCGATGGCAAGCCACGAATGCACCGTCGAATGGAGCCGCGCGGGCGCCCGCTTCGTCGACCAGCAGTACAGCCGCGCCCATGCATGGCGGTTCGATGGCGGCGCCGTGGTCGCGGCTTCGAGCTCTCCGCATTCCGTGCGTGTCCCGCTGTCCGACCCCGCGGCGGTCGATCCCGAAGAGGCCCTGGTCGCGGCCGTGTCGAGCTGCCACATGCTGTGGTTCCTGTCGCTCGCGGCGCAACGCGGCGTGGTGGTCGACAGCTACCGCGATGCCGCGCAAGGCCGCATGGGCGCCTTTGCCGACGGCAAGCGCGGCATCGTCGAAGTGCTCCTGCGTCCCGAGGTACGGGTGGCCGGCGACGCGCCGGCCGACGGCGAGATCGAGGCGCTGCATCACGCCGCGCATGAACGCTGCGACATCGCGCATTCCATTCGAGGCGACGTGCGCGTGCAGGGCAGCTGGCGCGCTGTGGACGCGAATTAGCGATGGCGCGGCGCGGCGGGCAGCACTATCACGTCTACGTGGTGCAGCTGGACGACGCGGTGTGGAACAACGCGCGCTTTCGCCGCTGCAACCCGGACTACCGCCTCGGCATGCCCTTCGTGTACGTCGGCATGACGGGACTGGACCCCGACGTGCGATTCGACAAGCACAAGGCCGGCATCCAGGCCAACAATTTCGTGCGCGAGCACGGCATCCGGCTGCTGCCCTCGCTGTACGAGGTCTACAACCCGATGCCGTACGGTGCGGCGTGCGAGATGGAGGTGGAGCTTGGCATCGCGTTGCGCGAGAAGGGGTTTGGCGTGTGGCAGGCGTGAAGCTTCACCGGGGTTCGGCTGCGCGCTCACCGCCGGCCTACGACGAACGCCGGAAACGGCGGGCGAGAACGCAGCCGGACCGTAGGCCGGCGGTGAGCGCGCAGCCGAACCCCGGTGTCAAGCGCTCAAGCTATTCCGCCAAGCCGCCTGCGCCACCGCATCCAGCGCCCCATCCACCACCGGATGCGCGGACACCAGCCGCAGCGTCCCCTGCGCCAGCATCTGGTTCAGCTTGCGCCGCGTCATCGACCGCGTGGTGCCGTTGGCATGCGCGAACATGAACAGCAGGCCATGCGGGCTGCACCACGTGAGCTGCCAGCGCTCCCAGCCATCGCCCTGCAGGTCCACGAACGCGCCGATCGCCATCTCCTGCGGCGGCAGCGTTTCCGGCTCCCACGCGGACGAGCCCAGCGGGATCGGCTGCTCCGGCACGTAGCCGGATTCGTAGATCTCCAGCGGCGCCAGCCAGGTGTCCACCTTCGGGGGCACCGGCTCCGGCGGCCGCGTCGTGGTGCCGCTGGCGGACAGTGCCAGTTCGTGCAACGCAGCCAGCAGGTTCAGCCAGCGTTGGGTGTCGGCCGGCAGGTGGTCGATGCCCGCCAGTCCCGCGCGGATGCGCTCGATCAGCTGCTCCTGCTGGCCGGACACGCGGGCCGCCAGCGAGGGCTGCACGCCCCACAGGACGGTGGGCACGACCCATCCCAGCCCGCCCGGATCCTCCGCGCCCGTCGTGTCCACCAGCCGCGCCTGCGCCATCACCTGGGACCAGGGCCCGGTGAGGAACGCCAGCGCTTCGGGCGGCGCACCGGCCGCATCCGCGCGCTCCAGCACCTGCCGCCCCAGGCGCTCGGCCAGCAGGTTGCGCTGCTCCGCGCGCATCAGCGCGCGCACGGCCCGTTCCTTGTTGCGGCGGCTGCGCGGCTGCGCCTCGGCCCACGCTTCCTCCAGCGCGTGCAGGGCGATCTCGAAAGTCTCCGGCCCGCTGCTGCGGGCGTCCAGCATCGCCTCGGTGGCCTGCTGCAGGCCCTCCATGAAACCGGCGAACCCGGGCTCGTCGCCGGACGTCCAGGCCAGGCTGCGCTGCGTCACCTGCTCCAGCAATTGCCGCGCGGGGTGCGAGCGGTCGCTGAAGAAGCGCGGGTCGACCAGGGCCAGGCGCAGCAGCGGCGGCTCCAGCTCGCGCACGACGTCGCGCACGGCCGGCACCAGCCGCGGGTCCCGGGTCAGCTGGTCGACCATCAGGTGCACCACCTCGAGCCCCAGCGCCTGCGAGGGCCGCCGGGCCTCCTGCCGCAGGGCCTCGCGAAAGTTCACCATCGTGTCCTTGCCATCGCCGGGCATCGCGGCCTGCCGCTGGCGCAGTTGCAGCATCAGCTGGTCCACCTTGCGCAGGTCCTGCACCATTTCCAGTGCGGCCGGCACGGTGTGCGAGAACTCGGTTTCGCCGAAGACGATGACCGCCTCGTCGGCGCCCTCGCCCGGTTCGCCCGCCAGCAGCTTGCGCAGCTCGCGGATGGTGAGCTGGGTGGCCTGGTCACGCGCCTCCTGCGGCACCTCCTCCACGGCACGCTGCGGCGCGTCGGACTCCGGCGGCTGCAGGCGCTGCGCGATGGCGACATAGCCCCGCGCCAGTTCCTCGGCCATCAACGGCGGCAGGTGACGCAGCCAGCGGCGCCGCACGCCCGCCGACACCGGGCTGAGCCGCACCAGCCGGTAGACGCCGCGCACGTAGACCTCGGGCCGCAGCGGATGGCGGCCCGGCGCGCCGTGCGGTGTCAGCTGCAATGCGGCCAGCGCGGATTCGAGCTGCGCGAGCTGCGGACGCACGCCCGCTTCGAGATCGCGCACCGCGCGCACGAGATCGGCGTTGTCCTGCAGCTGCTCGTCGGCCAGCAATGGCAGCGCTTCGAAACTCAGGGGGGAGACGCGTTCGCCCGCGATGGCCTGCGCGAATTCGGCCAGCAGGGCCTGGGGGAAGGCATCGACCAGCGCCTGCTGCTGTTCACGCAGCACCTCCAGCGCCTCGAGCATCATGCTGCGCTCCACCACGTCCTGCAGTCCCGCCGCCACCTGCGGCAAGACGGCAGCGGCCCGGGCGAGCGTGGTGGTCAGGAGGGCGGCGCCACCCAGCGCCGCATCCTTGATGCAGGCCCGGTACAGCGACTGGTATTGCGGTTGCTTGCTGGTGCCGCGCATGCAGGCCCGCTCCCCTCCGTATGAACGATCTGGATCCCCGCTTGCGCGGGGATGACCTCGCCGCGCTCGCCTGATGGAACTGGGTCCCTACCTGCGCGGGGACGCTCAGTTCGCTCGCTGCGCTCGCTTACTTGAGCGCCTTATACCGCACCCGGTGCGGTCTTGCACCCTCTTCTCCGAGGCGCTTCTTCTTGTCCGCCTCGTACTCCTGGTAGTTGCCGTCGAAGAACACCCACTTGGCTTCGTCTTCCGCCGCCAGGATGTGCGTGGCGATGCGGTCCAGGAACCAGCGGTCGTGGCTGATCACCATCACGCAGCCGGCGAATTCCAGCAGGGCGTCTTCGAGCGCGCGCAGGGTTTCCACGTCCAGGTCGTTGGAGGGCTCGTCCAGCAGCAGCATGTTGCCGCCCTGCAGCAGGGTCTTGGCCAGGTGCAGCCGGCCGCGCTCGCCGCCCGACAGCATGCCTACCTTCTTCTGCTGGTCGCCGCCGTTGAAGTTGAAGCGGCCGCAGTAGGCGCGGCTGGCCATCGTGAACTTGCCGATCTGGATCAGGTCCAGGCCGCCGGAGATGTCCTCCCACACCGTCTTGTCGTTGGCCAGGTCGTCACGGTGCTGGTCCACGAAGGCCATCTGCACCGTCTTGCCGATCTTGACTTCGCCGGAATCCGGCTTCTCCTTGCCGGAGATCATCTTGAACAGCGTCGACTTGCCGGCGCCGTTGGGGCCGATGATGCCGACGATGGCGCCGGCGGGCACCTTGAAGCTCAGGTTGTCGATCAGCACGCGGTCGCCGAACGACTTGGACACATTCACGAACTCGATCACCTCGTGCCCGAGGCGCTCGCCCACCGGGATGAAGATCTCGTTGGTCTCGTTGCGCTTCTGGTACTCGTAATCGGACAGCTCCTCGAAGCGGGCGAGGCGCGCCTTGCTCTTGGCCTGGCGGCCCTTCGGGTTGGAGCGCGCCCACTCCAGTTCCTTCTTCATCGCCTTGGTGCGGGCGTCCTCGGTGCGCTGCTCGGTTTCCAGGCGCGCTTCCTTCTGCTCCAGCCAGGTGGAGTAGTTGCCCTTGTAGGGGATGCCGCGACCGCGGTCCAGCTCCAGGATCCATTCGGCCGCGTTGTCCAGGAAGTAGCGGTCGTGGGTGATGCCGACCACCGTGCCGGGGAAGCGCGCGAGGAACTGCTCCAGCCATTCCACCGACTCGGCGTCCAGGTGGTTGGTGGGTTCGTCGAGCAGCAGCATGTCCGGCTTGGACAGCAGCAGCTGGCACAAGGCCACGCGGCGCTTCTCGCCGCCCGACAGGTTCTTGATGACGGCGTCCCAGGGCGGCAGGCGCAGCGCGTCGGCGGCGATCTCGAGCTGGTGCTCCCCGGCGTCACCCTGGGCGGCGATGATCGCCTCGAGCTTCCCCTGTTCGGCGGCCAGCGCGTCGAAGTCGGCATCCGGCTCCGCATAAGCCGCATAGACCTCTTCCAGCCGCGCCTTGGCGTTCAGCACTTCCTCCATGCCGCCCTCGACCGCTTCGCGCACCGTCTGCTCGGGCCGCAGCTTGGGCTCCTGCGGCAGGTAGCCGATGCGCAGGCCCGGCATGGGCGTGGCCTCGCCCTCGTACTCCGTGTCGATGCCGGCCATGATCTTCAGCAGCGTCGACTTGCCGGAGCCGTTGACGCCGAGCACGCCGATCTTGGCGCCGGGAAAGAAGCTGAGCGAGATGTCTTTCAGGATCTGCCGCTTCGGCGGCACGATCTTGCCGACGCGGTTCATTGTGTAGACGTACTGGGCCATGGGTGATGCGGGGTTTCTGCGGGGAAACCTTGCATTATCAGGGACGAGGCCGGGCGCCCCCGGCCGGCGGGCCCTATTCCTTGCCTTCGACCGTGTTCTTGAGCGCCACCTGGGCGATCTGGTCGAGGGCCTCGTCCATCACGGGGCGGTCAGCCACCACGCGCAGGGCTCCGTTCAGCCGCAGCTTGTCCATCGTGCGGCGCGACATCGAATGCGCCGTGCCGCCGATGGAGGTGAACATGAACAGCGTGGCATGCGGGCTGCTCCACGTCAGCTGCGCGCGCACCCATTCACCCTTGATCTGGATTTCCACCCACGCGCCGATGCGCAAGTCCTCGGGCTCGAGGGGGACCGGCTCGGCCGCGGGGAGCTCCGCCGCCGGCTGGGCGGCCCTGGCCTCCGCCAGCTGCTCGCGGCGCTGCTCCTCGGCCGCCGCCTCGGGCGCAGCCACGTTTTCGGGCGCGAGGTCCGGCTCTTCCGAAAGGAAGCCGGACTCCTGGGCTTCCGTCTGGTCCAGCCACATCTGGATCTCGTCCTGCCCGGTGTCGCTGAACTGCGATTTCTCGGACCACGCCTTGTCCGCCGCGGCTTCGACGGTGGTGTCGCGTCCTTCCTGCACCGCCGCCCGATGCAGCGTGATCAGGTGGTCGAAGAAGCGCTGGGTCAACTCCGGCGGATAGCCGATGCGGTCGAGGCCCTCGCGCAGGCGCAGCAGCAAGTTGGGGATCATCTGCACCAGCCGGCGGGCGCGGCCGCGCTGCGCGGTGTTCTTCTGCACGCTCCAGATCAGGTCGTCCACCAGCATGCGGTAGCCATAGGGGTCGGACGAGCCGTCGTCGCAGCTCAGCTGCACCTCGGCCACGACCTGCGCCCAGGCGTTCTTCAGGAAGTCCCGCACGAAGTCGGCCATGTCGAGGCCGTCGAGGTCGGACGTGAATTCGGCCGCGAGCTTCTGCGCCAGCAGGTTGCGCTGCTCGGCGTGCAGCAGCGCCCGCGCCGCCTCTTCGCGCTTTTGCCGGGCGCCGTGGTCCTGGCCGCCCCACTGCGACTGCAGGTGGTCCAGCAGCTCGTCGAAGGTGTCGGCGTCCATCACCTTGCTTTCGAGCCAGTGCGATGCCGACTGCACCGATTCGAGGTAGCGCTGCCAGCCGGCATCCTGCTCGGAGCCGAACGCCAGGCTGCGCTGCGTGATGCGGTCCAGCACCTGCCGCGCCGGGTGGTTGCGGTCGCTGAAGAAGCGCGAATCCTCCTGCGTCAGGCGGAACACCGCCTTCTCCATCTTCTTCAGCTCGCGCTTGAGCGAGGGCTGCAAGCGCCGGTCTTCGGCCAGGTGGTCGAACATCATGCGCACCACTTCCGCACCGAGTTGCTGGCCGATGCGTTGCGCGGGCGGGGCAGGCGCGGCCGCTTCGGCCAGCATGTCGACCGGCTGGGCCGGCGCGGCCGCCGGCCGGGCACGCTGCTCCAGCTGCTTGACCAGTTCGTCGGTCTTGTCCAGGTCCTTCAGCAAGGCCATCGACGCCGGCACCGTATGCAGGAATTCGGCCTTGCGCGGCTGGTCGAAGTCGCCCGCCAGCAGCTTGCGCAGGCGATCCAGCGTGAGCAGCGTCTTGGCGACGGTGTCCGTCACGGGCTTGCCGCCGGCGCCGGAGTTCTTGTCGATGCGCCCGCCCAGCGGCACCGCCGGCTCGATGCCGGTGGAGCGCAGCCATTCGGACAGCTCGCGGTACAGCTTGCGCAGGTTGACACCGAGCATGCCGGCCGCCGGCGCTATGAGGGCCTCGCGCGCCGGGTTGTCGCGCACGTGGTCCGCCAAGGCCTTCTGCAGGGCGCGCACGAACACTTCGGGCCGCAGCGGATTCAGCCCCGGCTGGATGGTGCGCCAGCCCAGCATCGTGCTGATCAGGGCGTCCAGCGGCGGCAGCGTGTCGTCCACCGACAAGGCCACCTCCTGCTGCGCGCGCGCCACCTCGATGCTCTGGTCCAGGTCCGCGTCCTCGAACAGCTGCAGGTCCTGGAAGCGCAGCACTTCGGTCTGCGCCACGTCCTTGCCGCCGCCTTCATACACCAGGCGGGTCAGCTCCTTGATGAAGGTTTCCTTGAACAGCTCGCCATCGACCTGCAGGTCCTCGATGGCGTGGCGCACGGGGATCGACTGGAAGGCGGCGATGCGGCGGGGCCCGGAGATGATCACGGCGTCCACCAGCCCCTGCAGGACGTCGCTGATCAGCGGCTGGGCCTGGCTGAGCATGGCCGCGAGGCAGTCGCTCAGCGACGGCTGCAGCGCGGTCGGGTCGTCCGACACGCCCATTCTCAGCTTCATCAACTTGGCCATGTGCTCCTGCGGGTATCGGCCATTATGGGTCTGGCTCAACGGTCCCTCCAACCCTGGCACGCCGGACGCGCACTTCGGCACGGACAGGCGGTGCATCCGCGCAACGTGGGCGGCGCGAGCCCTGCCGGGCAAACCATGCGACAATGGGTCTCTCGCGGCCTCCAGTTGCCTGCGAGCTCAGCGTACCGCTGGGGACGATCAGGCTCCTCGCCTGTGGCTCCCGACCCCTAGAAACCTCATCTGCCACTCACTGGATCCGGCCTACCTGGCGCGGAACGGCCGATGCCCCAGCGCCCGGGAAGGCGCCATATTGCTCCATGAATTTTGATGAACTGAATCTCGCTCCCGCCATCCTCAAGGCCGTCCACGAACAAGGCTACGAAATCCCCACCCCCATCCAGGCGCAGGCGATCCCCGCCGTGCTCGAGGGCAAGGACCTGCTCGGGGGCGCCCAGACGGGCACCGGCAAGACGGCGGCTTTCACGCTGCCGATGCTGCACATGCTCAGCAAGGGCAAAAGCAAGACCAACAAGTTCGGCAAGGACGGCGTCGCCGCCCTGGTGCTCACCCCGACGCGTGAACTCGCCGCGCAGGTGGAAGAGTCCATCCGCACCTACGGCAAGTACCTGCCGCTGTCGTCCACGGTCATCTTCGGCGGCGTCGGCATGAATCCCCAGATCGACCGCATCAAGAAGGGCGTGGACATCCTGGTGGCCACGCCGGGCCGCCTGCTGGACCTGCAGCAGCAGGGCCACCTGGACCTGTCGACCGTCGAAATCCTCGTACTGGACGAAGCCGATCGCATGCTGGACATGGGCTTCCTGCCGGACGTGAAGAAGATCCTGGCGCTGATGCCGCGCGAAAAGCAGAGCCTGCTGTTCTCGGCCACGTTCAGCGACGAGATCCGCGACCTGGCGCACACGCTGCTCAAGGACCCGGTGAGCATCCAGGTGACGCCGCGCAACACCACCGTGCAGCGCATCACGCAAGTGACGCACCCGGTCGGCCGCGGCAAGAAGAAGGAACTGCTGGCGCACGTAATCCAGGAACACGACTGGTCACAGGTGCTGGTGTTCACGCGCACCAAGTTCGGCGCCAACAACGTCGCTGAATTCCTGAACAAGAAGGGCATCACCGCGATGGCCCTGCACGGCAACAAGAGCCAGACCGCCCGCACGCAGGCGCTGGCCGGTTTCAAGAGCGGCGACATCCGTGCGCTGGTGGCCACCGACATCGCCGCCCGCGGCATCGACATCGATGAACTGCCGCACGTGGTGAACTACGAAATCCCGAACGTGCCGGAAGACTACGTGCACCGCATCGGCCGCACCGGCCGGGCCGGCAACGACGGCGCCGCCGTCAGCCTGGTCTGCCTGGACGAAGAAGGCTTCATGCAGGAGATCGAACGCTTCACCAAGCAGGACATCCCCGCGCAAGTGGTCGAGGGCTTCGGTCCGGAACCGGGTGAACAGGCCGAGCCCATCGCCATGGGACGCCAGGTCCTGTGGGGCGGCAAGGGCCGTCCGCCGTCGCGCGAAGTGCTCAACGCCGCCGCCAAGGCCGCGCGCAGCGAGATGATGCAGCGCATGCGGGACAACAAGGACAAGTCCGGCCAGCCGGGCCGCAACGCCGGCTCGCGCAACGGCGGTGGCCGCAATGCGAACGGCAACGGCCAGCGCAGCGAAGGCCAGCCGGCCCGCAACGGCAACGGCAACGGCAGCCAGCAGGTCCGCAACGGCAACGGCAATGGCGGCCAGCAGGCCCGCAACGGCAACGGCGGCCAGCCCTCGCGCGGCCGCTCGCAGCAGCCGTCGCAGCGTTCCGGCAACGGCCAGGGCGCGCGGCCTCCGCAGCAACAGCAGCCGCGCGACGTGCGCCAGGACCTCCACGACGACGGCGAGGAGCGCATGCCGAGCAACGTGGACCCGTTGCGCACCAACATGCCGAGCGTGCGCGACATGAGCGGCGTCAAGCGCGTCAACGCCGGCGGCCAGCCCGACCCCACCCGCACCAGCATCGACAGCATGGGTGCCGGGCGTCGCGGCGGCGGTGGCGGCAATCGCGGCCGCGGCGGCCCGCCGCCCCGCAACAACTACGGCGGCCGCTGACCCTCGGCATGCCTGCGTCCTCCAGGCCCCCTCGGATCGCGCTCGTCGCGGGCGCGACGGGTCTGGTGGGGCGTGACATCCTGCAGGGACTGCTGGCCGATGACTCGGTCACTGCGGTGCACGCGCTGGTCCGCCGGCCGTCCGGCCTGCAGCACCCCAAGCTGACGGCACACGTCGTGGATTTCGCGGCGCTGCCCGCCCTGCCCGCCGTCGACGAAGCCTACCTGGCTCTCGGGACCACGATCAAGGTGGCCGGGAGCCAGTCCGCTTTCCGCGCGATCGATTTCGACGCCAACCTGGCCGTCGCGAAAGCGGCGCGGGCAGCGGGTGCGAAGCGCCTCGGGCTGGTCAGCGCGATGGGCGCGGATGCGGGCTCGGCCCTTTTCTACAACCGCGTGAAGGGCGAGCTCGAAGCTGCGCTGGCGTCGCTGGGTTACGAAACGTTGGTCATCGCGCGCCCTTCGTTCCTGGCCGGCGACCGCGAGTCCCTCGGCCAGCCTGTGCGCGGCGGCGAGAAGCTGGCGCTGCGCGTGAGCCAATGGCTGCGGCCCGTGATCCCGGCGAACCTGCGATCGATTGCGGCGCGGGACGTGGCGGCGGCGCTGTTGCGCGAAGTGCCGGCGGCGAGTGGCAGGAGGGTGCTGTTGTCAGGCGCGATGAACCGGCAATGAATGGTGGGGTCGCTTCGCGAACCCACCCTACAGGCATGAAACGCCCACCGCACCGCGTGCCGAGGTGCCGGTTGTAGGGCGGGTTCGCGAAGCGACCCCGCCGCCGGCCTCACGAAACCCGCACGATCGCATCCTTGCGCTTGTGCAGGTCCGGCAGCAGCTGGATCCCCAACCCCGGCTTGTCGTTCAGGCTGATCATCCCCCGCTCCACCTTCGGCAGCTCGGTCACCAGTTCCTTGTACCAGCCGGAATAGAACGCCCGCACGCTCTCCTGCACCAGCGCATTGGGCGCATGCAGCGACAGGTGCGTGGACGCCGTCCACACCACCGGCCCGGTGCAATCGTGCGGCGCCACGGGCAGCTGCCAGGCATCGGCCATCGCCGCGATCTTGCGTGCTTCCGTCAGGCCGCCGCACCAGCTCAGATCCAGCATCGCGACGCCGGCCACGCCGGTCTGCAGGTAGTCCTTGAAGCCCCACCTGTAGCTGAGGGTCTCGCTGGCGCACACCATCGCCTTGCAATCTTCCGCGTAGGCCTTCAGCAGGTCGAGCGAATCGATGCGGATCGGGTCCTCGTGCCAGAAGGTGTCGAACTCCCGCAGCGCGCGCGCGATGCGGCGCGCCATCGGCAGCCGCCACAGGCTGTGGAACTCCACCATGATGTCCATGCGGTTGCCCGCCGTCGCGCGGATCTTGCGGAACGGCTCCAGCGCCGCGTCCAGGTCCGGGCCGCTGATGTACTGGCCGTGGCTGCGCTCCGCCGCCACGTCGAAGGGCCAGATCTTCATCGCCGTGATGCCTTCGTCCAGCAGCGAGGCCGCCAGTTCGTCGGCGTGGTGCAGGAAACCCTGCAGGTCCTCGTACGGGCCCTGCGCATTGCCCAGCCCCCAGTTGGTCGACGACTGGTTCTTGTTGCTGCGGATGTACTGGTAGCCCGCGCAGGTGTTGTAGACGCGGATCGCGTCGCGGGATGCGCCGCCCAGCGCGGTGTGGATCGGCATGCCCGCCGCCTGGCCGAAGACATCCCACAGCGCGATGTCGACGGCGGAATTGCCGCGCGTCTCGACACCCGATCCACGCCAGCCGAGGTAGCCGGTGAGGTCCCGCGCGCGGGCCTCGATGGCCAGCGGGTCCTGGCCGACCAGGCGCGGCGCGGCCCATTCGTGCAGGTAGGCCTCCACGGCTTCGGCGCCCATGAAGGTTTCGCCCAGTCCCACCAGCCCCTCGTCGGTGTGCACGCGCACCCAGAGGATGTTGGGGAACTCGCCGAGGCGGATGGTTTCGAGCTGGCGGATCTTCATGCCGGTAACACCGGCAGGAGCGCCGGCCTCAGGAGGTCTTGCGGGAGGGGTCGTGCGGCAGCGACGGCTGCTCGCGCAGCGCGCGCCACGCGCGGTCGCTGAAGGGCGCCAGCACGTTCCAGCGGACCAGCCGGCCCAGCAGGCTGCAGCGACGGCGGAACACCGGCGAGGTGATGTAGGCCAGCGGGTCGTCGAAGCAACCCATGTCCCGCAGGAACATGGGGTTCGAGGCGTCCGGCGGGCCGCCGACGAAGGCGCTGCCCTCGCCGTGCCACAGCATGCGGCCCTCGACGTGGATGCCGTAGCCCCACTCGCGCCCCAGGTGCTTCAGGCGCTGGCGGGCCGAGGCCATCGTATCCGCATCGTAGATATAGGTGTCCGTCTGCTGCCACGCGCCCTCGAGCCAGACCTCCAGCACGGGGCGGTCGGCCTCCCGGACCGCCGAGGTCACGCCGTGCAGGATCCGGCCGTCGAGGAGGATGCAGCGGATGCGCGCGGGAATGCCGGCGGCGCGCAGCATCGCGACCAGCAAGGCCGCCTTGTCCAGGGCATCGCCCCGGCCGACGTCCAGCACTTCGCGGGCCGTGTGCGGCGCCGCCTTGAAGCGCCGCCCCACGGGCATGCGCTTGACGAACTGGTACAGCGCGAGCGCCTTGTCGCGCTCGGTCGTGCACAGCTGCGTCAAGGCATGCACCCGCAGGCGCAGCCGCGGGTCTTCCAGATCGAGCAGGGCTGTGGAGCCGAGCCACTGCCCCGGCTGCGGCACATCCACCGGCAAAACTTCTGCAGGCTGCTTCACGATGACGACCTTTTCCCCACGAATGCCCGCGCGCTTCGAGGCGCGCGGTGGCGTGGGCCATTGTAGGTACCACCGTCGAGCAGCCCGTAGGGGAGTCGCCTAGCCGCCTCGCGCCTTTTTCAGCGCTTCGAGCACCACGTTCACCGGTTCCGCGCCGATGGTGGGCACGTTCTTGTCATACACCGGCTTGACCTTGTCGAACATGCGGCGCTGCTCTGCCGGCGTGATCTCGTTGACCTGCATGCCCTTGGCGCGCAGGCTGGCCAGCGATTTCTCGTTCAGCTGCCGGTTGGCGGCGCGCTGCACCTTCTGCCCTTCGATCGCCGCCTCGCGCAGCACCGCCTGCTCCTGCGGGCCGAGCTGGTCCCACAGCTTCTTGGAATACAGCACCAGGAAGGGCGTGTAAGCGTGCCGGGTGACCGACAGGTACTTCTGCACTTCGTTGAACTTGGACGTTTCGATCGTGACGAAGGGGTTTTCCTGGCCGTCGATCGTCCTGGTTTCCAGCGCGGTGAAGACTTCGGGGAACGCCATCGGAACGGCGTTGCTCCCGAGCGTGCGGAAGGTGTCCAGGAAGATGTTGTTCTGCATCACGCGCAGCTTGATGCCGTCGAAGTCCTCGACCTTCGCCACCGCCTTGCGGCTGTTGGTCAGGTTGCGAAAGCCGTTCTCCCAGTAGGCCAGGTTCACGACACCCGCCTCTTCCAGCTTCTTGTTGAAATAGGCGCCCGCCGGTCCGTCCAGCACGGCGTCGGCCTCGCGCTCGCTGGAGAACAGGAACGGCAGGTCGAACACGCCCAGTTCCTTGACGATGCCCACCAGCGGCGACGAGGAGGTGCACACCATCTCCTGGGTGCCCGCGCGCAGCGCCTGGGTGGCCTGCAGGTCGTTGCCCGCGGCGCCGCCCCAGAAGGCGTTGATCTTCATCTTGCCGCCCGTCTTCGCCGCCAGCACTTCCTGCATCTTCTTGACGCCCACGCCCACCGGGTGGTCCTCGTTCACGCCGTTGGTGAACTTGATGGTGCGTTCCTGGAACTGCGCGAAGGCAGGGGCTGCCGCCAGCACGGCGCCGGCGACGAGGGTGACGAGGGTGCGTCGCTTCATCATGGTGTGTCTCCTTGGTTGAATCGAAAAAAAGGGCTTACTTCATCAGCCACTGCAGCGGCAGGAGGACGAGGTCGGGGAACAGGACGAGGCTGAACAGCACGGCGAGCTGCGCCAGGAAGAACGGCATCACGCCCTTGAAGGCATCGTCCATGCTGATGCGGGCCACGCCGCACACCACATTGAGCACGGTGCCCACGGGCGGCGTGATCAGGCCGATGGCGTTGTTCATGATGAACAGCACGCCGAAGTACACGGGGTCGATGCCGGCCTGCCGCACGATCGGCATGAGCACCGGCGTGAGGATCAGCACCGTCGGCGTGAAGTCCAGCGCGGTGCCGATGATGACGATGATCACCATCATCACGAACATCAGCAGGGTCTTGTGGTGCGCGAAGGGCGACAGCATCTTCGCCACCTCGTCGGGAATGTTGGCAACGGTGATGAGCCAGGCGCTCACCATCGCGGCGGCGACGAGGAACATCACGACCGCGGTCGTCTTGCCGGCCGACAGCACCAGCCCGTAAAGGTCCTTCACCTTCAGCTCGCGGTAGATGAACATGCCGACGACGAAGCTGTACACCGCTGCCACGACGGCGGCTTCGGTCGGCGTGAACACCCCGAACTTCATGCCGCCGAGAATGACCACCGGCAGCACCAGCGCGAAGAAGCCGCGCCCCGTGACGCGCAGCCGTTCGCCCATCGGCATGCGCGGCGCGGCCTGCACGTTCTCCTTCTTGGCGACGATCCACCAGGCGATGCCGATCGCAAGGCCCATCAGGATGCCGGGGAAGATGCCGGCCAGGAACAGCTTGGTGATCGAGACGTTGCCAGCGACGCCGAAGATGATCATGCCGATCGACGGCGGGATCACGGGGGCGATGATGCCGCCCGAGGCGATGAGGCCGGCGGAGCGGTTCACCTGGTAGCCCGCTTGCTTCATCATCGGCAGCAGCAGCGCGGCGAGCGCGGCGGTGTCGGCCACCGCCGAACCGGAGATCGACGCCATGATCACGGCGGCCAGCACCGCAACGTAGCCCATGCCGCCGCGGAAATGGCCGACCCAGGCCATCGCCAGTTGCACGATGCGGCGCGACAGGCCGCCCGCGTTCATGAACTCGCCGGCCAGCAGGAAGAAGGGCACCGCCAGCAGCGGGAAGTTGTCGGCGCCGTCGACGAAGCGCTGCGCCAGGATCTGCGAGTCGAACGCCGGCAGCATGCCGGTGGCCGCCATGAAGCCCATCAGCGACAGGCCGCACACCAGCAGCGCGTAGGCGATCGGCATGCCCAGCGCCATCGCCCCCAGCAGGCTGCCCACGAAGACGAAGACGGTCATCGCGCGGCTCCCCGGGGCGGCGGTTCGGTGGACAGGACGGCGTGCGGCAGGTCTTCCGACTCAACGACCTGCACGAGCTCCTCGTCGGCCAGCTGGCCGGTGAGCAGTCGGTACAGCACGCCGATGTTGAACAGCGCCATCACCAGAGCCACCACGTACCCGATGCCGTAGACCCAGATCATCGAGATGCCGACGACGGGCGAGACGTTGGTCACCTGCAGCTCGTGCATCTTCCAGGTGCCGATGAAGAACAGCACGTTGACGGCCAGCATCATGGACTCGGAGAGGAACAGGCACACCACCTTGCCCGCGCGCGGCAGCCGGCGCACCAGCGTGTCCACGCCCAGGTGGCCGCGCTCGCGCATCGCGATCATCGCGCCGATGTAGGTGAGCCAGATGAAGCAGTAGCGCGCGAGCTCTTCCGACACCAGGATGCCGGAGTTGAAGGCGTAGCGCAGCACGACGTTGCCGAACACCATGAAGACCATCGCCACCAGGGCGACGACCACCAGCAGTTCCAGCAGCTTGAAAAAGAGGTCGACGGCCTTGTGCATGGTCCCTGCCTGCGGATCAGGCGCGCAGCAGCCGCGCCGGCATGTCCAGCTTGGGCAGGCGGCGCCGCGAGGCGAGCACCGCCTCGATGTCCTCGCGGGCGCTGTCGATCAGCACCAGGATCGCGCGCTCCGCCTTGGCCGGCTGGCGGGCAGCCACGGCATCGACCACCGCGCGGTGCATCGGCAGCGAATTGCGGGGCCCGTCCTTGCGGCTGGTGGAAATCTCGAAGCTGGTGCGCAGCAGCGCCGACAGCGCCTTGCTCATCTGCACGATCATCCGGTTGTGGCAGGCACGCAGCAGGCCCTGGTGGAAGCGCAGGTCGAACGCCACGTAGTCGCCGCCCTCCTCCACCGCCCGGCGCATGCCCTCGTAGGCCGTCTCGAGTTCGGCGATGTCGACCGCGGTGGCGCGCTCGGCGGCCATGCGCACGGCCGCCGGTTCCACCACGCGCCGCAGGTCCTGCAGGTCGCGCAGGAACTCGCGCGTGAGGCCGGCCTTGGACTGCCAGATGACGACGTCGGGGTCGAACCAGTTCCAGTGGTCCGAGGCCAGCACCCGGGTGCCCACCTTGGGCCCGGTGGTGAGCAGGCCCTTGGCGGCCAGCGACTTGATGGCCTCTCGCACGACCGTGCGGCTCACGCCCAGTTCCTCGCCGAGCAGCGGCTCCGGCGGGATGGACGCGCCGGCGGCATAGCGGCCCGCGACGATGGCCTCGCCCAGATGGTCGACGGTGTTGCCGTGGACGTTCTTGATCATGCGAAGTCCGCCATCGGCCAATGGTATGACGATATGACGTTCGCGGACTCCGGGTCTTTCCCTAGGACCGGCCGAAGATGCACGCACCCCCGTTGCGATGCTGATGACGCGCAATTTCTTTCATGCTACAAGGTCCGACGCCAGCCCAACCCGGGTGCAAGAGGAACGATGGCCACCGTACAAATCAGGGGCGTGCAGAAGTACTTCGGCGCCGCGCACATCATCCGCGGCGTGGACATCGACATCGAGGACGGCCAGTTCGCGGTGCTGGTCGGGCCATCCGGCTGCGGCAAGTCCACGCTGCTGCGCATGATCGCGGGGCTCGAGCAGATAGGCAGCGGCGAGGTCCTGATCGGCGGCCGCGTCGTCAACGACATGATGCCCAAGGAACGGGACATCGCGATGGTGTTCCAGAACTACGCGCTGTATCCGCACATGACCGTGCGGGACAACATGGCCTTCAGCCTGATGCTCGCCAAGCAGCCCAAGGCGGTGGCCGACGAACGCGTGCGCAAGGCGGCCGACATCCTGGGCCTGGGCGAGCTGCTCGATCGCTACCCCCGCCAGCTGTCGGGCGGCCAGCGCCAGCGCGTGGCCATGGGCCGCTGCATCGTGCGCGACCCGCAGGTCTTCCTGTTCGACGAGCCGCTGTCGAACCTCGACGCCAAGCTGCGCGTGCAGATGCGCACCGAGATCAAGGAGCTGCACCAGCGGCTGAAGACCACTTCGGTGTACGTGACGCACGACCAGATCGAGGCGATGACCATGGCCGACAAGATCGTCGTCATGCGCGACGGCCTCGTGGAGCAGACCGGCTCCCCGCTGGAGCTGTACGACCACCCCGCGAACCTGTTCGTGGCCGGCTTCATCGGCTCGCCCGCGATGAACTTCCTGCCCGGCGTGCTGCGGCGAGCCGGCGGCGCGGCCCGGGTCGAACTGGCCGGCGACATGTCGCTGCCCGCGCCCGCCGTCAAGGGCGACGTGGCCGACGGCCAGCCGGTGATCTACGGCACCCGCCCCGAACACATGGCGCTGGCCAGCGGCGACGACGGCGTCGCCACCGAAGTGGTGGTGGTGGAGCCGACCGGCGCCGACACCCAGGTCTTCACCAAGATCGCCGGTGTCGAAGTCACCAGCGTCTTTCGCGATCGCCACGCCTTCCGGCCGGGCGAAATCATCCGCCTGCGGCCCGACACGGGCCGCGCCCACCTGTTCGACGCCGGCACCGGCGTGCGACTGACCCCCTGAGCAACGGGGTCAGCTTTCGATTACCACCAGGAGACAACCATGTCCGCTCAAGATCGCCGCAAGTTCCTCCAGACGGCCTCCGCCGGGGCAGCCGCCGTGTCGCTGCCGCTGATGTGGCCCGCCACCGCGCACGCGCAGTGGAACAACGTTCCCGAGAAAGGCGCGCGCCTGCGCGTGCTGCGCTGGAAGCGCTTCGTGCAGGGCGACGAGGACGCTTACGTCGCCAACGTCAAGAAGTTCAGCGACAAGTACGGCATCGAGGTGAAGCTGGACCACGAAGGCTGGGAGGACGTGCGGCCGAAGGCGGCCGTGGCCGCCAACACCGGCGCCGGCCCGGACATCATCCTGTCCACCAACGACGACGCCAACCTGTATCCCGACAAGCTGGTCGACATGACCGACGTCGCGGAGTACCTGGGCAAGAAGTACGGCGGTTGGTATCCCGCCTGCGAGGCCTTCCTGCGCCCCGACGGCAAGAAGTGGATCGGCGTCGCACTGGGCGGCACCGGCAGCATGATGGTGTACCGCGACAGCATGCTCAAGGCGGCCGGCATCACCACCTTCCCGCGCGACACCGACGGCTTCCTGAAGATGTTCCAGGCGCTCAAGGCCAAGGGCACGCCGGGCGGCATGGCGCTGGGCCACGCCACGGGCGACAGCGGGTGGACGCAGTGGCTGCTGTGGGCCTTCGGCGGCGCGCTGGTCGACAAGAACAACAAGGTGATCATCGACAGCGCCGAGACGCAGAAGGCGCTGGAATACGGCAAGGAGCTGTACGCCACCTTCATCCCGGGCACCCTGTCCTGGCTGGACCCGAACAACAACAAGGCCTTCCTGGACAGCCAGATCTCGGTCACGAACAACGGCATCTCGGTCTACTACGCCGCCAAGAACGCGACGGATCCCAAGGTCAAGGAACTGCAGGCGGACATCCAGCATGCGTCCTTCCCCATCGGGCCGGTCGGCGTGCCCACCGAGTACCACCTGTTCTTCAACCAGATGGTGTTCAAGCACACCAAGTTCCCCAAGGCCGCCAAGGAGTTCGTGCGCTTCATGATGGAAGAAGAGCAGTACGGCCCGTGGATGCAGGCCGCCGGCGGCTACATCTCGCAGCCGCTGCGCGCCTACGAGAAGAACCCGGTGTGGACGGTCGACCCGAAGCACACGCCTTATCGCGACTCGGTGAAGAACCTGCGCCCGGCCGGCTACATGGGCAAGCTGGGCTACGCGTCCGCGGGCGCGCTGGCCGACTTCATCGTGCAGGACATGGTGGCCGAGGCGGTGAGCGGCGCCAAGACGCCGAAGGAAGCCGCGCAGCGCGCGCAGCAGCGCGCCGAGCGCTACTACAAGGTCTGATCGCCAGCCATGCTGTCCAGGAAGATCCAGAACAGCCGCAACATCCTCGGGCTGGCATTCATGCTGCCCGCAGCGGTGTTGCTGCTGCTGTTCCTCACTTATCCGCTCGGCCTGGGTGTCTGGCTCGGGTTCACCGACACCAAGATCGGGCGGGGCGGCAGCTGGATCGGCCTGGAAAACTATGTGTACCTGTGGGGGGACAGCGTCACGCGGCTGGCGCTGTTCAACACCCTCTTCTATACCTTCGTGGCCAGCGTCATCAAGTTCGTGCTGGGCCTGTGGCTGGCCATCCTGCTGAACGAACGCATCCCGTTCAAGACCTTCTTCCGCACCGTCATCCTGCTGCCGTACATCGTGCCGACCGCGCTGTCGGCCATCGCCTTCTGGTGGATCTACGACTCGCAGTTCTCCATCATCAGCTGGACGTTGATGAAGATGGGCTGGCTGGACCACTACATCGACTTCCTCGGCGACCCGTGGAACGCGCGGCTGTCCACCATCGCCGCCAACATCTGGCGCGGCGTCCCCTTCGTGGCCATCACGCTGCTAGCCGGCCTGCAGACGATCTCGCCCTCGCTGTACGAAGCCGGCGCCATCGACGGCACCTCGGGCTGGCAGCGCTTTCGCTACATCACGCTGCCGCTGCTGACGCCCATCATCGCGGTGGTCATGACCTTTTCGGTGCTGTTCACGTTCACCGACTTCCAGTTGATCTACGTGCTCACGCGCGGCGGACCGCTGAACGCCACGCACCTGATGGCCACGCTGTCGTTCCAGCGCGCCATCCCCGGCGGCGCACTGGGTGAAGGCGCGGCCATCGCGATAGCGATGGTGCCCTTCCTGCTGGCGGCGATCCTGTTCAGTTATTTCGGCTTGCAGCGTCGGGCCTGGCAACAAGGCGGGAGCGACGCATGAAGAAGGACACCGACGACGGCACCCAGGGCATGGACTACCTGAGCTCCCTGCCGCGGCAGGTGGTGTTCGTGTACCTGCCGCTGGCGATCTTCGTGTTCGTGCTGCTGTTCCCGTTCTACTGGATGGCGATCACGTCGTTCAAGCCGGACAACGAGCTGCTCTCGCGCTCCGGCAACCCGTTCTGGGTGATCAACCCGACGCTGGCGCACTTCAACAAGCTGGTCTTCCAGACCGCGTATCCCGAGTGGCTGTGGAACACCGTGATCGTCTCGGTGGTCGCCACCTTCGTTTCACTGGTGGCTTCGGTGATGGCCGCCTACGCGATCGAGCGGCTGCGCTTCCACGGCTCGCGGCAAGTGGGCCTGTCCATCTTCCTGGCCTACCTGGTCCCGCCGTCCATCCTGTTCATCCCGCTGGCCGCCATCGTCTTCCAGCTCGGCCTGTTCGACACGCGCTGGGCGCTGATCCTGACCTACCCGACGTTCCTGATCCCGTTCTCCACCTGGCTGCTGATGGGGTACTTCCGCTCCATCCCCTACGAGCTGGAAGAGTGCGCGTTGATCGACGGCGCCAGCCGGCTGCAGATCCTGTGGAAGATCGTGCTGCCGCTGTCGGTGCCGGGCCTGATTTCCGCGGGCATCTTCGCCTTCACGCTGTCCTGGAACGAGTTCATCTACGCGCTCACCTTCGTTTCCTCGTCCGAGGTCAAGACGGTTCCTGTCGGGGTGATCACCGAACTGGTGGAAGGCGACGTTTATCATTGGGGTGCGCTCATGGCGGGCGCGCTGCTCGGCTCGCTGCCGGTGGCCATCATCTATTCGTTCTTCGTCGAGTATTACGTGTCGGGGCTCACCGGCGCGGTCAAGGAATAGCAATCCCATGAAAAGGAAAAAGCCCGAGGAGCTCCGCTCCCAGCAGTGGTTCGGCCGCCAGGATCGCGACGGATTCGCGTATCGCAGCTGGGTCAAGGGCAAGGGCGTGCCGCACGACCAGTTCGACGGCCGCCCGGTCATCGGCATCTGCAACACCTTCAGCGAACTCACGCCCTGCAACTCGCACTTCCGCACCCTCGCCGAGCAGGTGAAGATCGGCGTGTACGAGGCCGGCGGCTTCCCGCTGGAGTTCCCGGTCATGTCGCTCGGCGAAACGCTGCTGCGCCCCACCGCCATGCTGTACCGCAACCTCGCGAGCATGGACGTGGAGGAATCGATCCGCGGCAACCCGATCGACGGCGTCGTGCTGCTCATGGGCTGCGACAAGACCACGCCGTCGCTGATGATGGGCGCGTCCAGCGTGGACCTGCCCACCATCGGCGTCTCCGGCGGGCCCATGTTGTCCGGCAAGTGGCGCGGCCAGGAACTCGGCTCGGGCACCGGCGTGTGGAGCATGAGCGAGCAGGTGCGCGCCGGCACCCTGAAGCTGCAGGACTTCTTCGAGGCCGAGAGCTGCATGCACCGCAGCCACGGCCACTGCATGACGATGGGCACGGCGTCCACGATGGCCAGCATGGTGGAGGCGCTCGGCGTCGGCCTGCCGGGCAATGCGGCCTATCCCGCCGTCGACGGCCGCCGCAACGTGCTGGCACGCATGGCCGGCCGGCGCATCGTGGAGATGGTGCATACCGACCAGAAGCTCTCCAGCATCCTCACGCGCCAGGCCTTCGAGAATGCGATCAAGACGCTGGCCGCGATCGGCGGGTCCACCAACGCGGTGATCCACCTGATCGCCATCGCCCGCCGCATCGGCGTGGAGTTGTCGATCGAGGACTTCGACAAGCTGGGCAGCGACATGCCCTGCCTCTTGAACCTGCAGCCCTCGGGCCAGCACCTCATGGAGGACTTCTGCTACGCCGGCGGCCTGCCGGTGGTGATGAAGGAGATCTCCGCCCACCTGCACCTCGACGCAGTGACCGCGAGCGGCCAGACCGTGCGCGACAACATCGCCGACGCCCAGAACTACAACAAGGAAGTGATCCAGCCGCTGGAGACTCCTTTCAAGGACAAGGCCGGCATCGCCGTCCTGCGCGGCAACCTGTCACCGCGCGGCGCCGTGATCAAGCCCAGCGCCGCGACGCCCGCGCTGATGGTCCACCGGGGCCGCGCCGTGGTGTTCGAGAACATCGAGGACTTCCACAAGCGCATCGACGACGAGAACCTGGATGTCGACGAAACCTGCGTGCTGGTGTTGAAGAACTGCGGCCCGAAGGGCTACCCCGGCATGGCGGAAGTCGGCAACATGCCGCTGCCGCCGAAGGTGCTGCGCAAGGGCATCACCGACATGGTGCGCATCAGCGACGCGCGCATGAGCGGCACGGCTTACGGCACGGTGGTGCTGCACACCGCGCCGGAGGCGGCGGCCGGCGGCCCGCTGGCGATCGTGCAGAACGGCGACATGATCGAGCTGGACGTGCCCAAGCGGCGCCTGCATCTGGCGATCAGCGACGAGGAAATGGCGCGCCGCCTGGCCGCCTGGAAAGCGCCGAAGCCGCCGATGGATTCCGGCTACTGGAAGCTGTACGTCGACCACGTGCTGCAGGCCGACGAAGGCGTCGACCTCGATTTCCTGGTGGGCAAGCGCGGCTCGTTCGTGCCTCGCGACAATCACTGAAATTCGGGAGCGGACAGCCGGACGCGGAAGTCGCGAAAGTTACGCAGAAGCCGCAAAAGAAGCCAGAGGCAAGATCCAGGATCAAAAGGAATTCCGGAAGTCCTTCTGCGTCTTCTGCGTAACTTCTGCGCCTTCTGCGTCCTTGTCTTCGGTATTCAACGCATGCACTCCCTCATCGCCATCGACTGGGGCACCTCCTCGCTGCGCGCCGCGCGCATCGCTGCCGACGGCACCGTGCTCGAGGAGCGCGCGTCGCAGCGCGGCATTCTCTCGGTGCCCGCCGGCGGCTTCCCTGGCGTGCTGCAGGAAACCTGCGGTGACTGGCTCGCGCAACCAGAGGCGCTGTGCCTCGTCAGCGGCATGGCCGGCAGCAAGCAGGGCTGGCGCGAGGCGCCTTACTGCGCCTGCCCGGCCGGCTTCGAAGAGGTCGCCCGCAGCCTCACGTGGATCGAGCCCGGCCGCATCGCCCTGGTGCCCGGCCTGTCCTGCGAGCACGAGGGCGTGCCCGACGTGATGCGCGGCGAGGAGGTGCAGGTCTTCGGCGCGATGGATTTGCTGGGCGAACGCGACGGCCTCTTCGTGCTGCCCGGCACGCACAGCAAGTGGGTCGAAGTGCGGGACGGCCGCGTCCAGTCCTTCGCCACCTACATGTCCGGTGAGTTCTACGCCTTGTTGCGCCAGCACTCGATCCTGTCGCGAACCCTGCCGGCGGACGACGGCCCGCTCGACGAAGACGCCTTCCTGCGCGGGGTGCGGCATGCGCGCGGCGCAGGCAGCCTGTTGCACGCCGCCTTCAGCGCGCGTACGCTGGCCCTGTTCGAGCGTTTGCCGGCGGCCGTGCAGCCCAGCTATCTCTCGGGCATGGTGATCGGGGAAGAACTGCGCGCTGCCGCCGTGGCAAGGCAACGCGCCATCCTGGTTGGCAGCCCCGCACTGACCAGGCGCTATGCGCTGGCCTTGGGCGCGGCCGGGTGCCAGACGCGCTGTCTCGGAGCCGAGGCGACGTGGCGCGGCCTGCACGCACTCGCCCGCACACTGGAGCGCTCATGAGCAACGACCCCATCTTCGCGGCCTGGCAGCAGGCGACGCGGCAACTGCCGCTGGTGGCCATCCTGCGTGGCATCACCCCGGCCGAAGTCGAAGCGGTCGGACAGGCCCTGTGGGACGCCGGCTGGCGGCTGCTGGAAGTGCCGTTGAATTCGCCCGAACCGCTCCAGAGCATCGAACGGCTCGCGCGCCGCTTCCCGCAGGCCCTGGTCGGCGCCGGCACGGTGCGCACCGAGGCGGAAGTGCGCCAGGTGCGCGACCACGGCGGCCGCATCATCGTGTCCCCGCACTTCGATGCGCGCGTGGTGCGCGCCACCGTCGCCCTCGGCATGCTCAGCCTCCCGGGCGTGATGACGCCGACCGAAGCCTTCGGCGCGCTGGACGCCGGCGCGACGGCGCTGAAGCTCTTTCCCGCGGAGGCGATCCCGCCTGCCGCCGTGAAGGCGATGCGTGCCGTGCTGCCGGCGGCTGTGCAACTGCTGCCCGTCGGCGGCATCGGCCCCGACAGCATGGCGCGCTATCGCGCTGCCGGGGCCGACGGCTTCGGCATCGGCTCGGCGCTGTACAAGCCGGGCATGGATGCGGCAGCCGTGGCCGCGTCGGCACGGGCGTTCGCCGACGCATGGGCGGGTACCATGCGCGCATGACCAGCGCGCCCCCTTCCTCGACCGTTTCCTTCGGCCTCGGCGGCCGTGTCTGCATCGTCACCGGCGCGTCGCAGGGCATCGGAGAAGCCTGTGCCCGACGCTTCGCGCGCGAGGGCGCGAAGGTCGTGCTGGCCGACATCGAGGATGGGAGGGGCCAGGCGCTCGCGCAGGAGATCGGCGGGCTGTTCGTGCACTGCGACGTGGGCGACAAGGCCCAGGTCGACACGCTGGTGGCGAAGGTGCTGCTCACCCATGGCCGCATCGACGTGCTGGTCAACAACGCGGGCATCTTCAAGGCCTGCGATTTCCTCGACATCTCCGAGGCCGACTTCGACGCGGTGCTGCGCGTCAACCTGAAGGGCTCGTTCCTGGCCGGCCAGGCCGTCGCGCGGGCGATGGCCAAGGCTGGCCGCGGCAGCATCGTCAACATGAGCTCGGTCAACGCGGTGCTGGCCATTCCCAACATCGCCAGCTACAACGTCAGCAAGGGCGGCATCAACCAGCTGACCCGCGTCATGGCGCTGTCGCTCGCCGACAAGGGGGTTCGCGTCAACGCGGTCGCGCCGGGCACGATCGCGACCGAGCTGGCCGCCAGGGCGGTGCTCACCAGCGAGGAAGCCAAGGCGCGGATCATGAGCCGCACCCCGATGAAGCGGCTGGGCGAGCCATCGGAAGTGGCGGACGTCGTGGCGTGGCTGGCCAGCGACGCGGCCAGTTACGTGACCGGAGAGATCGTGGTGGTGGACGGCGGCCGGATGACGCTGAACTACACCGTGCCGGCCTGAGCCGGCAGGGCTAGCTGCCGTTGGCGCGGCGACGCTCCTTCGCGAACCGGTCGATGCCGTGGCGGGCGAGGTATTCGCGGATCAGCTGGCGCACCACCTGGGAGGCGGTGATGTCCTGGGAGGCGCAGAGCGCTTCGAATGCTTTCTTCTTTTCAGCGTCCATGAGGACGGTGAGGCGAGCGGGCTTGTCTTCCATGCTTGGGGCTTCGGCTATCTTGAGCCCCTACTGTGCGACCCCGCGAGCGGCTAACCGGTAGTACGCCGCCCGATGCTGACCTGGGAGAATGGCACAGGCAGCAGCGGGTTTGTGCTCTGCTGTTTGTAGGAGGGCTCCGTCGCTGAGCTTGCGGTCGACGACAGCGTCACGACGCTGCGGCCAGCGCCGAGCGGCGCGGCCGCTCTTCCCGGATCGGCAGGTGCAGCAGCGCCGCCCCGGCGGCCAGCACGATGTCGATGTACCAGACCCAGTCGTACGTGCCCGTGCGCTCGAAAACCGTACCGCCCAGCCACGCGCCGAGGAATCCACCCACCTGGTGGGTGAGCATCACCATGCCGAACAGCGTGGCCATGTTCGCGGTGCCGAAGAACTTGGCCACCAGGCCCGCCGTCGGCGGCACGGTGGACAGGAAGGTCAGCCCCATGAACGCGGCGAACACCAGCACCACGGGCCCTGTCTTCGGCGCCAGCAGGAACAGCAGCACGCCGATGCCGCGCGCGGCGTAGATCAGCGACAGCAGCGACTTCATGCGCCAGCGGCCGACGGCCCAGCCGATGCCGATGCTGCCGACGATGTTGAACAGCCCCAGCATCGCCAGCGCCCAGCCGCCCCATTGCGCCGACAACCCGCACGCCGCGACCACGCCGGGCAGGTGCGTGGCCAGGAAGGCGACGTGAAAGCCGCAGACGAAGAAGCCGGCCGCGAGCAGCAGGAAGCCTTTGTGGTGCAGCGCGGCGCGCACGGCCTCGCGCGTTCCCACGGGCTTCTCGCCGGCCGGCGCCGACTGCATCGAGTTGCCGCGCAACACCCAGGCCGCCGGCAGGCACAGCAGGACCAGCACCGCCATCACCTGCATCGCCGAGGCCCAGCCCGTCGACAGGATCAGTGCGGCCGCCACCGGCGCCAGCGCGAACTGCCCGAAGGAGCCGCCGGCATTGACGATGCCGGTCGCCAGGCCGCGGCGCGCCGGATCGATCATCCGCATGGTGGCCGACATCAGGACCGCCGGCCCCGCCATCCCGGCGCCACCCGCGGCCAGCACGCCGATGGCGAACACCAGTCCCCAGGTGGTCGTCATGAAGGGAGTGATGAAGGTTCCGAGCGCCACCAGGAGGGCGCCGGTGATCAGCACCCGGCCGGCGCCGACGCGGTCGGCCATCGCGCCGGCGAAGGGCTGCGTCAACCCCCACCACAGCTGGCCGAAGGCGAACGCCAGGCTGATGCTGGCGACGCCGAGCCCGGTGGACGTGTTCAACGGCGACAGGAACAGGCCCATGCTCTGTCGCACCCCCATCGTCAGCGCGAAGGTGCCCGCCGCGGCCAGCAGCACCAGCCACAGCGCGGTGCGCCGCTTCGTGGTGTCATTCATCGATCGCTCCTTCGGGCAGGTCGGCCAGCAGCTGCTGGCATTCATCGAGCAGTGCATGCAGCGCTACGACGCGCTGCACGCCCAGGCGCTGGTTCAAGGCTTCCTGGGCGACCCGCCAGCGGCGCTGCGCCTCGACACGCTTCTCGCGGCCGGCGTCCGTGGCGCGCACGTGCCGGCTGCGGGCGTCGGGGCCCGCTTCCTGCACCAGCAGGCCGGCAGCGATCAGGGGGCGCAGGTTGCGGGTGAGCGTGGAGGCATCCACCTTCATCGCACGCGCCAGGTCGACGGGGCGCACGGGGCCGAGCTTCACTGCGTACGACAGCAATGAGTACTGGGTGCCACGCAAGCCGGTCTTGCCGACCTCCGCGTCATAGAGCTGCGCCACGCGCCGCATCAACTGCCGCAGCTTGAGGTTGGTGCAGCCTTGCGGCTTGACAGCGGTGTCCATGCCGATTATTGTAGCTGCAACGATTGCAGATGCAACCTTTATGTGGAGGCCGGGATGACGCAGGGGGACAGGCTGGAACAGTGGCTCGCGCAGGAGCGGGAAGTGGCGCAACGCATCGAGGCCGGGGTCGGCTGCGGCGTGGCGAAGCCGGAGCAGGTGGCCGGCCGCAGCGGGCTGGAGGTGATGCTGGCCATGCTGCGCGGCGAACTGCCGTGGCCGCCGATCGCGCGCACGCTGGACTTCCAGCTGATGGAGGTGGAAGCGGGCCGCGCGGTGTTCCAGGGCACGCCGGGGCCGAACCACCTGAACCCGATGGGCTCGGTGCATGGCGGCTGGTACGCCACGCTGCTCGACTCCGCCCTCGGCTGCTCCGTCCACACGATGATGCCGCCCGGGCGCGGCTACACCACCGCCGAACTGGGGGTCAACCTGGTCAAGTCCATCGGGCCCAAGGTGCAGCGCGTGCGCGCCGAAGGCAAGGTGCTGCATTGCGGGCGGCAGCTCGCCACCGCGGAGGCGCGCCTGGTCGGCCCGGACGGCACGCTGTACGCGCACGCCACCACCACCTGCCTCGTCTTCGAGATGAAGTGAGCGCCCGGCCCGGCTAGCGCTTGCCTCCCGGGCCGTCGAACGCGAAGGTGAAGATCAGGTCCACGCCGGTGCGATCGCCGGCCTCCGCCCGCACGGTGACGCGCCGCGACACGTCGTAGAAGATGAACAGCGTGCCCATGGCGCCGGACAGGCTGCGTTCGTACGCGGCGTAGAAGTTTTCGCCGAAGCGCTTGCCCAGGCGCACCAGCGTTCCGCTGGTGCTGTCCCTGGCGACGGTGAGGTCGTCGATGCCGAGCTTGGCGATGAAGCCCTTGCCGGTGCCGGAGCGGCCGGCCAGCAAGGCGGAAGCGGCGCGCTGCAGCAGCGCCGTCTCGGCGCCACCGCCGGTGGACGACCGCCCCAGCACGATGTACGACAGCGTTTCCGCGTCCGACAGCCCGGCATCCGAATACAGCTCGATGTGCGGGAACTGCGCGCGGCCCGACACCAGCACGCCGACCTTCTGCGTCATGTTCGGGCGCACGGCCAGGATGTCGAGCGCCGGGTTGTCGGCCGCGCCGGTGAAGCGCAATTCGCCGCGCTCGATGGTCATCCTCTGGCCGTAAGCCTCGAAGGTCCCCCCGGCGGTCTGGATCAGGCCGGTCATCTGGGGCACGCCACCGGACACGCCCTGGACCTGCACCTTGCCGGTCAGCCGCGTCTCCAGGCCGCGGCCGCTGACGCGGAAGTCGGGTCCGAGGTCGAAGCCGACCCGCAGCGTGACGGTGTTGCCCGCCCGGGCGGGTTCGGCCGGGCGCGCCTTGCGCTCCGCTTCGGTGGGCGCGACACCTGGCGCGTTGCGCACCACCACGTCGTCGCCCAGGCGCGGCGGCGATTCGTCCGGCACCTGGATGCGCGCCCGGTCGACGGTCAGGTCGCCCGTCACGCTGGTCCCGCCGCGGCCCACGCGGGCGGCCACGGAGCCGGAGACGGTGAGCTGCCGGTCGCTGCGGATGCTGGCCCGCAGCTGCGAAAACTGCGCCTGGGCCTCGAACACGGGGCCCTGCGGCGTCCACGCGCCTTCTCCGGTCGCGGTCACGCTGCCGCCGGCGCCGCCCTGCTCACTGCCGTGCAACAGGAACTCCTGTACCACGAGCTTCTGGCCGGCAAGCTGCGCGCGCAGCCGGCCCCCACGCAGCTCGATGCCGTCCACCACGGAACGCAAGGCCAGGTCGTCGGCGCTCAGCGGGCCGGACAGGTGAGGTTGCACGCGCGTGCCTGCAACGGTGATGTCCGCGTCGAGCGAACCGCGCAAGCGCCACCCCGGCGGCGCCAGCAGCGACCAGACGCCGATGCGGGGCAACTGCGCGCGCACGCGGCCGGCCAGGGGCGCCTGCTCCGGCCAGTCCCAGCCGCCGCCGGCGGTTCGCACGAGGCGGGTGCGCAGCTGGCCTTCGGCCCGGCCGGCCCGCTCGCTGTCCCACAGCAGCGACAACACCACCTGTTCGCCCTGGGTGCTGACCGTGAGGCGCGCGTCCCGGACACCGGCCGTCACGCGCGCGGCGGCGCCGTCCATGCCTTCCGCCAGCACGGTGACGTCGCCGCGCACGCGCGCGAGCGATGCGTCGACGCGCAGCGTGTCGCCCAGCTGCGCGTCCCATTGCGCGTCGAACACCATGTCGCCCGACAGCGCGGAGCCGCCCAGCTGGGGGCCGCCCACCAGTTCCACCCAGGCCAGCGGCAAGCCCGCCAGTTTTCCGGTCGTCGTGATCCGGCCGCGCTCGCGCCGCACCTGCGTCCACGAGAGCATGGCCGTGGCGGCCGGCGTTCCGCTGCGCATGGCGGGCGCGCGCAAGGCCGCCTCGCCGGCCGAGAGCTCGAAGTTGCCGCCGGCGAAACGCCAGTCCACGGGACGCTGCAGCTGCACCTGCCATGGCCCCGGCGTGATGGAGGGATCCTGCATCTGCACGGACAGTTCGGCCACCCTCCCGCGCCAGGACGACGGGGACAGTGTCCCGCCGGCCCGGCCCGCGACCGAAAGATCGAGCTTGCGCTGGCCGCGCTCCGCCTGGCCGCGCAGCTCCAGGGCGGCATCGCGCAGGCGGCCCTGCAGCTGCAGCTGCGCTTCGCGCACCGACCACGGCAAGGCGGCCGCGTCCTGCGCTTGCGCGCGCGCCTGCCACGCCACGTTGCGCAGCGTCGCACGCGCCTGCACGGAGGGGTCTTCCCAGCCGCCCTGCCAGGCGAGCTGCGCCTGCGCTTCACCGCGCAACATGGCGTCTTTCAACACGGGCCCCACGCCGGGCCAGCGCGCCAGCCAGCGCTGGGCCAGCGCCAGGTCGGGCGCCGCCACGTCGGCCGTGCCCTGCCCGCGGGCAGCTGAGATGCTGCCCTGCGCCTGCGCATTCAGTCCCGGCGCGCGCACCTGCAGCTTGCCGCTGCCGGAACGCTGCGCAATCTGCAGCTCGAGCTGGCCTTCCGCCACCGCGTCGCTGGTGCGCACACGCAACTGCGCCAGCGACAGCGTGTCGCCCGACCACCTGCCCCGCGCGAGCGCATCGCGCAGTTCGAGCGCACCGGCGGCGGAGGCCACGGCGTCGCGGTTGGCGGACCGGCGCGGCGCACCTGCCTGCAAGTCGAGATCGAAGTCCACCTGGCGCGCCTTGCCGGCCAGCTTCACCGGGCCGCTCAGTGGCAGCGGCGCCAGGCTGCGATGCACCTGCGATGGATCCACGCCCGCAATGCGGCCGTCGAACTGCCAGCCCGTGCCCTCCCAGCGGCCGCTGCCACCCACCGTTCCGCCTCCCACCTGTGCCTGCAGCGACTTGACGAGCGCGGTGCCGTCGCGCCATTCGCCCTCGCCCCGCGCGGCGGTGATCGGCAGGCGCTGCGCATCCCACGGGCCGGCGGCGGCATTGGCAACGTCGGCCTCGAGGCGCCAGCTCTGCGCGCCGGCCGGAGCGACCTGCGCGCGGCCGGACAGCTGGGTGCGCGGCGC
The DNA here is from genome assembly GCF_037572435.1 of Ramlibacter sp. PS3R-8. Classification (NCBI taxonomy): domain Bacteria; kingdom Pseudomonadati; phylum Pseudomonadota; class Betaproteobacteria; order Burkholderiales; family Comamonadaceae; genus Ramlibacter; species Ramlibacter sp. PS3R-8. The sequence continues at coordinate 542,503 of NZ_JBBHGT010000002.1, forward strand.
GGCCGGCCAGAACAGCGCCAGGTCGAGCCGGCGGAAATCCGCCGCGGCCTGCGGCACGGGCATCTTCTCGAACGGCGTGATGCGCGCGGTGGCCGTGGCTTGCGGCAGTCCGCTGGCGCCCGCCCGCGCCGCCTGGACCTGCAGCTGCGCCCGGGCGTTGATGGCACTCGCCGGGCCGCTGGCCTGCAGCTGGAAAGTGAGCGGCACCTTCGTTTCACTGCCCGGCACCGGCGCCTGGAAGCGGCCCGCCACCTTCGCATCCAGCGTCAGCGGAGGCAGCGCAAGCAGGGTGGCCTCGCCGCGGTAGTCGCCGCCCGCGAACTGCAACGCGTGCAGCGCCACGCGATGCCGCGCGCCGTCGAAGCCATACTGCGCCGCCAGCCTGGACGCATCGACGTCGGTGCGGCCACGGTATTCGATGCGCTCCACGCTCAAGTCGTCGATGAAGACGCGGACGGGCAAGGCCAGGGTGTCTGGCGGCTTCAACGGCTCCTGCGTCGCGGGCCGCGAATCGGTCACGCGCACCCGCGCCGCCTGCACCTGTTCCAGCAGCAGCGTGCGGTTCAGCAGCGCGAGCGGCTGCCACTCCACGCGGACGCCCTCGGCTTCCAGCCGCAAGCCGTCCTTTTCCCATGCGATGCGCTGGACCTGCCAGCCACCGCGCAGCGACCCCGTCACGCCTTCGGTCTGCAAGGGCTGGTCGCGGGCCACGCGGCGCAGCAGCCATTCCAGCGACCCTTCCCGGCCCGCCCACCACCACACCGCCGCCGCAGCCAGCGCGACCAGCAAGACAAAGCCGACGAGGATGCGGGCACCCCACGTGGCGGCGCGTGCGGGCGAGACCTTCAAAACACGAATCCGGCGGTGAAATGCAGCCGGAACTTGCGCGGCTGCACGCCATAGGCGAGGGACGTCTCCACCGCCCCCAGCGGGCTGCGCCAGCGCACGCCAGTGCCGACGCCGAACTTGGGACGCAGCTCCCCGACCTTGTCGGCCACCGCCCCCGAATCGACGAACACGATATGGTCGAACTGCGTGCGCTGGCCGCGCCGCAAGATCGGCTTTTGCCACTCCACGCTGCCGACCGCGAGGTAGCGACCCGGTCCCACCAGGCCGTCGCCGAGCGGCACGCCGATGTCCAGGAACTTGTAGCCGCGCACCGTGGTGTCGCCGCCGGTGCGGAACAGCTGGGTGGCCGGGATCGGCGCGCCTGCCTTGGCGAACACGGCGCCCGTCTCGGCGCGCAGCTTGAGGGTGCCGCTGCCCAGCGGCCGGTACACCAGCGCGCGCAGCAAGGTGCGCTGGAACAACTCGTTGGCGGTGCCGAGCGTGACGCCCGCGCCCAGCTCGAAACCCACGCCGTAGCCGCTGGTGGGCAGCTGCAGGTTGTCGAAGTAGCGTCCCGTCCACACGTAGTTCACGCTGATGGCGGACCCCGCCCCCGTCTCCTGCGGCGTGAGCACCACGTCGCGCGGGTTCTCCACCTCGGCGCGTTCGTACTGCACGTAGACGTTGCGGTCGATCCGGTCGAGGTTCTGGAAGCGGCCGCCGCGCAGCCGCTGGCTGTCCGTGACGATGCGGTCGTCGTCCAGCCGCTCCACGCGCCCCAGCACCGACCAGCGCCAGCCGTCCTCGTCGGGAATGGCGGTCCATTCCATCTGCCCGAACGGATTTTTCTTCTCGGCCTGCAGCTTGGTGACCGAGCGCCAGCCGATCCCGGGCAGCCGGTTGTGGATGTGCTCCACCGATGCGCGCGGCCCGCCGTCGGTGGTGAAGCCCAGGCCCAGCACCACCTTCTGCAGCCGCGCCTCGCGCACGGTCACCTGCACGTCGGCATGTTCCGGATCGGAATCCGGATCGACGTAGATGAACGCCGAGTCGAAATAGCCGCTGCCCGACAAGCGCAGCTGCGCCTGCACGATCTTCTCCTGGTCGTACACCATGCCGGTCGGCAGGCGCGCCAGCCGTGGCACGAGCACGGGGTCGTAGCGCTCCATGCCGGTCACGCGCAGCGGCCCCAGGCGGTACAGGGCGCCGGAGTCCAGCCGCAGCCCGAGCCGCGCGGTGCTGGTGGCGGCGTCGATGTCCGCGAGGCTGTAGCTGATGCGGCCGGCCGGGTAGCGGCGGGCCAGCAACTGCTTGGTGGCGTCCGACTTGGCGCGGTCCCAGCCGGTCTGGGTGAAGGGACGTCCCGCGGGAAGCGTCCAGCCGTTGCGGATGTGCTCGCGCTGCTCCGCGGCCTCGGGCTCCGTGCTGGTGGCGATGTTCCCCTCGAACTCGACCTGCACTTCGCTGACGGTGGTGCGCGGACCGGGCTCGACGCTGACGACCAGCGTGGTGCGCGCCCCGGCTTCGCGGACGATGCGCACGTCCGGCGTGAAGTAACCTTGCGTCGCGAGCAGTTCGCGGGCATCCTTTTCGGCCAGCACGACCAGGCGCGCGATCTCGGCGTCATCCAGGTCGCTCACCTCGCGGTAGCGGCGCAGTTCCAGGTTGCCTTCGAGCAGCCCTTTGAGCGGGTCGGGAGCGCGGACGACGAGGTCGAAAGCGGGTTGTTGCTGGGCGGCCACCGGCGCCGACAGCATGAGCCAGAACGCGGCCATCCCCGCAGCGGCGAAGAGCTTGCGGATCATGGAGGAGCAACTATGGCCGAGACGCGCGTCCGGTGCCGTAGGCGAAATCCGACGATAGCGCCTATATGGCAGAGCTGGCGATGGACAGTTGGCCGCGGAAGCGGGGGCCCTGCCTCGCCACTGAAAGACCAACAACCGGACGCAGAAGGCGCAGAAGTCACGCAGAAGGCGCAAAAGGAATTCCAAAACCTTTTTTGGCCTTTTTCTGCGAACTTCTGCGTAACTTCTGCGCCTTCTGCGTCCGGCTGTCCGCTCCCGCTCCCGTATTTAGATCGATCGTGTACCCAGGCTGACGCCAGCGGACGCGGCCTCGCCATAATGCCGCCATGAGAATCCTTCACACCATGCTGCGTGTCGGCGACCTGCAGCTCGCCGTCGACTTCTATACCAAGGTGCTCGGCATGAACCTGCTGCGCACCACCGAGCGGCCGGAGCAGAAGTATTCGCTGGCCTTCGTCGGCTTCGGCACGAATCCCGAGCATGCCGAGCTGGAGCTGACGTACAACCACGGCGTCGACAAGTACGAGATGGGCAGCGCCTACGGCCACATCGCGATCGGCGTGCCCGATGTCTACGCCTCCTGCGACAAGATCCGCGCCGCCGGCGGCAACATCACCCGCGAACCCGGCCCGGTGAAGGGCGGCAATACCGTGATCGCGTTTGTCACGGATCCGGATGGGTACAAGATCGAGCTGATCCAGCGCTGAATACGGGAGCGGGAGCGGACAGCCGGACGCAGAAGGCGCAGAAGTTGCGCAGAAGACGCAAAAGGAATTCCAAAACCTTTTTTGGTTTTTTCTGCGAACTTCTGCGTAACTTCTGCGCCTTCTGCGTCCGGCTGTTGGTCTTTTCAGTGGCGAGGCAGGGCCACCGCTTCCGCCGCCAGCCGAGTGATGCGCTTCCAGTCGCCCGCCGTCATCGCATCGGCCGGCGTCAGCCACGAGCCTCCCACGCACGCCACGTTCGGCAATGCCAGGAACTCTGCCGCATTCGCCGCCGTGATGCCCCCCGTGGGACAGAACTTCACGTCGTTGAACGGGCCATGCCAGGCCTTCAGCATCGCCGCACCGCCGGCCGGCACGGCGGGGAAGAATTTCAAGGCGGTGTAGCCGTCCTCCTGCGCCATCATGATCTCGCTGCCGGTCGCCACGCCCGGCAACAGTGCCAGCCCGAGGTCATGGCAGGCCTTGCCCACCGCGTGGGTGTAACCGGGGCTGACGACGAAACGGGCGCCCGCCATCGCTGCGGCCTGCGCGTCGGCGGCACTGCGGACGGTGCCGGCACCGACGACTGCCTCCGGCACGTCCCTCGCGATCGCCTCGATGCACGCCAGCGCCGCCGGCGTGCGCAGCGTGATCTCCAGCATGCGGATGCCCCCGGCGACCAGCGCTCGCGCCAGCGGCACCGCATGCGCCGTCTCCTGCAGCACGATCACCGGGATCACCGCGGCGTCCTGCATCACCTGCAGCGCGGTCGGTCGGTCGGGTAACGGGTTCAAAGCCATGTGCAAGCGCCCTCCTCGGCGGCGAGTGCGTTGCGCCGCATGCCGGCGAACAGTTCCCGGCCGAGGCCCAGGCCGTTCGCGTCGCGTTGCGCATCCGAAATCGTTGCGGGCGTGCGCGCATTCCACTCTTGTGCATCGACGAGCGCGTTCAGCGTCCCGGCCACGCCGTCGAGACGCACGACGTCGCCGTCGCGCAGCCGCGCCAGCGGGCCGCCGGCGGCCGCTTCGGGTGACACGTGGATGGCGGCCGGCACCTTGCCCGACGCACCGCTCATGCGGCCGTCGGTGACCAGCGCCACGCGGAAGCCCTTGCCCTGCAACACCGCCAGCGACGGCGTCAGCTTGTGCAGCTCCGGCATGCCGTTGGCGCGCGGGCCCTGCCAGCGCACGACACACACCACGTCGCGCTCCAGCTCGCCGGCCTTGAAGGCCGCCTGCAGCGCCTCCTGGCTGTCGAAGATGCGCGCCGGCGCCTCGATGACGTGGCGGTCCTCGGGCACCGCCGACACCTTGATGACGCAGCGGCCGAGGTTGCCGGTGAGCAGCTTCAATCCGCCGGTGGGGCTGAAGGGTTGCGCCGCCGGCCGCACCACGCTTTCGTCACGCGACGCTTCGATCGGCCGCCAGGCCAGCCGCTCGCCTTGCGCATGCGGCTCGCGCGTGTATTCGCGCAGCCCGCCCTCGCGCACCGTCAGCACGTCCTCGTGCATCAGCCCCGCGTCGAGCAGTTCGCGGATGACATAGCCGGGGCCGCCGGCCTCCTGGAAGGCATTGACGTCGGCGCTGCCGTTCGGATACACGCGCGACAGCAAGGGCACCACATCGGACAAGCGATCGAAATCGTCCCAGTCGATGACCATGCCGGCGGCGCGCGCCACGGCCACCCAGTGGATCAGGTGGTTGGTGGAGCCGCCGGTGGCGAGCAGCGCCGTCATCGCGTTGACGATGCAGCGCTCGTCCACCACGTGGCCGATCGGCGCGAAGCGCCGGCCCTTGACGATGCCCAGCGCCGTGCGCACGGCTTCGCGGGTGAGCTCTTCGCGCAACTGCTTTTGCGGCTGGATGAAGGCGCTGCCGGGCACGTGCAGGCCCATCGCTTCCATCAGCATCTGGTTGCTGTTGGCCGTGCCGTAGAAGGTGCAGGTGCCTTGCGTGTGGTACGCCTTCGACTCCGCCTCGAGCAATTCGGCGCGGCCGACGAGTCCTTGCGCCGCCAGCTCGCGCACCTTGGCCTTGTCGTTGTTCGACAGGCCGCTGGGCATGGGGCCGCCGGGAACGAACACGGTGGGCAGGTGGCCGAAATGCAGCGCGCCGATCAGCAGGCCGGGCACGATCTTGTCGCAGATGCCCAGCATCAGCGCGGCGTCGAACACGTCGTGGGTCAGGCCGACGGCCGTGGACATGGCGATGGTGTCGCGGGAAAACAGGCTGAGCTCCATGCCCGCCGTGCCCTGCGTCACGCCGTCGCACATCGCCGGCACGCCGGCCGCGACCTGGGCGGTGGCGCCATGCCTGCGCGCCTCGTCCTTGATGATGTCCGGGAAGGTGGCGAAGGGCGCATGCGCGGACAGCATGTCGTTGTAGGAGTTGACGATCGCGATGTTCGGCGCGCGTTCGGCGACCACGCGGAACCTGTCGTCGGCGGGCACCCCGGCGAAGGCGTGGGCGACGTTGGCGCAGCCCATGCGGTCGGCGCCGCGGTCGCGGTTGGAGGCCTGCGCGAGGCGGGTGAGATAGGTGGAGCGGGTGGGGGCGCTGCGCTCGCGGATGCGCTGGGTCACCGCTTCCAGCACGGGATGCAGTTTCATGGGCGATGTCGTCTCTGGGATTCGCCATCGTACCCCGCCGGCTTCCGCTAGAGTTGCCGCGTGAGCGAAGTGCTGAAGCCCTACCGCGATCCCGTCCCGATGCTGGAGCGGGCCTTGTCCGAATGGGGCGGGCAGGAAGACCTCTGGGTCTTCGGCTACGGCTCGCTGATCTGGCGGCCGGATTTCGACTACGCGGAGCGGCGCCCGGCGCTGGTGCATGGCTGGCACCGGGCGCTGAAGATGTGGAGCCGCATCAACCGCGGCACGCCCGAACGCCCGGGGCTGGTTTTCGGCCTGCTGTCCGGCGGTTGCTGCCGCGGCATGGTGTTCCGCATTCCCCGCGAACAGGGCGCCGACACGCTGGCGCGGCTGTGGACGCGCGAAATGTCCACCGCGGTCTACGACCCGCGCTGGTTGCATGCCCAGACCCCGGAAGGCCCCGTGCGCGCGCTGGCCTTCACCCTGTCGCGCCGCAGCCCCAGCCACACGGGCGAACTGAGCGAGGAGGAGTACCGCGCCATCTTCGCGCTGGCGACGGGCATCTATGGCACCACCTTCGACTATGCGCATCGGACGCTGGAGGAGTTGCGGCGGCACGATATCCGCGATCGGAACCTGGAGAAGCTGCTTCGCCTCATTCAGCGGCATTCTTCGGAGTGAGGGAGCGGGAGCGGACAGCCGGACGCAGAAGACGCAGAAGTTGCGCAGAAGACGCGGAAGGACTTCCGGAATTCTTCCTTGAAATTTTCCCAGAGCCCCTTTTGCGTCTTCTGCGTAACTTCTGCGCTTTCTGCGTCCGGTTGTTGGGTGTTCGGCGGTCCTCAGCGCCCCGCCAACACCCTCTCCGCCCGCGCCAGGTCCTCCACCGTATCGATGTCCATCACGATGCCCGGATCGGCAAGGTCCAGGCGCAACGGACTCGCCGAGCGCACGATCGCCGCGGCGCCTTCGGGGCCGCGCAGCGCCTGCAGCGCCGGCCCATGGACCGCCGAGAAGCCGACCGGATGGCCGCGCACGCCTGCATGCATCGGCAAGACCAGCGTCGCCCCCTTCAACGCCTCGGCAACCGCCAGCAAGGACGCCGGCGCGACCAGCGGCAAGTCGCCCGGCAACACCAGCCAGCCACTCGCGCCGGCGGTCGCCCGCACGCCCGCCGCGATGGAGTCGCCCATGCCGGGATGGCCGGCCGCCTCCACGTGGAAGGGCAAGCCGCTCGCCCGCACGGCCGCCAGCGTGTGCTCCAGCACCGGCTGGCCCGCCAGCAGGGCCTGCAGCTTGGAGCCGCTGCCGCCCGAGCCGACGAAACGCTCGCCACGGCCGGAGGCGAGGACCAGGACGACGGGGGGCTGCATGCAGCGGAGATTGCCACACTCGCGCCCGGTGCGAGAATCGGCGCATGAGCAGCACCTCCGGGCAGATCGCCGACCTGCGCAAGAGTTACGAGCGCGCCGAGCTGAGCGAGGAGGCATCGCACGCCGACCCGCTCCAGCAGTTCGACCAGTGGCTCACCGAGGCGATCGCCGGGCAGGTCCCCGAGCCCAACGCGATGACCTTGGCCACCGTCGCCAGCGACCTGCGCCCGAGCACGCGCATCGTGCTGGTGAAGGGCTACGACGCGCGCGGCATCTGCTGGTACACCAACTACGAAAGCCGCAAGGGCCAGGAACTGGCGGGCAACCCGTACGCCGCCCTGCAGTTCCACTGGGTGGAGCTCGAGCGGGTGGTGCGCATCGAAGGCCGCGTGGAGAAAGTCAGCGCGCAGGAAAGCGACACGTACTACGCCAGCCGCCCGCTGGACTCGCGCATCGGCGCCTGGGCCAGCCCGCAAAGCCAGGTGATTCCGGGCCGCGGCATGCTGGTGACGAACGCGGCGAAGTACAGCGCGCAATTCCTGCTGCAGCCGCCGCGGCCGCCGCACTGGGGCGGTTACCGGCTGGTACCCGACCAATGGCAGTTCTGGCAGGGCCGCAAGAGCCGGTTGCACGACCGGCTGCGCTACCGGCAGGCCGGCGGCGCATGGGTGCGCGAGCGGCTCGCGCCCTGAGCCCGCGCAGGCCTGCTACTTGACGGCGACCGCGTCGGTGACGCGGTAGTACAGGCCGTACGGATCGTCCACGAGCGTGGCGAACCTGCCCTCCACGGTCACCGGGTCCAGCGTGTACCTGACCGGCGTCTTCGTCTTCACCTCCACCATGCTCTCCGGGCCGCCGGCCAGGCAGAACGAGCAGGTCAGCGGAACCGAGCTCAGGAGGAAATGGGTCTGCTTTTCGCCTGCCTCCAGCGGCATCATGAAGCCCTGCACGCGCTGCGTCTTCTGGTTCAGGGCGAGCTGGTCCTTGCTGAAGACCGGCAGCACCCGGTTCTTCTCGTTCCTGGTGGTGACGGCCGTGAGCACGGACCACGGCACCACGTCGCCGCGCTGCGGCAGCGGCGCGATGGGGCTGTCCGGGCTGTGGACGCCGGCGCCGGTGCCTTGCGGCACACCGGGGGGCAGCTGTGCCCAGGCCGCGCAAGCCAGCAGGGCGGCGACGGCGGCGGGCAGGACGGCGATTCTCATGCGGGTCTCCTTCGGTGCGGTGGCCGCCCGGGGGCGACGCTGCCGCCATTGTGCGACGACCGCGTCAGGCGCGCTGCAGGAGTTGCGCCACGTCCACGCGGTAGGCGGTGATGGCCGGGATCAACGCGGCCACCCCCGCCGTGACCAGGGCGGCGGCCACGATCCAGCCCTCCTGCGGGAGCCAGACCGCGCCCGACACCGGCAGCGATTGCTGCGCCTGCAGCACGGCGCCGACAGCGGCCGTGAGCCCGTGGCCCAGCGCCAGCCCCAGCACGGAGGCCATCAAGGCCAGCCAGAGCGCCTCCGCCAGCAGCAGGCCGGCCACCTTGGCCGGCGAGGCGCCCAGCATGCGCAGCATGGCCAGGTCCGCCCGGCGCTCGCGCACCGCCGACCACAGCGCGATGAACACCGACAGCGCCGCGGTGAGCAGCAGCACCGCCGCGACACCCTGCAGCACCTCGGCCCCCACACCCAGCAGGCGCAGCAGGCGCGTCACTTCCACGGCCGGCGCCGCGGCCTGCATCGGCGTTTGCGTGTTCACCAGGCGCGGCAGGCTGGCGGCGGCCAGCGGGGTCGCATAGCGCACCAGCGCCAGCGTCACCTCGCGGTCTTCGTCGTCCTCCTCGTGCCCCTGCGCATGCGGCTGGCCCGGCGCGGCGGGCTTTTCGTGGACGTGCCACACGGATTCGGTGGACGTGAGGATCAGGCGGTCCAGCACGCAGCCGCAAGCGCCCAGCACGCCCGTGATGGCGTAAGGCGCGGCCTCGTGTGCCATGCCGCCGCCGCCCAGCCCATGCCCACCGACGAAGCGATCACCCGCCTTCAGCCCCAGTGCCCGCGCGACGCCTGCGCCCGCGACAGCCTCCATGGGCTGGGTCCAGGCCCGGCCCTGGGCCACGCCGATGCCGTAATGCGCCGGGTACGCCGCGGTGGTGCCGACGATGCGGTAGCCGCGGTAGCTGTCGCCCAGGCTGAGCGGGATGACCTGCGCCACCTGCGGCCGCTTCGCCAGCGCCTGCAGGTCGGTGAGCTTGATGTTGCCCGGCGCCACGTCGATGTGGAACACGCCCGCCAGGATCAACTGCAGCGGACTGCCTTTGGCGCCGACCACCAGGTCGATGCCGCGCAGGTCGCGCTCCAGCGCGCCTTGCACCTGCTCGCTGACCAGCACGACGAAGGTGATGGAGGCCAGCCCCAGCGTGAGCAGCACGAGGTTCAGAACGGTCGCGAGCGGGCGCGACCAGAGATAGCGGAAGGCCAGCGCCAGCAGCTTCATTCGGTGCTCGCCAGCGTTTCGAGCCGCAGCACCTGCGCGCCCTGCAGGGCGTCGCGGGCCCGTGCATCGTGGGTGGCGACGACGAGCGTCGCGCCGCAGCGCTGGGCCGAGGTGCGCAGCAGATCCACGGCGGCCGCCGCCGCCTCGTCGTCCAGGCTGGCCGTCGGCTCGTCCGCCAGCAGCACCCGGGGCTGCAGCAGGATGGCACGTGCGAGTGCCACGCGCTGGGCCTGGCCGACGGAGAGTTCCCCCGGACGCCGTGCCGCGAGGCTGGACACGTCCAGCGCCAGCAGGGCGGCGTGGATCGCCTGGTGGTCCAGCGGCAGGCCGGCGGCGAAGTACACCAGCGCCAGGTTGCGTTCCACGCTCAACGCATCGCTCAGGTGCAGCCGCTGCGGCAGGAAGCCGATGGTGCGCCCGCGCCAGAGGTCGCGTTCACCGCGCGCCAGGCGCGCCACCTCGTGGCCGGCGACCACCACCTGCCCGGTGCCTGGCGACAGGAGTCCGGCGACCAGCGACAGCCAGGTCGACTTGCCCGAGCCGGAGCGTCCCTGCAGCAGCAAGGTGCCGCCCTGGGGAACGTCGACGTCGGGAAACGCGAGTGCGGGCGCGCTCGCGTAGCGAAAACCCAGGCCGAGGGTGCGGATCAACGCCGGGTCAGCTCGCTGAAGGTCTTGCGGAACTTGGCCACCTTGGGCGCCGCCACCGCCAGGCAGTAGCCCTGGGTCGGGTTCTTCTCGAAGAAGTCCTGGTGGTACGGCTCCGCCGGCGAATAGTTCGCCAGGGGCAGGACTTCGGTGGCGAGGGGGCGGCCGAACAGCTTGTCCTGCGCGATGGAGCGCAGCATCTCCTCGGCCACCTCCTTCTGTTCGGGCGTGGTGAAGTAGATGCCGCTGCGGTATTGCGTGCCGACGTCGTTGCCCTGGCGATTGAGCTGGGTCGGATCGTGCACCACGAAAAAGATCTCCAGCAACTGGCGCAGGCTCACCTGGGCCGGGTCGAAGGTCAGCTTCACCACCTCGTTGTGGCCGGTGCGGCCGGTGCAGACCTGCTCGTACGTGGGGCTCTCGGTTTCGCCATTGCTGTAGCCGGACTCCACGTCGGTGACGCCGCGCACTTCCTTGTAGACGGCCTCGGTGCACCAGAAGCAGCCGCCGCCGAGGACGATGGTTTGCAAGTCGCTCATGCCAATCTCCTTCAAGCCCGCACTGTACCGCCTGCCTTACCATGCGCGTCCATGACGCCTGGTGAATGGAAGCCCGTGCTCGCGGCGCTGCTGCTGCCGCCCGCGGGGCCGCTGCTGCTGGCGCTGCTGGGGTTGCTGCTGGCGACCGGGCGGCGCGGCGCCGGGCTGCTGCTCGCGGCCGCCGGCATCGTCCTGGCGCTGGCGCTCAGCACCAACGGCACTGCGATGTTCCTGGCGCGGCACCTGCTGCCGCCCCTGGCTGCGGCGGCGCCGGAGGATGTGCGCAAGACGCAGGCGGTGGTCGTCCTGGGCGGCGGCGTCCTCCCCGACGCACCCGAATACGGCGCCGTCCAGCCCAACGCGAACACCCTGGCTCGATTGCGCTACGGCGTGCGGCTGGTCCGTCAGACCGGGCTGCCCCTGGCTTTCGCGGGCGGCGTGGGGTGGGCCTCCACCGGCATGCGCACCGAAGGCGAAGGCGCGGTCGCGCGCCGCGTGCTGGAGCAGGAGTACGGCTTCAAGCCGGCGTGGGTCGACGACCGCTCGCGCGACACCGGGGAAAACGCCCGGAACATGGCCGGCCTGCTGCTGCCGCAAGGCGTGCGCCGCATCGCCCTGGTCACCGATGCCTGGCACATGCCGCGCGCCGCCGCCGAATTCCGGCGCGCCGGCTTCGACGTGCTCCCGGCGCCGACCCGCCTGCCCGGTCCGTACGCGCGGCCCCTGCTGGAATGGCTGCCGTCGGCCACCGGCGTGCTGCTCTGCCGCGAACTGCTGCGCGAATGGCTGGCGCGGCAGGTGGACCGCTTTACCTGAGCTTTTCCGCCTACGGTCGGGCTGGCTTGACGCACGGGAGCTGACGCCGGTATATTACTAACCGGTCAGTCAGTAAGCTCCCGCGTTCCCCGATCCCCAAGACCGCACCTCAACTCACTTTCCCTGCCGTGGCCCTTCCCCGAACCTCTGCCGATCGCGGCGACGATGTCCACAGCAAGCGCGAGCGCCGCAAGGAGGCGCGTCCCGGCGAGTTGCTCGACGCGGCCCTGGACCTGTTCGTCGAAAAGGGATTCGCCGCCACCCGCTCGGAAGAAGTCGCGGCCCGCGCCGGCGTCTCCAAGGGGACGCTGTTCCTCTATTTCCCCTCCAAGGAAGAACTGTTCAAGGCGGTGGTGCGCGAAAACCTGTCGGGCCGGTTCTCGGAATGGAACGAGGAGTTCGAGACCTTCCAGGGCTCCACGCCCGACATGGTGCGTTACTGCATGCGGGTCTGGTGGGAGCGCATCGGCGCGACGCGCGCGTCCGGCATCACCAAGCTGATGATCAGCGAGGCGCGCAACTTTCCCGACCTGGCGGCTTTCTACCAGCAGGAGGTGATCCGTCCCAGCCACGTGCTGATCCGCCGCATCCTGCAGCGCGGCATCGACCGGGGCGAGTTCCGTCCCCTGGACCTGGACTACGCGGTCTTCAGCATCGTCGCGCCGATGGTGTTCCTGATCATGATGAAGCACTCGCTGGGCGCCTGCCAGCCGCAGGACTACCCGCTGGATCCGGAACGCTATGTCCATTCGCAGGCGGAAACCCTGCTGGCCGGCCTGTGCGTGCGGCCCGGGGAAGGAGGCCGCGCATGAAGCGATACTGGAAGTGGCTGCTCGCCGCCGCGCTGGTCGCCGTTGTCGTGATCGGCGGCTGGCGCGCCATCGGGGCGCGGCGGGCCGTGCAGGTGGCCGCGGCGCAGCAAGCCGCACAGCGCGCGGAGCCGTCGGTGGAGCTGGCGCAGGCCGACGTCGTGAAGGCGGAACAGCGTGAGCTGCTGCGCGGCCTGCCCATTTCCGGCTCGCTGAGAGCGGTGAACTCGGCTTTCGTCAAGGCGCGCATTCCCGGCGAGCTGCAGGGCCTGGTGCTGCGCGAAGGCGACGCGGTGCAGGCCGGCCAGGTCGTCGCCCGCGTCGACCCGATCGAAGTGCGGGCCCGCATGCAGCAGGCGCAGGAGCAGGCGGACGCCGCGCGGACCCAGATCGACATCGCGCAACGGCAGTTCGACAACAACAAGGCGCTCGTGGACCAGGGGTTCATCTCGCGCTCGGCGCTGGACACGTCGCAAAGCAGCCTGGCCGGAGCCCAGGCCACCCACAAGGCCGCGCTGGCCGCGGTGGACATGGCGCGCAAGGCGCTGGAAGACGCAGTGCTGCGAGCGCCGATCTCGGGCATCGTGGCGCAGCGGCTGGCGCAGCCGGGAGAACGGGTCGCCATCGACGCCCGCGTGATCGAGATCGTCGACCTGGGCCGGCTGGAAATGGAGGCCACGCTCGGCGGGGCCGACTCCGTGGAGGTGCGCGTCGGCCAGTCCGCGCTGCTGCAGGTGGAAGGCAGCCCGCGCCCCGTCGCGGCGCGCGTGGTCCGCATCAACCCGAGCGCGCAGGCGGGCAGCCGCAGCGTGCTGGCCTACCTGGCCATCGCCGACACGGCGGGCCTGCGGCAGGGCCTGTTCGCCCAGGGCACCATCGCGACCGGCAGCGCCTCCGGGGTCGCGGTGCCACTGAGCGCAGTGCGCACCGACAAGCCGGCGCCGTACGTGCAGGTGGTGGAGAACAACCGTGTGGTGCACAAGCCGGTGGAGCCGGGCGCGCGCGGCGAGGCGGACAAGGAGACGTGGGTGGGGGTGGGCGGCTTGAGTGCGGGGGCGGTGGTGGTGCGGGGACATGTCGGGCCTTTGCGCGAGGGAACCGGCGTCAAGTTCTCCAGGTCGATGAGCCCCTGACATGTGGTTCACCCGCGTCAGCCTGAAGAACCCCGTGTTCGCCACGATGGTGATGCTCGCCATCGTCGTGCTCGGGCTGTTCTCGTTGCAACGGCTGAAGGTGGACCAGTTTCCCAACATCGACTTCCCGGTCGTCGTCGTCACCGCGGACTATCCCGGCGCGGCGCCGGAGATCGTGGAGAGCGAGGTCAGCAAGAAGGTCGAGGAGGCGGTGAATTCCATCGCCGGCATCAACGCCCTCACCTCGCGCAGCTATGAAGGCCAGTCGGTCGTCATCATCGAGTTCCAGCTGCACATCGACGGCCGCAAGGCGGCGGAGGACGTCAGGGAGAAGATCGCCGCGGTCCGGCCGACCTTCCGCACCGAGGTGAAGGAGCCGCGCGTGCTGCGCTTCGACCCGGCGAGCCGGCCGATCTGGTCGCTGGCGGTGCTGCCGGACAACGCCAGGGGCGCACGCCCGATGACGGCGGTCGAACTGACGAACTGGGCCGACCAGGTGCTCAAGAAGCGGCTGGAGAACGTGCGCGGGGTCGGCTCCGTCACCCTGGTGGGCGGCACCCGGCGCGAGATCAACATCTACCTGAACCCGGCGGCCATGGAGGCGCTGGGCATCACCCCCGACCAGGTGGTGAACGCGGTGCGCAGCGAGAACCAGGACCTGCCGGTGGGCGCGATCCGCTCGCTGGCGCAGGAGCGCGTGGTGCAGATCGACGCGCGCATGCAGCGGCCGGAGGACTTCGGCAGGATCATCGTCGCGCGCAAGGGGACGGCGCCGGTGCGCGTCGAGCAGGTCGCGCGCGTCGCCGATGGCGCCCAGGAAGTGGAGAGCCTCGCGCTGTACAACGGCCAGCGCACGCTGCTGCTGCAGGTGCAGAAGTCGCAGGACGAGAACACGATCGGCGTCATCGACGGGCTGAGGGACGCGCTGGGCGAGATGCAGGCGCGGCTGCCCGGCGGGCTGAAGCTGGAGCAGGTGGGCGACGCCTCGCGGCCGATCCGCGTGTCGGTGGAGAACGTGCGGCGCACGCTCATCGAGGGTGCGCTCCTGACCGTGCTGATCGTCTTCCTGTTCCTCAATTCGTGGCGCTCCACCGTCATCACGGGCCTCACGCTGCCGATCGCGCTGATCGGCACCTTCCTGTTCATGTACGCCTTCGGCTTCACGATCAACATGATCACGCTGATGGCGCTGTCGCTGTGCGTCGGCCTGCTGATCGACGACGCGATCGTGGTGCGCGAGAACATCGTGCGGCACGTGCGGATGGGCAAGACGCCCTACCAGGCCTCGCTGGACGGCACGCAGGAGATCGGCCTCGCGGTGCTGGCCACCACCTTTTCCATCGTCGCCGTGTTCCTGCCGATCGGCTTCATGGGCGGCATCATCGGCAAGTTCTTCCACGAGTTCGGCGTCACCATCGTGGCGGCGGTGCTGATCTCCATGTTCGTCAGCTTCACGCTGGACCCGATGTTGTCCTCCGTGTGGCACGACCCCGATGCCGAGGGACACGGCAAGCCGAAGGACCGGAACACGCTGTACGACCGCACCATCGGGCGCGTCACCGGCTGGTTCGACCGCGCCACCGAGTCGCTGGCCGAGGGCTACCAGGTCATCCTGCGCTGGGCGCTGCGCCACAAGCCGGCGACGGTGCTGGCCTCGGTGGCGATCTTCGTCACCAGCGTGCTGATGGTGCCGCTGCTGGGCACCGAGTTCGTGCCGAAGGCCGACTACTCCGAGACCAGCATCAACTTCCACACGCCGGTGGGCTCCTCGCTGGAGCTGACCGAAGCCAAGGCCCGCCAGGTCGAGGCGATCGTGCGCGAGTTTCCCGAAGTGCGGTACACCGTGGCGACCATCAACACCGGGGCGGCGCAGGGCAAGATCTACACCTCGCTCTACGTGCGCATGGTGGACCGCAAGGACCGCCAGCGCAGCGTCGACCAGATGACAGGCATCCTGCGCGAGCGCCTCAAGCAGGTGCCGGGCATCACGGTCACCCATGCGGGATTGCTGGACGCGGTCGGCGGCAACAAGCAGATCGAGTTCTCGCTGCAGGGCCCCGACCTGAAGGAACTGGAGCGGCTGTCCCGCCTGGTCACCGGGAAGATCGGCGGCATCCCCGGCCTGGTGGACCTGGACTCCACCGTCAAGCCGGACAAGCCGACCGTCGAGATCGACGTGAAGCGCGACGCCGCGTCGGACCTCGGCCTGTCGGTCGCGCAGATCGCCGGCGCGCTGCGCACGCTGGTGGCCGGGCAGACGGTGGGCAACTGGCGCGCCCCGGACGACCAGACGTACGACGTGAATGTGCGCATGGCGCCCGACGCCCGCACGGCGTCGCAGGACCTGGAGCGCCTGCCCTTTTCGACCGGCAGCAACGCCGACGGCAGCCCGCGCATCGTGCGGCTGAACCAGCTGGCCACCGTGCGCGAAGGCACCGGCCCGAACCAGATCAACCGGCGCGACCTGTCGCGCGAGGTGGCGATCAACGCCAACGCGTTCGGCCGCGCGGCGGGCGACATCTCCCGCGACATCCGCACGCAGCTGGACACCGTGCAGTTCCCGCCCGGCTACCGCTACCAGTTCGGCGGCTCCACCAAGAACATGCAGGAGTCGTTCGGCTACGCCATCTCGGCGCTGGCCATGGCGGTGATCTTCATCTACATGATCCTGGCCAGCCAGTTCAAGAGCTTCCTGCAGCCGCTGGCGCTGATGACGTCGCTGCCGCTCACCCTGATCGGCGTGGTGCTCGCGTTGCTGGCCTTCAACTCCACACTGTCCATCTTCTCCGTCATCGGGATCGTGATGCTCATGGGCCTGGTGACCAAGAACGCGATCCTGCTGGTGGATTTCGCCATCCGCATGCGCGAGCAGGGCATGGAGCGCTCGCAGGCCTTGCTGCACGCCGCCCGGGTGCGCCTGCGGCCGATCCTGATGACGACGCTGGCGATGATCTTCGGCATGGTGCCGCTGGCCTTTGCCTTGACGGAAGGCTCCGAACAGCGCGCACCGATGGGCCAGGCGGTGATCGGCGGAGTGATCACCTCCTCGCTGCTGACGCTGGTGGTCGTGCCGGTGGTGTACTGCTACCTCGACGACCTGACGCAGTGGCTCACGCGCGGCCGCCGGCGCGTTTCCGGGGGCGGCGGAGCCGAGCCCGTCCCGGCTTCTAGAATGGACGGTTTGTCCTGAAGCCCCGAGAAAGACCGCCATGACCGCCCCCGTCGACACCGAACGCGCCCGCTTCAACATGATCGAGCAGCAGATCCGCCCCTGGGACGTGCTGGACCTCGACGTGCTCGCGCTGCTGGAGCAGGTCCGGCGCGAGGATTTCGTTCCGGTGGCGCACCGGGCGCTGGCCTTCGTGGACATGCAGATCCCGCTGGTGGGCGAGACCGAGGAGGCCCTGCGCAACGGCTGGTGCATGCTGGAGCCGAAGCAGGAGGCGCGCCTGCTGCAGGACGTGGGCCCCAAGGCGCACGAGAAGGTGCTGGAAGTCGGCGCGGGCTCGGGCTACATGGCCGCCCTGCTGGCCAGCCGCGCCCAGCGCGTGGTCAGCCTGGAGATCGAGCCGCGGCTGGCGCGGATGGCGCGCGAGAACCTGCAGAAGGCCGGCATCCGCAACGCCGAAGTGCGCGAGGCCGACGGGTCCCACGGACTGGCGGCCGAGGGTCCGTTCGATGTCATCGTGCTCTCCGGCTCCGTGCAGGAAGTACCGCATGCGCTGCTGCAACAGTTGAAGGTGGGCGGCCGGCTCGGCGCGATCGTCGGCAACGAGCCCATGATGCGGGCGACCTTCATCACCCGCACCGGCGAAGCGTCGTGGACGACCGTCGAACCCTGGGACACCTGCGCACCGCGCCTGGCCCACTTCCCGCAGGCCTCGCGCTTTCGCTTCTGACGCATGATCCCGCAGGTCCGCCCTTCCGAATTCGCCGGCTGGCTGCAGGCGCAACCCACCCCGCCGCTGTTGCTGGACGTGCGCGAACCGTGGGAGCTGCAGGTCGCGAGCGTGCGGCCCGACGGCTTCGAACTGGTGGCGATCCCGATGAACGAGATTCCCGGCCGGCTCGCCGAGCTGCCCGAAGATCGGCCGATCGCGTGCCTGTGCCATCACGGCATGCGCAGCCAGAACGTGGCCGCCTTCCTGGCGCGGCAGGGCTACACCGATGTGGCGAATATCGCGGGCGGCATCGATGCCTGGTCGCGCGAGCGGGATGCGGCCGTACCGCGCTACTGAAGCGGCGTACAACGCCGACACAACGATCAGAACAGCAAGAGCTCTTGAAGGACGGACGATGAAAGTGTTGCGGCTTCTTCCCCTGACCATGGCCCTGGCCGTGGCGGCCTTCGCCGGGCCCTCGCGCGCCGAGGACCTGCTGGCGCTGTACGAAGCCGCGCGCGCCTACGACGCGAACTGGCAGAGCGCCAAGTCGCAATACGACGCCAATATCGCGCGGGCCGCACAGTCGAAGGCGGGCATCCTGCCGCAGGCCGGCCTGTCGGCGGGCGTCACCCACAACGACTACGAGCTCAGGATTGATCCGGTCGGCACCCCCGGCTCGCGCGTGGAGAGCTTCCTGACCAAGCAGGCCACCCTCAGCGCCTCGCAGCC
Organism: Ramlibacter sp. PS3R-8; assembly: GCF_037572435.1. Taxonomy (NCBI): domain Bacteria; kingdom Pseudomonadati; phylum Pseudomonadota; class Betaproteobacteria; order Burkholderiales; family Comamonadaceae; genus Ramlibacter; species Ramlibacter sp. PS3R-8. The sequence goes on from NZ_JBBHGT010000002.1 coordinate 560,838, forward strand.
GCTGTACCGGCCAGCCAACCTGGCCACCTACCGGCAAGGCAAGCGGCAGGCGGACGTGGCGGAATTCCTGCTGGTGGCGGCCGGTCACGACCTGATGCTCCGCGTCAGCCAGGCCTACTTCGACGTGCTGGCGGCGCAGGACACCCTGGCGTTCGTGCGCGCCCTGAAGGCCGCCACCGCCGAACAACTGGCGTCGGCCCGCCGCAACTTCGAGGTGGGCACCTCCACCATCACCGACACGCGCGAAGCGCAGGCGCGCTACGACCTGGTGCTGGCGCAGGAGATTGCCGGGGACAACGACCTGCGCGTGAAGCGGCTGGCGCTGGACACGCTGGTGGGCCGCACCAATGTGCAACCCAATCCGCTGAGCGTGCCCGACGTCGAGGTGCCTCAGCCGTTCGACGCCGAGGCATGGGTGGCGGCGAGCGAGAACACCAGCCCCGCGATCCTGCAGGCCCGCAGCGCGGTGGAGATCGCCGAGCTCGAGACCGAAAAGGCCAAGGCCGGCCACAAGCCGACGCTGGACCTGACGGCGAGCTACGGGATCACACGCTTTGCGGGCGGCAACACGGCTATCGGGGCCGACAGCCGGACGAACCTCGGCGCAGTGGGCGTCGCCCTCAACGTGCCCCTGTTCGCCGGTTTCGCCACGCAGAACCGCATCCGCGAGACGCTCGCGCTGGAGGAAAAGGCGCGCTCCGACCTCGAAGCCACCCGCCGCACGGTGGCGCAGCAGGTGCGCACGGCTTATTTCGGCGTGGTGTCGGGCCAGGGCCAGGTGCGCGCGCTGCAGGCCGCCGAGGCTTCGAGCCAGAGCGCGCTGGATGCCAACCGCCTGGGCTACCAGGTCGGCGTGCGGATCAACATCGACGTGCTCAACGCGCAGAGCCAGCTGTTCCAGACCAAGCGGGACCTCGCGCAGGCCCGCTACAACGTGCTGCTGGGACACCTGCGCTTGCGGCAGGCCAATGGCACGTTGGCGCCCGAGGACCTGGCGCGGTTGAATTTGTTGCTGGCGCCTTGAGGGCGCTGTCGGGGTGCGGCTGCGCGCCGCAACCCGACCTACCAAACGAAATCGGCAGCCCGCAGGCCGGGTTTCGGCGAAGCCGAACCCCGGCGTCCTTACATCACGAGGTCGGCGGCGCCGAGCGCTGTCACTCCGACCACCTCGATCGAAAACTCCGCTGCCGCATCCTCATCGGTGCTGCCGTACAGGATCCCGCCTTCCAGCCGCAACTCGCCGGTGGCGTCCGCGCTGAAGTCCGCCGCGCCGATGTAGCGGAAGGCATCGTTGGCCGCCGTCCCCGTGTCGGCATCGATGCCGGCCAGGTCGATCACGTCCTGCCCGCGCACGAAGTCCGAAATGACGTCGCGCGTGGCAGCGGACGCACCGGTATGCGCCGCGCGGTCGAAGTTGAACACGTCCGCACCGGCGCCGCCCGCCAGCTTGTCCTGTCCCGCGCCGCCCGACAGGATGTCCCTGCCCGCCGCTCCGTTGAGCACGTCGCTGCCCGCATTGCCGGTCAGCCGATTGGCCGCGCCATTGCCGATGAGGCTGTCGGCGCCGCTCCCGCCGATGGCATGCTCGATCACCACGCCGTTGGCGATGGCGAATTCACCCTGCCGGCCGACCAGGCTGAACGCGCCAGCCTCCAGGCGGATCACGCAGCGCAGCACCTGGTTGCCGCAATCGATGGTGTCACGGCCGCCGCCGTCCCAGATCGTCTCGAGCAGCGGCGCACTGGTGCCCCAGTCATAGACGTCATTGCCCGCGCGGGTCTCGTAGTTGGCGCCGTAAAGGTACTGCAGCGCCTGCATGTCCAGGAGCATCAAGGTCGACGGCCGATCGTTCGGAGCGGCAATGGGGGACATCACCGTGTGCGCCTGGTCGTTCAGCTCGGGCGCCAGCATCGTTCCCCAGTCTTGCGAATGGTCCTTCAGGCCCAGCGCGGTGCCGACGTTGCGCAGCAGCGAGAGGTGGGCGAAGCCGCCCGGCTCCAGGTCCGCGGCCGTCCAGGCCTGCGCGTCGTCCATCCACACGTCGCCGCTGACTTCCGGTTCGAACAGGTAGTCGATCGTGCCCCTGTTGTTCTGCCATTCGAAATACGGCAGGTAGGCAGCGCCGGAGGCATCGTGGGTGCCTTGGCGGAACGTGATCTGCGCGGGGCCACCCACCTCGGTGAAGGTGACGTTCGCGACTTCTGAAATGCGGGCGAGCACGTCCTGCGTGCTGACCATCATTTCGGGCGTGAACCGCGAGGCCGTCGGCCCCGCGTAATAGCTGCCGGGGGCCGTGGCCGCAAAACTGTAGGTCAGGCTGACGGCCTGGCCGATCCCACCGGGGGATGCGACGGGCGTGTTGTCTGCAAGAGGGAAGTTCCAGCGGGCCTGGAGGTAGCCGTCGCGGGTCGCGACCAGTGCGTCCAGCGGATTCGTCGTAGTGGTCATGGGTGCTGCTTGAAAGACCGTGATTGGTCCGATGCACCCATTGTTCAGATCAAGTCAACATTGCCATGACAGCATTTGCCGTCTTTACAGAAGCGCCGCGGTGCCGCGCAGCAAATTCTTCACCCGCTTGTGCAGATTGCCGGAGACGTCCTACGTCACCTGTCCAGGCAACAGCAGCAGCCACGCCTTGCTGCATGTCGGCGACGCGCAGCGCCGCGCCGGCACCGAGCGCAAGCTCTGCCGCCTCACTGAAATTGAAGGTGTGCGGCCCCATCACCACCGGGCAGCCGCACGCCGCCGCCTCGATCAGGTTCTGGCCCCCGAGCGGCGCGAAGCTTCCGCCCAGCAGAGCTACGTCGGCCAGCGCGTAATACAGCGGCATCTCGCCCAGCGAGTCGCCGATCCATACCTCAGCTGCAGCGGGCCCCTCGGTCCAGGTGCTGCGTCGCGAGACCGTGAAGCCGGCCTGCGCGACCTGCGCGGCAACCTCGTCGAAGCGCTGCGGATGGCGCGGCACCAGCAGCCACTGCACGCCCGGGTGCGCGCGCAGCGCCGCCAGGAAACCGGCCTCCTCGCCCTCGCGCGAACTCGCGAACATCACGACCGGCGCCGGCGCCATGGCATGCCACGCGCGGCCCAGCCGCAACTGGGACGGGTCGGGCGTGGCGTCGAACTTCAGGTTGCCGAACACGCCGTGCACGGTGGCGCCGGCTTCGGCAAGGCGCCGCGCATCGGTCTCGGTCTGGGCCCACACGGCGCGCAGCGAGCCGTAGGCGCGACGCGAGAGCCCGGGCAGCTTGCGCGCCCGCGACAAGGATTTCTCGGACAAGCGCGCGTTCACCAGCACCAGCGGCACGCCCTGCTCGGCGCACAGCGCGGCGAGGTTCGGCCACACCTCGGTTTCCATCAGCACGCCGGCGCTGGGCCGGAAGTGGGCAAGGAAGCGGCGGACGGCATCGGGTGTGTCCCAGGGCAGCCAGGCCTGCGCGTCGCCCTCGCGCAGCAGCGCCTGCCCCTGCTCGCGGCCGGTGGCGGTGCCGTGCGTGAGCAGGAAGCGCAGGTCGGGCCGGAGTTCGCGCAATGCCCGCATCAGGATGGCGGCGGCGCGCGTTTCGCCGAGCGACACGGCATGCAGCCACAGGCGTCCGGGCTCGGTCGCGCCTTCGTAGTGGCCGAAGCGCTCCTCCACGTGCTGCAGGTAACCGGGCTCGGAAACGCCGCGCCGGCGCAGCTTGCGCCGCAGCAGCGGCTGCGCGGCCGTCATGAGCAAGGAATAGACGCCCACTATGCGAGGTCCGCCACGGGCCGCGCTTCCCAGCACGCGTCCCACGCGGCGATCACTTCCGCCGCGCCCGGTGCGCCGTCACCACCGACGGAGCGCTGGTGCGGACGACCCACCGGCCCGGCGCGCCACGCCCGCGGCTGGCTGAAGATCTCCACCACCGGGAGGTCGAGCGCGACGCCCATGTGCGCGACGCCCGAATCCACGCCGACGAGCCCCGAGCAGCCGCGCATGACGGCCAGCAAGGCGGGCAATCCCATCCGGGGCAGCACGCGCGCGCCGGCGCCGACCTGCGCCGCGACGCGTCCGGCGAACTCCGCTTCCGCATCGCCGGCCTGCGGCAGCAGCACGTCGAATCCCTGTGCCGTGAGCACGCGCCCGAGGGCCACCCAGTCGGCCGCGGGCCACTCGTTGTCGGCACGGGTGGTGCCGTGCGCCAGCAGCACTTGCGGCGGTGACGCCGGCACGTCGAGTGTCCAGGGATACACCGGCGCATCGCCAGGCACCGCATATCCCAGCGCCTGCGCGGCGAGCAGCCGCGCGCGCGCCACCGCGTGGATGCGCAGCGGCATGGCCACCTTGCGTTGCAGCAGGTAGCGCACCGGCCACTCGTAGCCGCACAACTCGCTGCGGTTGCCATACGTCGCGGTGAAACCGCCCGGCGCCAGCCGCGCCCGCCGCGCGACGACCGCGGACTTCACCAGGCCCTGGAAGTCGATCACCGCGTCGTAGGCCTCGCGCCGCAACTCGGCGTGCGCCGCGCCGCGTTCCCCGCGCGTGCGCGGCGACAGCGGCGAGCGCCGCCAGCGCCGCTGGGCCACCGGGATCACGCGCTCGACGCTGGGCGCCTGCCGGACCAGTTCGGCAAAGGCTTCCTCCACCACCCAGTCGACCTTCGCTTGGGGAAAACGCGCGTGGATGTCGTGCAGGACCGGAAGCGTCTGGACGACGTCGCCAAGGGAGGACAGCTTGACGACCAGCAGCCTCAATGCGCCGCCTCGCCGATCCGCGCGTCGGGCTTGACGGTGCGCAGCAGCGCCAGCATCTTGCCTTCGATGCGGTGCATCGCTTCCTGCGTGTGGCCTTCGAAACGCAGCACCAGCACCGGCGTCGTGTTCGACGCGCGCACCAGGCCGAAGCCGTCCGGCCAGTCGGCCCGCAGGCCGTCGATGGTGGACACCTGCGCGTCCGGGAAGCTGGCATTCTTCACCAGCTCGTTGACCAGGCGGTGCGGTTCGCCCTCCTCGCACTTCACGTTCAGTTCGGGCGTGGAGAAGCTGGTGGGCAGCGCGTCGAGCACCGCGCTCGGGTCGGGATGGCGCGACACGATCTCCAGCAGCCGGCAGCCCGCATAGGTGCCGTCGTCGAAGCCGTACCAGCGTTCCTTGAAGAAGATGTGGCCGCTCATCTCGCCGCCCAGGGGCGCATTGACTTCCCGCATTTTCGCCTTGATCAGCGAATGCCCGGTCTTGTACATCATCGGCTGGCCGCCGGCGGCCGTGATGGCCGGGCCGAGGCGCTGGGTGCACTTGACGTCGAACAGGATCGGCGCGCCGGGCACGCGCGAGAGCACGTCGCGCGCGAACAGCATCATCTGCCGGTCCGGGTAGATGTTGTTGCCGCCGCGCGTGATGATGCCCAGGCGGTCGCCGTCGCCGTCGAAGGCCAGGCCCAGGTCGGCGCCGGTTTCCTTTAGCTTGGCGATCAGGTCGCGCAGGTTCTCCGGCTTGCTCGGGTCCGGGTGGTGGTTGGGGAAGTTGCCGTCCACCTCGCTGAACATCTCGATCACTTCGCAGCCGATGGCGCGGAAAATCTCCGGCGCCGAGGCGCCGGCGACGCCGTTGCCCGAATCCACCACGATGCGCAGCGGCCGCGCCAGCTTGATGTCGCCGACGATGCGGTCGCGGTAGGGCGCGAAGATGTTGACGTTGCGCACCTTGCCAGGCTGCGCCGCCAGGACCCAGCTTTCGGACTCGATGGTCTGGCGCAGCGCCTGGATCTCGTCGCCATAGATCGCGCGGCCGCCCAGGACCATCTTGAAGCCGTTGTAGTCCTTCGGGTTGTGGCTGCCCGTCACCTGGATGCCGCTGTTGGAAAGCGTGCTCGCCGCGAAGTACAGCATCGGCGTGGTGACCATGCCGACGTCGACGACGTCGACGCCGGTGGCGGTGAGCCCGCGCACCAGCGCGGCGCTGAGGCTGGGGCCGCTCAAGCGGCCGTCGCGGCCGACGGCGACGCTGGCTTCGCCCGCCCGTTTGGCGGCGGTGCCGAAGGCCCGGCCGAGCGCCTCGGCCACGTCTTCGTCGAGGGTGCTGGGAACGATGCCGCGGACGTCGTAGGCCTTGAAGATGGTGGGGCTGAGCTTCATGGGGACTTCTTTGTTCTAGGGTGAAGTGGTTCGACCGATTCTAGGCCGCGGGGCCGGGAGGAACATGTCCGGAAATGGCGAGTCCTGCCCGGTCCGCTGCGTATCATGCGCCCATGTTCCCCGCCGACCCGCCGCTGCACCCCGACGCCTGCTACCTGGCGTTGAAGACGCGCGATGCACGCTTCGACGGATCGTTCTTCACCGGCGTCACCAGCACCGGCATCTACTGCCGCCCCGTGTGCAAGGTGCGGCTGCCGCGGCGCGAGAACTGCCGCTTCTTCGCGCATGCCGCGCAGGCCGAGAGCGCGGGCTTCCGGCCCTGCCTGCGCTGCCGTCCGGAGCTGGCGCCGCAGGCGCTGCGCTGGTCGACGCAGGACGCCAGCGCGACACTGGCCCAGCAGGCGGCGCGCCTGCTCGACGAGCCGGAGGCATGGGGCGGCGCGCCCGCGTCGGCCGAGAAGCTGGCGCAGCGGCTGGGCATCAGCGGGCGGCACCTGCGCCGCATCTTCGAGGCGCACCTCGGCGTCTCGCCGCTGCAATACCTGCAGACGCGCCGGCTCCTGAGCGCCAAGCAGCTGCTGGCCGACACGCGATTGCCCGTCACGCAGGTGGCGCTGGCCAGCGGCTTCGCCAGCGTGCGCCGCTTCAACTCGGCTTTCATCGCGCACTATCGCCTGAGCCCGAGCGCGCTGCGGCGCGCCGGGGCCGGCCGCGACGCGTCCTGCGAGGTGCGGCTCGGCTACCGTCCGCCCTACGACATCGACGCGATGCTCGGCTTCTTTCGCACCCGCGCCATCGTGGGCATCGAGTCGGTGGGACAGCGGCGCTTGTCGCGCACGCTGGCCATCGACGCTGGCGGCTCGCGCCACCAGGGCTGGATCGCGGCCGACTTCGACGAGCCGCACTGCCAGGTGGTGCTGCGCGTGAGCGAAAGCCTGCACGGCGTGTTGCCGCTGGTGATCCGCAGGCTGCGCGCGGCGCTGGACCTGGACGCCGATCCGCATGCGATCAATGCCCGCCTGCACGGGAGCTTCCCGCTGGGCGACGGCCTGCGGGTGCCCGGTGCGTTGAGCGGCTACGAACTCGCCGTGCGCGCCGTGCTCGGCCAGCAGATCACCGTGGCCGCCGCGCGCACGCTGGCCCAGCGCCTCGTGCAGCGCTTCGGCACGCCGATCGAGACGCCGGACCCGGCGCTGCACCTGTTGTTCCCCGCGCCGGAAGTCCTTGCCGCGGCCGAAGGCGATGCACTCGGCCAGCTCGGCATCGTGCGGCAACGGCAGGCCGCCATCGTGGCCATTGCCCGCGCCGTGAGCGAAGGCCGGGTGTCGCTGCATCCGGGCGCCGACGTGGCCGCGACCATCGCGGCGTTGAAGGAATTGCCGGGCATCGGCGACTGGACGGCGCAGTACATCGCGATGCGCGCGCTGCGCTGGCCCGACGCCTTTCCGGCCGGCGACGTGGCCTTGCACAAGGCGCTGGGCGTGCAACAGTCGAAGCAGCCGGCACGCGAGGCCGAAACGGCGTCGCAGGCGTGGAAGCCCTGGCGCAGTTATGCGGTCGTGCGCGCGTGGAGCGCCCTGTCGCAAGGAGCAACGACATGAACCTGAACGACGACAGCTGCGTCTGCACGACGTACGACGGCCCCCTGGGCCACATGCTGCTGGCCGCCACCGACACGGGGCTGGCGGGCGTGTGGTTCATCGGGCAGCGCCACGGACCGGTGGACGTGGAATGGCGCGAGGATGCGTCGCACCCGGTGTTGCGTGCCGCGGTGACGCAGCTGGCCGCGTACTTCGCGGGCGAGCGCACCGCGTTCGACCTGCCGCTGGACCTGCAGGCCGGCACCGCGTTCCAGCGCAGCGTGTGGCAGGCGTTGCTGGCGATTCCGCCCGGCGGCACCACCAGCTATTCGGAGCTGGGGCGGCGCCTCGGACGGCCGCAGGCCGCACGCGCCGTGGGCGCGGCCGTCGGGCGCAACCCGATCAGCATCGTCGTGCCCTGCCACCGCGTGCTGGGCACCGGCGGCTCGCTGACCGGGTATGCCGGCGGACTGGAACGCAAGACAGCATTGCTGCGGCTCGAGGGCGTGCTGCACCACTGACGCCTTCATGCCACTTCGTTCGGTCGTCGATTTCGCGGCGCTTGCCGCCATCTGGGGCGCTTCCTTCCTGTTCATGCGGCTGGCCGTGGTGGACTTCGGCTTCGTCGCCACCGCCTTCCTGCGCGTCACCATCGCCGCCGCGTTCCTGCTGCCGCTGATGCTGTTGCGCGGTCTCGGGCCGGTGCTGCGGCGGCACGGATGGAAGATCGGGCTCATCGGGCTGTTGAACTCGGGCATCCCGTTCATGCTGTTCTCGTTCGCGCTGCTGTCCATCACCACCGGCCTGTCAGCCATCCTGAATGCAACGGTGCCGTTGTTCGGCGCGCTGGTCGCATGGTGGTGGCTGAAGGACGGGCTGACCGGTTCGCGCGTGCTGGGCCTGGTGATCGGGCTGGCAGGCGTCGCGATGCTGGCGTGGGACAAGGCAAGCTTCCGCCCGGATGCGAGTGGTTTCGCGCCGGGCTGGGCGGTGCTCGCGTGCTTGCTGGCGTGCGTTTGCTATGCGTTCGCGGCGAGCGCCACGAAGCGCTACCTCACCGGCCTGCCGCCGCTGGTGACAGCCACCGGCAGCCAGCTCGGCGCCGCCGCCGGCCTGGCGATCCCGGCAGCCTTCTCATGGCCGCAGCAGGCGCCGGGCCTGCAGGCATGGCTCGCGCTGGCCGCCGTCGGGATCGTGTGCACGGGCGTGGCGTACATCCTGTATTTCCGCCTGATCGAACAGGCGGGGCCGGCGCGCGCGCTGGCGGTCACTTTCGTGGTGCCGGTCTTCGCGATCCTCTACGGCGCGCTGTTCCTCTCCGAGGCCGTCACGGCGTGGATGGTGGTGTGCGGGGTGGTGATCGTTTGCGGCACTGCGCTGTCGACCGGGTTGCTGAAATTGCCTACGCTGCGGCGGGCGTAGGCTAAAGCAAACTTCCGGACGCAGAAGGCGCGGAAGTTACGCAGAAGACGCAGAAGAAGCCCGAAGGCGGAATCCAAAATGAATTGGAAGTCCTTTTGCGCCTTCTGCGCAACTTCTGCGTCTTCTGCGTCCGGCTGTTGGGTGTTCGGTAGTGCGCCCGGTCTTAGAACCGCGGCAAATCCAGCAGTCGCCGCCCAGGACGATCGTCCTCGGCCACAAGGGTCTCGGCGCCGCCGGGAAGCACGTCGACCTGCACTTCCGAGCCCATGCGCAGCGTGCCGCGTTCGGTGGGGAACAGGATCACGACGGTGTCGCCCTCCACCAGGCGGTCCACCACTTCCACCAGCCGCGTGGGCGCCGGGCGCAGGTCCCAGTGCTCCAGGCTGGGATCGATCATCCCCATCATGACCTCGGCCACGTGGTCGCCTTCCAGGCGCACGGCAGTGATGCCGTACAGGACGGTGGCAGGAGGCGCTGCGAGCGCGGCGAACGGCGCGAACGTGCGCGCCAACGGAATCGATTTCTCAACCATGCCGCACATTGTGTGCACCCACTCAGGCGGCACGATAAGCCGAGCGCGCGGACGTGCGTGGGAGAGTGCCTACCGTTGACCGGCGACGATTAGAATCCGCATCCCCCTCCTCATGCCCACCGCCTTCCCCGTCCCCGCCGGTGACCCGCCGGCCCTCACCCGCGCCCACGCGCGGCGGCTGCGCGACGCCTACCGCTCGGCCGGCTGGCCCTGCCAGGACGCGCTGGAGATCGACCTGCTGGCGGCCGGCCTGCTGGAGCGGCGGCGCTCCGCCGACGGTCACGAGACCTTGCGGGTGACCGACATCGGCGTGCAGTGGCTGGCAACGGTGCTGACCCGCAACCGCGCCGCACTGTCGGCGCACGAGGCGCTGGTGCAGCGCGTGGCGCAGGAGATGGCGCGGGCCGGGCGGCTGGCGTGGACGGGCTTGAGCCTGCGCGCGCAGGTCGCCACCGGCGAGGCGGCCAAGCCCTTGCGCTGGTGTGTCGCCAGGCCCGACGTCTTCTCCATCCGCCACACCTCGGTGGAAAGCTATGTCGAGCCGGTCGTGCACGAGATCAAGGTGCGGCGTTCGGACCTGCTGGCCGATCTGCGCCAGGATGCCAAGCGTGGCGCCTACCGCGACCTCGGCGAGTGCTGGTACGTGCTGGGCGTCGACGGCCGCGGGCGTGCCATCGCGCAGGCCGACGAAGTGCCGGCCGAATGCGGGGTGATGCAGCTGCAAGGCGACCGGCTCGCTGTCCTGCGCCCGGCGCTGCGGCCGGCGCGCGCCGGCCTTCCCTTCGGCGTCTGGATGGCGCTTGCCAAGGCCACTCCGGTGGCCAGCACCGACGACGACGCGCAGGGCCTGCTGGACGCGGACTGACGCGGCCTGCTACTGCTTGGGGTGTTCAGGCTTGCCCTGCTCGGGGTCCTGCACGCGTCCCTTTTCCGGGTCCGTCGGTGTCCGCGGTTCGGGGTTGGCCGGCTTGGGTGCATCCGCCGGCGCGGGGGCCGGTCCGGGTGCGGGGGCGTTCGCGTTCATTCCCGCGCAGGACTGCGCGGCGCGCGCTCTTCGCGCGAACTGCTGCGCTCGGAGCCTGCGGGCCCTTCGTCGTCTTCGGGGATGTCTTCCTCGCGGCGGAGCTCCGGCTCCTCGCGCTCGAGACCGGGGGTGGGCGGCGTGATGCCCTGCGGTGTGTGCATGACGGCTCCTGGCTTCCCTCAGATCACGGGCGGCTTCACCGTCGGGTCTTCGGGCTCGGCCGGCGGCAAGGCCTGGCCGAACTCCGGCTCGACCGGCAATTGCGTCGGATTCGGCGCAGCGTCGTCCGTCACCGGAGGGTCCGGTTCGACGGGATGGGTGGGACGGTGGGTGTTCAGTGCTTCTCGTCGGACTGCCGCTGCATCTCGCGGCGCATCACGGCGCTCGGTTCGTGCGTGTAAGGCAGGCGCGGCAGGCCGATCAGGGCCTGCAGCCGGCTATGGGCCCGGTCCATGTCGGCGCCGATCATGGCCAGGCCGACCTCGTTGCTCGGATCAGATTCCGCAATCTCCAGGTAGGCCCCGCGCAGGCGCTGGTAGTCACCGTCCGCACGGGCAACCTCGTCCTGCAGGGCCAGCACCTTGGCGTATTCGGCGCGGCTGTATCGCATGGTCGTGGTGGGCTTCTTGACCGCGGTGGAACCGCGGCTGTCGTCGATGGGGTGGGCGCGTGCCTGAGGACCGTGTCGTGTGCTCATGCAGCGATGCTATGGAAGGAGTGCACAGCCACGGTGTAGGACGAGACGCCAGCCTTGGGCAGGCAGCATCGGCGCACGTGCGATTTTCCCGCACTGGGCGCCCGCATGCACGGGGCGGCTACGATGGGGAATGGCCACCTCCCGCATCGCCCTGATCCACGCAACGCCACTCGCGGTGGAGCCCATCCAGTCCGCCTTCCAGCGGCTGTGGCCGCAGGCGCGCCGCATGAACCTGCTGGACGACAGCCTGTCCGCGGACCTGGCTCATGCAGGCCGGCTCACGGACGGCATGATCCGGCGCTTCGAGGACCTGGCCCGCTATGCACAAGCCACCGGCTGCGATGGCATCCTGTTCACCTGCTCGGCCTTCGGCCCTGCCATCGAGGCTGCGGCGCGAGCCACCGGCTTGCCCACCCTGAAACCGAACGAGGCCATGTTCGAGCAGGCGCTGGCGCTGCACCAGCCCGGCCGCGTGCTGCAAATCGGGGTGGTGGCCACCTTCCAGGCATCGCTGCCGTCGATGTCGGCGGAACTCGAACAGCTCGCGCACGCTCGCGGCGTGCCGATCGCCATCCACCCGGTGTTCGTGCCCGAAGCGATGGACGACCTGGCCGCCGGACATGCCGCGGACCACCACCGCAAGATCTCCGGCGCGGCGCACGCATTGCGCGACTGCGATGTGGTGATGCTGGCCCAGTTCTCCATGGCCGCGGCGCGCACCGAGACGCAGGCGCACCTGGCCTGCCCCGTCCTGAGCAGTCCCGATTGCGCCGTGGCGGCGCTGATGCAGAGGATGTCCGACGCGGACTGAGGGTCCGTTGCCGCTTACTGCGGCGGCTGCATGTCTTGGCCCGCCGCCTGCTCATAGGCCCAGCCGATGCGCAACGCCGTGGCTTCGTCGTTCGCGCGGCAGACGATCTGCAGCGAGGTCGGCAGCCCGTCGGGCGCGATGCCGTTCGGCAGGGCCAGCGCGCACAGGTCCAGGTAATTCGCGAAGCGCGTGTAGTGCGCCGGCGCCTTGGTCTGGTCCACCTCGTCGAGCGGCAGCGCGGTGGTCATGGTGGTCGGGGTCAGCAGCGCGTCCACGCCTTCCAGCGCCTGCGCGAACTGCTGCTTCATCACGCCGCGCATGTGCAGGGCTTCGATGTAGGCCTGCGCGGTGACGTTGCGGCCGGCGGCGATGCGCGGTCGCACGTGCGGGTCCAGCGGCGCGTTCTCGTCGTCGATCAGCTCGCGCAACATCGCATAGCTTTCGGCGGCCATGATGCGCAGGTTGAAGGCGGCCACGTCGGCGAACAGGAAGGGCAGGTTCGCGTCGACGATCTCGGCGCCCAGCCGCTCCAGCTCGGCCAGCGACCGGTCGTAGGCGGCCAGCACGTCGGCGGATGCGTGCTGGCGCTCGCCTTGCGGCATGCGCGCCAGGCGCAGGCCGCGCACGCCGCGCTTGAGCGTCGGCAACGGGTCGGCGTACGGCAGCCCGCGCGTCAGCGGATCCAGCGGGTCGGCCCCCTGCATCACCGCATACAGCAGCGCGGTGTCTTCGACGTTGCGCGCCATCGGGCCCGGGGTATCGAGCGTGGGGCTCAGGGGCAGCACGCCGTGGGTGCTGATGCGGCCGATGGTGGTCTTCAAGGCGGTGATGCCGCACCAGGAAGCGGGCAGGCGCACGGACCCTCCGGTATCGGTGCCTACCGCCCATGGCGCCAGCGCAGCCGCGACGGCCACGCCCGAGCCGCTGCTGGAGCCGCCCGGCGTGCGTTGCCGCTTGGGGTCCCACGGATTCCACGGCGTGCCGCGGCGCGAGTTGGTGCCCCAGCCCCCCATCGCGAATTCCACCGTGTGCGTCTTGCCCAGCAGGATCATCCCCTGCGCAATGATCTTCTGCGCCAGCGTGGCGGTGCGCGTCGCGCGGCGCTGGGTCCAGGCTTCGCAGCCGCCGGTGACGACCCTGCCTTCCAGCTCGACCAGGTCCTTCAATGCGATCGGGATGCCGTGCAGCGGCCCGACCGAATGGCCCGAGCGGATGGCCGCTTCGGCGGCGCGCGCGGCCATGCGCGCTTCCTCGGCATACACCTCGACGAACGCGTGCAGCTTGGGCTCCCGCGCCGCGATGCGCGTCAGGAACGCCTCGGTCAGTTCCACCGGGGAGAGCTTGCGCGCCACCAGCTGGTGTGAAAGCTGGTGCACCGGCAGCTGGGTCAGGTCTTTTTGCGGCATCGCGGTTTCCAGGTCAGGAGGGGGAAGCGGCCGGGTTCACAGGCCGGGCATGCGGAAACCGAGGTTGTCGAGCGCCGCGAACAGCGCGCGCTCCTGCTCCTGCGTCAGTTCGGTCAGCGGCGGCCGCACGGTGCGCCACGCGGGCGTCTTGCCGTAGCGCGCCACGGCCGCCTTCATCGCGGGAATCATCGGGAATTTCTGGAAGGCCGCGCGCGTCGCGTCCAGCGCGGCCTGCTGCGCGTCCGCATCGGCGCCCTGCCAGGTCTGGTACAGCTTGACCATCGGCGCCGGGTTCACGTTGCCGGTGGCGGTGATGCAGCCGGCGCCGCCGCCGCGCAGCGTGCGCAGCAGGAACAGCTCGCTGCCGGCGAAGACGTCGAAGCCTTCCGGCTGGAACTGCTTGAGCATGGCTTCGGTGTTGCTCCAGTCGCCGGAGCTGTCCTTGATGCCGGCGATGGCCCCTGGATACGCCTTGAGCAGCCGCTCGATGAGCGCCAGGCTGATCGGCACCTGCGCCACCGGCGGGATGTGATACAGGTAGATGCGCAGGCGGGCGTCGCCCACGCGCTCGATCACCTCGGCGAAGTGGCGGAACAGCCCGTCGTCGGACACGCCCTTGTAATAGAAGGGCGGCAGCATCAGCACGCCGCCGACGCCGGCGCTGGTGGCATGGCGCGTGAGTTCCACCGTCTCGGTCAGCGAGCAGCAACCGGTGCCCGGCATCATGCGCGACGGCGGCACGCCGGCGGTGAACAGCGCTTCGAGCAGGCCGCGGCGCTCGCCCGCCGACAGCGAGTTGGCTTCCGAATTGGTGCCGAACACCGCCAGCCCCACATCGCTCGCGTCCAGCCAGCGACAGTGCCGCACGAAGGCCTGCGTGTCGGGGGAAAGATCCGCCTGGAAGGGCGTCAGGACCGGCGAATAGATGCCGGCGAGCTTGTGTCGATGGGCCATGGCGGCCAATTTACCCGTTGCGGCGGCGGAAGGGAAAATCATTTATTTGGAGCGCACTTGATAACATTTGCCGATCATGCGTACCACCTTGCGGCAGATCGAGGCCTTCTACTGGACTGCCAAGCTGGGCAGCATCCACGCCGCGGCGAACCACCTGAACTTCAGCCAGCCGGCCGTGTCGTCGCGCATCAAGGAGCTGGAAGGCGCGCTGCACATGGAGCTGTTCACGCGCAAGAACCAGCGCGTGCAGCTCACGCCGGCGGGCCGCAATGCGCTGCCGCACGCGGAGCGCCTGCTGCATGCGGCCCAGGACTTCGAGCGCCTCGGGGGTGCGGTGCCGCCGCTGGAAGGCGTGTTGCGCCTGGGTTCGGATGAATCCACGGCGATGGTCGCGCTGCCTGAAGTGCTGAGCCAGCTGAAAGTGCGGCACCCGCGGCTGATCGTCGAACTGAGCATCGATGTCGGCAGCGTGCTGACCGAGAAGCTGCGCAAGCGCGAGATCGACATCGCGCTGCACACCAATTCCGGCGCCGCATCGCACGTCAGGGACGAACTGCTCGGATGGGTGGAATTCCAGTGGGTGGCGGCGCGCGACCTGGCCATCCCGCCCGGTGAGTTCGTGCCCGCCGTCGCCACCGCGCTGCCCATCGTCACCAACTCGCCGCCCTCCACGCTGAACAGCCTGGTGCGCAAATGGCTGCAAAGCGGTGGGCTGGAGTTCGACGGCTTCAATTCGTGCAACTCGCTGCAGCTGATGCTGCGGCTGGTCGGCGCCGGCCACGCCATCGCGGTGCTGCCGCTGCCGATCGTGCGCGACCAGGTCGCGACCGGGGCATTGCGTATCCTGTCCGCGCGTCCGCACATCCCGCCGGCGGCCTACTACGCGTCCTATCTCACCGAAACGCGGGGGCCCGGCATCGCAGTGGTGGTCGAGATCGCGCGGGGCGTGCTGGAAAAGGAGCGGTTCTTCACGCGCAGCGCGGACTCGGGACCGGGCCGCGAGGGCGAGAGTGCGGTGGTGGCGCTCACCGGACCGTGACGAGATGCAGCCGGAGTGCAGTGCTTTCTCCGATGCATGTCACGGTGCAGGGCCAGGGTGGGGGAGTCCGCCTCTGCGAAGTAAAGGGGGAGATGCGGGCCAAGCCGGAGGCGTGGCGCGCTCCGGAGGACATTCGCAGAGGCGGATTCCCCCACCCTGGACCGGAGCGAGAAAGGGTTTACTGCGGCTCGACGCCCGCGGCCTTGAGGATCCGGCCGTACTCGGCCGAGTCCTTGCGGATGATGTTGGTCATGTCCTCCGGCGAGCCGCCGATAGGGTCCAGCGTCAGTTCCGCGAACTGCTTGCCCATGGCGCCTTTCAGGCCCTTGTTCAGTTCGGCGTTCAGGCGATCGACGATGGGCTTCGGCGTGCCGGCCGGAACCACCAGGCCGATCCACGTCTCGGATTCGAAGCCGGGCAGGCCCGACTCGGCGACGGTGGGCAGGTTGGGCAGCAGCGGCGAGCGCTTGGGGCTGGTGATGGCGATGGCGCGCAGCTTGCCGTCCTTTTCCTTCGCGTACGGCAACGCCGTCGGCGAAGTCTCGAACATGGCCTGGATCTGGCCGCCCAGCAGGTCGTTCAGCGCCGGCGCGCCGCCCTTGTACGGCACGTGCAGCACGTTCACGCCCGCCATGGTGGTGAACTGCCGCGCCGCGATATCCTGGCCGGTGCCGACGCCGGCACTCCCCATGCTCAGCTTGCCCGGGTCCTTCTTTGCCAGCGCAATGAGGTCCTTGACGTTCTGCGCCGCCACCGAGGGGTGCACCATCAGGATGTTGGGCTGGTTCACGAGCCGGATCACCGGCGTGAAGTCCTTCAGCGTCTCGAAGCCCGTGCGCTTGTACAGGAACTGGTTGGCCGCCAGCACGCCGGAGCTGCTGACGAACAGCGTGTTGCCGTCGGGCGGCGCCTTGGATGCGAGCTCGGCGCCGATGTTGCCCGATGCGCCCGCACGGTTGTCGATCACCACCGGCTGCCCGAAGGTGTCGGTGAGGTGCTTGCCCACCGCGCGCGCCACCATGTCGACGCTGCCACCCGCCGGGAACGGAACGATGATCTTCAGCGGCCCGCTGGGCCACGCTTGGGCGGACGCACCGCCTGCGGCGGCGAGGACTGCGAGCGCGAGAAGGCTGCGGCGCAAGACATTGATCATCTGAAAGCTCCTGGGGGTAGAGGAAGGGACAGGGAATCGGGCGACCGCTTTCAGCGATTCTGTTTGTGCTTTTCGATGGCGTCCAGGATCACCTGGGTGGTGCCCATGATGTCGGGGTACTTCTCGCCGGCATCGATGCGGGCGAGCGTGCGCTTCTCGTCCTTCATCATCTGCAGGGCCCGGCGGGCGGAGTATTCGATGTCGGACGGCGGCATCACCAGCACGCCGTTCTCGTCGGCAAGGATTGCGTCGCCGGGAGTGACGGCCACGCCGCCGCAGGTGACCGGGATGCCGAATTCACCGGACAGCCCCAGCGTCTTGACGGTGACGCACGAGGTGCCCTTGGACCACACCGGCACGCCGTACTGGCGCAGCTCGCCCAGGTCGGTGACCAGTCCGTCGACCACGATGCCGGCCACGCCCGCGGCGCGCGCGGCATAGGCGACCGCGCCGCCGAGCGAGGCGATCGTCATGTCGCCGCAGCGGTCGATGACGATGAAGTCACCGGGGCGCGCCTTGCCCACCGCGTAATGCACCATCGCGCCGTCCATGGAAGGCATGCGGATGGTGATGGCGGTGCCGGCCACGCGGCGGTCCTGGAAATGCGCGCGGATGTCCGGCGTCATGAAGCCGGTGTAGCGGAAGTGGCCGATCACGGCCGGCTCGGCCTGCACGAGCAGTTCCAGCAGCTTGGGATCGATGGCGGGCGGCAGGGGGTTCAGGACGTACATCGGAAGATCACCTGGTGTCGGGAAGGATGCACGCAAATTTAGCGCCCGGTCCGGGGGCCGGGAAGCTCGTTATCTGGACGCCCGTTGATTCGTTTTCTCGATCAAGGCGCCAGGATGAGCTTACCGGGGCAGGTCCGGCTTGTCGCCCAGCACTTCCGCCTCGTAGGCATGCAGCGACGGCAGGCCGCCCGTGTGGAGGAACAGCACGTTCTCGTCCGGCTGGAAGGCGCCCTCGCGCGCCATGCCGATCAGCCCGGCCATGATCTTGCCCGTGTACACCGGATCGAGCGGGATGGCTTCGGTGCGCGCCAGCAGCTGCACGGCTTCGACCATGCGCTGGTTGGGAATGGAGTACTTGGGCTGCCAGAAGCCGCCGACGCACTGGACGTCCTCCGGCTGGACCTTGATCGCCACGCCCAGCAGGTCGAGCACGGCCTGCGCTTCCTTCAGCACCAGCGGGGCCTGGTCGGCGGGGTCGCGGCTGACGCCGATGCCGGTGATGGGGATGCGGATGTTGTTGCCCAGGAAGCCCGCGACCATGCCGCCGTGGGTGCCGGAGCTGCCGGAGCCCAGCACCACGCGGTCGATGCGCAGGCCCCGTTCGAACAGCTGCTCCTGCAGTTCCTGCGCACAGGCGACGTAGCCGAGCCCGCCGATGGCGTTGGAGCCGCCGCCGGGGATGATGTACGCCTTGCGGCCTTCGCGCACCAGCGCATCGGCCATCTTCTGCATCTCGGCGGCCATGTTGCTGCCGCCGGGGACCACGGTGATGGCTTCCACGCCGAGCAGGCGGAACATGAAGTTGTTGCCGCTCGCTTCCTTCCTGTAGCTGTCCGGCACGCGCTCCTCGATGACGAAGCGGCACTTCAGCCCCTCCTTCACCGCCGCTGCCAGCGTGATGCGGCAGTGGTTGGATTGCGGCGCACCGCAGGTCACCAGCGTGTCGGCGCCCTGCGCCAGCGCGTCGGCCACCAGGAACTCCAGCTTGCGGGTCTTGTTCCCGCCGGGGAAGAGGCCCAGCATGTCGTCGCGCTTGATCCAGATGCGCGGGCCTGCGCCGCCGGGGCAGGTGGCCGCCAGGGCGCGGCTGAAGTTGGGGAGGAATTCGATGGGGGTCGCGAACGGGGTGTAACGGCGACGGGGGAATCGTGAGAGGTCCATGCGCCAAATGGTAGTGCATCGTAGGATGGCGCATGGCTACCGCGGACCCCGACGACATCGCGCTGGCGGACCACCCGGACCGGCACCGCTTCGAACTTCATGCAGGCGGCAAGCTGGCGGCCTACGCCGAGTACAACGTGCTGGCCAATGCGCTGTTGTTCACCCACACCGAGACGCTGCCCGGCTTCGAGGGGCGCGGCTTCGGCTCGCGGCTCGCCGCCTTCGCGCTGGACGATGTGAGGGCGCGTGGATTGGGCGCGATCCCCGTGTGCCAGTTCATCGCAGGGTTCCTGCGCAAGCATCCGGACTACCAGGACCTGGTGACCCCTGCCAATCGGCGAGCGTTTCACATCTGACGTTCGCCACGTGCACTTCGCCGTGGACAATCGCGGCTTCGCATGCAAGGCCGCCACTTCCTCCAGCTCCTTTTCCTTTCCGCCGTTTGGGGCGCCTCGTTCCCGCTGATCCGCATCGCTGCGCCGGCCTTCGGTCCCTGGCCGATGGCCTGCCTGCGCTGCGCGCTCGCCGCGGTGGTGCTCGGCATCCTGATGCGGGTCACGCGCCACCTGTGGCCCGCGCGCCGGCACTGGCCGGCGGTCACGCTGCTGAGCATCCTGACCGTGGGCGCGCCCTTCGTGCTGTTCAACTGGGCCGGGCTGGTGCTGCCGGCCGGCTATTCCGCGGTGCTCAACGCCACCGCGCCCTTGTTCGGGGTGATCGCCGGCGCGCTGTTCGAGCGCGAGCGGCTGACCGGCCGCAAGCTGCTGGGTTGCGCGGCCGGCCTGGCGGGCGTGGCGCTGCTGGTGCGGCTCGGTCCGGTGGCGCCGGACTGGCACGTGATCCTGGCGGTGCTGGCCTGCACGACCGCCTCGGCCAGCTACGGCTTCGGCGCCATCCTGATGAAACGGGCGACGATGACGCACGACGCCCTTCCGGCATCGGCGGCCGTGCACGTCGCCGGCGCGCTGGTGCTGCTGCTGCCCGCCGCCGTCGCGGCGCCCGCGGTGCAATGGCGGCCGGAGGCGATGGTCGCCCTGGCCGTGCTCGGCACCGTCACCTCCGGCTTCATGTACTGGCTGAGCATGCGGCTGATGCGCGAGATCCCGGCGAGCGCCGCCACCTCCTCGGCGTTCATGATCCCGATGTTCGGTGTCAGCTATGGGGCGCTGTTCCTCGGCGAACCCGTCACGCCCGGGATGTTGCCCGGCGTCGCGATGGTGCTGGCGGCCTGCGCGCTGGTGACCGGCTTCAACCCCTGGTCGCTGCGCCGACGGCCCTGAACCGCTAGCTCGCCAGCTTCAGGTGCGATGCGATGGCCGCCAGGTGTTCGTCCTTCAGTTGCTGCGGCTTGACCTCGTCTTCCGCGGCGGTCTCGTTCTCGTGGCCCTGCACCGCGGCGCGCATGTCCTCCTGGCTGCCCCACACCATCACTTCCTTCCTGGGGCACATGTGGCGCAGCGTGTGGTACCAGTAGTAACCGTCGGCGCCGCCGAACAGGCGGTCGATCGCCGCCAGGTCATTGGACTTGATGCGGTGCTTCTGCAGGATGTCGTCGAGCACCTGGTGCGAGAGAATGAACGTCATGATGGCGAGTGCTCTTCGGGGCCGCGGATTGTACGCCGACGGGCTGCGTGACTGCCCCGCCACGGCGGCTTGGCTGACGCGACAGGCACGCCGGCTGACGCATGATGCGCGCATGACGAACCATGAGTACACCCGCAGCACCGGACTGCGCCTGACTTACCGGATTCGCGCCGACGAGCGCGGCTGGTTCACCGTCTACCTCGGCGACAAGGAACTGTTGCGCGGCCGGGACCCTCTTTCCGCCGGCGGCATGCACCGCACGCCCAGCAAGCGCAAGGTGGTCGGTGCCGTCCACCAGGCCAAGATCGCCATCGAAAGCCTGAGCCAGATGCCGGAGTGCTAGGCCGCAGGCGCGTTCCATGCAGCCGCTAAGATCGTGCCGGGAGGCAAGGTTTGGCTGCAATCAGGACGCCAGGTTGGTATTTCGGCTGGAACATCGTCGCGGCGTCGTCCGTCCTGACCTTGCTGTCGGTCGGATTGCGTCTGGGCATCGGCCCCTTCTTCCTGCCGATCGCCGCTGACCTGGGCTTCAGCCGCAGCCTGCTGTCCACCATCGTCGCCGTCGGCATGATGTGCTACGGCCTGGCCATGCCGCTGGCCGGCCAGTTGATTGCACGCTTCGGCACCCGCCTGGTGGTGGTGCTGGGCACGGTGATCGTGCTCGTCGCCGTGGCCGGCAGCGTCACCGCGCGCGAGCCCTGGTCCTTCATGCTGTTCTTCGGCGTGCTGCTGTCCGTCGGCCTGGCGTTCACCAGCCCGGTGGCCTTCACGCCCATCATCAGCCACTGGTTCACGCGCCAGCGCGGCATGGCGCTGTTCTTCCTGTCGACCGGTTCGATGGCCGGCATGGCCATCATGACGCCGGTGTTGACGCACGCCATCGAGGCTGTCGGCTGGCGGGCGACGCTGTCCGGTTTCGCGGTCGCGCTGACCGCGCTGGCGATCCCGGCGGTGCTGTTCGTCCTGCGCGACCAGCCACCGGAGCACACCGACCTGTTGCCGCACGAGATCGCGATCCGCAACGCGGCCAGCGGCCCGGCGCCGCCGCGCCTGGCCCTGCGCGACGCCCTGCGCACCGCGCCGTTCTGGATGATCTTCCTCGGCCTGTTCGCCTGCGGCTTCAGCATGAACCTGCTCGGCACGCACGGCATGCCGATGCTGATGGACCACGGGTTCGATTCGCACTCCAGCGCGATGGGCATCGGCCTGATCGGCTTCGTCGCGATCTTCGGCACGCTCGTGCTGGGCCGCTTCTCCGACCGGCTGCCACGACGCAACATCCTGGCGGTGATCTATTCGGTGCGCGGTCTGGGCTTCTTCGCGCTGGTGATGGTGGGCGTCCAATGGGAGCTGTACCTCGCCGCCAGCATCGGCGGCCTGGTCTGGGCCGGCAGCATCGCGATGTCCTCGGCGATCCTGGCCGACGTCTATGGCGTGCGGCTGGTCGGCGTGCTGTATGGCCTGGCCTACCTCGGCCACCAGGCCGGCGGCATGATCAGCTCGTGGCTGGGGGGCTGGGGCTACGAGCGGTTCGGCACGCACTGGGTGGCCTTCGGTGCCTCCGGCACATTGCTGCTGGCCGCAGCGCTGCTGTCGCTGTACCTGCCGCCGCGGGGCTTCCGCATCGAGGGGGCGCCCGCGCGGGCCTGACCCCATTGGCGGCGGGCGGCGCCGGGACTACCATCGCCCTACCCAGCGCCCCAGCGCGGGAGGGCAACCATGTCCAGACCCATGCAGCCATCCAGCCTGGCCTTGCGCGGCATCGACCTGCTGCAGGGCTTGTCCGCGCAACGCCTCGACGAGATCAGCCGCCAGTGCGCCTGGCGCCATTTCGACGCCAGCCAGGCCCTGATTGCGCGCGAGCAGGGCGACCGCGACCTGCACCTCATTGCCGCCGGCGCCGTGCGCGTCACGAGTTATTCATCCGGCGGGCGCGAAACCAGTTTCCGTGACCTGGCCGCCGGCACCTGCTTCGGCGAGCTCTCCGCGCTGGACGGCCTGCCGCGCTCGGCGGATGTGGTGGCCTTGAAGTCGGGCCTGCTGGCATCGCTGCCGGCGGCCCACTTCCGCACCCTGCTGCAGCAGGAATGGACCGTCACCGAGCGCGTGCTGCTGAAGCTCACGGACATGGCCCGGGGCATGATCGACCGGGTCGTCGATCTCAGCACGCTGAGCGTGCAGCAGCGCGTGTGCCTGGAACTGCTCAAGCTGGCGCAGTCCGGCGAGGGCATCGGCAACGTGGCGCGCATCGACCCCGCGCCCCGGCATGCCGACCTGGCGCACATGGTGAGCAGCTACCGCGAACAGATCACGCGGGAGTTGTCGGCGCTGGCCAGGGCGGGCGTCGTCGAGAAGGAGGACGGTGCGCTCGTCGTGCGCGACCTCGACCGCCTCAAGCGCATCGCTGCCAGGCCGTCGGCGCACTGAATCGCAAAAACCGGTGCGCAAGCGCACTGCTGAGGCAGGCGGGAAGTCCGAGCATTCATTCCGTCGGCGCGTGATCCCTGCGCACCGGCGAATCAACTTCAACGGAGCTTCTCATGAACCGCACCATCGCACTCTCCCTGGCCATCGTCCTCGTCGCCGCCGGCAATGCCTTCGCCGACGACATCACGAACGACCCGCATCCCTTCACCTCCACCGCCTCGCGCGCAGAAGTGCAGGAAGACCTGCGCCTGTTCCGCATGGCCGGCAACAGCCCCTGGGCCGATGACTACAACCCGCTGGCGCAGTTCCACGGCACCCTGACGCGCGCCGAAGTGACGGCCGACTACATGGGGTCGCGCGAGTCGGTCTCCGCCTTCACGGCCGAAGACAGCGGCTCGGCCTACCTCGCCCGCACCAGCATCCCCGGCTCCGGCCGCGACACCATCCTGGCGGGCACCGACTGACTCGCCGCGCGGGATGGACGCCGGCCGCCCCTTGGGCGGCCGGCTTTTTTCATGTGTGAAGCGTTTCGTCTGGCAGGCCGGGTTCCGCCAGCAGCGGACCCCGGCGCTCCCTCCATCAAGCGAACATGGTGCAGGGAACCTCGAGATCCGGATCCCCTGTCCGGTCCCGCTGCACCACCGCACAGTCCAGGTACGCCGTCCGCTGCGTCACGGGAAGCATCTTCAGGATTTCCCGCTCGGGTGGACGCAGCACGATGAGGACAGCGCACACCGCTGCCGCTGCCGCGAACACGCAATACTTGGCAAAGGACGCATTCGTCATGGGGGCCTCCATCGCCCGGGCCACAAGGACGGGCTGCAGAACCCATACTCGCGACCCTTCGTCGATGGCGCAGTGCGCTGACGCACACGGTTCGCAAGCGGACCTTCGAAGTGCCCGCCGACGGACATCGGTCGGAGGCAGCCGCCGACACCGACAGCCAGCGCAGCAGAGCCAAGATGCGCTCTGCCGTCCCAACCTCATCCACCATGTTGTTCCGTCCCGTCGTCCCGTCCCCTGTTGCAAGCCGCAGTGCCTCGGCAAGCCCGCGATCCTCCTGGGGTTGGCTGGCCGCGCTTCCCCTGGTGCTGGCGCTGGCAGCTTGCGGCGGCGGCGACAGTGGCAGCAGCACCGACAGTGGCATCGACACTGGCATGGACGCCGCCAGCGACGTTGCGGGTGCGCGCGCTCCCGATGCCGCGCGCCTGCCGCGGTCCACGCTGAGCAGGGCCGCCCAGCTTGGCAAGTCGATCTTCCACGACACGTCCCTGTCCGGGTCCGGGCGGATGTCCTGCGCGACCTGCCATGCCCCGGAACTCGGTCACGCTTCCCCGTTCGCGACGCCGGCGGCCATGGGCGGCCGCAGGCTCGACCGGCCGGGCATGCGCACCCCACCCACGCTGCGCTACCTGCGCTTCAACGCTGCGTTCGACGAAGCGGGCGGCAGCCGTCCGTTCGGTGGCTTCTTCTGGGACGGGCGGGCCGCCACCCTGAAGGAGCAGGCGCGCGGTCCCCTGCTGAACCCGAACGAAATGGCCAACCGCGACGTTGCCGACGTGGTTGCCAAGCTGGCGGCGGCGCCCTACGCGCCCAGGTTTCGCGAAGTCTTCGGCGCGGACATCTTCAACGACCCGGAGCTGGCCTTCAGGCGCATGACATTGGCCCTGCAGCGCTACCAGCTGGAAGACCCCGAGTTCGCGCCCTTTTCCAGCAAGTTCGACGAGGTCAACGCGGGGCGGGCCACCTTCACCGCACAGGAGGCCAACGGCCTGGCGCTGTTCAACCGCCCCGACAAGGGCAACTGCGCGCTCTGTCATATCAGCACGAAGCCGGCGAACGCGCCCGGCGCGCTGTTCACCGATTTCGGATACGACAACCTCGGCGTGCCGCGGAACGCCGACATCGCGGCCAACGCCGACCCGGCCTTCTTCGACCGCGGGCTGTGCGGCGACACGCGGACCGACCTGGCGGCGCGCACCGATCTGTGCGGCTCGTTCAAGGTGCCCACGCTGCGCAACGTGGCCCTGCGCAAGCACTTCTTCCACAATGGCGTCTTCGAAACGCTGGAACAGGTGATCCGGTTCTATGCCCGGCGCGACACGCATCCGGAGTTGTTCTATCCGCTGGACGCCAGCGGCAACCCCGTGGTCTTCAACGACCTCCCCAGGGCCCTGCGCGGCAATGTCACCAGCCAGCCGCCGTTCGGCCGCACCGCTGGCCAGGCGCCCGCGCTGACCCACGGCGAGATCGAAGACATCGCTGCCTTCCTGCGCACGCTGACGGACGGCTACGCGCCGTAGGGACTTGCCTGCGCCGACGCGGCCGGCTGGGCCAGCGGGGCCAGCAGGCCGGCCTCTTGCGTCACGCGCGTGAGTTCGGCGACGGAGTGCACTTGCAGCTTCGTCATCAGCGCCATCCGGTGCAGCTTGACGGTCCGCTCGTGGATCGCCAGGTCCGCGGCGATCTGCTTGTTCAGGCGGCCGCGAACGACGTGTCCGAGGACCTGGGTTTCCCTCGGGGTCAGGCTGGCAAAGGCCGACTGCAGCATGTCCAGCCTCGCCCGCGCGCTGCGTTCGCGTGCGTTGCGCGCGAGCGCACGTCGCACGGCAGCTAGGAGCTCGGCCATCGGTGCGGTCTTCTCGAGGAAATCCTCGGCGCCGGTGCGCATGGCACGCACCGTCGACGAAATGTTGCCGTTGCCTGTGAGGAAGACCAGCGGCAGGGGATGCAAGGTCTGCGAGATCGCATCCTGGAGTTCGAGGCCGTCGCTTCCCGGCATGTTCAGGTCGGACACGACGCAGCCGGGTTCCGCGGGGTTCCAGGCCCGCAGGAAGTCCCGCGCGCTGGCATAGGTCCGGACGGTGAACCCACTGGACGAAAGCAGCCGCGCGATCGCCCTCAGAAATGACTCGTCATCGTCGATCACGTGCACGATGGCGTCTGGCTCGTTCATTGAAATCCCTGCCGAAGGCCGTGTTGTCCGTGCCCTGCCACCCAGTTTAGCCGCTCAACCCGGATGCGACAGGGCGTCCGACCTGCGGAGCGTGCTGCCCCTTGGGGCAGTAGACGCGCCCCTTGCCGCCCTCCACAGTCGCTCCCATGCAGTCGCAAGGGAAAGCCCAATGAACGTACCAGCCATTTGTGTCATTGCCGTGTCAGCCATGCTGGCCGGGCCAGTGGCGGCCCAGCAGTTCGTCTATCCGGCCAAGGGCCAGACCCCGGAAAAGCAGAAGAGCGATGAGGCGGCCTGCCACAAATGGGCCATCCAGCAGACCGGCTTCGATCCCGCCAAGCCTCCCCCGCCGGCTCCCGCGCAGCCGGCGACCACGGCGACCGGTTCGACGCCCGGCGCCGGTGCGCGTGGCGCGCTCAGGGGGGCGGTGGTCGGTGAGGTCGTGGGCGGCGAAGCAGGCGCCGGAGCGGCCGCCGGTGCGGTTGCCGCACGCTCCCAGAGCCGCCGGCAGAACGCGGCCGCTGCGCAGTCCGCGCAGGCACAGCAAAGCGCCGGCACGCAGCAGCAACAGGCCGGCTTTGCCAAGGCCCGTGCCGCGTGTCTCGAAGGCAAGGGCTACACCGTCAAATGATCCCCATGAAATCCACGCCTGCCTTCCGAGCCCTCGCCGTTGCGGCCGTTGCACTGGCCGGCCTGCAGCCGGCCCTGTCCGCGGCGCAATCCGACCTTGCCGCCGGCCCCTGGCGTTACCGTGCCTCGGTCTACGGCTTTCTGCCGACCTTCGAGGGGACGAGCAGGTATCCGACCGGCGGCAGTTCCATCGAGGTTAATACCAGCGACGACTTCAAGGCCGCGTTCATGGGCAGCCTGGACGCCCACAATGGCCGGTGGGGTGTCTTCACCGACTTCATGTACCTGAACCTCGGCGACGAAAAACAGGGCTCGCGTGACTTCACGATCGGGGGGGCCCTTCCCGCCGGCACCACGGCCAACCTGGACTGGGACCTGAAAGGAACGATCTGGACGGTCGCGGGCCAGTACCGGGTGGTGTCGGCCCCTGCCCTCCAGCTGGACGTTCTGGCGGGTGCACGGATGGCCCACCTGGAGACCTCCCTGAACTACGCCATTACCGGCAGCCTCGGGGGCCTGCCACCCGCCTCGCGCGCGGGAAGCCTGGGCCACAGCGAAACCTTGTGGGATGGCATCGTGGGCGTCAAAGGCCGCTATGTGCTCGGCGACGGCCGCTGGTCCGTTCCGCTGTACCTCGACGTGGGGACGGGGTCTTCCAAGCTCACATGGCAGGCTGCCGCCGGTGTCGCCTACAGCTTTTCATGGGGTGAGCTCTCCCTGCTCTATCGCCACCTTGCGTACGAGATGAAGTCCGGCAAGACATTGCAGGACGTCAGCTTCAGCGGGCCGCAGCTCGGCGTGGCGTTCTCGTTCTGACAGCTCCCTCCCACGCATCCGTCATCCATCACCCTCGTCAAAGGTCAGATATGAAACTCAAACCCCTGGTCGTCGCCGCCGCACTGATGTCGCTGATGTCGGCAGCGGCACTGGCACAAAGCACGGACCCGGTCGTCAAGACGTCACCCGGACAATTCACCGTCACCCGGACGGAAGCGGCCACCGGCACCGTGACCGAGGTCGATGCCTCCAAGGGGCACATCAGCATCAAGGGCCCCCAAGGCAAGGTCGTTCCGCTGCAGGTCAGCTCCGAGGTCCGCAACCTGGACAAGGTCAAGGTGGGCGACAACCTGAACGTGCGCTTCGAAGAGACCCTTTCCCTGACGCTGAAGAAGAATTCCACCGGGACCCGCAGCCTGGAGCAGAGCGGTCGTGACGCCAAGAGCACCGCCGCCGCCGGGCAGCGTCCTGCCGGGGTCGCTTCGGAGAAGGATGTGATCATGGCGGACGTCACCCAGGTCAACACCAAGAAGAAGACCATCACCCTGAAGGGTCCCTATGAGACGGTGGTTCTGCCGGTGAAGGATCCCAATCAGCTCAAGCTGATCAAGGTCGGGGACCAGGTCGAGGTGGTCCACACCCGCTCCTTGGCCGTGGCCATCACGGCGGCCAAATAAGGCTCAGGGCGTGGAGACGCCCTCGACGATGACGTTCTCCACGATGCCCGCTTCGCCGCGCCGGAAGCCCGCCGCATGCACGTATTCCGGTGACTCGAAGCAGGCCACCCCGGCTGCGAGCGACGGAAATTCGATGACGACGAAGCGATGGAAGGTCTGCGGGCCTTCCATGATCCGGTAAGGCCCGCCGCGGGCCAGGATGCGCCCGCCGTGCGCGTCGATGATCGCCGGCACGAGGTCCGTGTACTTCTTGTATTGCACGGGGTCGTTCACGACGCAGCGCGAAATCCAGTAGGCAGCCATGGTCACCTCATTTGACAGGCACCACGTTGCCCAGGTTGGGCAGCCACGTGGCCAGTTGGGGGAAGATCACGATGCCCAGGATGGCGACCAGCAAGGCCATCCAGTACGGCACCGAGCCGCGGAAGATCTCGCCGTTCTTCAGGTCGGGCTCGTCGGGCACCGCCGCCTTCACCGTGAAGACCAGGATGCCGAAGGGCGGCGTCAGCAATCCGGTTTCGATCGCCAGGATCCCGATGATGGCGAAAGCGATGGGGTCGAAGCCCAGCGCCATCGCCACCGGCGCGAACACCGGCACCGTCAGCAGGATGATCGAGATCGAGTCGATGATGGCGCCGAGCGCGAACCAGATCAGCACCATCAGCACCAGCACGGCATAAGGTGACAGGCCGGAATTGACGAAGAACTCCTTGGCCATGCCCGTGACACCGGTCATGGACAGCACCCGCGAGTACAGCTGCGCCGCCACCAGCAGCAGCAGCAAGGGCGCAGAGGTGCGGCCGACGGAGACGATCGCCTCCATCATCTCCCTGGGCTTCATGCCGCGCGCCATGGCCAGCAGCAGGGCCAGCGTGGCACCGACGCCGGCGCCCTCGGTCGGCGTGAAGAAGCCGAACCAGATGCCGCCCAGCACGATCACCACCAGGGCCAGGATGCCCACCGTGCTCCACAGGATGGTGCGCAGGTCCTGCACCGGCATCGCGTCGATCCCGGCGCGCGCCAGGCGCTGCGGTTCCGGCAGGTTGGGCCCCTCGCCCACGCGGTGCGGCTGCGTCTTCGCCACCCACAGGATGTACATCGTGTACAGGCCGACCACCAGGAAGCCCGGGATGATGCCGGCGATGAACAGCTTGCCGATCGCCAGCTCGGTGAGCACGCCCCACACGATCATCAGCACCGACGGCGGGATCAGCATGCCCAGGCAGGCGCTGCCCGCGATGCAGCCGAGCGCGAACTTGCGCTCGTAGCCGTGGCGCCGCATCTCCGGATAGGCGATCTTGGAGAAGGCGGCGGCCGCGGCGATGGACACGCCGGTGATGAAGGCGAACACCGCGTTGGCCAGCACCGTCGCCACGCCCAGGCGGCCGGGAATGCGCCGCGTGGTCCGGTTCACCAGCGCGAACAGGTCGCTCGCCGCGCCGCATTTGGAGAGGAATTCGCCCATCAGCAGGAACAGCGGGATGACCGCGAAGACGTAGTCCCGCAACGCCTCGTAGGCCGTGTTCGACGCGAAGGACGTCATCGCCTGCAGGTCGCCGGTGACCATGTACAGCCCCAGCAGGCTCGCCAGGCCCAGCGACACCGCGATGTGGACGCCGCTGAACACCAGCGTGAGCAGGACGCCGACCAGGATCAGCATGTCGGCAACGTTGTACATGCCGTCCTTTTAGTGGGAGGCGCCGGCCACGCCGGGGCCGACGCCCCGTGCCGCGCTGGCGCAGTGCTGCACCAGCAGCAGCAGGTAGCTGAAGGCGGCCAGCGCGGTGCCGAGGACCACGATGAACCGCGCCGGCCAGACGGGCACGCGCAACGCGCCCTCGCCCTCGAATTCGTTGGAGCTCCACGCGTGCGCGGCCCCGTCGACGCTGCCCCAGCAGATGATCGCGAAGAACACCAGCCCGGCCAGCGCGGCGACCGCCGCGAACACGCTCTGCACCCGCGGGCTGGCCTTGCCGACGAACATGTCGACGTTGAGCATGCCGCCGCTGCGGATGGCGAAGCCCGCCTGCAGGTAGCAGATGACGACGATCGACAGGGACACGATTTCCACCGTGCCCTTGACCGGGCTGTTGAAGATCACCCGGCCGAGCACGTCGGCCACCACCAGGAAGCAAAGCAGGAATGCGAGCACCGCCGCCAGCACCAGCAAGGCGCGCGTGACGCGATCGTTCAGGGCACGCAGGTGCTGCATCGTGCGGCGCTTACTTGACGCCGTAGCGCACGGGCCACTTGTGGCCCAGTTTCTCTGCCTCTTCCAGCGTGAGCTTCAGCACCTGCGTGGCGGGCAGTCCCTGCTTGTCCAGGTCCGTCGCCTGCACCTGCGGCCACGCCGCCAGCGAGTTGGCCCATTCCAGCCGCACCGAGTCCGGCACGCTCTTGACCGTGACGCCCAGGGTCTTGAGCTGCGCGAGCTGCTTGCCGTAGTTCTCTTCGTTGACGGTGCCGGTCTTGGCTTCGTATTCGCGGCCCACTTCGACCAGGATCGCCTGCACATCGCGCGGCAGGCGGGCGAAACGCGCCTTGTTGATCGTCAGGCCGTGCCACGTGATCGCGCCGAAACCCACCTCGGTGTAGTGCCGCGCCACTTCATGCAGCTTGAAGTTGACCCATCCCGAGGGGAACATGATCCAGCCCGAGTACACGCCGGTCTGCATCGACGTGTACGCATCGGGCAGCGAGGACTGCACCGGTACCGCGCCCGCGTATTCGAGCCACTTCAGGTTCAGCCCCGCGCCGGCCAGCTTCTTGCCCTTGAGCTCGCCGACGGTGTTCCACTCGAAGGTGGTGCCCAGGTTGTAGCCGTTGTCCGCCGCCAGCGCGAGCAGCGTCTGGTTGAACTTGTCCTCGAAGACCTTGGACATGTACGGCACCTTGTCGTACACGCTGCGCGCCAGCTTGACGCTTTTCTCCGGGCTCATCGTGCCGAAGGGCAGCATCACCTGGAATGCGTGCAGCGGCAGGTTCGACGGCTCGAAGCAGAAGCAGTAGCCGCCGATGTCGACGATGCCGGACTGCACGCCCTCCAGCGTGTCGGCGGTCTTGACCATCGCACCGCCATACGCCTCGACGAATTCGACCTTGTGCGACGTGCGGGCGGCGACGCGCTTGGTCACCTCCGGCACGAAGAAGGTCTGCATCAGGTTCACGTAGGTGTTGGCCGCCGGGTGGCCCGAGGCTATCCGCAGCCGGATGTCCTCGGCATGCGCGGTGCCGATTCCTGCGGCGGCGAGCGCGCCGATGACGAACGCGACCTTGAGAGGCTGGAACATGGTGTGTCTCCTGGAATGGTTCTGTCGGGGATCAGGGAAGGATGACGCTGGAGCCGGTGGTGCGGCCGCTTTCGAGGTCGGCGTGCGCCCTGGCAATGTCGGCCATGGCGTAGCGCTGGTTGACGCTGACCTTCAGCGCGCCTTCCTTGAACATCTGGAACACGGCGGCGGCCGAATTGCGCAGGTCTTCCGAGGAGGCGGTGTAGGTCACCAGCGTCGGCCGCGTGAAGTACAGGGATCCCATCTTCTGCAGCGTGGCCGCTTCCACGGGCGGCGGCGCGCCGGTGGTGGTGCCGAAGCTGACGAAATAGCCGCGCGGCGCCAGGCTGTGCAGGGAGGCCTCGAAGCTGTCCTTGCCGACGGAGTCGAAGACGACCGGCACACCGGCCCCCTTGGTGATGTGCTTGACGCGCTCCGCGATGTCCTCGCTCTTGCGGTCGATGCAGTATTCGTAGCCGTTGGCCAGGGCGAGCTTGACCTTCTCCGGCCCGGCGGCCACCCCGATCATCTTCGCGCCGAGGTGGCGGCCCCATTGGCCGGCGAGCAGGCCGACGCCACCGGCAGCAGCGTGCATCAGCACGAACTGGCCGCGCTGCACCGGGCAGCACCGCTGCAGCAGGTATTCGACCGTCATCCCCTTGAGCAGCGAGGCGGCGAGCGTCTCGTCGTCCAGGTGCGCGGGCGCGGCCAGCAGCCGTGCCGCGGGGTAGTTGCGGTGCGTGGCGCAGGCCCCGAGCACGGGGCCGCTGGCGTAACACACCCGGTCACCGACGCGAAACCCGGCGACGCCCTCTCCGAGCGCCTCGACGATGCCGGCCGCCTCGGTCCCCAGCCCGGTGGGCAGGGGCGTCGGGTAGCGGCCGCCGCGGGTGTAGATATCCTGGAAGTTCAGGCCGATGGCGGTGTGGCGGATGCGGACCTCGCCGAGTCCGGGCTCTGGCAGATCGAGCTCCTCGATCTTCAGGACTTCGGGGCCGCCGGTGGCGTGGATGCGGACTGCCTTGATTTTCATTGCTTGTTCGTGGCCTGGTTCATGACGTTGCGGTTTTCTGGTTGGCGCCGGCGTCCGTCCACGCCGGCACGCGGCCGATGCGCTCGGCCTCTTCCCATGCGAAGTTCAGCTCCACCTTGATGCCGTTGATGGGCTCGCGCATGAACAGCTGGTACAGGTTGGAGTTGTGCGCCTTGCGTTCGCTGAACTCCACGCCGTTGCGCGTGAGGCGATCGATGAACTCCTCGATCCCATCGCAGTTGAGGCACAGGTGGTCGATGCGGCCGGACCCCATGGCCCCGGCGGCGGAATAGTCCACGCCCTCCTTGTCCGTGGGCGTCTTCAGGTAGGTGTCCTGGTGCTGCGAGTGCCGCGCCTTGCCGATGTGGAGGACATCCTGCTCGCCGATGTACAGCCAGTACACCGGGAAGCCGAAGTCGGGGTGGAAGCCCTCGCGGAACCCGAGGTTCTTGACGAACCAGTCGCGCGTACCCTCGGGGTCGTCGGTGAGGATCAGCAGGTGCTCCAGGAAGCGCAGTCCCATGTCAGTTTGCTCCAGGTCCGGTGTGGATGCCCGCGATCATGCGCCTGTCCCGATTCGAAGCGGCGCGATGCCGAGGTCCACCGCCAGGGTGTTCAGTTCATCCAGCAGCACCGGCATGAGGGCGATGCCCTCGCGCGCATGGCGCTGGCGCTTCTCATGGCTTTGCTCGCCCGGCAACCAGATGCGTTCCACGCCGGGCAACCGCTCGCTGGTGCGGATGTCGCGCACCAGCGTGTCGACGGCCGCCTTGAACTGCGCAGGGTCCCCGAAGGCGGCCAGGTCGATCACCAGGATGGCCTGCCCCGTGTTGGTGACGGACACGTGATCGGCGTTGAAGTCGATGACCTCGCGACCCATCGCCGCGCCACCCAGCGTGCCTGCCAGCAGGCCGACGATGAGGGCCAGCCCGTAGCCCTTGTGGCCGCCGATGGGCACGAGGAAGCCTTCGGCCGCCCGCTGGGGGTCGAGCAGCGGCTGCCCGTTGCGGTCGATCATCCAGCCCGGCGGCATCTGCTCTCCGCGCTTGGCCAGCGCCTTGACCTTGCCGTACGCGGCCACCGTGGTCGCCATGTCCAACACCACGGGAGGCTCCTCGCCGGCCGGCACCCCGGCGGAGATGGGATTGGTGGACAGCAGCATCTCCATGCCGCCCCACGGCGGCAGGTGGTTGGCATTGCCCACCGCGAAATACAAGCCGAGCATGTCGTGCTGCAGCGGACGGCGCGCGTACAAGGACGCCGGACCCGCGTGGTTGCTGTAGCGCGTGCTGACCCAGGCCACCCCGGCGCTGCGCGCCTTCTCGATGGCGATGTCCACGGCCCGCGTGACCACCAGGTGGCCCATGCCGTTGTCGCCGTCCACGACGGCCATCGCCGCGCGTTCCTGGACGACGCGGATGTCGGGATGCTTGTTGATGCCGCCGGCGCGCAGCCGCTTCATGTACTGCGGCAGGCGGATCACGCCATGGCCATCGCTGCCCTGCAGATCGGCCTCCGCCATCAGGGCCGCCACCTGCGCGGCGTCGGCAGCGGGCAGGCCGGCGCTGACGAAAGCCTCTTCGATGAAGCGGCGCAGCGCGTCGTGCGCAACGAGGGGTGCGTTCATGGGGTGGAGCTCAGTCGGCCTTGATGCCGCGTTCCTGGATCAGGTTGCGGTACAGCTCGTATTGCGTGCGCAGCGCCTGGCCGAATTCGGCGGCGGGCAGCCCGCGCGGCGTGACGCCCAGCGCCACCAGCTTGTCGCGCGTGGCCGGATCGGCCAGCACCTTGGCGATTTCGACGTTCAGGCGCGTGATGATCTCGCGCGGCGTGCCGGCGGGCGCAACGATGGCGAACCAGGAGTTGAAGGTGAAGCCCGGCATGCCGGACTCGCCGAACGTGGGGACGCCGGGGAACTGGGCCAGCCGCGCCGGCGCGGAGACGGCCAGCAGCCGCAGCTTGCCCGCCTGCACCAGGGAGACCACGGTGCCGAGTCCCTGCAACGAGGCATCCACCTCGCCGGCGGCGACGGCCACTGCTGCCGGCGTGGCGCCCTTGTACGGCACGTGCAGCATGTCGAGTCCGGCGCGGCCTGCCACCAGGGCCATGCCGATGTGCTGCGGGCTGCCATTGCCGCCCGAGCCGTAAGTCAGCTTGCCGGGCGAGGCCTTGGCGGCCGCGAGGAAGTCGCCGAGTGTGCGCAAGGGCGAGTCGGACCTGACGACCAGCCCCCACTCGATGGTGCCGACCAGCGACACCGGATCGAAGTCGGTCAGCGCATTCCACGGCATGCGCGCCTGCATGTTGGGCACCATGGTGAGCACGCTGTCGTTGAAGCCGCCAAGCGTGTAGCCGTCGGGTGCGGCACGCGCCACCCGCTCCGCGCCGATCAGGCCCGCAGAGCCGGCAATGTTTTCCAGCACGAAGCTCTGGCCCAGGTTCTCGCCCATTTTCTGGGTGACCACCCGCGCGGCGTTGTCGACGGCGCTGCCCACGGCCAGCGGAATGATCATGCGCACCGGCTTGTTGGGCCAGCCGCCCTGCCCCAAGGCGGGAAGGCAGGCACCGGCGGCGAGGGCCGCGATCGCCGTACGGCGCGTGCAGGTCAAACTGGTCTCCTTGTTGTGGTCCCGCGCGGAGCGAGCCGCCGAGCAGCGGAAGGGTAGGACCCCGGCGCGATCCCGTCCAATGCCGGTTTCGCGCACTGCCATATCATGTCGGCATCGCTTAAGGGTTCTCCCGGAGTTCGAGATGCACCTGCGCACCCTCCGATATTTCGTCGCGGTGGCGGATGCCGGCAGCCTGACGGCCGCGGCCTCTGCCATATCGATTGCGCAACCCGCGCTGACGCGGCAGATGCGCGAGCTCGAGTCCGAGCTCGGGGCGCAGCTGCTGCAGCGGCTGCCGCGCGGCGTGCGCCTGACGCAGGCGGGCCTGTCGGTCTACGAGTCGGCGCAGCGCATGCTGGGCGAGGCCGCGCGGCTGCAGCAGAAGCTGGCCCGCAACCAGCGCGTGGACAAGGCCACCGTGGTGCTGGGCGCGTCGCCGACGCTGGCGCGCCTGCTGCTGCCGGGCCTGTTCGAGAACTGCGCGGCGCTCCTGGAAGGGGTGACGCTGCGCACGCGCGAAGCCTTCACGCCCACCTTGCTGGACCTGGTCGAACGCGGGCAGGTGGACATGGCGGTGGTGACCAATCCCGAGCCAGGCCGAACGCTCTCGTTGCAGCCCCTCGTGGCGGAGCCTTTCGCCCTGATCTCGCACGTGAGCATGCGCGTGCCGCCGGTCGTGATGCTGAACCAGCTGGCCCGCATCCCCTTGCTGATGACAAGCCTGCACCGCGGCATCGTCGAACGGCAGTTGCTGTCGGTCGGCAAGGAGCTGAACGTGCATTCGGAAATCGACTCCGTCGATTCCATCCGCGAACTGGTGCTGCGGGGTCGGTGGGCGACGATCATGCCGGTGTCCGTCTTCAAGGACGCTACCCAGGCCCGGTCCGTCATGATGTCGGAGATCTCGGGGGTGCAGATGCAGCGGCAGTTGATGCTGGCGACGCGGCTGGACCGGCGCCCGAGCGCGGCCCTGTCGCTGGTGCAGGAACTGGTGGAAGCGGAGTTCGCGCGGCTGGCGCGCGCCGGCGCCTTCAGCTTCGCATCGGGCGAGCGTCCGGGGCCGTAACCCCTTTGCGTGGGCTCAGCCCTCCACCTTTTCGATCGTCCCCGATTTCGCCGACTTGAAGATCGCCTCCAGGGCGCTCACGTTGGCGATCATCTGCTCGCGCGGCACCGGATAGGGCGCGCGGCCCAGCGCCGCATCGGCGAACGCTTCCAGGTTGTGCAGCACCGCGGGCGCCGGCGGCATCTCCACCGAGACCGCGCGCTGGCCGCGCAGGCAGGTGGTCAGCGTCCAGCCTTCCGGCGCTTCCGGGTGCGTCTTGTCGCGCACCTCCGCCCAGCCTTGCGAGCCGTACACGGCAAAGCGGCCGGCAAACGGGGTGGCGAGGATGGCGCTGATCAGCGCATGGCCGCCGCGCTTGAAGGTGACCAGCGCGGCCAGCGTGTCGCCGTTGGTGAGCGGGCTGCCCAATTGCTTGACGCTGGCATGCACGGTGTCGGCCTCGCCGAACACCCCGACGGACAGGTCCAGCAGGTGGATGCCGGTGGCCGTCATGGGACCGGCAGGAGCCTCCGCACCCGACAGGCGCCAGTTGTCCGGGGCGAGCGCCAGGAACTTGTCCTGGCTGAAGTTGGCTTCCACCTGCAGCGGCGTGCCGAGCGCGCCGCTTTTCAGCAGGCGCATCACTTCCAGCACCGGCGGCTCGAAACGCTTCTCGTGGCCCACGGCCAGCGCGACGCCGGCCTGCTCCACCGCCGCCACGGCACGCAGCACGTCGCGGCGCGTCATCGACAGCGGCTTCTCGCAAAACACGTGCTTGCCGGCGCCTGCTGCGGCAACGATCTGGTCGGTGTGCTGGGTGTGGGGGGTGCAGAGCACGACGGCCTGCACTGCCGGGTCGGCCAGCACCTGCTCGAGTCCCGGTGCGAACGCCAGGCCCTGTTCCCTGGCGAAAGCTTCACCCGCGGGGCTGACGTCGGCAACCCGCACGACGCGAAGCCTGGCCGTCTTCTTGAGCTCGCCGACGAGGGTGCGGCCCCACCAGCCGAGGCCTATGACTGCGACGTTGAGGGGGGCGTTCAAATCGATGTCTCCGATGGCTGATGGAAGGTGAGAGTGTGCCGCACGGCCCCATCCCGGCCGCAACACGGGATGTGGCTCATCGTTCCACCTGCGCCCATCCGCCCTTCTCCTGCGACGCGATGCAGGCTTCGATGAACGCCATCGTGTGCGCGCCGTCCTCGACGCGCGGATAAGGAAACGCGGGCACCGGTTCGCCGAGTTCGCGGGCCATCCGCTCCTGGGCCATCTCGGCGTAAATGTTGGCGAAGGCTTCGCGCAGGCCTTCCGGATGCCCGCGCGGCGTGCGGCCCAGCGCGAGGATTTCCGCGGGGAGGCCGGGGTCGCCGCGGCCGATGGTGCGGACGGGCTCCCCCTGCATGGCCAGCTTCAGGTAGCCGGCTTCGCGGTGCGACCAGTCGATCATCCCGGTCTCGCCGTAGACGCGCAGGCGGATGTCATTCTCGGCACCGGCCGCAGCCTGGGTCACGGTGAAGCTGCCGCGCGCGCCACCTTCGAATTCGAGCAGCGCGGAGACATGGTCGATCACCTTGCGGCCCGGCCGCAGCGTGCCGACGTCGGCCATCACCCGGGCCACGTTCGCGCAGGCCACGAAGCTCGCGAGATGCTGCGCATGGCAGCCGATCGCGCTCATCACCAGCGCCTGCCCGCTGCGCGCAGGATCGAAGATCCAGCGCAGGCGGCTCGACTGCGGACCGTCCTCCACCCGCGTGGCGAGACCCGACTGGATGTACTCCACCTGCACCAGCCGCACCGTCCCGATGGCGCCGTCGCGCACCAGGTGCCGGGCGTAGCGGGTCATGGGATAAGCCGAGTAACCGTGCGCCACCGCGAACAGCCTGCCCCGGGCTCGCGTCCGCCGCACCAGGTCGCTCGCTTGCGCATGGTCATGCGCCACCGGCTTGTCGCAGACCACGTCCAGCCCGGCTTCCAGCGCCGCGGCCGCAAACCCGTAGTGCGTGTCGTTGGGCGTCATGATGGTCACCGCGTCGACGCCATCGTCGCGGGCGCTTTCCCCGGCCAGCATGTCCGGCACGCTGCCGTAGCTGCGCGCCGGATCCAGGCCGATTGCGAGGCCGCTCGCGCGCGAGCGTTGCGGATCGCTCGACACCACGCCGGCCGTTACGCGGAACCACCCATCCATCTCGGCTGCGCCGCGGTGCATGCGGCCGATCCACGAGTCGGGTCCGCCTCCGATGACGGCCAGGCGCAAGGGCCTGCCGAACTTGTCTCGCAAGTGCATGGTCGTCCCTTGGGTTCGGCAGTACCACGTTCGACCCGACCGAAGCGGCTATGGGATCGGGCCTGCCGAGGCTTACTATAACGTCGGACGAAAACCGGTCCCCCTCCGCATCGCGTGGAACGACCGCCCGACAACCACCTTGGAGAACATGATGCGTGGACATGCACTGATGCGCGGGCTCCTGGCTGCCGTGCTCTCGGCCGTGCTCCTGTTGCCGGCATTTGCCCAGGAGAAGAAGGACGCCGCGCCCACCGCAGGCAAGGGCAAGCCGAACGCCACTCTCAAGGTCGCCTCCGAGCAGATGCGCCTGATTTTCGGGGGCACGGCCGGCAAGGGCGTGCTGACCTTCGAGGGCAAGGACCACCCGTTCACGTTCAAGAGCTCCAGTGCCGGCGTGGGCGCCAAGGCGGTCAAGAAGATGAGCGCCACCGGCATGGTCTATGGCCTGAAGAAGATCGAGGACTTCGCGGGGGTCTACGGCTCGGTCTCCACCTCCACGATGGCCGGCACGGCGTCGGTTGCGGCAACTTACAAGAACGAGAAAGGCGTCACGATCGACTTGAAGGGCGCCGTCGAAGGCATCGGCCTCAGCCTGGGTGGTGGCATCGCGACCGTCGAATTGATCAAATAGCGACCCGCGACCGGCATATTGCCCTTTGGGTCTATAGACGGGACGCGCGCACGTTCCTACAGTCCGCAGGCAGCCTGCCACACGTGGGCGATCCAGCCGGGATTCGGGGTCATATGCGCACGTGCAGTCATCGAAAGAACCGCTCGCGGCGTCACGCCGCCATCGTGCTGGTACTGGCGCTCTCCGCCGCATTCTTCCCCCCCTTCTCGTGGGCGCAGCCCGGTTCCTCCATCCTCAAGGGCGCTCCAGGCAAAGACGCTGCCGCGCCCACCCAGGCGCCATCGGATCCCGGTGCGGCTCGGGTCCGTATCGAACAGGAAATCGCCCGGTTGCGGGACCAGCTGGAGCGGGTTCCCTCCGGCGCCGAGCCTGCGCCGCCGGGCATCGGTCCTGCGGAGGTGGAGAACGCGCGCAAGGACCGGGCCCTCCTGGTCGTGGTGTATGAAGCCCAATTGAACTCGTTGGCACGGGTGGTGGAGCAGCGCAAGGCGCGCGAGGCAGCGGAAAAGGCGGAGCGGGAATGGCCCGGTTTCACGCAGAAGCAGCCGTACGCCATCCTGCTGCTCGACAACCTCCGGGAGGAAGCCGATACCCATCGCGCAGCCGCGGAGTTGCTGAAGTCCTCCCGCGATCTCGCAGGCATCGAGATGGACCGGCTCCGGCGCAAGGCGAAGCAAGCCGCGGAAGCGGTGCGGCGTGCGTCGGCGGCCGTCGAGAGCACCGCGGCGGGAACCGACGCGCGTGCGGCGGCGACCTGGCGCCTCGAGGCCGCGCGCGGCCAGGCGCAGGCAGCCGGGGAGGCCCTGGTGGCGAGCGACCTCGCCGCCCGGGCGTTCGACGAAAAGCTTTCCGTCGCGCAGGCGCAGCTTCGGCTGACGGAGCGCAAGCTGGCCGCGCTCTCCGGCCCCGTCGCCATCAGCACGGCCGACGTCGAGGAGGCCCACCGGCGCCTGGAGACGTTTCGCCTCCAGCGCGATCGCGAACTCCAGTCGCTGCTGGAAGTCAGCGCGCGAGCCCACAAGGAACGCGACACGGCTGCGAAGGCGCTGGAGGCGCTGCGCACGGCGGGGACGGTCGCGGACAACTCGCCCGCACGCGACCAGGCCCTGCTGCTTGCGGAGGCGAGACTGCGGGCCGCCGAGGTCCGGGTGCAGAGCATCGGGGCGCAGGTCCAGATCCTCACTTTGCTGCTGAGCCACTACCACAACATGCTGGTCGAGAGCTGGACCTGGCGCCATACCGCCCTCGCCGGCACCGATCCCGACGCGCGGCAGGAGGCGCGCCGGCAGCTCCTGGAGACGGTCAAGAACCTGACGTTGTGGTCGAGCCGCTCCACGGCGCAGGCGAACGAGGTGCGTTCCGCGCTGCAGGAGCAGGACCAGCGTGTCCAGGCGGTGTCCGGGTCCGAGGTCGAAAGGCACGAGCAAAACGCGCGGGCGGCGCTGCGCGACCACGAAGTCGCACTCGAGCGCGAGCGCGATGAGATTGCGCGCCGGCTCGCCCGGCTCGACCACTGGCAACGGGATTTCACCGATGTCCTCAGCACGCGTTCGATACCCGAAATCGGCGCCGACCTGCTGGTACGCGTGAAGGATGTCGCGGTACGGGTCTGGAATTACGAGCTGCTGACGATCGAAGACAAGACTGAGGTGGACGGCAAGACGGTCACGACCTCGCGCGGCATCACCGTCGGCAAGAGCATCGGCGCGGCGCTCCTGATCCTGCTTGGCTACCGGCTGCTCGCATTCGTCTCGGGTCGCGCCGAACGCGTGCTGGTGAGCCGCTTCGAGGTGGGGGAGGAGGAGGGAAAGACATTCCGCCGCTGGGCGAACGCCCTCGGATTGGTGGCGCTGCTGGCCCTGACGCTCAACATCGCACGGATACCCCTCACCGTTTTCGCATTCGCGGGCGGCGCGCTCGCGATCGGGATCGGCTTCGGTACGCAGACCCTGATCAAGAACCTGATCAGCGGAATGATCGTGCTGGTCGAGCGCAACGTGCGCGTCGGGGACATCATCGAAGTGGAGGGCATCACCGGCAGGGTCACCTCCGTCAACGTCCGGTCGTCAACCGTCCGCGGCTTCGACGGCGTGGAAAGCATGATTCCGAACTCGGTGCTGCTTGAACAGAAGGTCACGAACTGGACGCTGACCAACGCCGACCTGCAGCGCGTGGTCAAGGTCGGGGTCGCCTACGGCACGCCAGTGCGCGAAGTGGCGCGGATCCTTGCGGAATGCGCCGAACGGCACCCGGCGGTGCTCGACCACCCGGCGGCGCAAGTGGTGTTCGAGGATTTCGGCGACAACGCCTTGATGTTCGGCCTGTACTTCTGGCTCAACCTCGCACCGGGGGTCAGCGCGACGCAGGTGATGAGCGACCTCCGGTTCCTGATCGAGGAGCGGCTGCGCGAGGCCGGCATCAGCATCCCGTTCACGCAGCGCGACGTGCATCTCGCCACCGCCCGGCCGCTCAAGGTGGAGGTCGTTCCTGCAGGCAGCACACCGGCATAGAACGCGCAGGCGCTTGCCGACAGGACAACGCCGGCACAGGCTTCACAAGGCCGCGCGCATCAGCCGCGCGGCTGCCCCGTAGCTGGCCAGCTTGGCAGCCACGCCATCGGGCGGCGCCTCGACGATTTCGAATCCGAGCTGTTCCCAATACCGCACCGAACCCTGGATGGCCACGAGGCACGCGCCTGTCAGGTCACCTTCCTTCGCAACCTCCATCGCAGCGCGTA
This sequence comes from Ramlibacter sp. PS3R-8, assembly GCF_037572435.1. Lineage (NCBI taxonomy): Bacteria > Pseudomonadati > Pseudomonadota > Betaproteobacteria > Burkholderiales > Comamonadaceae > Ramlibacter > Ramlibacter sp. PS3R-8. The sequence goes on from NZ_JBBHGT010000002.1 coordinate 602,102, forward strand.
CGAGGGCCCGCCCGGCACGCGTTCCTCGTGCCGCATTCGCTATCGCCAGGTCGTGGAGGTACAGCGTGTCCGCATTCGCCGCCAGCTGAAACGTCGGGGCGTTGAGCTCAGGAAGATCCGGATACAGGATGGGCGCTGCAATGAGATACCCCACCACGTCGCCGGCGATTTCAGCCACCAGGCAGGTGCTCGGCGAAGCGAGGATCTTCGCCTGGAGCGATTCCCGCGCTTCGGGCTCGATGTCGACGTAGCAGCTGTCCTGGATGCGCAGGACGTCGGCCATGTGGGGCTCCCGCAAACGTCGAACCTGGATCATGCGAGCATCATCCCCGACGCGCTGCATTCCCGCTGGCTCGGGGGACCTTGGGCCCGGGGAGCGCGGTCACTTGCGGGGTTGCACGCTTTCACGCGCCTTGCGCTGGGCTTCGCCGACATCGGTCATCAGCTTGTAGGCGACGTAATACTTGAAGATGTTGCGCACGTAGGTGGTCGTTTCGGAGCCGATCTTCTCGGCCGTCACCAACTCCACGTTGTTGAACCAGCGGTTCGGGTCGATCCCGCGGGCTTCGGCTTCCCGGCGCATCCGCCTGACATTGCCCGGGCCACAGTTGTAGGCGGCAAAGGCGAACAGCGTCCTGTTGGTGTCGTCCAGCTTCGCGTCGGCCAGGTGCCTTCGCATCAGCTGGTCCATGTACTTCGTTCCGGCGTGCACGTTCGACTCGGCGACGTAAAGACTGCCCACGTTCAGCTCCGCGCCGGTGGCGGGCATCACCTGCATGATGCCGATGGCGCCGACACGGCTCTTGGCGTTCTGGTCGAGCTGCGACTCCTGGTAGCCCAGTGCGGCGAGCATCAGCGGCTCGAACTGGTATTGCGTCCCGTACTTCTGGAACAGCGCCAGCGTTTGCTCGAAGCGCTTCACCGCGGACTCGCCGGCAGGGTTATTGAGTTGCTTGATCCTCGCGCTGTACGACTTCATGCGCTGGTTGTAGATGCCCTGCCGCTTGACGTAGCTGACGTAGAACTCGGCAAGCTCCGCCTTCATCCTGGGACTGCCCTTGCGGATCGCCCAACCGACCTTGCCTCCGCTGCGCACGACAGCGCCCTCGTTGACGTGGATCTTCGGCAGCACCTGCGCCCACATGCGCGCCTTCCAGTCGTCGACCACGATCATCTCGAGGAGCCCGGCGTTGAGCATCTCCATCATGTCTTCGTCCTCGAGCGCGTCGGGCACCAGCACCAGGTTGGCCGCCGGCCTGCCGTTCTTGTTGAAGCGCTCGTTGAGGGCCTTCAGGCTCTCGTAATAGCTCGATGCCTTGCGCACGTGAACGGTCTGGCCCGACAACGCGTCGGCATCGGCAAGCGGCCCCGACCTGGGGCCGCTGACCACGAGTTCGGCAATCGGCTTCTGGTCTTTCGCCACCGCGAAGTCCACCAGCTTCAGCCGTTCGTCGGTCACGGTGAGGTTGCCCACCGCGATGTCGGCGCGACCCTCCATGACCTCGGTCAGCAGTTTGTCGCGGGTGGTCGGCCGGATCATCAAGGTCACCGGCCGATTCCGCAGATCCTTCTTGTGCTTTTCGTTCAGCCAGCGCTCGAAGTCCCGCACGAAGTCGGCACTGATGCCGCGCTCCCGGCCCTTGTCGTTGAAGTAGAGCGTCCGGCTGAATGGCACTGCCACCCGGATCGTGCGGTGCTTGATCAGCCCGTCGAGGTCCTCCTTGACGCTGTCCACCCGCACCGTCGGGGCTCGCGCGGGGGCGGACGAGGGTTGCGATTTGGCGAGCGCACTGGACGCCACGCTGGAGAGGGCCACGATCACCCAGGCCGTCCAGCGACAGGCCCTTGCTCTGGGGGACGCTGCACCTAGAGTCATCGACACACGAGCCCCTTCCGGGAAGCACCAGTCTTCTGGCGCGGCCAGTGTAGAGCCCGAACCATGCGCCCGCAAGGCCGAGGCAGGCCCCGGGTCGGTCATCGAGCATGACCAACCTGGAATGAGAAACGCCCACTCGGTGGTGGGCGTTTCGGCGGCAAGCCGCTTCGATATTGGCGGAGTGGACGGGACTCGAACCCGCGACCCCCGGCGTGACAGGCCGGTATTCTAACCAACTGAACTACCACTCCTGGTACAGCGTCTGCCCTTGCGAGCCAAGTGCTGCCACTTGTTGCCTTGCCAACTTGCGTTGTCTTGGCGACCCTACGGGGATTCGAACCCCGGTACTCACCGTGAAAGGGTGATGTCCTAGGCCTCTAGACGATAGGGTCGTGACCTTTGGAACTTTCCAGTTTCAACATCTGCTTTGGTGGAGGTAAGCGGGATCGAACCGCTGACCTCTTGCATGCCATGCAAGCGCTCTCCCAGCTGAGCTATACCCCCGGCAGGTGTCGAGCCTCGCATTATATGGCGGTTTTCAGGCCGCCCGCAGCCGCTCCAAAACTTTGTCCCGGAGTGACAGGCTCAGGACAGCATCCAGCGACGGCGTCTGCGCCGTGCCCATCACCAGCACGCGCACCGGCATGGCCAGCTGCGGCATCTTCAGGCCGGTGGCGCGCAGGGTTTCCTTCACGGCCTCGGTGATGTCCTCCCTGGTCCACGGGCAGCCCTCCAGCATGCGGGCCAGCATGCTGATGGCCGGCCGGACGCCGTCGGTGATGTGCTTGGCGGCCTCGTCGGGGTTGGGGGTGACGTCCGCGTAGAAGCGCTGCGCCCAGTCGGCCAGCACCACCGTGGTGTCGCACCGGTCCTTGAACAGGCCGCAGATGGCTGGCAGCCGGGCGTCCGTGGCGATGCCGCGCGCCTTCAGTCGCTCGTCCACCAGCAACGCCAGCGTTTCGTCGGGCGTGGCCTTCATGTGCTGCGCGTTCACCCAGCGCAGCTTGGCGTCGTCGAACTGCGCGGCGCTCTTGCCCAGGTGGTCCAGGTTGAACCAGTTCAGGAACTGCTCGCGGCTGAAGATCTCGTCGTCACCGTGCGACCAGCCCAGGCGCGCCAGGTAGTTCACCACGCCATCGGGCAGGTAGCCCTCGTCGCGATACTGCGTGACCGGCTTGGCTCCGTTGCGCTTGCTCATCTTCTCGCCCTGCTCGTTCAGCACGGTGGGCAGGTGCGCGAAGACGGGCGGCTCGTAGCCCAGCGCGCGGAAGATGTTGATCTGCCGCGGCGTGTTGTTCACGTGGTCGTCGCCGCGGATCACGTGCGTGATCTTCATGTCGATGTCGTCCACCACCACGCAGAAGTTGTACGTGGGCGTGCCGTCCGGCCGCGCGATCACCAGGTCGTCGAGTTCGTCGTTGCTGATCTCGATGCGGCCCTTGACCTTGTCGTCCCAGGCCACCACGCCACCGACGGGGTTGCGAAACCGCAGCACCGGCTGCACGCCTTCCGGCACCGGCGGCAGCGCCTTGCCCGGCTCCGGGCGCCAGGTGCCGTCGTACCGTGGCTTCTCCTTGTTCGCCATCTGCCGTTCGCGCAGCGCGTCCAGTTCCGCCACGCTCATGTAGCAGGGATAGACCAGGCCTTTCTCGCGCATCTCCGCGATCACCTGGCGATAGCGGTCCATGTGCTGCATCTGGTAGAACGGCCCCTCGTCCGGGTCCAGCCCGAGCCAGCGCATGCCTTCGAGGATGACGTCCACGGAGGCTTGCGTCGAGCGCTCCAGGTCCGTGTCTTCGATGCGCAGGATGAAGGTGCCACCTTGCGAACGCGCGAACGCCCACGGATAGAGCGCGGAGCGGATGTTGCCGAGGTGGATGAAGCCCGTAGGGGACGGTGCGAATCTGGTTCTGACTGTCACGGGTGCATTGTCCTATAGGTGCCGCTCGAAAGCGTCCGGCAGGGACCAGGATAGGGGAGTCCGCCTCGGCGAATGTCCCCCGGAGCGAGGCACGCCTCCGGCTGGCCTCGCATCTCCTCCTTTACTTCGCCGAGGCGGACTCCCCCACCCTGGCCCAGCACCATGACGCGCATCGAAGGAAGCAAGGCACTCCGTCGCTTCGCTCACGGCGCAGGACCGTGATGGGCCGGCCCGTCCCGGCGAAGTAAAGGAGGAGATGCGGGTCCAGCCGGAGGCGTGACCCGCTCCGGGGGACATTCGCCGGGACGGGTCGGCCCATCACGGTCCGGGGTGCGGCACGAATTACAGCTTGCCGAGGCCGCGCAACAAGTCGGTCTTGATGTCTTCCACGTGCTCCAACCCCACGGCGACGCGAATGAGACCCTGGCCGATGCCCGCAGCCTGGCGTTGCTCTTCGGAAAGGCGGCCATGCGACGTGGTGGCTGAATGGCTGATGATGGTCTTCGTATCGCCCAGGTTGGTAGCGATGCTCATCACCTCCGCGCTGTCGATGACCGTGAACGCGTTCTTGCGCAGCTCCACCGGGTCCTTGCCGCGCACGTCGAAGGAAACGACCGCGCCGCCCAGGCCGGACTGCTGCTTCATCGCCAGCGCATGTTGCGGATGCGAAGCGAGACCGGGGTAGTAAACGCGCGTCACCGCGGGATGCTGCTCCAGGAACTTCGCGACAGCCAGCGCGTTGGCGCACTGCGCCTGCATGCGGATGCCCAGCGTCTCCAGCCCCTTGAGCACGACCCACGCATTGAAGGGCGACAGCGTCATGCCCGCCGTGCGCACGATCGGCGCGAACACGTCGTTGATGTATTTCGCGGGACCGCAGATGGCGCCGGCCATCACGCGGCCCTGGCCGTCGAGGTACTTTGTGCCGGAGTGGATGATGAAATCCGCGCCCAGCTCGGTGGGGCGCTGCAGCGCCGGCGAGCAGAAGCAGTTGTCCACGGCCAGCATCGCGCCGCCCGAATGCGCCAGCTCTGCCAGCGCACGGATGTCGCAGACGTCGGTCAGCGGATTGGTCGGCGTCTCGGCGAACAGCAGCTTCGTGTTGGGACGCATCGCCGCTTTCCACTCCTTCATGTCGGTCTGCGACACGAAGGTGGATTCGACCGCGAACTTGCCGAATTCCTTGGCGAAGAGGTTCAGGGTGGAGCCGAACACCGAGCGCGAGCAGACCACGTGGTCGCCCGCCTTCAGCAGCCCCATGCCGAGCAGCAGGATGGCCGCCATGCCGGTGGCGGTGCCGATCGCGGCTTCGGTGCCCTCCATCGCCGCGAGCCGCTGCTCGAAGCTGGTGACGGTGGGGTTGGAGGTGCGGCCGTAGGTATAGCCCTCCTGCGGGTTGGCGAAGCGGCGCGCGGAGGTTTCGGCATCGGGCTGCACGAACCCGCTGGTCAGGTACAGCGCCTCGGAGTTTTCGCCCCACTGGCTGGGCGGCAGGGCGGTGCGCACCGCGAGCGTGTCGCGATGCAGGCCTTCGGGCAGTTTCTTCTTCTCGGTCACGGTCAGGCTTCTTGCGGATTGGGGATGGCCAGGCGCGAGGTGTTCTCCTGCAGCGGGTCCTCCTGGCCGATGCGTGCCTCGTTGATGCGTGCGATGTCCTCGGCGTTGATGTCGCCGGTGACGTAGACGCCGTCGAAGCACGATGCATCGAAGCCCTTGATCTGCGGATTGAGCTTGCCGATGGCCGCCTTCATGCCTTCCACGTCCTGGTAGATCAGGGCATCGGCGCCGATGATCTGGCGCACTTCGTCCACGGTGCGGCCGTGCGCCACCAGCTCCTCGGCGGTGGGCATGTCGATGCCGTACACGTTGGGGAAGCGCACCGGCGGCGCGGCGCTGGCCATGTACACCTTGCGGGCGCCGGCCTCGCGCGCCATCTGCACGATCTCGCGGCTGGTGGTGCCGCGCACGATGGAGTCGTCCACCAGCAGCACGTTGCGCCCCTTGAACTCGCTGACGATGGTGTTGAGCTTCTGCCGCACGGATTTCTTCCGCACGGCCTGCCCCGGCATGATGAAAGTGCGGCCGACGTAGCGGTTCTTGACGAAGCCTTCGCGGTACGGGATGCCGAGCAGCTGCGCCAGCTGCATGGCGCTGGGGCGGCTGGACTCCGGGATCGGGATCACCACGTCGATCTCGTTGGGCGGCACGGTGGAGACCACGCGCTTGGCCAGCGACTCGCCCAGGTTCAGGCGCGCCTGGTACACCGAGATGCCATCCATTTCGGAGTCGGGCCGCGCCAGGTAGACGTATTCGAAGATGCAGGGCGACAGCTGCGGGTTCTCGGCGCACTGGCGCGTGTGCACGTTGCCCTTCATGTCCACGTACACCGCCTCGCCCGGCGCGATGTTGCGCTCGAACTTGTGGCCGGTGCCGTCCAGCGTGACCGACTCGCTGGCGATCATCACGGTGCCGTCGGCGCCACGGCCCATGCCGAGCGGGCGGATGCCGTAGGGGTCACGGAACGCGACCAGCCCGTGGCCCGCGATCAGCGCCACCACCGCATAGGACCCGCGGATGCGCTTGTGCACGTTGCCGACCGCCGAGAACACGTCCTGCGGCGTCAGCGGCAGGCCGCGCGTGGTGCGCTCCAGTTCGTGGGCGAACACGTTGACCAGCACCTCAGTGTCGCTCTCGGTGTTGATGTGGCGGTGGTCCGACGTGAACAGCTCCGCCTTCAGCGCCTGCGCGTTGGTGAGGTTGCCGTTGTGCGCCAGCGTGATGCCGAAGGGCGCGTTCACGTAGAAGGGCTGGGCCTCCTCCTCGCTGTCCGCATTGCCGGCGGTGGGATAGCGCACCTGGCCGAGCCCGGCGTTGCCCGGAAGGGCGCGCATGTTGCGGGTGCGGAAGACGTCCCGCACCATGCCCTTGGCCTTGTGCATGTAGACCTTGCGACCGAGCAGCGTGACGATGCCCGCCGCGTCCTGGCCGCGATGCTGCAGCAGCAACAGCGCGTCGTAGATCAGCTGGTTGACCGGGCCGGGACTGACAACGCCCACAATTCCGCACATACGTTCGTTCCTTTACACCGGCAGGTAAGGCCCGAATCGATCGGGCACCGCCGGCTTCAATCCACGCAAGGCCGCTGTCGCAACACCAGCCGTCACCGACGCATTCCACCACGGCGCGTCCTTCATGCCCACGAGGTGGACCACCACCGCGAAGGCCAGCACCACCACCGCGCCACGCACCAGGCCGAACACGCCCCCCAGCACCCGGTCCACCGGCGCCAGGCCGGCGGCGATCACCAGCTTCTTGACGGCCCAGGCCAGCAAGCCGCCGAGCAGCAGCGCCCCGAGGAACACGACCACGAAACCCACAGCGTACTGGACTCTCTCGCTGGCCGGATGGAAGGGCATGTATTGCACCGCCACCGGGGCCAGCCAGCGCGCCAGCAGGAAGGCCGCTATCCAGTTCAGCACCGACAGCACCTCGTACACCAACCCGCGCCAGAAGCCCAGCAGCGCCGACAGCGCCAGCAGCGAGAGGACCACCCAGTCGAGGGTGGCCACTACAAGCTGAGGACGGCCGCGGGCAAATCCAGCCCCTTGATCTTTTCCGCAGCCTTGTCCGCCTCGGCGCGCGAGGCGAACGGGCCTGCCCGCACCCGGATGCGCGTGCCGTCCTTGGTTTCGGCGACGTTGGTGTAATTCTTGAAGCCGGCGCGCTCCAGCTTCTGCTGGGCCAGCCGCGCCTTGTCGCGCTCGGCGAAGGCGCCGACCTGCACCACGTAGCGGGTGCCGGCCGCCGCCGTGTCGACGGACTTGGCTTCCAGCAGGGCGCGGGCCTTGGCCCCCTCGTCCGGCTTGGGTTCGGCACGCGCATCGGCTTTGGCTTCGGGCGTCTTGTCGGGCGTTGCAGGCGCAGGGGCCTGCGTTTCCGGTGCCGTCACCTTGCCCTGCGCCAGCGGCGCCTGCGCCACAGGCGGCAGCGGCCTGGCCTTGTTGCGGTCGGGGATCTCGATCGGGATGTCCACGGACACCGGGCGTGGCTGGGTGTCGAACAGCAGGGGGAAGCCGACGACGCCCACCAGCACCAGCACCACCGCGCCGATCAGGCGGTGGCGGGCCCGGCGCCGGATGGCTTCGATGCTTTCGGCGGCAGGGGTTGCCGCCATCGGCTCGTCGACCTTTTTGCGCAACTTGAACAAGGCCATGGGTGTGGGGTCAGCCGAGGTGCCGGGCTGCCAGCCGGGGCACGCCGTGCTGCAGCACCCCGCCCACGGTGTAGAAGGATCCGAAGACCAGAATTCTATCAGCGGGCTCTGCTGTGGCCGCCGCGGCGCGCAGGGCGTCGGCGGGGCTGGCATGGGTGCTGGCCGGCACGTCGCGCCGCCCGGGCTGCGCCTGCCACCGGGCCAGCAGCGCGGCGGCGGTTGCGGCACGCGGCGTCGGCAGGTCGGTGAAGTACCAGCGGTCCACCAGCGGCCCCATCCTGGCCAGCATCGGCGCCAGGTCCTTGTCGCCCATGGCGCCGAACACCGCGTGCGTGGTGGGAAAGAAGCCCATGGCGTCCAGGTTGGCGGCCAGCGCGGAGACCGAGTGCGGGTTGTGGGCCACGTCCAGCACCAGCGTCGGCTCGCCCGGGATGATCTGGAAACGGCCGGGCAACTCCACCATCGCCAGGCCGTTGCGGATGGCCTGCGCCGTCACCGGCAGGCGCTGGCGCAACGCTTCGAACGCGGCCAGCACGCCCGAGGCATTGAGTAACTGGTTGGCTCCGCGCAACGCGGGATAGGCCAGACCTGAATAGCGGCGGCCGCGCCCGGCCCACGCCCACTGTTGCTTGTCGCCGGAAAAGTTGAAGTCGCGTCCCAGCAGCCACAAGTCGGCGCCGATGGCGGTGGCGTACTGCACCAGGCTGTGCGGCGGCACGGGGTCGCTGACGATCGCCGGCTTGCCCTCGCGCAGGATGCCGGCCTTCTCGCGCCCGATGCTCTCGCGGTCCGGCCCGAGGTATTCCATGTGGTCCAGGTCGATGCTGGTGACGATGGCGCAGTCCGTGTCGACAGCGTTCACCGCATCGAGCCGCCCGCCCAGGCCCACTTCGAGGATCGCCACCTCCAGATCGCTTGCCGCCATCAGGCCGAGGATGGCCAGCGTGGTGAATTCGAAGTACGTGAGGGTCGCGCCTTCGCGCGCCGCTTCGACGCGCTCGAAATGCGGCACCAGCGCGTCGGCCCGGACGATCTCGCCGCCGATGCGGCAGCGCTCCTCGAAGTGCACGAGGTGCGGCGAGGTGTACACGCCGGGGCGGTATCCGGCCTGCAAGGCAATGGCCTCGAGCATGGCGCAGGTGGAGCCCTTGCCGTTGGTGCCGGCCACCGTGACCACCGGGCAGTCGAAGCGCAAGCCCATGCGTTGCGCCACCGCCTGCACGCGCTCCAGGCCCAGGTCGATGGTCTTGGGATGCAGGCGCTCGCAGTGCGCCAGCCATTCGCTGAGGTCTTTCATGCCCGGATTGTCGCGGCAGCGGCGTCTATCATTTCCGCATGGCGACGATCACCCTTTATGGCATCCCCAACTGCGACACGGTCAAGAAAGCCCGCGCCTGGCTGGACGGGCGCGGCGTTGCGTACCGTTTTCATGACTTTCGTAAAGATGGCGTGCCCGTCGACCGGCTCGCCGACTGGATGGATTCGACGGACGGGGACCGCCTGATCAACCGCCAGGGCACCACCTGGCGCAAGCTGGCGCCGGCGGACCAGGCGCGCGTGACAACCGCGGCTGGGGCACGCGCGTTATTGGTGGAGCAGCCGAGCGTGATCAAGCGGCCCGTGGTGGATTGGCCCGATGGCTCCACCACGGTCGGGTTCGACCCCGCCGGCTGGGCGTTGCGCACCGGCCCCTGAGCCGTGAACTTTCCTGCGTCGGCAGGTAAAGCTGAACGGAGGTCCTGGCGCGTAACTAAACTTTCGCTACCAGTTCTACGAGTTCTTGCCATGAAGTCTTCAGTCATTTTCGGCGCCCTGGCCCTTGCCGCCTTCGGCGTCGCCGCGCAGGAAACCGGCACGGTCGTCTCCACCACGCCCGTTGTGTCGCAAGAGAACCGTACCGTTGGGTACAACGTCACGTACGACTACAACGGCCGCCGTTACCAGGCGCAGTTGCCCGTGGACCCCGGTCCCACGATCTACGTGCGCGTGACGCAGGCGGGGGAAGTGCGCCCGATGATGCGCATGTACCGCGGCAACGCGACCGGCACGGGTCCCGTGCAGGCGCCTCCCATGCAGTACACCCAGCGGCAACAGCCGATGCAGATGCAGCAGCATCAGCCCATGCAGCAGCAACAGCAGATGCAGCAGCAGGAGCCCATGCAGCAGCAGCAGATGCATCCCCCGATGCAGCACATGCAGCCGATGCCCCCGCGTGACGTCGCGCGCAACTACGGCGAGGCCGTGCCGCCCGAGCAGGAGCGCCAGGGCACCAACACCTCGGCCACCGAAAGCGGCAACGCCGCGCTGTTCGGCTATGGTTATCCGTACGGCTACGGCTATCCGGTGTATCCCGCTTATGGTTACGGCTACCCCGCGTATCCCGCATATCCCGCTTATGGCTACGGCTACGGGTATGCCTATCCCGCGTTCTACGGCGCGGCCGTGCTGCCGGTGTACCGCCCGTACTACCGTCCGTGGGCGGGCTACTACCGTCCCTGGGGCGGCTACTACCGTCCGTGGGGTTATGGCCCCCGGGTGTCGGTCGGCGTCGGCGTCGGCTATCACGGCCGCTGGCGCTAAGCTGGTGCGTTGAAACAGGGAGGCTGCAGCCTCCCTTTTTCGTTCGACCTGCCCTTTACAGCGGCGTCTGCAGCACCGCGCCCTTCCAGATCAACGGCCCCTGTGCCGCGGTGCCTTCCGGCACGCCGCCCTTGCTTTCGAGCGTGATCGCGAACAGCGGCGACTGGCCCACCACCTGCTCGGCGGCCGTCAGGCGCAGCACCGGCTGGTCCGCCAGCACGCCCAGCGAACGCGGTGCGCCGGAAGGCGGCACCGCCCACAGCTGGAGCGACTTCTCCGGGCCTTCCTGGAAGTTGCCCATGCGCTTGAGCGTCAGCGTGTTGTGCTTGGGATCGAACAGCGCCAGCATCATCGGCGTGGCCTTGTCGTCGTGCAGCACGGAGACATAGCGCACGTCCGGCATCGCCTGCAGCTGCGCGACCAGCTGCGTGTTCTGGCGCATCAGGTCGCGGCCCTGCGTCTGCAGCTGCGCCAGTTGCGTTTGCGTGCCCTGCAACTCGCCGCGGAGGTTGAGGGTGAACGCCACCGCGAAGACCGCCGCCGTGACGGCCGCCAGCGCGCCGGCGCGCCACCAGTCGCGGGCCCGCCGCAGCAAATCCGAGCCACCGCCGGCAACGGCCGCGACCATGGCGCGTGGCTCCGTGGCCAGCAGGTTCTCGATGCGCTTCCAGACATTGGCGCTGGGCGTTTCGGACTGCTGCAACTCGGTGATCGACATCAGGCGCTCCTGCCACACGTGCGCGGCGACGCGCAGGGTGGGACTGCTGCGCGCCAGGGTTTCGAAACGGCGGCGGGCCCCGCCGCGCAAGGTGCCCAGGGCGTAGGAGGCCGCCAGGTGATCGACGAGTTCGGGGCGCTCGAGGATGTTCATTGCATGCTCCTCACGCGAACCGCGCCATGCAGCCACGCAACTGGTCCAGCCCGCGCCGGATCCACGTCTTCACCGTGCCCAGTGGCAACTTGAGCTGCTCCGCGAGCTCGCTGTGGCTCAGGTCGCGCAGGTACGCCAGGCTCAGGACCTCGCGCTGGCGGTCCTCCAGCTTGCGCATGCATTCGTGCAGCGCCCAGGCCTGCTGGCTGGCCTGCGTGGTGTCCATGGGATTGGGCGAATCGCCGGCCACCGTCTCGCTGATCACGTCGTCCAGCTCCTGAGCGCTGTCGGCGCGCTCGCTGGTGCGCCGGCGCAGGAAGTCCAATGCCCGGCTGCGCACGATCATTCCCATCCAGGCCATCGGCGGGCTGAGCGTGGCGCGGTAGTCGCCGGCGGACCGCCAGATGTGCAGGAAGGCCTCCTGCAGCACGTCCTCTGCCCACTGCCGGTTGCCCGTCACCTTGACCGCCAGGCCGTACAGCTTGGTGGAGGTGGCGTCATACAGCTCGCGCAGCGCGCGCTCGCTTTCGCGCTGGCGGCTGGGGTCGGCCAGGCGCTCGCCCACGCGGGCGAGCAAGGCGATGAGGGGAAGGTCTGGATCCGTCGTGGTCATGAGAAAGTATTCTGCCCTCTGGATACGCGGCAAGGCCCCTTTCGGATTCACGCCGGAGGCAGTGTCGCGCGAGCGCCTAAAATCGCGGGTTTCCCCCGGACTCTGCCTCATGACCACCGAAAAACTCGACGTCGCCTCGGTCGCGACGAAGGCCAATGTCTACTTCGACGGCAAGTGCGTCAGCCATGGCATCACCCTGGCCGACGGCACGAAGAAATCGGTGGGCGTGATCCTTCCGGCCACCCTCACTTTCAAGACCGGCGCCGCCGAAGTCATGGAATGCGTGGCCGGCGCCTGCGAATACAAGCTGGCGGGCAGCGAAGCCTGGAAGAAATCGGGCCCCGGCGAGAAGTTCTCGGTGCCGGCGGACTCCAGCTTCGAGATCCGCGTGGCCGAGGCGTACCACTACGTCTGCCACTTCGGCTGAACGGACTGCCATGAGCACCATCCTCGAAAACCTGCCGCTGAACCAGAAGGTGGGCATTGCCTTCTCGGGCGGACTGGACACCAGCGCCGCCCTGCACTGGATGCGCAAGAAAGGGGCCATTCCCTACGCGTACACCGCCAACCTGGGCCAGCCGGACGAACCCGACTACGACGCGATCCCGCGCAAGGCCATGGAATACGGCGCCGAAAAGGCGCGCCTGGTCGACTGCCGCAAGCAGCTGGCGCACGAGGGCATCGCCGCCATGCAGTGCGGCGCCTTCCACATCTCCACGGCGGGTTCGACCTACTTCAACACCACGCCGCTGGGCCGCGCCGTGACCGGCACGATGCTGGTGGCCGCGATGAAGGAGGACGACGTCCACATCTGGGGCGATGGCAGCACCTTCAAGGGCAATGACATCGAGCGCTTCTACCGCTACGGCCTGCTGACCAATCCCGGCCTGCGCATCTACAAGCCGTGGCTGGACCAGGCCTTCATCGACGAACTGGGCGGCCGCGCCGAGATGTCCGCGTTCATGACGGCCGCCGGCTTCGGCTACAAGATGTCGGCCGAGAAGGCTTACTCCACCGACAGCAACATGCTCGGTGCGACGCACGAAGCCAAGGACCTGGAAAACCTGAACACCGGCATCAAGATCGTCAATCCGATCATGGGCGTGGCCTTCTGGAAGGACGACGTCAAGGTCAAGGCCGAAGAAGTGCGCGTGCGCTTCGAGGAAGGCCAGCCGGTCGCCCTGAACGGCAAGACCTTCGACGACCCGGTGGAACTGATCCTGGAGGCCAACCGCATCGGCGGCCGGCACGGCCTGGGCATGAGCGACCAGATCGAGAACCGCATCATCGAGGCCAAGAGCCGCGGCATCTACGAAGCCCCGGGCCTGGCGCTGCTGTTCATCGCGTACGAGCGGCTGGTCACCGGCATCCACAACGAGGACACCATCGAGCAGTACCGCGACAATGGCCGCCGCCTGGGCCGGCTGCTGTACCAGGGCCGCTGGTTCGACCCGCAGGCGATCATGCTGCGCGAGACCGCGCAGCGCTGGGTGGCGCGCGCCGTCACCGGCGAGGTGACGCTGGAACTGCGCCGCGGCAATGACTATTCGCTGCTGAACACCGAGTCGCCCAACCTGACGTATGCGCCCGAGCGCCTGTCGATGGAGAAGGTCGAGAACGCGCCCTTCTCGCCCAAGGACCGCATCGGCCAGCTGACCATGCGCAACCTGGACATCACCGACACGCGCGCCAAGCTGGGGATCTATGCGAAGGCGGGCCTGCTGGTGACCGGCGGCGACGCGCCGCTGCCGTCGCTGGGGAAGGACTGAGTTGCGGCGGGGTGCGCTTCGCGCAACCCGCCCTACGAGAATGCCAACCTCCCGTCATCCCCGCGAAGGCGGGGACCCAGGGCTCCCTCCCCTCCTGCATTAGTATCTTCGGATGTACCAGCCGCATCCGAGCGTGGAACTGACCGAGTGCTTTGCACGTCGACCCTATCAAGGCGTCGATCCTCGCGAAGCTACTCTTCTCTTCGTTGGGCTGGACGCGAATTACGACGCAAACGTTGAACGGAGTCCTACGTTCGCGAGCATCCTCGAGTACCACGCCGATGGCGCCGCGTTCTGGCGCCGGTACGGGGTCCATCACCCCTTCCTGCTCCCGGAGTATCGAGGCGACGGACGTCGCTACCACAGCACGTTCGCGCGGATCGGCTTTGAACCTCGGCACGCTGGACTGGTCTCCTTCGTCGAGCTGATGCACAAACCCACTGTGGGTCGGAGCAAATTGGAAGTGGGCGACTTCGATCCGACGCACCTCCGGAATCTGAGCTTCGCAATGCGCGAAGGAAACGCAAAGTACATCTTCGTGTCTGCTGGCGTCGTCCGTCTGATGCGTATGAGCGGAGCATTTCCTTGGCTGCGGGAGAGAGCGGCGATATCGTCGTCATTGCCTGTGCTGTATGAAGATCCGGCGAGAGCCGTGTACTTGCACCTTCATTTCTCCAATTACGGCAAATTCCAACTGCAGCTCGAGGCAGAAGCACGTGCGATCCGTTCGTTGCTACGCCGGCACGAGGAAAGCGACCCGGTGGCATCATCGCAGCACATTCTCGACCTGCAATGATCCAACCTACCCCCGTCACCGCCGCCATCGCCGGCGTCTTCTCGGCCCTCGCCTGGCCCATGCTGTGGTCGAAGTACGGCGCGACGGCGGCGGCGGGCGGCATCGAGCTGATCATCGGCACGCTGGTGCTGGTGGCCCTGCCCGCGCACGCATTCGTCGTCGGATTCACGCGCAGCCAGCCCGTGGATCCGCGCAAGGTGGACACGGCACTGGTCAAGCGGGTCGGCAGCTGGTTGGCTGCCAGCGCAGTCACTCTCCTCGCGGCCTGGGCCTGGCGGATGGCGTCGTGACCACCCAGTACTACACCGCCTCCAGCCTCGACGGCTTCATCGCCACGCCCGATGACTCCCTGGAGTGGCTGTTCCCGCTCGGGGACATCGCCGACACCAGCTATCCGCAGTTCATCGCGCAGGTCGGCGCGCTGGCGATGGGATCGGCCACCTACGAATGGATGCTGCAGCACGTCGTCAAGCCGGGCTCCGCGCATGGCGGCAAGTGGCCGTACGAGCTGCCGGCGTGGGTGTTTTCTTCACGTGCGCTGCCTGCGGTGCCGGGTGCCGACATCCGCTTCACGAAAGGTGACGTGCGGCCGGTGCACGAACAGATGCGGGCGGCCGCGAACGGAAAGAACGTGTGGCTCGTCGGGGGCGGCGGGCTCGTCGGCCAGTTCCACGACGCGGGGCTGCTGGATGAAATCATCGTGCAGGTGGGGTCGGTGACGCTGGGTGCGGGCAAGCCCTTGCTGCCCAGGACGATCACCTCGCCGCCGCTGAAGCTGCTGTCGGTGCGGCAGGTGGGCACGGGGTTTGCCGAGTTGCGGTACCAGGTGCCGAAGCGGTAAGGGATGGGCGCCCTGGGTCCCCGTCTTCGCGGGGACGACGAATGCCCGCCGTAGGGCGGATACGTCACGCTATTCCGGGTCGGCGGCCAGCCGCACCCTCGGGTCCGGCAGCTTGATGCTGCCGTCCGGGCGCTCGTAAGTGCCGATCAGCAGGCCGCTGGCCATGCCGCGCTCCTGCACGGCCTTCAACACGTCCGAGCGGCCGGGGGTGCCGCCGAATGCGTCCCCCGGTCCCAGCGCGAACAGCTGGAACGCATAACGGTGCGAGCCGTGGCCCGGCGGCGGATCGGGCGGCAGCCAGCCTTTTTGCAGGTACGAGTTGCGCCCTTCGTGCGCTTCCCCGCCGTCCTGCCGCGGGCTGTCCATCTCGCCTTCGCCGAAGGCCGCATCGGCCGCCGGCAAGTCCACCACGATCGCATGCACCAGCGGCTCCGGCGTCGGCGCATCGGCGTCCTCCACCAGCAGCACCAGGCTGGCCGCCCCGGCCGGCACGCCGCTCCAGTGCAGGGGCGGCGACAGGCCTTCGCCATCGGCGGTATAGCGCTCGGGGATCGGGGCGTGGTCGCCAAAGGCCAGGCTTCCCACGGCGAGCGTGCCATGGCCGGTGCGCATGCCGCAGCGGTTGAAGACGAGCTTGTCCAGGCCGGCCCGCACGTCGCGCAGCGCGTGTCCCAGCATGTCGGGCAGTTTTTCCAGCATCGTGGCGCCATCTTGCCGCCCCCGGGCAGCGGGTGTGTCAGGCGCCGGCTTCGGCTGGCGTAGGTGGCGCCGGGAGTGGCGCAACCGGCACGGACGGACTACGATCATCCGGCAAGCCGCGCACGCGGCAAAGGAGTACGGCATGAAGCATGTCAAACACTGGCAGGACGCGGTGAATGCCCTGCTCGGTGCGTGGCTGGTCGCCTCGCCCTGGGTGCTGGGCTTCCAGTCCGTGCTGGTCGCCGCTGCGGTGACCACCGCCATCGGCGCCCTGCTCGTCGCCTCCAGCGTCGAAGCGATGCAGGTGCCGCAGGCCTGGGAAGAGTGGCTGGACGTCATGCTCGGTGTCGGCCTGATGCTCGCGCCGGTGCTGTTCGGCTTCGGCGGGGTGGCGCCGGCGCTGCAGAACGCATTGATCACCGGCGGGGTGGTGACGGTGCTGGCGCTGTGGGTGCTGGCGACCGACGACGAGTTCGCGGCGAACTGGGAAGAGCCGATCCGTTAGCTCGACGCCGGGGTGCGGCTTGCCGCAACCCGGCCTGCGCCACCCCGGCGATCACACCACCACCGGCTCCGGCTCCAGCCGGATGCCGAAGCGCTCGTACACGCTGGTCTGGATCGCCCGGGCCAGGGTCACCACCTCGCCGCCGGTGGCCCCGCCGCGATTGACCAGCACCAGGGCCTGCTTTTCGTAGACGCCGGCCTGGCCCACCGACTTGCCCTTCCAGCCACAGGCATCGATCAGCCAGCCCGCGGCCAGCTTCATGGTGCCGTCGGGCATCGGGTAATGCACGATGTTCGGCTCGCGCGCGATGATGTCCTTGCACTGCTCGGGCGTCACGGTCGGATTCTTGAAGAAGCTGCCTGCATTGCCGATCACCCGCGGGTCGGGCAGCTTGGCGCTGCGGATGGCGCAGACCCAGTCATAGACCTGGCGCGCATCCGGGCTGGCGATGCCGGTTTCGGTCATCTTGCGCTGCAGGTCCAGGTAGCCGAGCACCGGCTTCCAGGGCTTGGGCAGGCGCATCCGCACCCGCAGGATCAAGGCCCGGCCGGCCAGCCCGAAATCGCTGTCGCGGGCCGGCGAATGCTTGAACACCGAGTCGCGGTAGCCGAAGGCGCACTGGCCGGCATCCAGCGTGAACTCGCGGCCCGTCATCAGGTCGATGGCGTCCAGCGACTCGAAGCGGTCCTGCAGTTCGATGCCGTAGGCCCCGATGTTCTGCACCGGGCTCGCCCCCACCGTGCCGGGGATCAGGGCCAGGTTCTCCAGCCCGCCCAGCCCCTGCTCGATGGTCCAGGTGACCGCCTCGTGCCAGTTTTCCCCGGCGCCGAACTCCACGATCGTGGCCTTGGGGCCGTCCTCCAGGACCCGGCGGCCCGGCACCTCCACCTTCAGGACGACCGGCTTGACGTCCCCGGTCAGCACGATGTTGCTGCCCCCGCCCAGCACGAACTTGGGCTCGTCCCCCAGCTCCGGGTGCGCCAGCAGGGCGTGGACCTCCTCCGGGCCGCGCACGCGCACGAGCGTCCGGGCCCTGGCGACGATGCCAAAGGTGTTGTGCGGCTGCAGCGGTACGTTGGACTCGACGAACATGGGAGAATTGTGTCTCAAGCAGAGACTCAGCAGTTGCAGGAGGAATCCCAAGATGCCGTCATTCGATACCGTGTGCGACCCGAACATGGTGGAGGTGAAGAACGCCGTGGAAAACACGGCCAAGGAGATCGGCACGCGCTTCGATTTCAAGGGCACGGCCGCGGCCATCGAGATCAAGGACAAGGAGATCACGCTCACCGGCGACGCCGACTTCCAGTTGCAGCAGGTGATGGACATCCTGGTGGCCAAGCTGGCCAAGCGCAGCGTGGACGTGCGCTTCCTGGACAAGGGCGACGTGCAGAAGATGGGCGGCGACAAGGTCAAGCAGGTGATCAAGGTGCGCAGCGGCATCGAGAGCGAACACGCCAAGAAGATCCAGAAGCTGATCAAGGAAAGCAAGCTCAAGGTGCAGGCGGCCATCCAGGGTGACGTGGTCCGGGTCACCGGCACCAAGCGGGACGACCTGCAGGCCGCGATGGCCGCCGTCCGCAAGGACATGGCGGACCTGCCGCTGTCCTTCACGAACTTCCGCGACTGACGTGCCCAGCGCCCTGCCGCGCCGCATCGCGTTCCTGCTGGCCCTGGCGGCAGGCGCCGCGGGCGCGCAGACCGTCACGCTGCAGGGCATGCTGGGAAGCAAGGCGCTGGTCATCGTCGATGGCTCGGCGCCGAAAAGCTTGGCCGCGGGTGAAACTTTCAAGGGCGTGAAGCTGCTTTCCATCCTTGGCGACCAGGCGGTCGTCGAGGTCGAAGGCAAGCGGCAGACGCTGCGGGTCGGCGACGCGCCGGCCAGCGTGGGCGGGGGCGCCGCCGGCGCCAACGGCTCCCGCATCGCCATCACCGCCGGCTCGGGCGGTCACTTCCTCACGCAGGGCGCGATCAACGGGCGCGCCGTGCAGTTCATGGTGGACACCGGCGCCACCTCCGTGGCCATCGGCCTGCGCGACGCCGAGCGGCTGGGCATCGACTACCGCAAGGGCGTTCCGGGCATGGGCAGCACGGCCAACGGCACCGTTCCGATGTGGCGCGTGAAGCTGGCGTCCGTGCGGGTGGGCGACGTCGAGGTGTACGAAGTCGACGCCGTGGTGCTGGGCGCCTCCATGCCCTACGTCCTGCTGGGCAACAGCTTCCTCAGCCGCTTCCAGATGAAGCGCGAGAACGACCTGCTGGTGCTGGAGCGGCGTTACTGACCTCCCCACCCTTGCCGGATTCCACCCTGCCCGGAACGCCGTCGCCGCGCGCCCGCGAAAGCGCGTTCGCGCCGCTGCGTGCGCCGGTGTTCCGCATGCTCTGGTTCACCTGGCTGGCGGCGAACACCTCCATGTGGATGAGCGATGTGGCGTCGGCGTGGCTGATGACGTCGCTGGCCCCGTCGCCGCTGTGGGTGGCGCTGGTGCAGACTGCATCGACCCTGCCGGTGTTCCTGCTCGGGCTGCCCAGCGGTGCGCTGGCCGACACGGTGGACCGGCGCCGCTACTTCATGGCCACGCAGTTCTGGGTGGCGGGCGTTGCCACCATCCTGTGCGCCGTCATCCTGCTGGGCGCCATGACCGCGCCGCTGCTGCTGGCGCTGACCTTCGCCAACGGCGTCGGCCTGGCGATGCGCTGGCCGGTGTTCGCCGCCATCATCCCCGAGGTGGTGAGCCGCCCGTTGCTGCCGCAGGCGCTGGCCCTGAACGGCATCGCGATGAATGCGTCGCGCATCATCGGGCCGCTGGCGGCGGGTGCCTTGATCGCCAGCGTGGGCAGCGCGTACGTGTTCGTGCTCAACGCGGTGCTGTCCATCGTCGCCGGGCTGACCATCATGCGGTGGCGCCGCGTGCACCAGGAAAGCCCGCTGGGCCGCGAGCCGCTGGGCATCGCCATGCGCGTGGGCGTGCAGTACGTCTGGCAGTCCAGCCGCCTGCGCTCGGTGCTGCTGCGCATCGCGCTGTTCTTCCTGCACTCCACGGCTCTCCTCGCACTGCTGCCGCTGGTGGCGCGCGCCATGCCGGGCGGGCAGGCCGGCACCTTCACCGTGCTGCTCGCCTCCATGGGCGTTGGCGCGATCATCGCCGCCCTGTTGATGCCGCGCATCCGCACCTGGCTGCCGCTGCAGCCACGCGTGCTGCTCGGCACCGCGGTGCAGTCGGTGGGCGCCCTGGTGGTGGCGTATTCGCCCAGCATCTACACGGCCGTGCCGGCGATGGTCCTCGTAGGCGTCGCCTGGATCACGGTGGCGAACTCGCTCACGGTGGCGGCGCAGATGGCGCTGCCCGACTGGGTGCGGGCGCGCGGCATGTCGATCTACCAGATGGCGCTGATGGGATCGACGGCGCTAGGCGCCGCGCTGTGGGGCCAGGTCGCCACGTGGTCGTCGGTCTCCACCGCGCTGGCGGTCTCCGCCTTCACCAGCGTGCTGGCCATGTGGATCGCGCAGCGCAAGTTGCTGGACCGCGGCACCGAGGAGGACCTGACGCCGTCGCGCGTGATCAAGGTGCCTGAGATGGAAGAGCCGCCGCGTCCCGGCCGCATCCAGGTGCGCGTGGAATACATCATCGATCCCGCGCGAGCGACCGAATTCCACGCACTGATGCAGGAGAGCCGGCGCAGCCGCCTGCGACAGGGCGCGCTGGACTGGCAGTTGCTGCACGACCTGTACCACCCCGAGCGGTATGTCGAGCAGATCATCGACCCGTCGTGGACGGAGCACCTGCGGCGCTTCGACCGCATCACGGGTGCGGACGTGGCCCTGCGCGATCGGCGCCTGGCGTTCCATGTCGGCGAGGAGCCGCCGGTGGTGACGCGGTATCTGCTCGAGCAAGAGTGACGGGCGGCGAACTCTGAATCCAACTGCAGGACGCAGAAGGCGCAGAAGTTACGCAGAAGACGCAAAAGGAAAAAACCGGAAAAAGGTTTTGGATGTCCTTCTGCGTCTTCTGCGTAACTTCTGCGTCCTCTGCGTCCTCTGCGTCCGGTTGTTTGGTTTGGCAGTCGAGCGCCCCTGCCCCCCCCCCCGCATCGGCTCGGATCTAGGAGTCCGGATGCGACCGCTGGTAATCCTCCACCAGCCGCTCCCAGATCGCCTCCAGCTCGTAGCTGACCGATCGCGCCAGGCCGTCGAGGTCGGGGAACAGCGTCGCGTAGGTCACGTTCATGCGGTACAGCGCCCGCATCGCCTCCTCGCGCATCGACAACGGCAGCACGAACCGGGTCAGCAGGCCCTCGGAGCCGCCATAGCCGTCCAGGATCACGTCCAGCGACTGGTCCAGCACCCCGGGCACCACGAACAGGCCGGACTGCGCCACCAGGCGGCTGTCCATCTCCGACGGCTCGCCGTACCAGATCAAGGGCAGCTTGTTGCCCGCGAAGTAGCGTTCGAAATTCCCCGGCACGCGCGGGTCGATCTGCGAGCGCGTGAGCGTCGGGTCGAAATCCGGCGGCCGGTTCCACAGCGCCGGCGTGTTCAGTGCGAACACCGCCACGTCGCGGGTGGCGCTTTCCAGCGCGAAGAACGCGGCCACGAACGGCGACTTGGTGAAATCGAGCAGCCGCGTGGCCGCGCCATGGTGCTGCATCAGCGCCAGGCAGCGCAGGTCGTCCTCCAGCGCGGTGCGGTCCTGCAGGTAGATGTGCGCCTTGCGGCGGAACACCCGCATCGCGCGCGCCTCGCGCAGCGGCCACAGCCTGGGCTCGGGACTGAACTGCAGCAGCCGCCGGGTGAGCGACGGCACCAGCGGCCACTGCGCCGACACGTGGCCGCGGAAGGCCCAGCCCTCCATCGCATCGGCATGCGCCACGAATTCGGACCAGCGCTCCAGGCGGATGGTTTGCAACGTCAGCCCTTCTTCGCGCCCAGGCGCGATTCCTTGCCCGCGACGAGTCGACCGATGTTCTCGCGGTGGCGCCACGCCAGCAGCGCCGCCATCACGAACAGCGCAAACGCGATCGGCTTCTCCGCGTACCACTGGAACCGGTTGCCGAGCAGGTAATACACCGGCGCGAAGAGGGCCGCGACGAGCGACGCCAGCGACGAGTAGCGGAAGAAAAAGGCGATGATGATCCAGGTCAGCGCGGTGGCGATGCCCAGTACCCAGTGGATGCCGAACACGACGCCGATGAAGGTGGCCACGCCCTTGCCGCCCTGGAAGCGGAAGAACACCGGATAGAGGTGCCCCAGGAAAGCCGCGAGTCCGACCATCGCGGTGGTGCCGTCGCCCAGGCCGTAGCGCGGGCCGTACACGCGCGCCAGCACCACCGGCACGAAGCCCTTCAGCCCGTCGAGCAACAGGGTGACCACGGCGGCGGCCTTGTTGCCCGAGCGCAGCACGTTGGTGGCGCCGGGGTTCTTGCTGCCGAAGGTGCGCGGGTCCGACAGGCCCATCACCTTGCTCACGATCACGGCGAAGGCCAGCGACCCCAGCAGGTACGCGGCGAGCACGGCGGCTGCGGGATAGATGGCGTCCATGCGGGGGTCTCCTCCTGTCGTCGTTATGGCGGCTATTCTGCCAGTGCGCAATTGACCGGTTTCGCGCCGAGCAGCTGCACCACCACCTGCGGATCGATGCCCACCAGGTAGCCGCGCCGGCCGCCATTGAGCACGATGCGCGGCAGCGCCAGGATGCTCTCCTCCACGTACACCGGCATCGGCTTGCGCGTCGCGAAAGGCGAGGTGCCGCCCACCAGGTAGCCGCTGTGCCGGTTGGCCACCTCGGGCTTGCAAGGCTGGACCGCCTTGGCGCCGATCTGCCGCGCGAGGTTCTTGGTGGACACCGTGCGGTTGCCGTGCATCAGCACGAGCAGCGGCCGCGACTTTTCGTCCTCCATCACCAGCGTCTTGACGACCGTGAACGGGTCCAGCCCGAGCACCTCCGCGCTGTGCTGCGCGCCGCCGTGCTCCAGGTATTCGTACGGATGCTCGGTGAAGGCGACGCCGCTCGCCTTGAGCAAGGCCGTGGCCGGCGTCTCGCTGACGTGATCCTTCCTCGCCATCACGCTGCCGGGTCGCGTGCCTCCCACCGGATCGCGTCGATCGCCGCGAGCAGTTCCGGCGGCAGCGTGGTGCCGAGCGCCTCCACGTCCTCCTTCAGCTGCGCCAGCGAGGTCACGCCGATGATGGTGCTGGCCACGCGCCAGTTGGTGTAGCACCAGGCCAGCGCCAGGCGCGTCGGCGTCATGCCATGTTCGCGCGCCAGCGCGTTGTAGCGGCGGGCCGCGGCGAGCGCCTCGGGGCGGCCCCAGCGGCCGGCGCGCACCGTCTCGAACTTCGTGATGCGCCCCTCGCGCGGCGCCTGCGCGCCTTCGAATCCGCTTGCGTCGTACTTGCCCGTGAGCAGGCCGAAGCCGAGCGGCGAATACGCCAGCAGCGACACGCCCAGGCGGTGCATGGTCTCGTCCAGGCCGTTGTCCACCCCGCGGCTCACCAGGCAGTACGGGTTCTGCACGGTGGCGATGCGCGGCAGGTCGTATTGCTCGGCGAGGCGCACGAACTCGTGCACGCCATAGGGCGATTCGTTGGAGACGCCGATGTAGCGCACCTTGCCCTGCTTGACCAGCTTGTTCAGGGCCACGAGCTGGTCGTGGATGGAGGTCTGGGTGCGCTCCTTGGTGGGGTCGAAATAGATCGCGCCGAAAGCGGGCACATTGCGCTCGGGCCAATGGATCTGGTACAGGTCGATCACCTCGGTCTTCAGGCGGCGCAGCGAGCCTTCGCACGACGCCAGGATGTCGTTACCCGTCATGCCCGAACCCTCTCGCACCCAGGGCATGCCGCGCGAAGGGCCGGCCACCTTGGTGGCCAGCACGATCTTGCCGCGGGCGCCCGGCCGGGCGGCGAGCCAGCGCCCGATGATGGCTTCGGTGGATCCGTAGGTTTCCTTGCGGGTGGGCACCGAATACATCTCGGCCGTGTCGAAGAAGTTGATGCCGCGGGCGACGGCGTCGTCCATGATCGCGAAGGCGTCAGCCTCCGCGACCTGCTCGCCGAAGGTCATGGTGCCCAGGCAGATGGGGGTGACGCGCAGGTCGCTCTGGCCGAGCTGGATGGTTTGCATGGCGTTACAGCGGTGACTTGTTGGAGAAGCGGCCGAGCATAGTACGAAGCATGCCCGAGGGTCCATCGATCGTCATCCTGAAGGAAGAAGCGTCCCGTTTCCTCGGCCAGACGATCCGCCGCGTCGGCGGCAACACCACCATCGAGAAAGAGCGCCTGCAGGACCAGCGCATCGAGGCGCTGCGCAGCTTCGGCAAGCAGTTCCTGGTGGAACTTCCCGACTTCAGCCTGCGCGTGCACTTCATGCTGTTCGGCAGCTACCGCATCAACGAGGAGAAAAGCTGGGCGGTGCCGCGCCTGTCGCTCGGCTTCGATGACGGCATGCTCAATCTCTATGCCTGTTCGGTCCGCTTCATCGAGGAGCCGCTGGACCTGGTGTACGACTGGTGGGCCGACGTCATGTCCGAGCACTGGGACCCGAAGCTGGCGCGCAAGCGGTTGCGGGCGCAGCCCGACACGCTGGTTTGCGACGCGCTGCTGGACCAGGACCTCTTCGCGGGCGTGGGCAACATCATCAAGAACGAGGTGTTGTTCCGCATCCGCGTCCACCCGCTGTCCAAGGTGGGCGGGATGCCGGCGAAGAAGCTGCGCGAACTGGTGGAGGAGGCGCGCCACTACAGCTTCCAGTTCTACGAGTGGAAGAAGCAGTACGTGCTGAAGAAGCACTGGCTGGCCCATACCAAGCGGACCTGCCCGCGCTGCGACATTCCGCTGCAGAAGGCCCATCTCGGGCGCACCCATCGCCGCAGCTTCTTCTGCGGCAACTGCCAGGTGCAGTACTAGTTGGAGCCCATCCGGGACGTCGGGCTGCCGCTGGCGACCCCGTTCGCAGTGCCGGCGTCGCCGGAAGCGGTGCCCGGTGGCAGCATGGCCGGCGCGCGAACGACAGGCACGGAACGGATCGCCGGCCGCGGTGTTTCGGCGGCAGCGCTCAACTGCTCCCGCCGCTGCGCATACCAGCTGCGCAGGCACTCCCGGTCCCGACAGGTGTCCTCGCGGCGCTTCCACTCCGCATCGCTGGCCCGCTGGAAGGCGCGTCGGTCCGGGGCCGCGTCCTTGGCACGCTGGTGCAGGCGGCCGAGATCCCGGTCCATCTGGGCCAGTTCCTCGTCCGCGCAGATCAGCTTCTCGGTGGTCGAACGTGCCTGGGCGCAGTCGAACGAAGGCGACGTCGTGCGCCGCGATGGGGGCGCGGATGCGGCAGCGACCTGCTCCCTTTCTTTTTGCAGCGCCCGCGACGCTTGCGCCTGTTCGGCCTGGGCCCTTGCGGCCAGCGCTCTCTCGGCTTGCGCCTTCTCGGCTTGCGCTTTGGCCTGCGCTCTCTCGGCTTGCAGTCGCTCGGCCTGTGCTCTGGCGGCCAGCGCCCTTTCGGCTTGCGCCCGTTCGGCCTGTGCCGCTCGCTCGGCTTGCGCCGCGCGCTGCGCCTGCGCCACGCGCTCGGCCTGGGCCGCTTGCTCGGCCTTTGCCGCTCGCGCCGCCTCGGCCTGGGCCGCGCGCTCAGCTTGTGCCGCTCGTTCAGCCTGTGCGACGCGCTCGGCCTGTGCCGCCCGTTCCTGCGCCGCCCGCTCCGCCTGTGCCTTCTCGGCCTGGGCCTTTTCCGCTCTCGCTCGCTGCAAGTCGATCGCGGGAGTCGCAGGCGCCGGAGCCGGGACCGGGACGGCCGCAACCACCGCGGGTGCAGGTGCCGGTGCCGGCGCGGGCGCAGCCGGCTTGGCCTGTGCAACGGCCGGCGTTGGCAGCGGCGGCAGCACGCCCGTGACCTGCTGCACCGTGATCAGGCCTTCACGCGCGTATTTCGTCTTTTCGTGCGATGCGCCGTGGCGCGCCTGGTAGATCTCCAGGCTGGCCGTGTACAGGCGGTTGGCGCGTTCGTACAGCTCCTTGGGCCGGGCGGCGCCGAACGCTGCCGCGTTGCTGTAGTGACGCGCCAGCTGGTACTGCGCGTCGGCCGACGGCAGGTCGGCACCCTGCGTGGCCTGCGCCTTGCGGCAAGCGTTGAGGAACAGGATCTCGGCGTCGCGCGGGCGCTCGCCCGCGGCGGCCTCCTTGCCCTTGAGCAGCAACGCGGACATTTCGCTCGGGCTCGCGCCTACGCTGGCCGGCGCCGGCTGCAGCGATTCCTTGCCGTCGTCTTCCGGGCCCTTGGCGAGCAGCGGCGCGTAGTCCGTGCAGCGCGGCCCCGGCCCGGTCCCGACCGCCAGCGCAGGCAGCGCAGGCGCGCCCTTGGCTGCGGGCTGGGCGCCCATCACGCTGGTGGCTGACGCACTGGCTGGCGGGGCATGATCGTCCTTGAAGCTCATCACCCCGGCCACGCCGGCTGCAATGCCGACTGCAAGTCCGGCCGCGAACAGTGTCCCTGTCTTCCAGTTCATTGCCATGCCGCAACGGTAGCTGGCGCACGGCAGGCGGCGAGCGGGACAGCAGGGGCACGCGGGGACAGCGGCCTCCTACGCGCCCGGCCGTGCGCGCGCCCTCTCTTCCTCCTGCAGGCGCAGCACCCGCCGCTGCACCTTGCCGGTCGTCGTCATCGGCAGCGCCTCGATGAACTCGATTTCCTTGGGGTATTCGTAGGGCGCGAGCTTGCCCCGCACGTGCAACTGCAGCTGCGCCACCAGGTCCGCGTCGAAGCTCGTCCGGTCGCGGCCGGTGACAGCGCGCGCTTCCACCATCTGCGGCGACAGCACCACGTACGCCTTCACCAGCGCGCCGCGCTCCGCATCGGGCTTGGGCACCACCGCGGCGTTGATCACGGCCGGGTGCTTGACCAGGCAGTTCTCGATCTCGCTCGGCCCGATGCGGTAGCCCGCTGCCTTGAAGACGTCGTCGGCGCGTCCCTGGTACCAGAGAAAGCCGTCGGCATCGCGCGTGGCCAGGTCACCGGTGCGGCACCAGTCCCCGCTGAACTTGCGCTGCGTCGCCCCCGGGTTCTTCCAGTAGCCCAGAAAGAAGATCGGGTCCGGGTCGCCATGCACGTCGAAACGGTTCACGGCCACGTCCCCGGGCACGCCGGGCGGACATTCGCGGCCTTCGTCGTCGATCACGGCCACCCGATGGCCCGGGTACGGCCGGCCCATGCTGCCGGCGCGCGCCGGCCAGCCCACGCCGTGGTCGGTGCGGCCGTTCATGGCGCAGTTGCCCACCACGTAGTTGATCTCGGTCTGGCCGAACATCTCGTTGACCACCACGCCGAGGTGGTCGCGGCAGTACGTGAAGACCGCGTCGCCCACCGCCTCGCCGGCGCTCATGATCGCCTGCAGCTCGAGCCGGAAGTGCTCGCGCGGGCGCGGGTACGCCTTCATCATCGCCTTCAGCGCGGTGGGGAACAGGAAGGTGTGCGTCACGCCGTGTTCCTGCATCAAGGCGAAGGCGAGGTCCGGTCCGAAGCGGCCGTTGAAGGCGACGATGGGGCGGCCGAAGTAGAGGCTGGGGAGCAAGGCATCCATGAGGCCGCCGGTCCAGGCCCAGTCCGCCGGGCTCCAGAAGATCGCGTTGCTTTCGCGGCTTCCTCCCTCCCCCTCTGGGGGAGGGCCGGGGTGGGGGCGGAACCCGAACCAGTTCTGGCTGCACACGAAGCCCGGCAGGTTTCCGACCAGCGCCCGATGCGGGATCAACGCGCCCTTCGGCGGGCCCGTCGTGCCGCTGGTGTAGATCAGCACCGCGCCCTCGTCGGCGTGCGTGGCGACGGGTGCGAACGAGGCGGCGAGCGTGGCGCGTTCCGCTTCCCAGCCCAGGTCGGCCTGCGACGCCGCGGCGCCGACGCCGACCACCGTGCGCAACGCAGGGCACTGCGCCCGCACCTGCGCCAGGTTGGCGATGGAGCTTTCGTCGCAGATGGCCACCCCCGCTTCGCTGTCCTGCAAGCGGTATTCCAGCGCCTCCGGGCCGAACAGCATCGACAGCGGCATGGCCACGGCGCCGAGCTGGAACACCGCCATGTACGCGATGGCGGTTTCGAAGCGCTGCGGCATCACGATCGCCACGCGATCGCCACGCCGGACACCCAGCGCCGCCAGCAGGTTGCTCATGGCGTTGGCTTCGCGCTGCAGCTGCGCGAAGCTCAGGGTCGCCCCGCCGGCCGCGTGCGTACGGATCGCGATGCGCTCCTCGGCGCCCGGTTCGGCGGCCCAGCGCGCACAGCACGCCCGCGCGATGTTGAAGTCCTCCGGAACCCGCCAGCCGAACCCCCTGTGCATGGCTTCCCAGTTGTCCCTGCCTTGACTGCCGGCCATGGTCGCCTCTCCTATGATCGGCCGAATGTACCAACCGCGAAGAGTCTCCCGCAGCGAGTTTGTCCCGATCCGGAACCTGCGCTACCACGTGCGCGTCTGGGGCGAACCGACCGCGGGACAGGCGCCGCTGGTGATGGTGCACGGCTGGATGGACGTGGCGGCGTCCTACCAGTTCGTCGTCGACGCCTTCGCGCGCGACCGGTACGTGATCGCCCCGGACTGGCGCGGCTACGGGCTGACGGAGTCGCAACCGACGGACAACTACTGGTTCCCCGATTACCTGGCCGACCTGGACTTCCTGCTGGATCACTACGTGCAGGACACGCCGGTGGACCTGGTGGGCCACAGCATGGGCGGCAACATCGCGATGCTGTACGCCGGCGCGCGGCCCGCGCGCATCCGCAAGCTGGTGAACCTGGAAGGCTTCGGCATGGCGGCCACCCAGCCGTCGCAGGCGCCTGGCCGCTACGCCAAGTGGATCGGCGAGCTCAAGGCCTTACACCGCGGCGAGACGGCGCTGAAGTCGTACAACGACGTCGAAGGCGTGGCCCGCAGGCTCATGAAGACCAACCGCCGCCTGACCCAGGACAAGGCGGACTGGCTGGCGCGGTACTGGTCGAGCCAGCAGGCGGACGGGCGCTGGCACATCCTGGGCGACGCGGCACACAAGATCACCAACGCCAACCTCTTCCGCGTCGATGAAGTGCTGGAGATCTACAAGGCCATCCGCGCGCCCGTGCTGGCCGTCGAGGCCAGCGACGACAGCCTCGCAACGTGGTGGCAAGGCCGCTACACGCTGGCGGAGTACCACGAACGTTTGAAGTCCGTGTCCGACATGCGGCTGGGCCGCGTCGAGGACGCCGGGCACATGCTGCATCACGACCAGCCCGAGGCGGTGGCGAAGCTCATCGAGGACTTCATCGCCTTGTAAAGGGCAACCTGCTGCCAACGCGCATCAAGGCGGCCCAGATCGTGAATTTTTAGGGCTGAGGCACTTTTGCAACCACTTGTAGGTAACAGCCCTTGCCGTAGGACTGCGCCTACCCCATAGTCGGACGAATTCGATGAGGGGTCACTCATGTGGAAGTCGGGTCTGGCCGCCTTTCTGGCGGCTGCGGCGATCGGTCCAGCCTTTGCCCAGGCGGATGAGTTCGAGCAGGGCATGGGCACGATGTGGGAAGTGCTCTGGCACCAGAGCGGCACGCCCACTCGCCTGGTCCGCTGGGAGCAGGACATCAAGGTCCGCGTCTTCGGCATCAACCTCGCCACCCACAAGCAACACACCCTGCAGGCCATCCGTGACGTCGCCAACGAAGCCGGCGTCAAGGTCATCGACGTCAGCGACCGGCCGGACGCCGCCCAGGTCGCCAACGTCAGCATCGAGATCACCCCCGATGCCATGCTGGAAGAAAACCAGCCCTGCGTGACCTACCTGAATTTCCAGACCGAGACGCGCATCGACTCCGCAGCGATGCAGATGCGCAACAAGGACGCCTTCCGTTGCGCCTACCACGAGGCCATGCACGTGATGGGCGTGCGCGGCCATCCCGCCGGCAAGACGGTGCTCTCCTATTTCCCCACCAAGGTCGACGGGCTGTTTCCGCTCGACAAGGCGATGTTGCGCGCCTGGTATTCGCCCAGGATGCGCGGCGGCATGACCCCCTTCGAAGTGCTGCCGGTGCTGGCCGACGAGCTGGTGGGCAGCATGCCCGACCGCGACAAGGCGGCCGCCGGCCGCGACCGCTTCTTCAGCCGGACCATCGAGCAGATGCAGGCCTTCGCCGACGGCAAGGGCGACGTGCCGATGATCGTCAAGCGCTCCGGCAAGTCCACCGAGGAAGGCATCCGCTTCGGCCGCATGGAGATGAGCTACTTCCTGGGCATTGCCTACCTGGAAGGCGCGACGGTTCCCCAGGATCCATCGCAGGCCGTGCGCTGGCTGCAGCGCGCCGCCAACCTGGGCAGCCGCACCGCCGCCGCCCGCCTGGGCGCCGCCACCGCTCGCTAAGGCTACTGTCGCGTTGACGCGGGGCGACGGCCCCGCTTGCATTTCGTGGCTTGCGGCCCACGGTCCAGCCGTTTCCCGGCACACTGCCGGCTGCCCGTCTCATTCCGGCGCCGGCCCATGCCCTCTTCCCAGACCGACAACGATCCCTCCGGCACCTTCCGCCGCATCCTTTCGCGCAATCTCACCCTGCCCCTCGTGCTGGGGCTGGTCAGCGCCACTTTCTTCATCGGCCTGCTGGCCTACCTGGCCAACGCGGTGGGGCAGGTCCAGCGGTCCGACGAAGTGCTTTCGCGCGCTTCGCTCGCGCAGCGCGCGGACCTGGACATGGAGTCCGGCGTGCGCGGCTTCCTGCTGGGGGCGGACGAGCGCTTCCTGCAGCAGCACGACGCAGCCAGGCAGCGGCGCGACGTGGAGATGCAGCGCCTGAAGACCGACATGGCGCAGCGGCCGGAGCAGCTTGAACGGCTCGAGCGCATCCAGGGGCTGCAGACGACATGGGACGAATACGCACGCGACCGCATCACCACCAAGCGCAAGGACCCCCAGGTGCCGGTCAGTGCATCGCAGGGCCGCGAGCTCAAGGACCGGGTGCGCGTCTTGTTCGACGAGTTCTTCATGGTGGAACGACGCGCCCGCGCGGACCGCCTGGAGGCCGTCAACCGCAACACGGTGATCACCGCCGCCGCATTCGTCTTGTTCATGCTGGGAACGGGCGGGCTGCTGGCATGGCGCGGACGCCAGGACCTCACGCGGCTGTCCGAGTCGTTCGGCACGGCGTTGGCCGAGCAGGTGCGGCAAGGCGAAGTGCTGCAGGCGCAAGCCTGGCTGCGCGAAGGCCAGTCGCTGCTGTCCGAGCGCCTCGGCAAGGAGCAGGAGCTGGCCGGCGCCGGCCATGCCGCCCTCGAATTCCTGTCGCAATACCTGGGCATGGCGGTGGGTGCGATCTACGTCGCGCAACCGCCCGGCTTCGTGCGCGCAGCGACGTGGGGATGGCCATCGGGCGCAGCGGGCGCGGGAGAGCAGGTGGCGCAAGACCGCACGCTCATCGCCGAATGCGCGGCGCAGCGCAAGCAGATCGCGCTGGACCCGGTGCCGGCGGGCTACCTGAAAGTGAGCTCCGCGCTGGGCGAGACGACGGCGCCGGCCGTGCTGATCGCGCCGATCGAACACGAGCGGCGGCTCGCCGGCGTGCTGGAGATCGGCCTGTTGCGGCCTCTGCAGGCCCGGGACCGCGAGCTGGTGACCTATCTCGGCGCGATCCTGGGCGCTTCGATCGAAGCGGCTCGTTATCGCAAGCGCCTGCAGGACGTGCTGGAGGAGACCCAGCAGCTGAACGAGGAGCTGCAGGTGCAGCAGGAAGAACTGCGCACGGCCAACGAGGAGCTCGAGGAACAGTCGCGCGCCCTGAAGGAATCGCAGGCGCACCTGGAGAGCCAGCAGGCCGAGCTGGAACAGACCAACGTGCAGCTCGGCGAACAGGCCGACCGGCTGGAGGCGCAGCGCGACCAGCTGCGCGAGGCGCAGGCCGCGCTGCAGGAGCGCGCACAGGAACTGCAGCGCGCCAGCCGCTACAAATCCGAATTCCTGGCGAACATGTCGCACGAGCTGCGCACGCCGCTGAACAGCTCGCTGATCCTGGCCAGGCTGCTGGCGGACAACACGCAAGGCAACCTCGACGAGGAGCAGGTCAAGTTCGCGGAGAGCATCCACACCGCGGGCAACGACCTGCTCGACCTGATCAACGACATCCTCGACATCGCCAAGGTGGAGGCCGGCAAGCTGGAGGTGCGGCCCCAGACGACACCGCTCGCCTCCGTCACCCAGGGCCTGAAGTCGATGTTCGAGCCGCTGGCGCAGCGCAAGGGGCTGCAGCTGCAAGTGGACATCGCGAGCGACCTGCCGCCTTCGGTGTTCACCGACCGGCAGCGGCTGGAACAGGTGCTGCGCAACCTGCTGGCCAACGCGGTCAAGTTCACCGACCGCGGCAGCGTGGTGCTGCGTGTCGCGCGGCAGGGCGACGACCGTGTCTGCTTCGAAGTGCGCGACAGCGGCATCGGCATCCCCGCATCGCAGCATGAACTGATCTTCGAGGCGTTCCGCCAGGCCGACGGCACCAGCAGCCGCAAGTACGGCGGAACCGGGCTGGGCCTGTCGATCTCGCGCGACCTGGCCCGCCTGCTGGGCGGCGATATCTCGGTGGAAAGTTCTCCGGGCCAGGGCAGCACGTTCACCGTGACGCTGCCGCTGGAATACCGCGCGGCGCTGGCGCAGGACCCCCTGGCGATGGCGCCGCCCGAGACGGCATCTACGCCGCCGCCTCGCAGCAGCCCGCCACCGGCCGCACCCGCGCCGCCGCCTGCGGCCCGGGCCAGGGCCGCGGCGTTTGCCGACGACCGCGACGTGCCGGACGCCACGCGCCGCACGGTCCTGGTGGTCGAAGACGACGCGCGCTTCGCCTCCATCCTGTTCGACCTGGCCCACGAGCTGGGCTACCGCTGCCTGGTGGCGCACGAGGCGCGCGAAGCCTCGGAGCTGGTGATGCAGCAACTGCCGGATGCGGTGCTGCTCGACATCCTGCTGCCCGACGAAACCGGCCTGGCGGTGCTGGAGAAGCTCAAGGCCGACCCGCGGACCCGGCATGTCCCGGTGCACATCCTGTCCGGGGAAGACCGGGTGGAGCCGGCGCTGCAGCTGGGCGCCATCGGCTATGCGCGCAAGCCCGCCACCCGCGAGCAGTTGCAGGAGGTGTTCTCCCGCCTGGAGAAGAAGCTGAGCCAGAAGGTCAAGCGCGTGCTGCTGGTGGAGGACGACCCGCGCCAGCAGGAAAGCGTCAAGGCGCTCATCGGCGACGGCGACGTCGAGATCGTGGCGGTCGCGCAGGGCGACGAGGCGCTGCGCGCGCTGAACGAGTCCGTCTTCGACTGCATGGTCATCGACCTGAAGCTGCCGGACATGACGGGCCAGCAGTTGCTGGAGCGCATGGCCGCCGGCGAGAGCAAGTCGTTCCCGCCGGTGATCGTCTACACCGGCCGCAACCTCACCCGCGACGAGGAAGCGGAGCTGATGCGCTATTCGCGCTCGATCATCATCAAGGGCGCCCGCTCGCCCGAGCGGCTTCTCGACGAGGTGACGCTGTTCCTGCACAAGGTGGAAACCCAGCTTTCCACCGAGCGGCAGAAGATGCTGCGCACCGCGCGCAGCCGCGACAAGGCCTTCGAGGGGCGCACCATCCTGGTGGTGGACGACGACATGCGCAACATCTTCGCGCTGACCAGCGCGCTGGAGCACAAGGGAGCGGCGGTCGAAGTCGCGCGCAATGGCGTGGAGGCGCTGCGCAAGCTCGAGGAGAACCCCGACGGCATCGACCTGGTGCTGATGGACATCATGATGCCGGAGATGGATGGCTTCACCGCCACCCGCGAGATCCGCAAGAACGCGCGCTGGGAGAAGCTGCCGGTCATCGCGATCACGGCCAAGGCGATGAAGGAGGACCAGGAGAAGTGCCTGGCCGCCGGCGCCAACGACTACCTGGCCAAGCCGATCGAGCTGGAGCGCCTGTTCTCGCTGCTGCGCGTGTGGATGCCGAAGGTCGAACGCATTGCGTGAGGGCGACGTGGCGCTGTCGGTGACCGATATCGAAATCCGGCTGCTGGTGCAGGCGGTGTACCTGCGCTACGGCCACGACTTCCGCGACTACGCGCAGGCCTCGCTGAAGCGGCGCATGTCCCAGGCGCAGCAGCGCATGGGCGTGGCGTCCATCTCCGCGCTGCAGGAGCGCGTGCTGCACGACCCGCAGGAGTTCGCCCAGCTGCTGCAGTACCTCACGGTGCCGGTCAGCGAGATGTTCCGCGACCCGGGCTACTTTCTGGCGCTGCGGCGCCACGTGATCCCGGTGCTGCGCACCTACGCCTCGCTGAAGATCTGGGTGGCCGGCTGCAGCACCGGCGAGGAGCCCTACTCGCTGGCGATCCTGCTGCACGAGGAAGGACTGCTGGATCGCACCATCCTCTACGCCACCGACATCAACCACGCGTCGCTCGAAAAGGCCCGGCAGGGCATCTTCGCGCTCGATGCGATACAGGGCTTCACGCGCAACTACCAGGCATCGGGCGGCCAG
Organism: Ramlibacter sp. PS3R-8; assembly: GCF_037572435.1. Taxonomy (NCBI): domain Bacteria; kingdom Pseudomonadati; phylum Pseudomonadota; class Betaproteobacteria; order Burkholderiales; family Comamonadaceae; genus Ramlibacter; species Ramlibacter sp. PS3R-8. The sequence continues at coordinate 636,263 of NZ_JBBHGT010000002.1, forward strand.
CGCAGTTTCAGCGACTACTACACGGCTGCGTACGGCGGCGCGGTGCTCGACAAGCGCCTGCGCGACGCCGTCACCTTCGCCGACCACAGCCTGGCGACCGACGCCGTCTTTTCGGAAACGCAACTGGTTTCGTGCCGCAACGTGCTGATCTACTTCAACCGCAACCTGCAGGACCGCGCGCTCGGCCTGTTCCACGAGTCGCTCATGCACCGCGGCTTCCTCGGCCTGGGGTCCAGGGAGACGCTCGACTTCTCCGCCTATGCCGACCGCTTCGAGCCGGTCAGCCGCCCCGACCGCCTGTACCGCCGCCTGCCGGAGGCCGGATGAACAGGCAGCTTCCGGATGGCTTCGCCTTCGACGCGGACGCCGTGGCGATCGGTGCATCGGCGGGCGGCATCGATGCCCTGTTCGCCCTGCTGCAGGGCCTGGCGCCACCCGCGTCGGCCGCCATCGTGCTGGTACTGCACCTGCCGGAGCAGCACGAAAGCCGGCTGGCGCAGGTGTTCGGCAACCGCACCGGGCTGCCGGTGCAGGAGGCACAGCCCCATGCGCCGGTGCAGCCCGGCACCGTCTATCTCGCGCCCCCGGGCTACCACCTGCTGGTGGAGGCGGACCGCACCTTCTCCCTGAGCTGCGACCCCCCGGTGCTGTTCTCCCGCCCCTCGATCGACGTGCTGTTCGAGTCCTGCGCCGAAGCCTACGGCGACCGCCTGCTCGGCATGGTGCTCACCGGCGCCAACGAGGACGGCGGGCGCGGCCTGGCGGCCATCAAGGCCTGCGGCGGCCTGACCGCCGTGCAGGACCCGGCGGAGGCCGCACATGCCGCCATGCCGGACGCTGCCATCCGGCTGGCCGCGCCCGAATTCGTGCTGCCCCTGTCGGGATTGCGCGGCCTGCTGCACACTGTGGTCCAACGATGAGTTCCCAACCCCTGGCCGTCAACGTCCTGCTGGTCGACGACCTGCAGGAAAACCTGCTCGCGCTGGAGGCGCTGATCCGCCAGCCGGGCCGCCGCATTTTCACCGCCCGGTCCGGCGACGAGGCCCTGTCGCTGATGCTGGAGCATGCCTTTGGCCTGGCCATCCTGGACGTCCAGATGCCGTCCATGAACGGCTTCGAGCTGGCCGAGCTGATGCGCGGCACCGAGCGCACGCGCACCATCCCCATCGTGTTCGTCAGCGCCGCCGGGCGCGACATGAACTACGCCTTCCAGGGCTACGAATCGGGGGCGGTGGACTTCCTCTACAAGCCGCTGGACCCGCACGCGGTGCGCAGCAAGGTGAACGTCTTCGTGGACCTGTTCCGGCAGCGGCAGGAGCTGCAGGCGGCCCAGGCGGAACTGCAGCGCGCGGTGAACATGCGGGACGACTTCATGTCGCTGATCGCGCACGAACTGCGCAACCCGCTGAACTCGGTGTACCTGCAGGCGCAGTTGCGCCGCAAGATGCTGGCGGGCGCGCGGCCGCCCGATCCGCAGGCGATGCTCAAGATGGTGGAGCGCGACGAGCGCCAGATCCGCAGCATGGTGCGGCTGCTCGACGACATGCTGGACGTCTCGCGCGCCCGCACCGGCCATCTCGCGATCGTGCCCGGCTCCTTCGACCTTGCCGCTTCGGCACGGGCGGTGGTGGAAGCGATCCAGGCGCAGGCGGAGGGCTCGGGCGTGTCGCTGACCCTGGCGGCGCCGCAGGCGCTGCCGATGGTGGGCGACGAATTCCGCGTGGAGCAGGTGATCACCAACCTGCTGACCAATGCCCTGCGCTATGGACAGGGCAAGCCGGTCGCGGTCACCGTCGGCACGCGCGAGCACGAGTCCGAGGCCTTCGTTTCGGTGCGGGACCAGGGCATGGGCATCGCCCAGGCCGACCAGGAGCGCATCTTCGAACAGTTCGAACGCACCGACGGCGTCTCGCAGATCGCCGGCCTGGGCCTGGGCCTGTACATCGCGCGGCAGATCGCACAGGCCCACCAGGGCCGGCTGGAAGTTCGCAGCGCGCCGGGCGATGGCGCGGAGTTCATCCTGTCCCTGCCACTGCCCACCTAGTGGGCGTGACAAAATGGCCGGTTCGGCCCCGGCTGTTCCGGGGCCCGATGAACTGAAGGACAAGAACATGGACGCGGAACGCATCAACCTGATCGGCACCACCCTTACGGACCTGCGGGCGCGCACGCAGGATCTCCGGGGGTATCTTTGACTTCGATGCCAAGTCGGAGCGCCTGAGGACCGTCGTCGCCTCGCTGGAAGACCCCACGGTCTGGAACGATCCCAAGAAGGCGCAGGAGCTGGGCCGGGAAAAGAAGCAGCTCGACGACATCGTCGTCACGCTGTCCAGCCTGCAGAGCGACCTGGCCGACAACCTCGAACTGTTCGAGATGAGCAAGGAAGAAGGCGACGAGGCCGGCCTTGCCAGCATCGAGGCCGATGCGGCCAAGCTGGCCGCGATCGTCGAGAAGCTCGAGTTCCGCCGCATGTTCAACCAGCCGGCGGACCCGAACAACTGCTTCCTGGACCTGCAGGCCGGCGCCGGGGGCACGGAAGCGTGCGACTGGGCCAGCATGCTGATGCGGCAGTACCTGAAGTACGCCGAGCGCAAGGGCTTCAAGACCACCGTGGAAGACGAGACGCCCGGCGACACCGCCGGCATCAAGGGCGCCACGATCAAGATCGAGGGCGACTACGCCTTCGGCCTGCTGCGCACCGAAACCGGCGTGCACCGGCTGGTGCGCAAGTCGCCTTTCGACTCCTCGGGCGGCCGCCACACCAGCTTTGCCAGCGTGTTCGTCTATCCGGAGATCGACGACTCGATCGAGATCGACATCAACCCGGCCGACGTGCGCGTGGACACCTACCGCGCGTCCGGCGCCGGCGGGCAGCACATCAACAAGACCGATTCGGCGGTGCGCCTGACGCACATCCCGACCAACATCGTGGTGCAGTGCCAGGACAGCCGCAGCCAGCACAGCAACCGTGACGTGGCCTGGAAGCGCTTGCGTTCGCGCCTGTACGACCACGAGATGCGCAAGCGCCAGGAAGCGCAGCAGAAGCTGGAAGACAACAAGACCGACGTCGGCTGGGGCCACCAGATCCGCAGCTACGTGCTGGACAACAGCCGCATCAAGGACTTGCGCACCGGCGTCGAGATCTCGGCCACGCAGAAGGTGCTGGACGGCGACCTCGACGCTTTCATCGAAGCCTCCCTGAAGCAGGGCGTCTGATGGCCACCCGCGCCCTGATCCTGGACATGGACGGCACCATGGTGGACTCGATGCCCGCGCACGCGCGCAGCTGGGAGGTCTTTACGCGGCACCACCACATCGCCATGGGCATCGACGAAGTGCTGAAGAAGACCACCGGGCGCACCGGCGTGGAATGCATCCGCATCCTGATGGGCGAGGACATTCCCGACGAGCGCGCGGTGGAACTGATCAACGAGAAGGAAGCCGTGTACCGCGACTTCTTCGGGCGGGACTTCCGCGAGGTCGCCGGCTTTCGCAAGTTCGCCGGTCTGGCGCAGGCGCGCGGCCTCAAGCTGGCGGTCGCCACGGCAGGCGACAAGCACAACATCGCCTTCGTCCTGCAGCGCCTGTTGCTGGCGCGCGCCCCCGATGCCATCGTCGGCGGCGACGAAGGCATCGCCGGCAAGCCGCAGCCCGACCTGTTCCTGGAAGCGGCCCGGCGCGTAGGCATCGCGCCGGCGCAATGCATCGTGTTCGAGGACGCGCCGTTCGGCATCGAGGCGGCCAGGCGCGCGGGCATGCGCGCCGTCGCCATCTGCAGCACCCACGAGGCGGACGAACTGGCGGGGCCCCACGTGGTCGCCCAGGTCCGCGATTACGAGGAACTCATGACATCGAATTTTCTGGAGAGCCTCCATGCGTGAAGGACAATCCAAGGTGATCCACCGCGCGGACTACCAGCCGCCCGCCTTCTGGATCGACACCGTCGAACTGTGTTTCGACCTGGATCCGGGCAAGACCCGGGTGCTGAACAAGATGCGCTTGCGCCGCAACCCGGACGTGACGCCGCAGCCGCTGCGCCTGGACGGGGAGGATCTGAACCTGTCGCGCGTGCTGGTGGGTGGCCAGGGCACGTCGTTCAAGATGGAAGACGGCCAGCTGGTGCTGGAGAACCTGCCGCAGGGCAACGAGCCGTTCGAGCTGGAGATCTTCACCACCTGCGCGCCTGCCAGGAACACCAAGCTGATGGGCCTGTACGTCAGCAACGATTCGTTCTTCACGCAGTGCGAGGCCGAGGGATTCCGCCGCATCACCTACTTCCTGGACCGGCCGGACGTGATGGCCAGCTACACCGTCACGCTGCGCGCCGACCGCAAGAAATACCCGGTGCTGCTGTCCAACGGCAACCTGGTGGACCAGGGCGCGCTGGAGGACGGCCGCCACTTCGCCAAGTGGGTGGATCCGTTCCGCAAGCCTTCGTACCTGTTCGCCCTGGTGGCGGGCCGGCTGGTGTGCCGGCAGCAGCGCATCACCGCGCGCAACGGCCGCGAGCACCTGCTGGAGGTCTACGTGCGGCCCGGCGACCTGGACAAGACCGAGCATGCGATGAACTCGCTGATGGCTTCGGTGGCCTGGGACGAGGCGCGCTTCGGCCTGCCCCTCGACCTGGAGCGTTTCATGATCGTCGCCACCAGCGACTTCAACATGGGCGCGATGGAGAACAAGGGCCTGAACATCTTCAACACGAAGTACGTTCTCGCCAGCCAGGGCACCGCCACGGACACCGACTACGCCAACATCGAGTCGGTGGTCGGCCACGAGTATTTCCACAACTGGACGGGCAATCGCGTCACCTGCCGCGACTGGTTCCAGCTCTCGCTCAAGGAAGGCCTGACCGTCTTTCGCGACCAGGAATTCAGCCAGGACCTCGCCGGCGATGCGTCCGCGCGCGCCGTCAAGCGCATCGAGGACGTCCGGGTGCTGCGCACGGCGCAGTTCCCCGAGGACGCCGGCCCGATGGCGCACCCGGTGCGGCCCGACCAGTACCTGGAGATCAACAATTTCTACACCGTCACGGTGTACGAAAAAGGCGCCGAGGTCGTCCGGATGATGCAGACGCTGGTCGGGCGCGAAGGCTTTGCCAAGGGCCTGTCGCTGTACTTCGAGCGGCATGACGGCCACGCTGTCACCTGCGAGGACTTCGCGCACGCCATCGCCGATGCCAACCCGGAGTCGCAGCTGGCGCAACGCCTGGACCTGTTCAAGCGCTGGTACAGCCAGGCGGGCACGCCCCGCCTGAAGGTCACCAGCCATTACGACGGCGCTTCGGGCATCTACTCGCTGACGCTCACGCAAAGCTGCGCGCCGACGCCGGGCCAGCACGACAAGCAGCCCTTCGTGATCCCGGTGGCCCTGGGGCTGCTGGACGCGCAAGGGCGCGAACTCACCAGCGGGATGCACGTGCTGGCGCAGCAAAGCGAGACACTCACTTTCCCCGGCTACACCGCGGAGCCCGTGCCCTCGCTGCTGCGCGGCTTCAGCGCGCCGGTGATCCTGGAATACGAGTACAGCGACCAGCAGCTGCTGGCGCTGCTGGCGCACGACTCCGATCCGTTCAATCGCTGGGAGGCCGGGCAGCGGCTGGCCACCGGCCGCGCGCTGACCTTCATCCGCAGCGGCACCGCGGTGCAGCTGGATGCGCCATTCGTGGAGGCGATGCGCACGGTGCTGCGCAACCCGCAACTGGATTCCGCCTTCAAGGACCTGGTGCTGACGCTGCCGTCCGAGACCTACATCGCCGAGCAGCTGGACGAGGTGGATCCGCAGCGCATCCACGCGGTGCGTGAAGCCATGCGCGAGCAGCTCGCGCATGCGCTGTTCGCCGATTGGGAGTGGGCGTACACCACCAATGCCGAGAGTGGCGCCTATTCGCCGGACCCGGTGTCCAGCGGCCGCCGCGCGCTGGCGGGCATGGCGCTCACGCACCTGTGCCTGGCCGCGCGCGCCACCGGCGATGCGGTGTGGCCCGGCAAGGCCTACCAGCGCTTCAAGGATGCGTCCAACATGACGGACCGCTTCAACGCCCTGGCCGCCCTGGTGAGTTCGGGCCACGAACTCGCCGCGCCGGCCCTGCAGCGCTTCCATGCCCTGTTCAAGGATGAGGCGCTGGTGCTGGACAAGTGGTTTGCCCTGCAGTCCGGCGCGCCCGACCGCGGTGGCAACGTGCTGCCTGCCGTGAAGCAGCTGATGAACCATCGGGACTTCAACATCCGCAACCCGAACCGCGCCCGCAGCGTGATCTTCAGCTACTGCTCCGCCAACCCGGGCGGCTTCCACCGCAGCGATGCCGCCGGCTATGTGTTCTGGAGCGAGCGCGTCGTCGAACTCGACGCCATCAACCCGCAGGTGGCGGCGCGCCTGGCACGCGCCCTGGACCGCTGGAAGAAACTGGCGGAGCCCCTGCGCAGCGCGGCGCGCGAAGCCATCGCCCGCGTGGCCGCGAAGCCGGACCTGAGCAACGACGTGCGCGAAGTGGTTTCGCGCGCATTGGCGGAGTGAGGCAGCCATGGCCATCCCGAAGAACGCCTTGTACGCCCAGTCGGGCGGTGTCACCGCCGTGATCAATGCCAGCGCCTGCGGCGTGATCGAGACGGCGCGCGCGAACCCCGGCAGGATCGGCACGGTCTTCGCCGCGCGAAACGGAATCATCGGTGCGCTCACCGAGGAGCTGATCGACACCAGCCAGGAAAGCGCCGCGTCGATCGCGCTGCTGCGCTCCACGCCTTCCGGCGCGTTCGGGTCCTGCCGCTACAAGCTCAAGTCGGTGGAGGCCAACCGCCGTGAATACGAACGCCTGATCGCGGTGTTCCAGGCGCACGACATCGGCTACTTCTTCTACAACGGCGGCGGCGACTCCGCCGACACCTGCTTCAAGGTGAGCCAGCTGTCGGAGAGCATGGGCTACCCGATCCAGGCCATCCACGTCCCGAAGACGGTCGACAACGACCTGCCGATCACCGATTGCTGCCCCGGCTTCGGCTCCGTTGCCAAGTACGTGGCCGTGTCCGCGCTGGAGGCCGCGTTCGACGTGCGCTCCATGGCGCGCACCTCCACCAAGATCTTCGTGCTGGAGGTGATGGGCCGGCACGCAGGCTGGATAGCGGCGGCCGGCGGCCTGATCGAGGACGAAGGCATCCCGGTGGTCGTGCTGTTCCCGGAAATCCCTTTCGACGAGCCGAAGTTCACCGCGCGCGTGCAGGCGCTGGTGCAGCAGCACGGCTACTGCACGGTGATCGTCTCCGAGGGGTGCCACCATCCGGATGGCACCTTCCTCGCCGAACAAGGCAGCAAGGACGCTTTCGGCCACGCGCAACTCGGCGGCGCGGCGCCGGTGGTGGCCGGCATCCTGAAGCGCGCGCTGGGCCACAAGTTCCATTGGGCCGTGGCGGACTACCTGCAGCGCGCTGCACGCCACATCGCGTCGCAGACCGACGTGCAGCAGGCGTACGAGGTGGGGGCGGCGGCAGTGAAGCTGGCGATGGACGGCCACAACGCCGTCATGCCGACCATCGAGCGCGTCAGCGACTCGCCCTACAGCTATCGCATCGGCATGGCCCCCTTGTCCGCCGTTGCGAACGTCGAGAAGTTCATGCCGCGCGAGTTCATCACCGAGGACGGCTTCGGCATCACGGACGCATGCAAGCGCTACCTGCGCCCCCTGATCCAGGGCGAGGACGCCCCGGAATTCAGGAACGGCATGCCCGTCTATGCCACGCTGAAGAACGTGGCCGTGAACTGCCGGCTGCCCGCGTTCGAACTTCGCTGACCGTGCAAACCTCTTTTCCTTTCGAGCACCGCCCATGAGCGCCAGAATCTCCCTGACCCGCTACCTCGTCGAGAAGCAACGCGTCCACGACCGCATCCCGTCCGACCTGCGCCTGCTGCTCGAAGTGGTCGCGCGGGCCTGCAAGAGCATCAGCCACGCCGTGACCAAGGGCGCGCTCGGCGACGTGCTCGGCTCCGCCGGCACCGACAACGTGCAGGGCGAGATCCAGAAGAAGCTGGACATCATCGCCAACGAAGTTCTGATCGACGCCAACGAATGGGGCGGCCACCTCGCGGCGATGGCCAGCGAGGAAATGGAAGGCATCTACGTGGTGCCCAACCGCTACCCACAGGGCGAATACCTGCTGATGTTCGACCCGCTGGACGGATCGTCCAACATCGACGTCAACGTCAGCATCGGCACCATCTTCAGCGTGCTCAAGAAGCCGGAAGGCGCGGGCGTCAGCGAGCAGGACTTCCTGCAATGCGGGCACCAGCAGGTGGCCGCGGGCTATTGCATCTACGGACCGCAGACCACGCTGGTGCTGACGGTGGGTGACGGCGTGGCGATGTTCACGCTGGACCGCGAACAGGGCTCGTTCATCCTGACCCAGGAGGACGTGCGCATCCCCGAGGACACGAAGGAATTCGCCATCAACATGTCCAACATGCGGCACTGGGACGCGCCGGTCAAGCGCTACATCGACGAATGCCTGGCGGGCAAGCAGGGCCCGCGCGGCAAGGACTTCAACATGCGGTGGGTGGCCTCGATGGTGGCCGACGTGCACCGCATCCTCACCCGTGGCGGCGTCTTCCTGTATCCCTGGGACAAGCGCGAGCCGGACAAGCCGGGCAAGCTGCGCCTGATGTACGAAGCCAACCCGATGGGATGGCTGGTGGAACAGGCGGGCGGCACGGCCACCGACGGCAAGCAGCGCATCCTGGACATCCAGCCGAAGAAACTGCACCAACGCGTCTCGGTCATCCTCGGCTCGAAGAACGAGGTGGAGCGGGTGACGGGGTATCACCCGTAGCCACGCGCGTGGGTCCCCGTGCGCGGGGACGGATCGCGCCTTCGCTATAATCGTCAGCTCGCCGGAGTAGCTCAGTTGGTAGAGCAGCGCATTCGTAATGCGAAGGTCGGGGGTTCGATTCCTCTCTCCGGCACCACGACACCCACGGGCTGCTAGCCAATCACCAGCAGCCCGTTTTCCTTCTCGGTCGCCTGGGACGACGCCGCCGAGGCCATGCCGGAGGCATAGCCCTGCGGGTTCCGCGACTGCCAGCGCCACGCATCCGCGCACATCTGCTCCAGGGTGCGCTTCGCTTCCCAGCCGAGGAGCTGCATGGCGCGTGACGGGTCGGCATAGCACTGCGCCACGTCGCCCGGCCGGCGCTCGACGATCCGGTAGGGAACGGGACAGCCGGTCGCATCGACGAAGGCGTTCACGACCTCCAGCACGCTGTAGCCGCGGCCGGTGCCCAGGTTGACGGTGAAGCTCTCCCCGGTTCGTTGCAGCGTGCGCAACGCAGCCACGTGGCCGTCGGCGAGGTCCTCGATGTGGATGTAGTCCCGCACTCCCGTTCCGTCGGGCGTCGGGTAGTCGCCGCCGAAGATCCGCAGGTGCGATCGGCGCCCGATCGCCACCTGCGTGAGGTACGGCATCAGGTTGTTGGGCGTGCCCGTGGGGTCTTCGCCGATCAGCGCGCTCGGATGCGCGCCCACCGGGTTGAAGTACCGCAGGACGCCGATGCGCCATTCGGGCCGCGCCGCCTGCACGGCCTCGAGCATGTCCTCGATCACGAGCTTCGTGTGGCCGTACGGGTTGCTGTGTCTGCGCGGGAAATCCTCGGCGATCGGACCCGTGCCGGCGTCGCCGTAGACGGTGGCGGTACTCGAGAACACGAGCGTGGGCGGCCCCAGCGGCCCCACGGGGAGATACACCGCTTCCATCGCTTCGAGCAAGCTGATGGCGCCGGCGATGTTGCCGCGAAAGTACTTCAGCGGGTGGGCGACGCTCTCACCCACGGCCTTGTCGCCGGCCAGGTGGATGACGCCGGCAGGCGCATGCCGGCGAAGGACGTCCTCGACGAACGCCCGGTCGAGGACATCGCCGCGTTCCAGGCAGACCGGCGCACCGGTGATGCGCGCGAGGCGCTCGATCACGGCAGGATGGCTGTTGGCGAAGTTGTCGAGGATGACCGGCTCGATGCCGGCTTGCCTCAGCTTCACGAACGTGTGGCTGCCGATATACCCGGCTCCGCCGGTCAGGAGGATGCGGGGCACCTGCTTTGACATGGCAACCACCTTACCGGCCAGGCCTGTCGGACTGCGGCTGACGCGGGTCGGCCCGTACGGGCCTTCCCGCGCTGGCCTGCGACAAGCTCGCGCGCGCGCGAAGATGCGCTTCGTCATGCTCAAGCTGCTTCGCCCCACGGTACGCGACCTCGCCGGAGACCTGCTCTACACGATCGGGCTGACCCGGGCCGACCGGGGCGCGCACCGCCTCAACGTCGTCACCTTCCACCGGGTGCTGCCGCCGGCGCAACTGCGCGAGTACCCGCTCGCCGCCATCGCGGTCAGCGTGGCGGACTTCACCTGGTTCGTGGGCTATTTCGCCGAACACTACACGGTGGACACGTTCGCCGGCGCGGCACGCCGCTGGGACGCCGGCGAGCGCCCGGCGCGGCCCTTCCTCGCCATCACCTTCGACGACGGGCAGCGCGACAACGCGCTGCACGCGGTGCCGGTGCTCGAACGCTTCGGCGTGCGCGCATCCTTCTTCGTGCCGGTGCAGGCCGTGGAGGACAACGAGACCCTGTGGCACGACCGGCTGGGCTACGCCGCTGCGCGGCTGCTGCGCACCGACCGGGCCGCGGCTGCGCGCGCACTCGCGCGGCTTGGCGCGCCGGACTTGGCCGATGTCGCGGCCACGGTGCAAGGCCTCGTCGAGCGCGCCAAGGGCCTCACCCCGGCCGAGCGGGACGCTTTCGTCGACGCGACGGAACGTGCCGCCGGCGGCAACGCGCGGCCGGCGTGGGACGGCATGATGACCTGGGAGCAGCTGCGCGCCATGGCCGCGCGGGGCCATGAGGTCGGCAGCCACTCCATGACCCACCAGCTGCTGCCCCAGCTGGACGACGCTGGCCTCGCCTACGAAGTCGCGGAGTCGCGCCGCGTGCTGGAAGCGAAGCTCGGCTCCAGGGTCGAGACGTTCTGCTATCCCAACGGCGACGCCGACGCACGCGTCGTGCAGGCCGTCCAGGATGCCGGGTACGCCCGGGCGCTTGGCACGCGCTGGGGGCCGAACGAGCCCGGCGCCAACCGCTACCAGCTCTCGCGCTGCGACATGCAGGGCGCCACCACGCGCACGCGCAAGGGCGTGCTGTCCGAATCCCGGCTCGCCTTCCGGTTGAGCCCCCTGCAACCGAGGCCATGAGTTTCGTGAAGATCGCCTACCTCGTCAGCCAGTACCCCGCGCCTTCGCACACCTTCGTGCGGCGCGAGATCGCGGCGCTGCGCAAGCGCGGCATGCAGATCGATGTCTTCAGCGTGCGGCCGCCCCGTCCCGAGGAAGTCATGAGCGACGTCGACCGCGCCGACTGCGCCGAGACGACGTACCTGCTGCCGGCCGGCGCCTTCACCGTGCTGGGCAACAACCTGCGCATGTTCCTGCGCGCGCCGCTCGCGTACAGCGCGGCGCTCACCTTCTCGCTGCGGCATCGCAACCGCGGCGTGCGCGCCCTGCTCTATGCCCTGTTCTACTTCCTGGAAGGCATGCTGCTGGCCGAGCATCTGCACCGGCGCGGCGTGGGTCACCTTCACAACCACTTCGCCAATGCCGCCGCGCATGCCGCGCTGGTGGCCACCCGCTATCTGGGCATCCGGCTGAGTCTCACGCTGCATGGCCTGTGCGACTTCGAGTTTCCGGCCGGTCCGCTGCTGGGCGACAAGATCCGCGAGAGCACGTTCGTGGCGTGCGCCACCCAGTACGGTGTCGCGCAGGCGATGCGGCTGTCACACCCCGCGCAATGGAACAAGCTTTTGGTCGTGCGGTGCGGCGTCGAGCTGGACAAGCTGCCACCACGCCAGCCGCGTGATGCGTCTGGAGGCGGACCGATCCGGATCATCTGCGTCGGCCGCCTGGCGCCGGAGAAGGGCCAATTGGGGCTGATCGATGCGTTCGCCATGGCGCGCAGCCGCGGCCTCGACGCGGAACTGGTGCTGCTCGGCGACGGCCCGGACCGCGCCGCGGTGATGGCGCGCGTGGTCGCCGTCGGCATGGGGCCGCACGTCAAGCTGCTCGGCCGGCAGCCCGAAGGCCGCGCACTCGAGGAAATCGGCCGCTCCGATGTGCTCGTGCTCGCGTCGTTCATGGAAGGCCTTCCCGTGGTCCTGATGGAGGCCATGGCGCTGGGCGTTCCCGTCGTGGCGCCGGACGTGGCGGGCATCCCGGAACTGGTCCGGCCCGGCGAAAGCGGACTGCTGTTCACCGCAGGCGACTGGGCCCAGCTTGCCGAGCGCATGTGCGCGCTGGGCAACGACCCGGCGCTGCGCGCGCAGCTGGCAGCCGCCGCGCGCCATCGCATCGAGGAGGAGTTCGACATGGCGGACGCCGTCCTGCCGCTGTTCCAGCGCCTGGCCGGCCCCCCGCCCGCCGCCGCGCCGCCGCGTCGAGCGCACGCAACGCGACCGGGCGCGCGCGCCCGGCCGGCCGCCCGCTGACCCAAAATGGCGGCAATGTCCGCCGTGCCGCCCCATCCCGCGACTCCGCGTACGGCCCATGCGCCGACGGATGCGTTGTCGCGTAGCGCGCTGTTCCTGCTGGGTTACCTGGCCCTGGCGTGGGTCAGCCGTGACTACCCCATGGTCAACCTGAACATCACGCCATGGAACCCGCATTCGGCGCTGGCCGTCGGCCTGCTGGTGGTCCACCCGCGCAGCTGGCCGGTCGTCTGGGCAGCCGTGGTCATCGAGGAGGCGTTCATCGGCGCGCAACGGATGCCGCATGCGACGCTGCTGGTGTCCACCGCCGCATTGAGCATCGGCTATGCCATCACCGCAGCCGCGCTGCGGCGGTGGCCGGGCGGACAGGCCGCGATCGGGCGCCGCGCGGCCGTCCTCTTCCTGGCCATCGCTGCGCTGGGGTCGCTCACGTCGGCGTCGCTGCGCGCTGCCGCGCTCTGGGTGATGGACATCGTGCCCCTGTCGCAGGTGGCCGCGGTGATTCATCGCGGCGCCATCGGGGATGGCGTGGGGCTGGTCGTCACCCTGCCCGTCCTGGTGGTGCTCTCCAGCGCCAGGCACCGCGCCGCAACCGGCGCGATGCTGCGTCTGCCCGAATGGTGGCTGATCGCGATCGTCACCGCGGCCGCCGTGGTCGGCGTCTTCGAGCAAGTGCCCCAGGACCAGTTCAAGTGGTTCTACGTGTTGTTCCTGCCGGTCGCCTGGGCCTCCACGCGGCTGGGCGCGGTCGGCGCGGTGTGGTCGGCGGCGCTGGTGCAGGCCTTGCTGATCGTCGAGGTGCAAACCGGGCAGTACCAGCCGCCCACCGTGTTCGAACTCCAGGCCCTCATGGCGGCACTCACCTGCACCGGCATCCTGCTCGGCGCCATCGTCGACGAGAGGCAGGCGTCGGAAGCGGCGCTGCGGTCGTCGCTGCGACTCGCCGCGGCCGGCGACATGGCCGCGGCCCTGGCGCACGAGCTCAACCAGCCGCTGACTGCCCTGTCGACCTACGCGCGCGCTTCGCAGATGCTGGCGCGGCGGCTGCCCGAGACCGATCCCGCGGCGCGCGCGATCCTGGACGTGACCGACAAGCTGGCCGGCGAGGCGGCCAGGGCCGGAGAAATCGTCAACCGGTTGCGCCGCTTCTTTCGCGAACGCTCGACCGAGCTGCAGGCCAGCGACCTGCGGGGAGCGCTGGAGGAAGCGGTCACGTCCCAGGCGCGGCGCGCCGAGGAATTGCGGGTTCGCCTGGACCTGGGCGACATGCCGGAGCTGCCGCCCGTGTGGATCGATCGCGTGCAGATTGCCGTGGTGTTGCGCAACCTGGTCGCCAACGCCATCGAGGCCGCCGCGGAGCGCTCGGGTGCCGACGACGTCACGCCCTCCGTCGTCGTGAGCGCCGCGCTGCAGGACGACGCGGTGCTCGTGTCGGTGGTGGACAGCGGCAGCGGACTGAGCGCCGATCGGGCCCGCTCGGTGTTCGATGCGCCCGCCTCCTCCAAGCCCGGCGGAATGGGGGTCGGCCTGTCGATCAGCCGGGCCATCGTGGAGGCGCATGGCGGCCGCCTGTGGGGCGAGGCCGGCGCCGGGGGGACCTTCCGCTTCACCCTCCCCAGCGGCACCGGAGAAGCCCATGACGAGTGAAGTACACCGGAAAACCGTCTTCATCGTCGATGACGACCCGGCTGTCCGCGATTCGATCAGCCTGCTGTTCAGCCTTCATGGCCATGCGACGGCGGTCTTTGCCTGCGCCGAAGATTTCCTGCGCGCCATCCAGCCGGGATGGCGCGGGGTGGTGCTGGCCGACATCCGCATGCCGGGGCTGTCCGGGCTCGAGATGCAGGAGGCCCTGGCGAGCCACCCCGCGCGGCTGCCGATGATCATGATCACGGCGCATGCGGACATCGCCACGGCGCGGCAGGCATTCAAGTTCCAGGCCGTCGACTTCCTGGAGAAGCCCTTCGACCACGACCAGCTGCTCGCGTCGGTCGATGCCGCCATGAGCGGACTGCCGGAGACCCGTTCCGCGATCGGCACGCGGCCGGTGGCGACCACGCTGTCACCGCGCGAACGGCAGGTGATGGCGCTGGTGGTCGATGGACTCGACAACGGGTCGATCGGCGAACGACTGGGGATCAGCCCGCGCACCGTGGAAGTCCACAAGTCGCGCGTCATGACCAAGCTGGGCGCGCGCAACCTGGCCGAACTGGTGCGGATCGCACAGGCAGCGCGCTAGGGCTTCCTAGGGCGCCCGGTAACTTCGCGCCGCCAGTTCCAGTTGCAGTCCGCGCGGGTCCGCCGTGAAGAACATGCCGCCTTCGCGGGTGGACCGGCCGGGCAGGAAGTCGAACTCCAGCTCGCTGCGTTCCACCAGTTCATTGCCGCGCTTGAGCGTTCCTTCCACCCGCACCGCAGCGGCCGTGGTGCGGCTCTCGTTCACCGCCTGGACCCGCACCAGGAAGCGCCCCTGCTGCGGTTGGATGTCCAGCATGCGGATGGCGGGTGCGGGCGGCTGCGATTGCCCGTTGCCGTCATACAGCAGGTAACCGACGCTGGTCAGCAGGACGACCAGCCCGATGGCTGCCACGAACCATTCGGCCAGCGGCGGCGGCGGCTCCCCTGCTGCTTCGCCGTCTCCCCGGCGTCGGTCGTCTTTTCCCGCAGGCGTCATGGTCACAGTATGAGGCGCGCAGCGGCCGCACCGATGGCCGCAGGGAAAGCGAGCACGGCGATGACTTGCAGCGCCGGCGCGAGCGCGAGGCCGTCAAGACGCCCGAAGGTCCACAGCATGTATGCGCTGACCAGGAAGGCCAGGGAGTAGCCCACGACGCCGAACCGAAGCAACACGCTCAGGCGCGAGGCATTGCGGTGGTCGTCCGGCCGGCCGCGGAAAGCCGCGCCGTAGACGAAAACGTGCATGAGGATTAGTGAAGCCAGGATCAGGCCGCAGGTGGCCAGGTCCGACAGCTTCACCGCGATCTGCACCATCTCCTCCGTCGGCGCCAGGTTGAACGCCAGGAACAGGGCCCCGACCAGCATGATGAACAATTCGCTCCAGTAAGTCGCCACGCCGCCTCGCGTGGCCTGCGCGTCGTCGCGCTCGCCGAGCTGGCTTTGCGACAGCAATGCGCCGATGCTGGCCGGCACGGCCTGCAGCGACACCTTGCCCACCATCTCGCGCATCGACATGCCGGACTGCAGTTCGCCGAGGAGACCCAACACCAGCGCCGATGCGAAGAAGCCGACGGCGTACGCAACCAGCGCGTCGACCACGTCGTCGCGCCAGCTGAACGTCGGCTCGAACCCGGAATGCCAGGACAGGACGACCAGGAAAGGGAAGAACAGGACCAGCAACAGCACCAGCTTCCAGCCCGGCATGCCGAACCCCAGCCACCACATCTCCATCGTCATGAGCAGGGGCAGCACGAACAGGATGGCGCCGGCGAAGGCCCGGGCCAGCCCCCGGGCGAAACGTGCATTCGAAGGGCGGCTGTCGCTGCTCATGGGTCCTTGATCGCTCTCGCCGAGGAAAAATCGCGCGGTTCGGGTGGGCTCTGCCTGCAGAATGGTCACCGTAACGGAAGCAAGCATTGGCGCGGCCTTGCGTAGATGCCCACCAGCTTTTCCACAGACTTCTCCACCGTTCCTGTGGGAATCATCCTACCGATGCCTACGGAAAAATCACGTATTTCGCTGCGCGTGCTGTACTGTGACAACAGTCTGGTCGCGATCGACAAGCCGTCCGGCCTCCTCGTGCATGCCAGTGCGCTCGATGCGCATGAAAGCATCAATGCCGTGGAATTGTTGCGGGCGCAACTGGGCGAGCCGGTCGCTCCGGTGCATCGCCTGGACAAGGGCACGAGCGGCGTGCTGCTTTTCGCCCGCCATGCGGACTCGGCACGCGAGTGGGGGCTCGCGTTCGCGCAGGGCCGCGTGCGCAAACGCTACCTGGCGCTGGTGCGTGGCTGGCCCGGGGAACGCGGCGTGATCGACCAGCCGCTGGCACGCGACCCGGAACTGCCGTCGACGGGACAGCCGCGGCTGGAAGCGGTGACGCATTTCGAGCGACTCGCCTGCTTCGAGTGGCCTTTCAGCGTCGACCTGCGCCACGCGACCAGCCGCTATGCGCTGGTCGCCGCGGAGCCGCTGACGGGCCGGCGCCACCAGATCCGCCGCCACTTCAAGCACATCGCGCATCCGCTGGTGGGCGACGCGACGCATGGCAAGGGTGCGCACAACCGCGCAGTCGCGCAGCGGTTGGGTGTCGCGCGCCTGTGGCTGCATGCGCAGCGGCTGGAGTTGCAGACGGCGCAAGGGCCGCTGGTCATCACCGCGGAATGCGGGCCGGAGTGGGCCGCGCTCGCCTAGCGCCCTTTTGCCTTGCGCCAGGCGGCAAAATCGTCCCTGGCCTGTTGATCGGTCGGCGGATAGAGGCCCAGGATGCTGCGGCCCTTCATCACCTCGCCGGCCACGAAGTCCTCGAAGACGGTCATCTCGAACGCCTCCTGCGCGATCTCGTCGGCCAGGTGCGCGGGGAGGACCACCACGCCTTCGCGGTCGCCCACCATGATGTCGCCTGGGAACACCGGCGCATCGCCGCAGCCGATCGGCACGTCGATGTCCAGCGCCTGGTGCAGCGTCAGGTTGGTCGGCGCGCTCGGACGGTGGTGGTAGGCCGCGAAGGGCATCGCGGCGATCTCGGGCGAATCGCGAAAGCCGCCGTCGGTGACCACCCCCGCGCAGCCGCGCACCATCAGGCGGCTGACCAGGATGCCGCCGGCGGATGCCGCGCGCGCGTTCTTGCGGCTGTCGATCACCATCACGGCGCCGGGCGGGCAGCGTTCCACCGCCTGCCGCTGCGGATGGTTGCGGTCCTGGAACACGCTGATCGGGTTCAGGTCCTCGCGCGCGGGGATGTAGCGCAGCGTGAAGGCTTCGCCCACCATGTTCGGCAGCCCCGCATTGAGGGGATGCACGTCCTGGATGAACTGGTTGCGCAGCCCGCGCTTGAACAGGGCCGTGCACAGCGTTGCGGTGCTGACCCCCATCAACCTGGATTTCGTTTCCGGATTCAGGGCCATGGTCAGTCCGCGGAAAGGTTGTTCTCGGTGATGATGCGCGCGTACTTCTGCCGGTCGGTGGCGATCAGGGCAGCGAAGTCGGCGGGGGAGCCGCCGCGCGCCACGGCGCCCTGGGCCAGCAACTGCTGCTGCACATCCGGCATGGCCAGTACTTTCTGCAGGTCCTGCGACACCTTGTCGACAATCGCCTGCGGCGTACCGGCGGGCGCCAGCAGGCCGAGCCAGGAGCCGGACTCGGCGCCCGTCACACCCGCCTCCTGCAGCGTCGGCACGTCGGGCAACGCCGGCACGCGCTGCTTGCTCGTGATGGCCAACGCCTTCAGCTTGCCCGCCTTGATGTGGGCGGACAGCTCGAGGACGGAGGCGAACAGCATGTGCACGTTGCCGGAGATCAGGTCCGTGATGGCCGCGCCGCCGCCCTTGTACGGCACGTGCAGGAGCTTCGTGCCGGTGGCGAGCTTGAAGGTCTCGCCGGAAAGGTGGGGCGAGCCACCGTTGCCCGAGCTGGCATACGCGTACTTGTCCGGCGCCGCCTTCGCCAGCGCGACCAGCTCGCGCACGTTGTTGGCGGGCAGCGAATTCGTCACGGCCAGCACGAACGGCAGTTCGGCGAACAGGCCGATCGGCACGAAGGCCGTGTCGGCGTTGTAGCTGAGTTTCTTGTAGAGGGTCGGATTGATCGACTGCGTGCCGACGTTGCCGGTGAGCAGCGTGTAGCCGTCCGGCCTGGCGCGCGACACCAGGTCCAGGCCGACATTGCCGCCGGCGCCACCCCGGTTGTCCACGACGACGGACTGCCCCCACAACACCGACAGCTTCTGCGCCACGATGCGCGTGCCGATGTCGGTGCCGCCGCCGGCCACGAACGGGACCACGATGGTCACCGGCCGCGCGGGCCACGCGGACTGGGCCAGCGCGCCATGGCCTGCGAACAGCGCCGCCGCAGCTAGCGCACACACGGTGGCGCGACGGGAGAAGGGATGGGTCATCGCGGTGTCCTCTCAGAAGATGGCGGGTTCGTCCACGGGCGCGCCAAACGCGCTTTCGAGATAGTCGAAGTCGCAGCCCTCGTGCGCCTGCAGGATGTGCTGGCTGAACATGTAGCCGTAGCCGCGCTGGTAGCGGCGCTCCGGCGCCTTCCACGCCGCGCGGCGCCGCGCGAGCTCCTCGTCGCTGACTTCCATGTGGATCGTGCGCTGCTCGACATCGACCGTGATGAGGTCGCCGGTTTTCACCAGGGCCAGGTTGCCGCCGACGAACGACTCCGGCGACACGTGCAGCACGCACGCGCCGTAGCTGGTGCCGCTCATGCGCGCATCGCTGATGCGCAGCATGTCGCGCACGCCCTGCTTCACCAGCTTGGTCGGGATCGGCAGCATGCCCCACTCCGGCATGCCGGGGCCGCCTTGCGGGCCGGCGTTGCGCAGCACCATCACGTGGTCGGCCGTGACGTCGAGATCCGGATCGTCCACCGCCTTCTTCATCGAAGGGTAATCGTCGAACACCAGCGCGGGACCGGTGTGCTTGAGCAGGTGCGGCGCCACGGCGCTGGGCTTGATGACACAGCCTTCGGGCGCGAGGTTGCCGCGCAGGACGGCGAGCGCGCCTTCGTTGTAGATCGCGTTCGACAAGGGCCGGATCACGTCGGCGTTGTAGACCTCCGCGCCTTCGAGCCCGGCGCCGAGCGTCTGGCCGGTGACCGTCATCGCATCGAGATGCAGCAGGCCGCCGTCGGCCAGCGTCTTCATCAGCCCGCGCATCCCGCCGGCGTAGTAGAAGTCCTCCATCAAGTACTTGTCACCACTCGGCCGGATGTTGGCGATGACGGGCACCTTGCGCGAGAACGCGTCGAAGTCGTCCAGCGTCACGGCGCACTCGCCGCCCGCGCGGCGCGACATGGCGACCAGGTGGATGATCGCGTTGGTCGAGCAGCCCTCGGCCATGGCCACGGTGATCGCGTTCTCGAAGTTCTTGCGCGTGAGCGTCCTCGCGGGCGTCAGGTCCTCCCACACCATCTCCACGACGCGGCGGCCGCAGTTGGTGGCCATGCGCTGGTGATTGGCGTCCACCGCGGGGATGCTCGATGCGCCCGGCAGCGTGAGGCCCAGCGCCTCCGTGATGCCCATCATGGTCGCCGCCGTGCCCATGGTCATGCAGGTGCCGGCGCTGCGGGCGATGCTGCCTTCGATCTCCATCCACTGGGTCTCGGTGATCTTGCCGGCACGGCGCTCGTCCCAGTACTTCCAGCTGTCCGAACCGGACCCGAGGGTGTGGCCCTTCCAGTTGCCGCGCAGCATCGGCCCGGCCGGCATGTAGATGCAGGGCAGCCCCATGCTGAATGCGCCCATCAGCAGTCCCGGCGTGGTCTTGTCGCAGCCTCCCATCAGCACGGCGCCGTCGATGGGGTGGCTGCGCAGCAGCTCCTCCGCCTCGATGGCCAGCAGGTTGCGATAGAGCATCGTCGTGGGCTTGACGAAGCTCTCCGACAGCGAGATCGCCGGCAGCTCCAGCGGGAAACCGCCGGCCTGCAGCACGCCGCGCTTGACCTCCTCCACGCGCTGCTTGAAGTGCGAGTGGCAGGTGCTGATGTCGCTCCAGGTGTTGAGGATGGCGATGACGGGCTTGCCCTGCCAGTCGGCATGGTCGTAGCCGATCTGCATCGCGCGCGAGCGGTGGCCGAAGGAGCGCAGGTCGTCGGGAGCGAACCAGCGTGCGCTGCGCAGTTCTTCGTAGGTCTTGCGGGTCATCGGTGGGGGTCACTCTTCCTTGATGCCGGCGACCTTGATCACGCGCACCCAGCGCTCGTGTTCCTTGGCGACGAAATCGGTATAGGCCGCCGCGCCCGGTGCGGGCACGACGAAGCCCTGCGACTCCATGCGCTGGCGAATGGCGGGCGTGTTCATCGCCGCGACCAGCGCCGCCTCGAGGCGGTCGGCGATGGGCTTGGGCGTGCCCCTGGCCACCGAAACGCCCGACCAGGAAAGCGCGCTGAAGCCGGGGAAGCCCGCCTCGTGGATGGTGGGCACGTCCGGGTACAGCGGGTTGCGCTGCAGGCTGCTCACGGCCAGCGCCTTGAGCTTGCCGGCCTTGACGTGCTGCAGCGCGACGTCCTGGTTGATGAACATCACCGGGATCTGGCCGCCCAGGAGGTCCGTCATCATCGGGCCGCCGCCGCGGTACGGGATGCCCACCATGAAGAGCGGTTTGCAGTTCTCCCGTTTCACTCCCGCACAGGTGCTGGCCGTCTGCTTGAGCAACTCCATCGCCATGTGGCCCGACGCCGCCGGCGTGTACCCGTAGTTCAGCTTCCCCGGGTTCGCGCGCCCGTAGGCGAGGAACTCCTGGAAGGTGTTGAAGGGCGCGGAGGGATGGGCCACCAGCACATTGGGACCGGAGTGCACCTGCGTCAGGTGGATGAAGTCCCGGTTCGAGTCGTAAGGCACCTTGGTGTTGATGCCATGCGCGACAGCGTTCTGGCCCACCCCGGTCTGGATCAACGTATAGCCGTCCGCCGGCGCCTTGAGGGCGCGATCGGTGCCGATCACGCCGCCGGCGCCGCCGACGTTTTCCACCAGCACCGGCTGCTTGAGTTGCTTGCCCAGTTCCTCGGCGAGCATGCGCGCCATCACGTCGCTGGTGCCGCCCGCCGGGAAGGGCGAGATCAGCTTCAGCGGCTTGTTCGGATAGTCGGACTGGGCCAGGGCGGGCAGCGGCAACGCGCTGAGCGCAGCGGCAGCCATCGCGATGGCAAGAAAGACACGCTTGGACATGGGTCAGCTCTCCTCTTCACGCAATACCGGTCACACTCCTCAACCGCGTGGCACGCGGCCCCGCACCTGCGGCGCAGCAAGAAAGTCGAAGTCGGCGCCCTTGTCGGCCTGCATCACCGTCTCCAGGAACAGCTTGTGGTAGCCGCGGTCGGCGCGCGGCACCTGCACGGGCTGCTGCTGCGCGCGGCGCGCCAGTTCCTCTTCGCTCACCAGCAGCGCGATCTCGCGCGCGGTGACGGACAGGCGAATGCGGTCCCCGTTGCGCACCAGCGCCAGCGGCCCGCCGACGGCGGACTCGGGCGTGACGTGCAGGACGATGGTGCCGAAGGCCGTGCCGCTCATGCGGCCGTCGGAAATGCGCACCATGTCCTTCACGCCCTGCCGCGCCAGCTTGCGCGGCAGCGGGATGTAGCCCGCCTCGGGCATCCCTGGCGCGCCCTTGGGGCCGATGTTCTTCAGCACCAGAACGTCGTCGGCATTCACGTCGAGGTCGTCGCTGTCGATGCGGTTGGCGAGATCTTCGAGCCCCTCGAACACGACGGCGCGGCCTTCGTGCTCCATGAGTTTCGGGTCGGCGGCCGACTGCTTGATGATCGCGCCGCCGGGCGCCAGGTTGCCTTGCAGCACGGCGATGCCGCCCTGCGGGTAGATCGGGTTGTCGCGGGGCCGCACGACGTCCTGCGGGAACGAAGGGCGCGCCCGCTCCAGCTCCTCGCCCAGCGTGCGGCCGGTCACGGTGAGCGCGTCCAGGTGCAGCAGCGGTTGCAGCTCGCGCAGCAGCGTCGTCATGCCGCCTGCCGCGTGGAAGTGCTCCATGTAGTGCGCGCCCGAGGGCTTCAGGTCCACCAGCACCGGCGTCTCGCGGCCCATGCGGTCCAGCGCCTTCAGGTCCACCTCGAATCCCATGCGTCCCGCAATGGCGGTCAGGTGCACGATGGCGTTGGTGGAGCCGCCGATGGCGAGCAGCACGCGCATCGCGTTCTCGAATGCCTTTTCGGTCAGGATGCGTTCGATGCCCAGCCGGCTCTTCGCCATCTGCACGACGGTGGAACCCGTGAGCTCCGCCACGCGCATGCGGTCCGCCGTCACGGCGGGCGGCGTGGCGCCGCCAGGCACCGTCATGCCCAGTGCTTCGGCGACGCAGGCCATGGTGCTTGCCGTGCCCATGACCGAACACGTCCCGACGCTGGGCACGAGCTGGTCGTTGACGTCGGCGATCTCCTGCGCGTCGATGTCCTCGGCACGAAACCGCGCCCAGTAGCGGCGGCAATCCGTGCAGGCGCCCACCACTTCACCGCGGTGAGAACCCGTCAGCATGGAGCCGGTGATCAGCTGGATCGCGGGCAAGCCCGCGGACGCCGCGCCCATCAACTGGGCCGGCACCGTCTTGTCGCAGCCGCCGATCAGCACCACCGCGTCCATCGGCTGCGCGCGCAACATCTCCTCGGTGTCCATCGACATCAGGTTGCGCAGGTACATGCTGGTCGGCGCCGCGAAACTCTCGCCGATCGAGATGGTCGGGAACTTCACCGGGAGGCCCCCGGCCAGCATGATGCCGCGCTGCACCGCCTCCAGCAGCTGCGGCATGTTGCCGTGGCAGGGGTTGTAGCCGCTGCCGGTGTCGGTGATGCCGATCACCGGCCGGTCCAGGGCATGGTCCGTCAGGCCCGAGCCCTTGATGAAGGCCTTGCGCAGGAACAGCGAGAACCCCGCGTCCCCGTAGTTCACCAGGCCCTTGCGCATGCCGGACGGGTCGTCTGCGTCTTTCGTCATGTCGTCACTTCTTCGTTCGTCGTGCGGCGCATCACTCGTCGGCCTTCACGCCGGTTTCGTCGATCACCTTGGACCACTTGGCCATCTCCGCCTGCAGGCGGCCGCTGGCTTGCGCCGGCGACTGCGGCGGCAACACGTACACGCCTTGCTGCAGGAACTGCTCCTTGGCCGCCGGGTCGAGCATGATCTTGCCGATCTCGGCGTTCAGGCGCGCCATCACGTCGGCCGGCGTTCCCGCGGGTGCCAGCACGCCGAAGGTCGACACCACGTCGAAGTCTTTCCAGCCCGACTCGTTGACCGTCGGCACGTCCGGCAGCATCGAGATGCGCTGCGGCGTGGTGACCGCCAGCGCGCGCAGCTTGCCGGCCTTGACCTGCTGCAGCGCCGCCGGCACCGTTTCGGCCGCCATCAGCACCTGCCCGCCCACCAGGTCCGTCATCGCCGGGCCGCTGCCCTTGTACGGCACGTGGATCATGTCGGCGCCGCTTTGCACGCGGAACATCTCCACCGCCATGCGCTGGGGCGCGCCGGCGCCGGAAGATGCGTAAGTCAGCTTCTTGGGATTGGACTTCGCAAAGCTCACCAGCTGCTGGAAGGTGGTGGCCGGAACCGACGGGTGCACGACGAACACCAGCGGCACGAAGCCCACCACCTGCACCGGGACCAGGTCTTTCTGCAGGTCATAGGCCAGCTTGCCGCGCTCCAGGCGCGCCATCGTCGAATGGGAGGTGATCGCTCCCATCAGCAGCGTGTAGCCATCGGGCTTCGCCTTGGCGACCAGGTCCGCGCCGATGTTGCCGCCGGCGCCGCCGCGGTTGTCGATCAGCACGTTCTGGCCGAGGGCCGCGCCCAGGCGCTGCGCGACGATGCGGCCGATCACGTCAGTGGCGCCGCCGGGCGGATAAGGCACCACCAGCTTGATCGGGTGCTCCGGCCAGGCGGCCAGGGCCGCGGCGGGCAGCAGGGCTGCGGCGATGAAGCCGGCGCAAACGGCGCGGCGAGCGATGGATTTCATGTGGGCTGTCTCTGGGTTGCTGTCGTTGGAAACTCTTATACAGGGCGCAGGGAGATGTCGTCAGCTCACAACCCCGATGTTCCACGGCACGAACTCGTGGTCGCCCAGGTCGAGCAACTCGCTCTTGGAGCGCTCGCCCGAGGCCACCTTCAGCACCATCTGGAAGATGCCCTC
The DNA here is from genome assembly GCF_037572435.1 of Ramlibacter sp. PS3R-8. Lineage (NCBI taxonomy): Bacteria > Pseudomonadati > Pseudomonadota > Betaproteobacteria > Burkholderiales > Comamonadaceae > Ramlibacter > Ramlibacter sp. PS3R-8. The sequence continues at coordinate 660,587 of NZ_JBBHGT010000002.1, forward strand.
GGCGGTCTCGGGCATGGTCTTGGTGCCGTCGAGGATTTCGCCGCAATTGAAGTCCATGTCCTCCTCCAGCTTGCGGAACATCGGCGTGTTGGTGGCGAGCTTGATGGAGGGCACCGGCTTGGCGCCGAACATGGAGCCGCGGCCGGTGGTGAACAGGATCATGTTGGCGCCTCCGGCGATCTGCCCGGTGGCCGAGCACGGGTCGAAGCCCGGCGTGTCCATGAAGACGAAGCCGTGTTGCCGCACCGGCTCCGCGTAGCGATACACCTCCATCAGCCCGGTGGTGCCGCCCTTCATGGAGGAGCCCAGCGACTTTTCGAAGATGTTGGCGAGGCCGCCGGTGTTGTTGCCCGGGCTCACCGCGCCGTTGATCTGCACATCGCGGCCCGGTGAGTATTCGTCCTTCCACCACCGGATGCGCTCGATCAGCTTCTCGCCGACGGCGCGGCTGACCGCGCGCCGGGTCAGCGTGTGTTCCACGCCGTAGATTTCCGGCGTCTCGGACAGGATGGCCGTGCCGCCATGCCGCACCAGGATGTCCATCGCCGCGCCGAGCGCCGGATTGGCGGTGATGGACGAGAAGCCGTCGGAGCCGCCGCACTGCAGGCCGATCTTGAGGTGCCGCGCCGACACCGGCACGCGGTGCACGGCGTTGGCCGCGGGCAGCATCTGCTGCACGGCGGCGACCGCTGCCTCGATGGTCTTGCGGGTGCCGCCGGTCTCCTGCATCACGAAGGTCTGCAGGCGTGGATTGGCTTGCAGCCCTTCCTTGGCCAGCAGCCCCGAGAGCTGGTTGCGCTCGCAGCCCAGGCCGATGATCAGGACCCCGGCGAAGTTCGGGTGCCTGGCGAAACCGCCGAGGGTGCGCCGCAGCAGGTCCATCGGCTCGCCGCTCATTTCCATGCCGCAGCCCAGGCCATGCGACAGGCCGACGACGCCGTCGATGTGGGGGAAGTCGGCGAGCCGCTCGGCCGTGAACCACTCGGCGACCTTGTGCACGACGGTGGCCGAGCAATTGACCGTGGACAGGATGCCGATGAAGTTGCGCGTGCCCACCTCACCGTCCGGGCGCACGTAACCCATGAAGCGCGCCTGCTGCGCCTCCGGCAGCACCGGCGTCTCGACATAGTCCTCGCCCCAGGCGTAGTCGCGGCTGTATTCGCGAAAGCTCACGTTGTGCGAATGGACGTAGGTGCCGGGTGCGATGTCGGCGGCCGCGAAGCCGATGCACACGTTGTATTTGAGGATGGGTTCGCCCGCGCGGATGGCGCGCGCGGCGATCTTGTGGCCCGCGGGCACCTGGCTGCGGCTGGTGAACCCTTCGCTCGGCACCGCCGTGCCGATGCCCACTTCGATGCGCGCCACCACGACGTTGTCGTTGGGGTGCAGGCGGATGATGGGACCGGTGATGCGCTTTTCGCTGAGCTCGAGCATGGGGACCGCCGGGGGACGCTGAGGCCTAGGAGCTTAACCGAGGGGGAGGGTCGCGCTCGCGAGCGCGACCCCTTTGCAAAAGGACGTCGCAGATCAACGGGAAAGCGCACGCCGCGCCGCATAGCTGGCCACATCGACCAGCGCCACCAGCAGGAACATGGCCGCCAGCACCGAGCCGGTCTCGGCCATCTGGAACAGGCCGAGATGGAAGGCCAGCATCTGCCCCAGGCCGCCCGCGCCCACCACGCCCAGGATCGCGGCGGCGCGGATGTTGTTCTCCCACCGGTACAGCGAATAGCTGATCAGCTGCGGCAGGATCTGCGGCAGCGTCGCATACAGCACCACCCGGCCTTCGGGCACGCCGCGCACGCGCAAGGCAAAGCCGGGTCCGGCCGGCGCGTTTTCCATGCTCTCGGCGAACAGGCGGCCCAGCACGCCGGTGGTGTGCAGCGCCAGGGCCAGCGTGCCCGCCAGCGGGCCCAGGCCGGCGGCGATCAGCAGCAGCGCGGCCCACATCAGTTCCGGCACGCTGCGCAGCACGTTCAGCAACAGGCGCGCCACGGCCCGCCAGCGGGCCGGGTCTTCGGCATGCAGCTTGCTGGCAGGCAGCGCGAGCAACAGGCCGCCCACCACCGCAAGCAAAGTGCCGAGCAGCGACATCGCCAGCGTCTCCAGCGCGGCCGGCAGCAGCTTGCGCAGGAAGCCGGCTTCGACATTGGGCGACAGCAGTTCGGCGGCGAAGCGCCCCATGCGACGCAATGCGTCGGCGGACAGGAAGCGCGCCCACTGCAGGTCCAGCGACCAGAAGCTCGCGGCCACGAGGGCGATGACGGCGGCCAGGAACCAGCAGGCCCGGCAACGCGCGCTGAACAGCGGCGGCGGCAGGCGGTACACCTCGTTGGCGGCTGTGGGGAGCGGGGTGCGGGCCATGCGCTCGTCCTCAGGCCAGCACGCGCCGCAGCCAGGCGCTCAGGCGGTCGGTGCCCGCGACCAGCAGCACGAACACCAGCAGCATGGTGCTGACCTCGCCGCCGTTGAACATCTTCATCGACGAATCCATCTGCTGCCCCAGTCCGCCGGCGCCGACGAACCCGAGCACGGCGGACGAGCGGATCGCGCATTCCCAGCGGTACACCGTATAGCTGGTGAGCTCCGCCGCGTTCTGCGGCAGCAGCCCGTAGAAGAAAGCCTGCAGCCGCCCCGCGCCGTTGCGCAGCAGCGAGCTGGCCGCGTGCGCATCACCGCTTTCCAGGATTTCGCCGTACACCTTGCCCAGCATGCCGCCATAGGTCAGTGCGATGGCCAGCACGCCAGCGGTGGGACCGAGGCCGACGACGCGCACGAACACCAGCGCCCACACCAGTTCCGGCACGCTGCGCAGCACCACCATCAGCGCGCGCACCGCGAAGCGCAGCGCCGCCGGCAGCAGTCCCATGCGTCCGGCCAGCCCCGACAGTGACAGCGCCCGCACCGACAGCAGCGTCAACGGCAAGGCCAGCACCAGCGCGAGGGCCAGGCCGGCGGTGGCGATGGCGATGGTCCGCCAGGTCTCGCGCGCCACGAGCCACAGGAAAGCGGCATCCATGCGCGGCGGCACGAAGCCTGCCAGGAAGCCCAGCGTCGGCTTCAGGCTCTCCGGCGCCAGCAGCGTCCAGGGCTTGAACTCGGTCCACTCCAGCAGGGGCCACAGCAGCACGCACGCCGCCAGGACCCACCCCACGCGACCGATCCAGGCGGGGTCGCGCGTGGCGGGGCGCGGCGGCAGGACGGCGGCCATCGCTTCAGCGGCAGGTCATCGCCACGGGCAGCCGCGCAGCGTCCAGCGCGTCGACGGGCAGCACGGGCTCGGACTGTGCCTCCTGCGCATACAGGTCCTGCAGCAACTGCGCCGTCACGTCGGCGGCCGGCAGGTCGAACACCACCCGGCCGGCGCGCATGCCGACGATGCGCGGAAAACTCTGCAGCGCCATCGGCACGTCGTGCAACGTGGCCACCAGCGTGGCGCCCGACTCGCGCGCGGCCTGCGTCAACGTCGCCACCGCTTGCGCACCGCGCGCCGGGTCCAGCGCCGACAGCGGCTCGTCCACCAGCAGCAGGCGGGCCTGCGACAGCAGTGCACGCGCGAGCCCGACGCGCTGGCGTTCACCGCCCGAGAGCCGGTCCACCCGCGCGAACAACTTGTCGGAGAGGTCGAAGCGCGACAGCGCGGCGTCGGCTTGCGCGATGCCGGTCGGATACACCAGGCTGCGCAGGCTGTGCCACAGCGACACCTGGGGCAGGCGCCCCGCCAGCACCGCCGTCACGACGCGCTGGCGCGGCGGCAGCGGCGGCACCTGCGGCGCCAGGAACAGGCTGCCGCGCACGCGCCGCAAGGCCCCACCGCCGAGCGTCCAGGGATCCCGATCCTCCAGCAACACCGTTCCGGACGAGGGCCGCAATGCGCAGGCGACCAGGTGGAGCAGCGTGGTCTTGCCGGCGCCCGAGGGGCCGATCACCGCCAGCTGCTCGCCCGACCCGATCTCCAGGTCGACGCCGTCCAGCGCCGGCGCGGCAGACGCCGCCGCGGCCGGATGCCGGCCCGACACCGCATGCAATGCGACTTTCATGCCTTCCGACACTCGACCTTCGCAGGCCGGGGTGCGCGCAGCGCGCCCCGACAACACTCGGCCAGCGTCACTTCAACAGTCCCGCGTTGCGCGCCGCGCTTTCGATGCCCTTGTAGTTGTCGACCGAGGTGGGCAGGAAGCGGGTGGCGCGTTGCAGCTCCAGGATCTCCTTGCCTTCGGCGCTGGCCGGCGTCAGCTCGGTGAACGCGCGGGCCAGGGCCTCGCGCCGGGCGGCGGGCATGTCGGCATGCACGCTCCAGTTGTAGTCGTAATAGGCAGGCGTCGTGTAGAACACGCGCACCGTGGCCGGGTCCACTTTCTTGTCGGCGACCAGCTTGTCCCACACCGAGATGTTCAGCACGCCGGCCGCGACCTTGCCGGAAGCGACGGCCGCCACGGTGGCGTCGTGCGCGCCGGAGTACGCCACGCGCTTGAGGTTCTTGTCGGGGTCGATACCGCCGGCCAGCAGGTAGCTGCGCGGCATGAGGTGGCCCGAAGTGCTGGACTGCGACCCGAAGCTGAAGTCGTGGCCCTTCAGGTCGGCCAGCGACTTGATGGCGGGATTCGTCGTGATGAAGACGGAGCGGAACTTCTCGTCCTCTTCGCGCTGCACCAGCGGGATGATCTTGCCGCCGGAGCGCTGGTTGGCCTGCACGAAAGTGAAGCCGCCGAACCAGGCCAGGTCCACTTGCTTGTTCACCAGCGCCTCGACGGCGGCGGCGTAGTCGGTCACCGGGGTGAACTCGACCTTGGCGCCGAGCTTGCGCTCCAGGTATTTCACCAGCGGCGCGGCCTTGCGCGCCAGCTCGGTCGGAGATTCGTCGGGGATGGCGGTGATGCGGAACACCTGCTGCTGCGCGTGCACGCCGGCGGCGGCCGCAAGCAGTGCAACGGTGAGGAACAGGCGTCGGGCGAGAGTGTGCATGGCGGTTCGATGGGTCGGGGGAGGAGGCGCGATTACACCCCAGAACGCAAGGGAGCGTCCGGCGCCCGGGCACTGCGGAAGCCGGCGAAGATGTCCCGGCGGTGGGGCTCGTAGAAATTGCGATAGCGGGCATGGGCCAGCGCCGGCGACGTGGCGCGGGAAGCGCCGCGCAGCACGCGCCGGGTGCCGAACCAGGGGACGGAATAGTCCCGGTACGGATGCGGCGCGAAGCCGGGGAACGGCTCGAACCGGCTGGCCGTCCATTCCCACACCTGGCCCCAGCGAAAACCGGGTTGCGTGGTTGCCGCCCACTCCCATTCGGCCTCGGTCGGCAGCCGCCGCCCGGCCCACCGGCACCAGGCGTCGGCTTCGTGGGCGCTGAGGTGCACGGCGACTTCGTCGTCCTGCACCGCGTGCCACTGCCCGGCGCGGGCCTGCTGCCAGCGGGCGCCGTCGCGCTTCAGGCCGGCGGGCCCGCGCTGGCCCACGCCGTTCAGCCAGGCGCGGCCTTGCGGTGACCACCAGCGCGGGTCCTCGTATCCGCCGGATTGCACAAACGGCAGGTAGGCGCCCCACGTGACCGGCTCCGCATCGATCGCGCCAGGCGCCAGCGCCACGGTGTGCGCGCCGAGCTCGTTGTCGAACGCGAAGCCGCGGGTGTTGCAGCCCATCTCGAAGGAGGCTGCCCCGATCGGGATTTCGGCCGTGCTGCCCGCTGACGGTGGCGCGTCGTTCTCCGACAGCGGAATGCCCAGGCCATGTCCCATGTAGACGGCAGCCTCCGAATGCATCTCCTCGTGCAGCGCCACCAGGCGGAAGAAGTACAGCGCATCGTCGCCGGCATCGGCCGGCAGTTCGTCCAGCAACTGCAGCGTCTGTGCGAAGGAGTTCGCGAGATAGCGCAGCGTGGCATCGCGGTCCGGCAGCGGCAGCTGCCAGCGCAGGCGATGCTCGACGTGGCTGGAGTCGTACCAGGCGTCCGCCTGCGGCAGCAGGGAGGGTCGCCGGGTCGCCTCCGGGTTCGCGCGCACGCCAAGGTGCCGCTCGGGATTGCGCGCCGTCCACCATTCCTGGAACCAGCCGACGTGTCCGAGCTCCCAGAGCGGCGGATTGATCTCCTGGGCATACGGCAGTTGCGGCGATGCCCCGAGCGCGGCACGAAAGTCTTCGGCCAGCCTGAGCGTCCGCGCTCGAGCCGCCAGCAGCGCTGCCCGAACGTCCGCAGGCGCGCCTTGGCGCAAGGCCAGCGCCTGGGCCGTCGCCGGCGCGCTATAACCGCGTGATGTCCCGTCCATTGGTGGTCATCGTAAGCCCGGCGCTGGCCGACGCCAACAACGGCAACTGGCGCACGGCGCAACGCTGGGCGGAGTTGCTCGCGCCGCGCTACGCCACCCGGATTGCGCGCGAGTGGCCGGCCGCCGCGCCGGCGTCCGACACCTTGATGCTGGCGCTGCATGCGCGCCGTTCGGCCGCCGCCATCGCGGCGTGGGCGGCGGCGCATCCGGGCCGGGGACTCGCCGTGGTGCTGACCGGAACGGACCTTTACCAGGACATCGCCGACGATGCCGCGGCGCAGCGCTCGCTGGTGCTGGCGCAACGGCTCGTGGTGCTGCAGGAATGCGGCGCCGAAGCGCTGCCACGCGCGCATCGCGACAAGACGCGCGTCATCTACCCGTCCACGGCGGCATGGCCCGCGCTGCCGAAGTCCCCCGGGACGCTGGACGCGGTGATGGTGGGCCACCTGCGCGCGGTGAAGGCGCCGCACACCCTGTTCGATGCGGCACGCCGCGTGCCAGGCAGCGCCGGCATCCGCATCACGCACGTCGGCGACGGCACGGCAGAGCCCGGTCTCGCGGCGCAAGCGCTGGCCACCCAGCACGACTGTCCGGGCTACCGCTGGCTGGGCGCCCTGCCCCACCAGGAAACCCTGCAAGCGATCCGCGCGGCGCATGTGCTGGTGCACACCAGCACCCTCGAAGGCGGCGCCCACGTCATCATGGAAGCCGTGCGTTGCGGCACACCCGTGCTGGCCAGCCGCGTGCCGGGCAATGTCGGCATGCTCGGCGCGTCCTACGAAGGCTACTTTCCGGCCGGTGACGGCGCGGCGCTGGCTCGGCAATTGATGGCCTGCCGGCAGCGCCAGCAGGAAGACCCCGCGGGCGGCCTGCTGGCACGCCTGCGCGCACAATGCGCCGTGCGCGCGCTGCTGTTCGACCCGGAGCACGAGCGCGCCGCCCTCCTCTCCCTGCTGCAAGAACTGGAATCCGACCGATGAACGCCGCCCTTCCGGCCCACACTGCCGAGCCTCGCCTCACCTCGCTGTCGCACGGCGGCGGTTGCGGCTGCAAGATCGCGCCCGGCGTGCTGTCCGAAATCCTCAAGACCACCGGCGGCCTGCCGGTGCCGCCCGAATTGCTGGTGGGCATCGAGACCGCCGACGACGCCGCCGTCTACCAGTTGAACGACGAGCAGGCGCTGATCGCGACCACCGATTTCTTCATGCCGATCGTCGACGACCCCTACGACTTCGGCCGCATCGCCGCCACCAACGCCATCTCCGACGTGTACGCCATGGGCGGCAAGCCGATCATGGCGCTGGCGCTGGTGGGCATGCCGATCAGCGTGCTGAGCACGGCCACGATCGGGCGCATCCTCGAAGGCGGCCAGGCGGTGTGCAAGGCGGCCGGCATCCCGATCGCCGGCGGCCACACCATCGATTCGGTCGAGCCGATCTACGGGCTGGTCGCACTGGGCCTCGTGCATCCCAGGCGCGTGAAGCGCAATGCCGATGCGCGCGCCGGCGACGTGCTGGTGCTGGGCAAGCCGCTGGGCGTCGGCGTGCTGTCGGCGGCGCTGAAGAAGGAAAAGCTCGACGCGGCCGGCTACGAACGCATGATCGCGACGACGACCAAGCTGAACACGCCCGGCCCCGAGCTGGCGGCGCTTGAAGGCGTGCATGCGCTCACCGACGTCACCGGCTTCGGCCTGGCCGGCCACGCGCTGGAGCTTGCGCGCGGCGCCAGGCTGTCGGTGCACATCGACTGGAAGAAGGTGCCGCTGCTGGAAGGCGTGCGCGCGCTGGCACAGGCCGGCTTCGTGACCGGCGCTTCGGAGCGCAACTGGGGCGGCTATGGGCACGACGTCGAGGTCGGCTCAGGCGTCGACGCCATCGATCGCGCCCTGCTGACCGATCCGCAGACCAGCGGTGGCTTGCTGGTGTCGTGCACGCCGGGCAGCGTGGAGGAAGTGATGGCGGTGTTTCGCCGGCATGGATTCGGTCAGGCCGCGGTGATCGGCGAAGCCCGCGCGGCCGGCGGCAAGCCGTTGTCGGTCGGTTGATCACCGCGATGGGTAGGCCGGGTTTCGCGCAGCGAACCCCGGCGTAGCGCGCGTTGTCGGGGTGCGGCTTCGCGCGCAACCCGACCTACGAACCCGAACCGACCTGCGAACCCGAACCGACCTGCGAAAACACCGCCGCCCGGTTTTCCAGCGCTGCCATCACCGCCTCCCGCTGATTCGCGGCGCCGATCAGGCGTTGCTGCTCGAACGCCTCCGCCAGCAACACCCGGCCGGCGTCCACCGGACTCGCCCCGTTGAACAGGCGCTTGGCCGCGCGGATCGCATCCGGGCTGCTGCCGGCGATCTGCCGCGCCATGCGGCGCGCGTCTGCCAAGGGGTCGTCGCTGGCCCGCGTGGCCAGGCCGATCGCAACCGCCTCGGTGCCGGACACGACACGGCCGGTGAAGGTGAGTTCACGCGCAACGTCCCCACGGACGAGTTCCGTCAGCAGCACGCAACCCGCCATGTCGGGCACCAGTCCCCACTTCACCTCCATCACCGACAACTTCGCGTCCGGATGCACGCAGCGCACGTCCGCGCCCAGCGCGATCTGCAGGCCACCGCCGAAGGCCACGCCGTGCACGGCCGCGATCACGGGCACCGGCAACTCGCGCCAGCCCCAGGCCACCTGCTGCCACGCATTGGCCAGCCCATGGGTGCGCGGCACGATGTCGCCGACGCCATCGCCGCCCTCGCCCAGACCCTGCAGGCTGCTCTTGTCCAGCCCGGCGCAGAACGCCTTTCCATCGCCATGCACCACCACGGCCCGCAGGCGGGGTTCGCCGCGCAGCCGGGCAATCGCATCGATGAGCGCCCGGAACATCGCAGGGTCCAGCGCATTCATCTTGTCGGCGCGAACCATCGTGACCTCGCCCACCCCGTCGGCTCCCACTTCGACCGTGACCCGTTGTTCGTCCATTGCGTGCTCCTGTCGCGTGCACCGCATTGTGGCGCGCCCGCGCCGCGAGTCAGCCTTCTGCAAGCCGGCAGCGCCGGAAGCCGCGCTCCGCAAAACTACCTAGGGGCTTCCCCCCTTACTGCGCTGCAGCATGCCCACCACCATGGGCGACCTCGACGGGGCTGAGAAGACCCCGCGCCGTGCCGTGCCACGAACAAAGAACAAGGAGTGCTTTTGTCCGCCGAGACCATCCTCGAAACGCGGGGCCTGACGAAGGAGTTCAAGGGCTTCGTCGCCGTCAACAACGTGGACCTGAAGGTCCGCCGCGGAGACATCCACGCGCTGATCGGGCCCAATGGCGCGGGCAAGACCACCTTCTTCAACCTGTTGACCAAGTTCCTGCCGCCCACGCGCGGCCAGATCACCTACCAGGGCACCGACATCACGAACGAGCGGCCGGCGCAGACGGCGCGCCGCGGCATCGTGCGCTCGTTCCAGATTTCCGCCGTCTTCCCGCACCTGACCGCGCTGGAAAACGTGCGCGCCGCGCTTCAGCGCAACCTGGGCACCTCGTTCCACTTCTGGAAGCCCGAGCGCTCGCTGTACCACCTGCACGGCCGGGCGATGGAACTGCTGCACACGGTGGACCTGCAGGACTTCGCCGGGGAACTGACCGTCAACCTGCCTTACGGCCGCAAACGCGCGCTGGAGCTGGCGACGACGATGGCGCTGGAGCCGGACCTGATGCTGCTGGACGAGCCGACGCAAGGCATGGGCCACGAGGACGTTTCCCGCGTGACGCAGCTGATCAAGAAGGTCTCGCAAGGCCGCACCATCCTGATGGTCGAGCACAACATGAACGTCGTGTCCTCCATCGCCGACCGCATCACGGTGTTGCAGCGCGGCGCGGTGATCGCCGACGGCCCGTATGCCGAGGTGTCGAAAAATCCGCAGGTCATCGAGGCCTACATGGGCAGCGCCGACACCGAGCTGCAAGGGGCGCACTGATGGCTGCAGGCGAAAGCATCCGCATCGACGACCTGCATGCCTGGTACGGCGAGTCGCACGTCCTGCACGGCGTCAACATGCACGTCAACGAAGGTGAAGTCGTGGCCCTGCTCGGCCGCAACGGCGCCGGGCGCACCACCACGATGCGCGCCCTGGTCGGCCTGGTGGGCACGCGCAAGGGCTCCATCCGCATCCGCGGCGAAGAGACGGTGAAGATGGCGCCGCACCGCATCGCGCGGCTCGGCGTCGGCTACTGCCCCGAGGAACGCGGCATCTTCGCCAGCCTGTCGGCCGAAGAGAACCTGATGCTGCCGCCGACCATCGCCCAGGGCGGCATGACCGTGGCCGAGATCTACGACATGTTCCCCAATCTGAAGGAACGCGCCTCCAGCCCCGGCACGCGCCTGTCCGGCGGCGAGCAGCAGATGCTGGCGGTGGCCCGCATCCTGCGCACCGGCGCCCGGCTGCTGTTGCTGGACGAGATCTCGGAAGGGCTCGCCCCGGTCATCGTGCAGAAGCTGGCCGAGACCATCCGCACGCTCAAGGCCAAGGGCTACACCATCGTGCTGGTGGAGCAGAACTTCCGCTTCGCCGCGCCGCTGGCCGACCGCTTCTACGTGATGGAGCACGGCAAGATCGTCAGGGAGTTCGCCCAGCGCGAACTCGCCGCCAACACCGCGATGCTCCAGGAATTCCTGGGCGTCTAGGCCACAACGTTTTCAACGAAGGAGACCTCCATGAAAGTCAAGAAGGCACATGCTGCCGTAGCCCTGGGCGCAGCCGCCCTGTTCGGCGCCAGCGCTCCCGCGCACGCCCAGTTTTCCGGCGACGTGATCCGCATCGGCATCATCACCGACATGGCCAGCCTGTACGCCGACATCGACGGCCCGGCCGGCGTGGAAGCGATCCGCATGGCCATCGCCGACGCCGGCGGCAGCATCGGGGGCAAGAAGATCGAACTGGTGTCCGCCGACCACCAGAACAAGCCGGACGTCGCCGCCACCAAGGCGCGCGAGTGGTTCGACACCCAGGGCGTGGACATGCTGATCGGCGGCACGAGCTCCGGCACCAACCTGGCCATGGCCAAGGTCGCGGCCGAGAAGAAGAAGCCCTTCATCTCGATCGGCGCGGCGACGTCCGCTCTGACCAACGACCAATGCACTCCGTACACCCTGCACTGGGCCTACGACACCACCGCGCTGGCCAAGGGCACGGGCGCGGCGGTGGTCAAGCAGGGCGGCAAGAGCTGGTTCTTCCTGACCGCCGACTACGCCTTCGGCCACCAGCTGCAAGCCGACACCACCAAGGTGGTGGAAGCCAATGGCGGCAAGGTCGCCGGGTCCGTGCGCGCGCCGCTGAATGCCAGCGACTTCTCGTCCTTCCTGTTGCAGGCGCAGGGCAGCAAGGCCGAAATCCTCGGTCTGGCCAATGCCGGCGGCGACACGATCAACTCGATCAAGGCCGCCAACGAGTTCGGCATCACCAAGACGATGAAGCTCGCCGGCCTGCTCGTGTTCATCAACGACATCCACTCGCTGGGCCTGAAGACCACGCAGGACATGTACCTGACGGACAGCTGGTACTGGAACCAGAACGCCGAGACGCGCGCCTGGAGCCGCCGGTTCTTCGACAAGTTCAAGCGCATGCCCTCGTCGATCCAGGCCGCCGACTACTCCGCGACGCTGCAGTACCTGGCCGCGGTGAAGGCCGTGAACAGCGATGACAGCGAAAAGGTGCTGGCGCACCTGAAGAAGGCGAAGTTCAACGACGTCTTCATGAAGAACGGCTACGTGCGCCCGGACGGCCGCGTGATCCACGACATGTACCTGATGCAGGTGAAGAAGCCTTCGGAGTCCACCGAGCCGTGGGACTACTACAAGGTGGTGCAGGTGTTCAAGGGCGAAGAGGCCTGGACCACCAAGGCAGAGAGCAAGTGCGCCCTCTGGAAGTAAGCCGAGCGTTGCAACCTTAAGGAGCCGGCCCCGCGGGGCCGGCTTGTCCTGATGACCGAAATCTTTGGCATACCGATCCAGGCTTTCGCCGGCCAGCTGATGCTGGGCCTGGTGAACGGCGCCTTCTATGCGATGCTGTCGCTGGGCCTGGCGGTGATCTTCGGCCTGCTCGACATCGTGAACTTCGCGCACGGCGCGCTGTACATGGTGGGGGCGTTCGCCGCCTACATCATGCTGGAGCAGTGGGGCATCAACTACTGGTTCGCCCTGGTCCTGGCGCCGCTCGCGGTGGGCGTACTGGGCGTCGTGGTCGAGCGGCTGCTGCTGAAGCGGCTGTACGGACTCGACCCGCTTTACGGCTTGCTGCTGACCTTCGGCCTGGCGCTGATCCTCGAAGGCGCGTTCCGCTACTACTTCGGCGTCTCCGGCCAGTCGTATCCCGTGCCCGACGCATTGTCCGGCGCGACCAACCTGGGCTTCATGGTCCTGCCGAATTACCGCGCCTGGGTGGTGGTGGCTTCCATCACCGTTTGCCTGGCGACCTGGTTCCTGATCGAACGCACACGCCTGGGCGCCTACCTGCGCGCGGGCACGGAGAATGCCAAGCTGGTGCAGGCCTTCGGCGTCAACGTGCCGATGATGGTGATGCTCACCTACGGCGCCGGCGCCGCGCTCGCGGGCCTGGCCGGCGTGCTGGCCGCCCCCGTCATCCAGGTGACGCCCCTGATGGGCTCCAACCTGATCATCGTGGTGTTCGCAGTCGTCGTGATCGGCGGCATGGGCTCCATCCTGGGCTCCGTCATCACCGGCCTGGGCCTGGGCGTGATCGAAGGCCTGACCCGGGTGTTCTATCCGGAAGCATCGAACGTGGTGGTCTTCGTGATCATGGCCATCGTCCTGATGTTCCGACCCGCCGGCCTGTTCGGCAAGGAAGCTTGAGATGAACACCTCGGTCACCACGTCCCTGCCCGCGGATCAGGCCACCGGCGCCACGCAAGCGCCGGCGACCGCGCTCGGCCCCACGGCCAGCAAGGGCACGCGCCTGGTCTATGTCGGCTTGCTGGTGCTGGCCCTTGCCGCGCCGATGCTCGGGCTGTATCCGGTGTTCGGCATGAAGCTGCTTTGCTTCGCCCTGTTCGCGTGCGCCTTCAACCTGCTGCTCGGATTCACCGGGCTGCTGTCTTTCGGCCATGCGGCCTTCTTCGGCTTTGCCGCGTACGTGGCGGGCTGGCTGGTCAAGGCGCAGGGCTTCACGCCGGAACTGGGCATCCTGGCAGGCACATTGACCGGCGCCCTGCTGGGCCTGCTGTTCGGCGCCATCGCCATCCGCCGCCAGGGCATCTACTTCGCCATGATCACGCTGGCGCTGTCGCAGATGGTGTACTTCGTCTGCCTGCAGGCGCCGTTCACGGGCGGCGAGGACGGCCTGCAGGGCGTGCCGCGCGGCAGCCTGTTCGGGCTGCTGCCGCTGGCATCGGACCTGACGCTGTACTACGTGGTGCTGGCCATCTTCGTTGCGTGCTTCCTGTTCATCCTGCGGGTGGTCACCTCGCCGTTCGGGCAAGTGCTGAAGATGATCCGCGAGAACGAGCCCCGCGCGGTGTCGCTGGGCTACGAGGTGGAACGCTACAAGCTGATGGCGTTCGTGCTGTCCGCCGCGCTGTCCGGGCTGGCCGGCTCGATGAAGACCATCGTGATGGGCTTCGCATCGCTGACCGACGTGCACTGGGCCATGTCCGGCGAGGTCATCCTCATGAGCCTGCTGGGCGGCGTCGGCACCTTCTTCGGCCCGGTGCTCGGTTCGGGCGTGGTGATCGCGCTGCAGAACATCCTGGCCGACAAGGTCGGTGAGTGGGTCACCGTGATCATCGGCGCCATCTTCGTCGTCTGCGTGCTGGCGTTCCGCAAGGGCATCGTCGGCGAAATCCAGGCGTTCCGGGACCGGCGCAAGGCGCGCGTCGCCCATTGAACACGGCGGCGATGGCCGCGTCGCGCGAAGAGAAATCGGACATCCGGACGCAGAAAACGCGGAAGTGACGCAGAAGTCGCAAAAGGACATCCAGAAGCTGTCTTGTTTTCTTCTGCGCCTTCTGCGTAACCTTTGCGCCTTCTGCGTCCGGTATCCGTTTTCCTCGCCCTCGCCACTACATCTTCGCCGCCGTCCGCAGCTCGGAGAACGGCACCACCCGCCCGTGCAGCGGCAGGATGCGGTCGACATCGAAGCCCAGGCGCTGCACGTTGGTCACCAGGTTGACGTGCAACGCGTTCGGCGTCGCCGGCGGGGGCTGGTTGGGCGGGCCGGGCGTGTAGGCATCCGCTTCGACCAGCAAGCGTTCGCGCGGCAGCCACGCCATCATGAAGCCCTGCGCATGCGGCGAGCCTTCGATGAAGTGCACGTTGACCGTGCGCGTGCCGTCGCTGAACGTCCGCTGGCCGTTCACGCCGGTCACCTCGGCGCGGCGGCCGGACTGCCGCAGGGCGTCGGGGCGGATCGCATTGGGCGTCGCGAAGGTCTGCTCGAACCAGCCCCGCGCCGGCTCGCTCACCACCAGCGTCGCGCCCGTGGCAGCGGCGGCGCGCAAGCCGCCGGAATGGTCGAAGTGATGGTGCGAGTTGACCACGTAGCGCAGGGGTTTCCCGGGCACCAGCCGCCGCACCTCCGCCAGGACGGCGTGGGCGCGGCCGTCGTACAGCGGGCTCTCGATCAGCATCACGTGGTCCGAGAACTCGACCAGCACGCTGTTGTGCGAGCCGCCGGCGATGTGCCACACGCCCGGCGCGGCCGGCGTCGACTCCGCGCGTTCTACGAAGGCGCTGACCGTCGACGGGATGTCGCTGGCAAAGGCGCCGTTCACCTCCACCTCGGTCACGTTGATGTCGAGCACCTGGACGCCCGCCATGGTCTGGACGATGCGTGCCGGGAACTTGACGCCGCCGCCCCAGTCACGCCAGCCGGAATAGGTGGTGCTCACCGCCGTGTCACCCGTGACCGGATGCGGCATCACGGAGTCCACGCGCTGCACGTGGCCGGCCGCGTCGATCCAGGCCGTCGCGCGGAAGCGCCCGGGTTCGGTGAACGTGACGACCGACAGCGGCCCTTCGCTGTGCATCGTGGCGCCCTG
The DNA here is from genome assembly GCF_037572435.1 of Ramlibacter sp. PS3R-8. Lineage (NCBI taxonomy): Bacteria > Pseudomonadati > Pseudomonadota > Betaproteobacteria > Burkholderiales > Comamonadaceae > Ramlibacter > Ramlibacter sp. PS3R-8. Next base: position 675,871 of record NZ_JBBHGT010000002.1, read on the forward strand.
GCGCATGGCGGCGCGGATCACGCCATGCGGGGTGGTCCAGAGGTCGTGGATGCGGCCGTCCAGGGCCACGGGCGCCGCCGCCGCGGCGGGGCCGGTCATGTTCCACGCCTGGGTGCCGCGCAGCCAGGCGGACACCCGCTGTTCGCCGGTGCCCATCAGGGGAAGCGCGCCGCCGCCGGTAGGCTCGGCGCGGCTGCGCACGGAGTCTTCGCGCAAGGCTGCATTGGGATAGTCGACCCAGCGCGTGTACCCGGTCACGTTGATGCGCGGCCAGGCGGTACCCGGCACGTAGGCCTGCCCGAACGTGGACCCGGTGCCGGCGCCCGTGTACCGCAAGGTGTTGACGCGGCCGGCGCCCGTGGCCTGGTCGGCCAGGCGCAGGACGGCCTGGGCGTCCTGCCGGTGGGCGCATCCCGCCGCCACGAGGGCCGAAGCTGAAAACGCGGAAAGAAGGACTCGACGCTGCATGGTGGCTCCCGTCCGGCGAGGGCCGGCGTGGCGGAAGGGTAGCCGCGACGCGGCCGCTTGTCATGCAGGTGATCGCTCAGGAGCCGACGCACGGCTAACCTGTGCCGTGCAACAAGGAGATCCCATGAAGAACCTGTTCGACCTGCAGGGCCGCGTCGCCCTGGTCACCGGCGGCTCGCGCGGCATCGGCAAGATGATCGCCGCCGGCTTCCTGCACCAGGGCGCCAAGGTGTACATCACGGCGCGCAAGGCCGCGGCTTGCGATGCCACGGCCGAGGAGCTGTCGGCGATCGGCCCGTGCATCTCGCTGCCGATCGACGTGTCCAGCATCGAAGGGGCCCGGCAACTGGCCGCGCAGATCGGGCAGCGCGAGGGGCGCCTCGACATCCTGGTCAACAATGCGGGCGCCGCATGGGGCGAGCCGTTCGATACCTTCCCGGAAGGCGGCTGGGACAAGGTGGTGGACCTGAACATGAAGACGCCGTTCTTCCTGACCCAGGCCCTGCATGCATCGCTGAAGAAGGCAGCGACCGCGCAGCGCCCCGCCAAGGTCATCAACATCGCGTCGATCGACGGCATCTCGGTCAACCCCTGGGAAACCTACTCCTACGCGGCCAGCAAGGCCGGCCTGATCCACCTGACGAAGCGCATGGCCCTGCGCCTGGCGGAGGACCACATCGTGATGAGCGGCATCGCACCCGGCCCGTTCGCGTCGGACATGAACAAGCAGGCGCGCGACCATGGGGACGAGGTCGCCCGGCGCGTGCCCGTGGGCCGCATCGGCAGCCCGGAGGACATGGCAGGCGCGGCGATCTTCCTGGCGTCGCGGGCGGGAGATTACGTGGTGGGCGAGACGCTGGTGGTGGATGGGGGGACGACGCTGACGCGCTGACTGAACCGGGACGCGCGTGCCCTCACCCTGTCCCTCTCCCAGGGGGAGAGGGAGGAATTCAGGACAGCGTGTAGTTCTGCGGCCCGCGGCTCGCGATCTTGATCGCGCCGATCTTGTTTCCGAGCGCTGCGCAGCGCGCCAGGGACCAGCCCTGCTCCAGTCCATGCAGCAAGGCGCCACGCCACGCATCGCCACAGCCGGTGGGGTCGACGATGGCGGCCGGCTTTTCCGGCGGCACCAGCGTCTTGTCCCCATTCACCCAGACCTCGCAGCCGTCGCCGCCCAGCGTGACCACCAGCCCCTTCACCCGCTTCGAAATCTCCGCGCTGCTCCAGCCGGTGCGCTCGCTGAGCATCTTGCCTTCGTAGTCGTTCACCGTGACCCAGGTCGCCAGGTCGATGAAGTGCGCGAGCTCCTTGCCGTCGAACATCGGCAGGCCCTGGCCCGGATCGAACACGAAAGGGATGCCGGCGGCGTGGAACTGCTCGGCGTGCTGCAGCATCGCGTCACGCCCGTCCGGCGAGATCATGCCCAGCTTGATGTCCGCGCGCGGGCGCACCTGCACCTTGTGCGCCTGCATCATCGCGCCCGGGTGGAAGGCGGTGATCTGGTTGTTGTCGCGGTCCGTCATGATCATCGCCTGCGCCGTGTACGTGTCGTCCACGCGCAGCACGAACTCGGGGCTGATGTCCAGCCGCTGCAGCCGCTGCAGGTAGTCGCCGCCGTCGCTGCCCACCGCGCCCATCGGCAGCGGCGTGCCGCCCAGCAGCTTGAGGCTGTATGCGATGTTGCCGGCGCAGCCCCCGAAGTCGCGCCGCAGCGCGGGCACCAGGAAGGAGACGTTCAGGATGTGCAACTGGTCGGGCAGGATCTGCTCGGCGAAGCGGCCCTCGAAAGTCATGATGGTGTCGAAGGCAAGGGATCCGCAGATGACGGCAGCCATGGTGGTAGGAAGTTCCAGTGGTTCAGGGATAGAAGGCAAGAAGGCGGTAGCCGGCCACGCGGGCGCCGCCAGGCACCGCCAGCACCACGCCGGCGGCAGCGGACCAGTCGCTGGCCGCCGGGATGACCTTGCCGTCGGCGCCGAGCTCGGCGGGCAGCAGGACACGGCGCGCGATCGGCTGGTCCTGCGAATCGGTGACGGTCAGTTCGATGGCGGGCGTGGCCACCTGCACCCGCCCGGTGTTGCGCAAGGTGAAAGCGAGTCGGTAGGTGTCGTTGCGCACCCGGTTGAAGCCGGAGCTCTCGATCGCGATCGCCTCGATCTGCCGCGGCGCGCCCAGCGCGCACTCGAGCCACTCGCACATGAGCTGTAGCGCCGGGCGCAACTCGGGCTGCGCCTGGGCGAGGCGATCGCGGTCGTGGTGGGCCACCTGCAGCAACAGCGCTCCCCCCAGCAGCAGGGCGAGCAAGGCGAGCATCAAGCGGACGAAGGGCCGCCGCCAGAACGCATTGCGCCGGCCATTGCGCACGAACGACACGTCGTCCAGTTCTTCGTCGAGCCCATCGTCGTCTCGCGGCAGCTCGCTGTCGGCGGGCGGCGGCGGGAAGACGGATGCATCACCCGGCGGCACGAGGTCGGAGCGGTTGAAAACGAAAGGCGTGTCCAGCGGAGACTGTTCCAGCGACTGGCTGTCGCTGCCGAAGAAGCTGGAGTCCTCGCCCGCTGCGCCGTCTTCGGCCCCGCTGCGCGCGGTGGTCACCGCGGGCGCCCGCGGCCCGGCGGACGGGCGCCGCAACAGGTCGGCCGGCACCGTGTCCAGCGACGCCGGACGCGTGTCCAGCGATGCGGGTCTTGTCTCCATCGGGGCGGGCACCGTCTCCATCGACGCGGGCACCGTCTCCGCTTCGAACCCACCACGCGGCTCGACGTCGGCCGGTCGCGCCTGCAGGTCCACCGGCCAGGAGGCCTGAACGGCCGCCTGGCGCGCCAGCACGTTCTCGTCGACCAGGTGCGCCTGGGCGTCGAAGACATTGGAGCAGTGGCCGCAGCGGACCCAGCCTTCGGAGATCTTCAGCTGGTCCGGCACGACACGAAACATCGTGCCGCAGGCGGGGCAGCTGGTGATCAGGCTCATGAAGCCCGGATTCTACGGAGCTTGGCGAGCGGTCATCAGGATCCAGCCATCCTCGTCGTCGGCGACCTCCAGCTGCAGGTACGGCGCATAGGCCTCCTTCAGCTCATCGGACTGCCGCGCCAGGATGCCCGCGAGCACCAGCGCCCCGCCAGGCGCCACGTGCCCGCACAGCAGCGGCGCCAGCACCTTCAGCGGCGAGGCGAGGATGTTGGCCAGCACCGTGTCGTACTTGCCGCTGGCCCGGTCCGGCAGGCCCGGGCGCAGCTGGACGTGGTTGGACTGGGCGTTGGCCTCGGTGGACTGCACCGCGGCCGGGTCGATGTCCACGGCATCCACCGAAGCCGCGCCGAACCTGGCCGCGCCGATGGCCAGGATGCCGGAGCCGCAGCCGTAGTCCAGCACGCGCTGGTCGCGCGGAGGATTGCGGGCGATCCAGCGCAGGCACATGCGCGTGGTGGGATGGGTGCCGGTGCCGAAGGCCAGGCCCGGGTCGAGCCGGATCACCTCGCGGGCCTGCGCCGGCGGCTCGTGCCAGCTGGGCACGATCCAGAAGGTCGGCGTGATCTCCACCGGCTCGAACTGCGACTGCGTCAGGCGCACCCAGTCCTGCTCGGGGACGTGGACGATGGCGACGAGCCTGCAGCCCTCGAAGAAGTCCTGCGGCGCCAGCAGCTGCGCCGCTTCATGGGCCTGTGATTTTTCGGCGAACAAGGCGATGACCAGCGAGCGCTGCCAGCCCTCCTTCGGGGGCGGCATGCCCGGCTCGCCGAACAGCGCCTGCTCCGCGGGCGTCTGCGCGTCCGCGTCCTCGACCGAGATGCTCAGCGCGTCGAGCGCCTCGAGTGCGTCGCTGACCTCTTCGACGCGCCCTTCGGGGCACAACAACCGCAATTCATGCATCGCGGCTCAGCGTTTATGGTGGGACAGCCACTCTTCCAGGTAGTGGATGTTGGTGCCGCCCGCCATGAACTTGGCATCGACCACCAGCTCGCGGTGCAGCGGGATGTTGGTCTTGATGCCCTCCACCACCGTCTCGCCGAGCGCGCCGCGCATGCGGGCCAGCGCCTGCTCGCGGGTGTCGCCGTGGACGATGATCTTGCCGATCATGCTGTCGTAGTTGGGCGGCACGAAGTAGTTGTTGTAGACGTGCGAGTCGACGCGCACGCCCGGCCCGCCGGGGGCATGCCACAGGGTGATGCGGCCCGGCGAGGGCACGAAGCTGTACGGGTCCTCGGCGTTCACGCGGCATTCGACGGCGTGGCCCCGCAGCACGATGTCGCTCTGCTTGAACGGCAGCTTTTCGCCCGCCGCCACGCGGATCTGCGTCTTGACGATGTCGATGCCGGTGATCAGCTCCGTCACCGGGTGCTCCACCTGCACGCGGGTGTTCATCTCGATGAAGTAGAACTCGCCGTTCTCGTACAGGAACTCGAAGGTCCCGGCGCCGCGGTAGCCGATCTTCTTGCAGGCGGCGGTGCAGCGCTCGCCGATCTTCTCGATCGCCTTGCGCGGGATGCCCGGCGCCGGCGCCTCCTCGATCACCTTCTGGTGGCGGCGCTGCATGGAGCAGTCCCGCTCGCCCAGGTACACGGCGTTCTTGTGCTTGTCGGCCAGGATCTGGATTTCGATGTGGCGCGGGTTCTGGAGGAACTTCTCCATGTACACGGCCGGATTGCCGAAGGCCGCGCCGGCCTCGGCCTTGGTCATCTGCACGGCGTTGATGAGGGCCGCCTCGGTGTGCACCACGCGCATGCCGCGCCCGCCGCCGCCGCCGGCCGCCTTGATGATCACCGGATAGCCGACCGCCTTGGCGATGCGGCGGATCTCCACGGGGCTGTCCGGCAGTTCCCCTTCGGAACCGGGCACGCACGGCACGCCGGCCTTGATCATGGCCTGCTTGGCCGAGACCTTGTCGCCCATGGTCCGGATGTTGTCCGGCGTCGGGCCGATGAACTGGAAGCCGCTCTTTTCCACCCGCTCGGCGAAATCGGCGTTCTCGGACAGGAAGCCGTACCCCGGGTGGATGGCCTCGGCGTCGGTCACTTCCGCCGCCGAGATGATGGCGGGCATGTTCAGGTAGCTCTGCGCGGAAGGCGGCGGGCCGATGCACACGGCCTCGTCCGCCAGCTTGACGTACTTGGCTTCGCGATCCGCCTCGGAGTACACCATCACCGCCTTGACGCCCAGTTCGTTGCACGCGCGCTGAATGCGCAAGGCAATCTCGCCGCGGTTGGCGACCAGGATCTTCTTGAACATGCTCACTCGATCACGAACAGGGGTTGGCCGTATTCGACGGCCTGGCCGTTCTCGCACAGGATCTGGATGATGGTGCCGGCCTTGTCGGTCTCGATCTCGTTGAGGATCTTCATCGCCTCGATGATGCAGATGGTCTCGCCTTCCTTGACCTGGCTGCCGACCTCGACGAAGGACTTGGCCCCCGGCGCGGAGGCGCGGTAGAAGGTGCCGACCATGGGTGACTTGACGGTGTGGCCCTTTGGTGCTTCGGGCACGGCAGCCGCCGGCACGCCGGCGGGCGCGAGCGCCGGCGCGGGGGCTGCGACGGGGGCCGCTTGCATCATCTGCATCGGCGCCGACTGCACCATGGCCGGCCCTCCCTTGACGATGCGGACCTTGCCCTCGGCTTCGGTGATCTCCAGTTCGGACACGTTCGATTCCGACACCAGGTCGATCAGCGTCTTGAGTTTGCGCAAGTCCATGGGGAGGTTCTCCTGCCTCGTTCGAAGAGCGCGAATTTACAACAAAATTCGCTTACTTCCCGTTATTCACGGGAACCCGCGTGATTTATATTTGGCGTGCGAGGTGAGAAAGTGACCGCGGCGAGCCCGCGGCGCATCAGGCAAGGGTGGCCCAGGCCTTCAGGTCCGCCTCGCTGACCCGGCCCATTCTACGCTGTCGCACCGAGCCGTCCCGTCCCAGGACGACGGAGTACGGCAGGCCGCCGGCCAGGTTGCCCAGCGCCTTCGTCAGTTCCGTGCCTTCGAGGCCGGCCAGCCCGATCGGAAAACTCACCGGGGTGCGGGCCAGGAACTTGCGCACCGAACTCGGTTGATCGATCGCGAGGCCGACGATTTGCCAGCCCTTCGCTGCATGTTCACGGTAGAAAGCATCGAGTAGCGGCATTTCCTCGATACAGGGGGCGCACCACGTGGCCCAGAAGTTCACCAGCACCAGCTTGCCGCGCAGGCTCGACATCGAAAACGCGCCGCCTTGCGGCGTATCGAAATTCGCGGCCCACAGGCGCTCGGTTGCACCGTCGTCGAGGTCGCCGGGCCGGTAGCGCCACCACGCCACGCCGGCGCCGGCCATGGCGGCTGCGCCGGCGACCGCAGCCACCAGCAAGTTGCGCCGCCTGGGGGACGTGACCGCGGAGGCTGCGGCCGCTTCATTCATCAGGTGTGTTCTCCAGCAGGGACCGTACGGCCGCCAGGTCGCCGCGGGGGGTGCGGCCCTTGGCGTCGGGCTTCAAGGCGCCGCGCAAGTCGTCATGATCGTAGACCAGGAGGTGAACCCCGATCGATTCGCCGAGTTCCGGGCTCATCGAGCTGATGCTCAGCGCCTCCACGGACTCCCCGTGGAAACCGGCGACGGTGCGCGGCGTGTAGTTCACATTGTGGTCGATCAGCTTGATCTCGGCCGACTTGGGGTCATCGCAGAACAGCTGCAGGTAGATGTCCGACAGCCGCGTCGCGGTGCCGTGCCAGACCGCGCCCGCGAGGTGCGGCCGGAATTCCGCCATGCGCTCCATCCAGGTCACGGCCAGTCGCCGCAGCGCGGCCAGTTCGGCCGGCTGGGTGTCGGCGCAGAAGAGGGAGATGTATTCGGTCACCGCATCTTCGAGCGTGTCGTTGTCCGGCAAGGCCGTGCGCTGGGGCAGGCCCATCTGCTTGACGGCGCGCCGCTTGGCCGGCCCGTATTCCAGCCCTTCTTCCACCACCAGCCGCGCGGCCGTCGCGGCGATTTCCGACTGCAGGGTGTCCATCGGGGGGATTCTGCATTGCCCCGCGCTGGCGCGGGCCGTAGAGTGCGCCGAAGCGTCCAAGGAGCCTGCATGCAAAGCACGATGATGAACACGCCGCTGTCGCTGAACCACCTGCTCGAGCGCGCCGGCCAGCTGTTCCATGGCAACGAGATCGTCTCGCGGCTGCCGGACAAGAGCCTGCGCCGCCACACCTACGGCGAGTTCTACCGCCGCACCCGGTCCCTCGCCGCGGGCTTGCGCAAGCTGGGGCTGAAGAAGGGCGAGCGGGTCGCCACGCTGTGCTGGAACCACCATGCCCACCTGGAGGCCTACTTCGGCATCCCGGCCGCCGGCGGCGTGATGCACACCCTCAACCTGCGGCTCTCGCCGGACGAGATCGGCTGGATCGCCGGCGATGCGAAGGACCGTTTCCTGATCGTCGACGACGTGCTGCTGCCGCTGTACAGGCAGCTCGCGGGCAAGCACGCCTTCGACAAGGTGATCGTGTTCCCGTTCTCGGGCGCCGCCGTGCCGGCGGAGTTCACCGACTACGAAGCCGTGCTCGCCGAAGCGGACCCCGACAGCTTCCGGTATGCCGAGCACGACGAAAACGACCCGGTGGCGATGTGCTACACGTCCGGCACCACGGGGCGGCCGAAGGGCGTGGCGTACTCGCATCGCTCGACGATCCTGCACACCCTGGTGGCCAGCCTGGGCGATTTCTGGGGCTTGCGCGGGACCGACGTGGTGATGCCGGTGACGCCCATGTTCCACGCCAACAGCTGGGGCATGCCGTACGGCGCCGTGATGATGGGCGTGAAGCTGGTGTTCCCGGGGCCGCACCTGCATCCCGACGACCTGCTCGACCTGATGCAGCTGGAGCCGCCGACGCTGTCGCTGGGCGTGCCGACCATCTGGATGAGCCTGATCCAGGCCTTCGATGCGGCGCAGGAGCAGGGGTCGCCGAACCATGGCCGCTGGAAACTGCCCGCCGGCATGCGCTCGCTGGTCGGCGGCGCGGCGGTGCCGGAGTCGCTGATCCGGGCCTTCGACAGGCACGGCATCTGGATCCTGCAGGGTTGGGGCATGACCGAGACTTCGCCGGTCTGCACGATCTCGTATCCGCGCGCGGAGCTGCGCGATGCGGATGGCGACGAGAAGTACCGCCGCGCGGCGATGGCGGGCGTGCCGGTGCCGCTGGTGGACCTGCGCGTGATGGGCGACAGCGGCCAGCAGCCCTGGGACGGCAAGGCGGTGGGCGAGATCCAGGTGCGCGGACCCTTCATCACGGGCAGCTATCACGCGGTGCCGCTGGACCCGGGCAAGTTCACCGAGGACGGCTGGCTGCGCACGGGTGACGTGGCGAGCGTGGACGAACTGGGTTTCGTGCGCATCACGGACCGGACGAAGGACCTGATCAAGTCGGGCGGCGAGTGGATCAGTTCGGTGGACCTCGAGAACGCCCTGATGGCCCACCCCGCCGTCGCCGAAGCCGCCGTGGTCGCCATCCCGGACGAGAAGTGGAGCGAGCGCCCGCTGGCGTGCGTGGTCCTCAAGAAAGGCGCGGACGCCCACCCCGATGCGCTGAACGCGCACCTGCTGGAACATTCCTTCGCCAAGTGGCAGTTGCCGGAGCGCTATGAATTCATCGACGCGGTGCCGCGGACTTCGACGGGGAAGTTCTGGAAGCTGAAGTTGAGGGAGCGGTTTCCTCGGTGAAAAGCGGACAACCGGACGCAGAAGACGCAAAAGTTACGCAGAAGGCGCAGAAAAATCCAGGAAATGGTTTTGGATGTCCTTTTGCGACTTCTGCGTAACCTCTGCGTCTTCTGCGTCCGGCTGTTGGGTGTTCTGGACCCGGGATAATCGCCCCCCATGCACATCCACATCCTCGGCATCTGCGGCACGTTCATGGGAGGGCTGGCCGCGCTCGCGCGGGAGGCCGGCCACCAGGTGACCGGCTGCGACGCCGGTGTCTACCCGCCCATGAGCGACCAGCTGCGCTCGCTCGGCATCGACCTGATCGAAGGCTTCGGCGTCGAACAACTCTCCTTCAAGCCCGACGTCTGGGTCGTCGGCAACGTCGTCTCCCGCGCCCGCCTGCCGGACGGCACGGCGCGGTTCCCGCTGATGGAGGCCATCCTCGACCAGGGCCTGCGCTACACCAGCGGACCGCAATGGCTGGCCGACCACGTGCTGCAGGGCCGGCACGTGCTGGCCGTCGCCGGCACGCACGGCAAGACCACCACCACCTCGATGCTCGCGTGGATCCTGGAGCACGCGGGGCTGCAGCCCGGCTTCCTGGTCGGCGGCGTCCCGCTGAACTTCGGCGTGTCCGCGCGGCTGGGCAACATGGCGCGACCGCTGACTCCCTTCGTGATCGAGGCGGACGAATACGACACCGCGTTCTTCGACAAGCGCAGCAAGTTCATCCACTACCGCCCCCGCACCGCGATCCTGAACAACCTGGAATACGACCACGCGGACATCTTCGACGACCTCGCGGCCATCGAGCGGCAGTTCCACCACCTCGTGCGTACGGTGCCGTCCACCGGGCGCGTGGTGGTGAACGGACTGGAGGAGAGCCTCACGCGCGTGATGCACCAGGGCTGCTGGAGCGAGGTGCGCAGCTTCGGCTCCGCCGTCAGCGACTTCCGGGCCGAGGGCGAGCCGCACGACTTCGACGTGCTGGAGCAAGGCCATCGCGCCGCCCGGGTGCGCTGGGACGTGGGCGGCGTGCACAACCAGCTCAATGCGCTGGCCGCCATCGCGGCGGCCCAGCATGTCGGCGTCACGCCCGCGGTGGCCGCGGCGTCGCTGCGCGAGTTCCGCAACGTCAAGCGCCGCATGGAGGTCAAGGGCATCGCCGGCGGCGTCACCGTCTACGACGACTTTGCCCACCACCCCACCGCGATCCGCACCACCATCGACGGCCTGCGCCGGCAGGTGAAGGACCAGCGCATCCTGGCCGTGTTCGAGCCGCGCAGCAACACCATGAAGCTGGGCACGATGAAGTCGCAGCTGCCGTGGAGCCTGGAGCAGGCGGACCTGTCGTTCTGCCATGCCGGCGGCCTGGGCTGGGACCCCGCGGAGTCGCTGGCGCCGATGGGCGCCAAGGCGTCGATCGCCAGCGACATCGCCGAGCTGGTCGCGCAGGTGAAGGCGGCTGCACGCCCGGGCGACCACGTGCTGTGCATGAGCAACGGCGGCTTCGGTGGCATCCACGCGAAGCTGCTGCAGGAGCTCGCCTAGTCCTGCTTCAACGGCGCGGGGGCGGTCTTGTCGTTGGCGAGGCTGCGCACCAGCTCCGGCGTGCGCGGCGCCGAGTCCATCACCGAGTTGAAGCTGCTTTGCTGCGAATGCTGATGGCTGTCGCCGCCGGTGCCCGGGGCGCCGCTGGCAGGCAGGTTCGCGCGGCGCGGGTTCGAGGTGATGGAGCCCACCACGTACAGCGCCGACAGGCAGCGCGCGAGGGAGCTGTCGTTCATGCCGGTGGACTGCTGCAGGTCGGCGAAGGTGAGCCCCGGCTTTGCCACCAGCTCGCGCATCACCAGCAGGTGCCCGTCGCGCTGGAAGCGCTGGGCCAGGCGCGGCGGCCGTCGGAAGTACAAGGGCTGCGCGCGGTAATGCGACGGCAGCAGGTCGCGCTCGGTGCGCTGGGCGTATTGCCACATCAGCTGCGACACGCTCACGCGCGAGAAGTTGGGGGGAATGACCACGTCGCCATGGTTGCGGATGCACCAGCTGGCTTCCTCGAAGGCGGCCGCGGTGGCGTCCGGCGCGACGCCGGCGCCCAGTTTCAGGTCGACGACGGCCAGCAGGTCACTGCCGCGCAGGACCTCCCAGGAACCGGAGCCCAGGGTCGGCTGGTGGTCGGCGATGCTCGTGGCCAGCGCGAACTGCGCCAGGGTGGGCTTCATCCAGCTGGCGAACTGCTGCAGCACGCGCGTGGCCTCGGCACGTTCGTTCAGCTGGAAGGTGACCGCCGGATTGAAGCCCTCGGCGGTGAGCGGAAGGGAAAAGGCGACCGGCCGGTCGACATCGGCCAGCGCGAGCTGGACGGACCGGTGGGAGGGCACTGCGGGCTGCACGCGCAGGTGCTGGTTGGGCAACAACATCGTGCGGCTGCCTTCCAGCCACCAGGCGTCCGCCTCCGCGAAGGGCACGATTTCCCAGCTGCAACGCGTAGTGACGGCACTGCGCGCGACGTCGGCGGCCGCTTTCTGCTGGGCTTCGCTGTACCCCGCCAATCCCAGGCGGAGCACGGGGACCTCGATGGTCATCTGTTGCTCCCTCCTCGTGCCCGATCAGGGCCGAGTGGAAACAATGTACGTGGAACGTTACTGGATGTAAATAATACCTTTGGGTGACTCCGCAAATGCCGACGGGCGTCACCGCCTGCGATGGCGAACGGCGTCCGACAGGACTTCCAGCACATCCAGCGAGGTATTCCACCCTATGCAGGCGTCGGTAATGCTCTTGCCGTGCTCCAGGGCCCGGGGATCATCGGCGCCCGGCGTGAACTTTTGCGCGCCGCCGGTGAGGTGGCTTTCGATCATGAGGCCGAACACGTGGCGCGAGCCACCCGCGACCTGCGCCGCGATGTCCTTGGCCACGTCCACCTGGCGTTCATGCTGCTTGCTGCTGTTGGCGTGGCTGCAATCCACCATCAGCGTCGGCGCCAGCTTGGCGGCTTCCAGTTCGCGACACGCTGCCGCGACACTCGCCGCGTCGTAGTTGGGCGTCTTGCCTCCGCGCAGGATGACGTGGCAATCGCGGTTGCCATTGGTCTGGACGATGGCGACCTGGCCGTTCTTGTGGACGGACAGGAAGTGATGCGGCCGCGCCGCCGCCTGGATGGCGTCGGTGGCGATCTTGATGTTGCCGTCGGTGCCGTTCTTGAAACCGATCGGCGCGGACAGGCCGGAAGCCAGTTCGCGGTGCACCTGGCTTTCGGTCGTGCGGGCGCCGATCGCGCCCCAGGAAATCAGGTCCCCGATGTACTGCGGCGAGATGACGTCGAGGAACTCGCTGCCTGCCGGCACGCCGAGGCGGTTGATGTCGATCAGCAGCTGCCGCGCGATGCGCAGGCCCTCGTCGATGCGGTAGCTCTCGTCCAGGTAGGGGTCGTTGATCAGCCCCTTCCAGCCGACCGTGGTGCGCGGCTTCTCGAAGTACACGCGCATCACGATCTCCAGCGTGTCCTGGTACTTCGCCCGCGCGTCCTTGAGCTTGCGCGCGTACTCCACCGCCGCCACCGGGTCGTGGATCGAGCACGGGCCGATCACCACCAGCAGCCGGTCGTCCTGGCCGGCCATGATGTCCTGGATGGAGCGGCGGGTCTGGCTGATCAGGCCTTCCACCGGCGTCCCGCGGATGGGGAAGAAGCGGATCAGGTGTTCCGGGGGAGGCAGCACGGTGATGTCCTTGATGCGTTCGTCGTCGGTCTGGCTGGTCTTGTCGACGGGGTGCGCATACCAGGCGTCGCTGGGGGCGGTGGCGTTGGCGTTGGCGTTCATGGACGGTGCTCTGGAGGTTGGTGTTTCGCGGGCCCAAGAAAAAACCGCCGGGGGTGCCGGCGGTTTGTTTCGAGGTTCTTTGCGTTCGTTGCGGGTACGCTCAGATCTCTCTACCGCCGGGGGCGCAGGAGAACCAGAAGTAGCCAAAAAAGAAGGCGCGAACGGGACGCATGGGCCCAATGTAGCACACGGCCTTCGACGGGGCGAGGCCGCCGATGCGTTCTCGTTGTGTCAGCGCCGCAGCTTCTGCCACCACTGCTGTACCTGTTCGCGCTGCGGCTCGGTGACGTCGTCGAAACGCTCGCTGTCCACGCCATCGCGTTCCAGCCACTGCTCGTACATGTCGATCAGCAGCATGCCGTCGCCCAGCGTGCGCCAGGTCGCCGACTGGAAGTCCGTCGCCGTGACCTCCAGCTCGTCCTGCCAGGGCGGCGCCTGCAGCCACTGCCCGATGAGGATGCGCAGGTTGTTCACCGACTGCAGGTAGCCGGCATATTCATACAGCCCCCGCCAGCTGAGCCCGAGTTGCAGCACGAAGACGCGATGCACGCGCAGCACGGTGAGCATGTCCATCAGCGCCGGGGCGGCCTCGTCGCGGCGGCGGCTGCGGGCCAGCACCGCGATCACGCCCTCGGCGTGCGCCGCCAGTTCGCCCATGCTGTCCGAGAAGGCGCGCGAATCCTCGTCGGCAATGACGCCGCGCAGGAAGTTGCTCACGTCCCCGAACGTCTGGATGCTCGGCACCGTCGCGGGCCGGGGGGAAGTGGGCTGCGGCTCGGTATCCATGGACTCTCGCTACGCAGTGCCCCCGACGGTCAGGCCGTCGATGCGCAGCGTGGGCTGGCCCACGCCGACCGGCACGCTCTGGCCTTCCTTGCCGCAGGTGCCCACGCCGGTGTCCAGCTTCATGTCGTTGCCGATCATGCTCACGCGGGTCAGCGCGTCCGGCCCGTTGCCGACGATCGTGGCGCCCTTGACCGGATAGAGGATCTTGCCCTTCTCCACCCAGTACGCCTCGCTGGCGGAAAACACGAACTTGCCGGACGTGATGTCCACCTGGCCGCCGCCGAAGTTGGTGGCGTAGAGGCCCTTGTCGATGCTGGCGACGATCTCCTCCGGCGAGCGATCACCACCCAGCATGTAGGTGTTGGTCATGCGCGGCATCGGGATGTGCGCGTAGCTTTCGCGGCGGCCGTTGCCGGTGGGCGCCACCCGCATCAGGCGGGCGTTCATCGCGTCCTGGATGTAGCCGCGCAGGATGCCGTCTTCGATCAGCACGTTGCGCTGGCTGGCATTGCCTTCGTCGTCCACGTTCAGCGAGCCGCGGCGGTCGGCGATGGTGCCGTCGTCCAGCACGGTCACGCCCTTGGCCGCGACGCGCTGGCCGATCTTTCCGCTGAAGGCGCTGGAGCCCTTGCGGTTGAAGTCGCCTTCCAGCCCGTGGCCCACCGCCTCGTGCAGCAGGATGCCGGGCCAGCCCGGGCCCAGCACCACGGTCATGTGGCCGGCGGGCGCGGGACGCGATTCGAGGTTGGTCATCGCGGCCTTCACGGCATCGTCCACGTAGCTCTGGAGCTGCGCGTCGGTGAAGTACCCCAGGCCGAAGCGGCCGCCGCCGCCGCCGGAGCCCATCTCGCGGCGCCCGTTCTGCTCCGCGATCACCGTGACCGACAGCCGCACCAGCGGCCGCACGTCGGCCGCGAGCGTGCCGTCGGCACGCGCCACCAGCACCACGTCGTATTCGCTCGCCAGGCCCGCCATCACCTGCGCCACGCGCGGGTCCTTGGCGCGGGCCATCTGTTCCACCCGACCGAGCAGGCTGACCTTGGCGGCGCTGTCGAGGGAGGAGATCGGGTCTTCGCCACCATACAGCGAGCGGCTGCCGGCCACGCGCGGAGCGTTGACGCGCACGCGCGCGTTCTTCGACACGGCGGCGATCGAACGCACGGTGCGCGCCGCATCGAGCAGCGACGCCTCGGAGATGTCGTCGGAATAGGCGAAAGCGGTCTTCTCGCCGCTGACGGCGCGCACGCCGACGCCCTGATCGATGCTGAAGCTGCCGGTCTTGACGATGCCTTCTTCCAGGCTCCAGCCCTCGCTGCGGGTGTACTGGAAATAAAGGTCGGCGTCGTCGACGCGGTGGGCGCGGATCTCGCTCAGCGCGCGCGTCAAATGGGTTTCGTCCAGGCCGAACGGCTCGAGCAGCAACGCCCGCGCGGTGGCGAGGCGTTCGATGGTGGGTTCGCGGGAGATCATCGACCCATTGTAGGGCCGGCCTTTTCCTGGGGGCTGGTGCGGATTCCGACTCAGCCTTGGACGGATTCCACCGCGTCCAGCGCCTCCAGCAGCGCCTTGGCGGTCGGATAACGCTGCTCCGGCTGCTTGGCCATCATCTTCTCCAGCACTGCCTGCAGGCCGGCGTGTTGCGGCGGCAGCGCCGGCACCGGCGCGGTGAGGTGGCGCGCCAGCAGCAGCTCCAGCGTCTCCGCGCTGAAAGGCCGCTGTCCCGTGAGCATCTCGTACATCATCACGCCCAGGCTGTACAGGTCCGAGGACGGCCCGATCTCGCCGCCGGACGCCTGCTCCGGACTCAGGTAGTAAGGCGTGCCCACCACCTCGCCATGCCGCGTCTGCGTGAGGGCCAGGTTGTCCTCCTGCAGCATGGACTTGGCGACGCCGAAATCGGCGATGGCGACGCTGCCATCGGGCCGCAGCATCACGTTCTCCGGCTTCAGGTCGCGGTGGATGACGCCGTGGGAATGGATCACGTCCAGCCCGCGCGCGATCTGGCGCACCACCTGCAGGACGCGCGCGCGGTCCATCCCCGCCTTCAGCTCGGAGCGCAGGTCGCCGCGCTCGAAGTACTCCATCGCGATGTAGGCGTGGTCGTCGGTGAAGCCCTGGTCGTAGATGCGCACCACGTGCGGGTCGGTGATGCGCGACACCAGCGTGTATTCCTGGATGAAGCGGGACAGGTTCGCGCTGGCCGAGCGGCCTTCCGCCTCCAGCACCTTCAGCACCACCGGCATGCCGTCGTCCTCCTGCACGGCGAGGTACACCTCCGTCATGCCACCGGCGGCGATCTTGCGCGTGAGGCGGAAGCCCTTCAGCCGCAATGGCGCGTCGCCGGGGCGGAACTGGTGGTTCTTCAGCGTCGACAGCCGCGTGCGCAGCGCCCCCTTGACGGCCCGCGCGGTGATCGCCGAATTGATCTGCACCGCCTCGTGGATCTCCTCGGCGCGGCCGGCCAGCGCAGCCATCCCATGGTCGTGGTCGGCCACGCTGGTTTGCAGCCCCACGATCTCGGCGACGTCCACCCAGCCATGGCGGCCCCGCACCTCCAGCGACGTCATGGCGCCGGTCTGCACGCCCTCCCCTGCCTGCATCAGCACGGCCGAACTCGCCACCACTGTCCACCCCAGTTCCTTGCTCGCCGCCTGCAGCCGGGCCGCGGTGTTGACGGTGTCGCCGATCGGCGTGGTTTCCTTCACCGCGGTGGAGCCCAGGCGGCAGATCGTGACCTCGCCCGCGTGCAGGCCGATGCCGATGGCGAAGGGCGGCAGGCCCCGGCCCGCGAAGCGCTCGTCGAGCCAGCGGCGGAATTCGTGCGTCGCCAGCGCCACGGCCAGCGCGGCCGACACGGCGCGGCGCGCCGGCGTCGTGGGCGGCCCGCCGGGCGTTTCGGCGAACACCGCCATCAGGCCGTCCCCGATGAACTTCAAGTGCATGCCGCCGTGGCGCAGCACCGGCTCGCTGGTGTGCTCGAAATAGCGGATCAGCAGCTCGGCCACTTCGCTCGAATCGAGTTTCTCGGCCAGCGACGTGAAGTTGCGGATGTCGGAGAACAGCACCGTGGCGGGCAGCACCTGGTCGGTGATCGCACCTGCCGGCGCTTCCAGCCCGGAGCGCTGCGCCGGCCGATGGCCGGCGATGCTCTCGGCGAAGGCGCGGCGCAGTTGCTCCTCGCGCGATTGCACGGCCGATTCGATCGACAGCTCGATCCGCCCGCGCTTGCGCAGCAACGCATCCAGCGCGTCGAGCAGCTCGACGCGGGTGAAGGGCTTGGCCAGGTAATCGTCGGCGCCGGCGCCCATGCCGCGGCGCATGCTCGCACGGTCGTCCAGCGCCGTGAGGAGCATGACGACGGTCGTGGCGAAGGTGGCCTCCGCGCGCAGGGCCTCCACCAGCGCGAAGCCGTCCATGCCCGGCATGTTGATGTCGCTGATGACGACGTCCGGGCGCACCGCCCGCGCGCGCTCCAGGCCTTCGATGCCGTTGGTGGCCACGCTGACGTCGTAGCCCTCCAGGCGCAGGATGCGCGCCACGTTGTTGCGGATGGCGTCGTCGTCCTCGACCAGCAGCACGGCGGTCATTCGACCACCCTGCGCGCTATGCGCTGCGGGATTTGCCCTGGGGCGGCCCGGCGGCTCATTCCTGCGACCCGCGGAACAGCCGCAGCAGCGCGGCGTCGTCGAGTTCGGCATCGCCGGCGGCGACGGCGCGGTTGAACGCCTCGTGCGCCGCGGGCCCGAGGCTGGCGCGAAAGCCCGCGGCCTGCGCCGCTTCCAGTGCGAGGCGGGTGTCCTTCTGCAGCAGGGTGACGTGCGCGCGCGGCGCGTAGTCGCCGGCGATCGCGCGACGCATCCGGTCGGACCCGATCCAGCTCTGCCCGCTGGACTGCTCGATCACATCCAGCGTGCGCGCGGCGTCCAGGCCGAGCCGCTCCGCCAGGGCCAGTGCTTCGGCGGCGCCCGCCAGGTTGATGCCGGCGAGCAGGTTGTTCACGAGCTTGGTGCGGGCGCCGTCGCCGAGCCTGGCGCCGACGCGGAACACCTTGTTGCTCAGGGACGCGAGCAGTTCGCGGTGGGCGTCGAACACCGCGTCGGCGCACGCCACCATCAGGCTCATGCTGCCGTCGCGGGCGCGCGCGGGACCGCCGGACATCGGCGCGTCGATCGGCGCCAAACCTCGAGCGGCCAGTGCGGCGCCGATGCGCTCCACGTCCGTCGGCGCGATGGTGGGGCACAACAGGACCGCCGACCCTGGCGCCAGCGCATCCGCGGCCCCGGCTGCGCCGAACAGCACCTCGTGCATCTCCGCTGCATCGACCACGCTGACGATCAGCGCCTGCGTTCCCGCAGCGGCCTCGGCCGGCGTCGCGGCGGCGCGCGCGCCCTGCCGCACGCACGCCTGCACGCGGGACGCCACCAGGTCGCAGGCCTGCACCTGCCAGCCGCGGTCGCGCAGGCGCCCGGCCATGCCGCCGCCCATGTTGCCCACGCCCACGATGCCGATCGTTCCCGTCATGGCGGCACATTATGGCGAGGGCCCGGGGGTCTCCCCTCTTGAGCGGGCGGCCCGGCCGGTGCAACATGCAAAAAACAGAACGATGACGGAGGGAACGATCACAACGCCGATCCAGCGCGCGCAGGCACCGCGCGAAGAGGTGGACCTGCGGCTGATCGAGCTGCTGGCCGAGCAGAACCGCCGGGTGCCGCTGCCCGTGGCGCTGCTGATGGTGCTGGTCGCCGGGTTGGGCCTCCGCGTCCTGCCGGACTGGATTCCGGCCGCATGGCTGGCATTGGCGCTCGGCATGCTGCTGGTGCGATGGCGCCTGCTGGCCGCCCTGCCGCTGCAGGTGGACCGGTCCGCGGCCGACCGCGTGCGCACCGCCGGTTTCATGAGCCTGGCCAGCGGCTGCACCCTGGGCCTGACGCTGTTCGCGTTCCCGATGCTCGACGAAACGGAGAGGTCGTTCATCACGCTGCTGACGCTCGGCCTGGCCACCGGAGCCGTGGGCACGACCGCCGGACGCAGCAGCCTGTTCCTGCCGTACGTGGTGCCGATGGCCGCGCCATTGCCCCTGTTGTGGGCCATCCATCCCGGGCCCGCCCAATCCGGGTGGATCGACCTTTCGATCGGCCTGCTGCTCCTGCTGTACCTCTGGGTGCTGGCCGGGCTGGCCAACAATGCCTGGCGCAACTTCACCGAGTCGGTGCAGATCCGTTATCACGAGCGTGCGCTGAACGAGCAGCTGACCGAGGCGCTCGAGCAGGCGAACCAGGCCAACCTGGCCAAGACGCGCTTCCTCGCGGCGGCCAGCCATGACCTGCGCCAGCCGCTGCACACCATCGGGTTGCTGGTCGCCGCCCTGTCGCTGCGCCAGACGGAGGGCCGGGACCGCGAGGTGGTCGACCTCCTGAGCCAGGTCTCGGCTGACCTCTCGGAGCAGCTGGACCAACTGCTCGACATCTCCAAGCTCGATGCGGGCGTGCTCAAGCCGGTCTACAAGATGGTCGACCTGGGCGAGATGCTGCGCATGCACCATGCGGAGATGCGCGCGGTGATCGAAGCGAGGGGCCTGCGCGTGGTGCTGGACGCGCCGACCGGGGTGCGTTGCCGCACCGATCCCACGCTGCTGCTGCGGGTGCTGCGCAACCTGACCGACAACGCCGCCAAGTTCACCGAGCGCGGCGCCGTCACCCTGCGCCTGCGCGTGGAGGGCGGTACCGCGCGGATCTCGGTGGAGGACACCGGCCGCGGCATCCCGGCCGGAGAGCAGGAAATGGTCTTCGAGGAGTTCTACCAGGTGGGCAACCCGGAGCGGGACCGCTCCAAGGGGCTGGGGCTGGGCCTGTCCATCGTGCGGCGCCTGAGCAAGCTGCTGGGCATCGGCGTCGACCTGCACTCCGATGCAGACCGCGGCACCACCGTCACGCTGGCCGTGCCGTTGCACGGACAGGCCGATGCGCTGCCGCAGGCGCGCGAACCCGCGCGCGTGCACAGCTTTGCCGGCCGCACCGTGCTGGTGGTGGACGACGAGCGCTCGGTGCGCATCGGCATGCGCGTGCTGCTGGAGGAACTGGGCTGCAGCTGCCTCGAGGCGTCCTGCGGCGAAGAGGCGTTGCGGCACGCGCGCGGCCGCAAGCCGGACGTGATCCTGGCGGACCTGCGTTTGCGCAACGGCGAAACCGGCATCGACGTGATCTCGCAGGTGGTGGCCGCGGTCGGCGCGACCCCTTCGCTCCTGATCAGCGGCGACACGGCGCCGGACCGCCTGCAGGAGGCGCAGCGCGCGGGCATCAAGCTGCTGCACAAGCCGGTGGGGTTGCCGGCGCTGCAGGGGGAGTTGGCGCGGATGCTGGGAGCGCCCGCGCGCAGGCTGGGGTGACGCCAGGAACCCCAGCATCGGGGCGCGCAAACGGTCTTCAACGCAGAAGACGCAGAAGAAAGACAAAAGACGCAAAAAAAACCTGGAGCCCTTTTGCGTCTCTTGAATTCCTTTGGTCTTCCTTCTGCGTTGAATTCGTGGTGCGCTGATCTGCCGGGGTCGGCTGCACGCTCATCGCCACCCTACGAGATCCGCACGCCCTGCTCCGCTGCCATGTAGACGGCCTCGGTGCGGTTGCGGGTGCCCAGTTCCTGGTAGATGGCGCGCAGGTGCGTCTTGACGGTGCCGTCGCTGATGCCGAGTTCGCGCGCGATCAGCTTGTTCGAGCTGCCGCGCAGGGCCGCGCGCAGCACGTCGGCCTGGCGTTCGGTCAAGGTCGGAAAGGCGTCGCGCACGTCTCGCGCAGGGGTCCGGGCGAAGCCGGCGCTGGGCAGGTAGACGCCGCCTTCCGCGACCATCGTCACGGCCTTCATCAGCACGGCGGGCGACGACGCCTTGGGGATGAACCCCGCGGCGCCCAGCTCCACCGCGGAGTGGACCAGGTTGGCGTCGCGGTCGCCGGAGAGCACGACCACGCGCGTCAGCGGCGCGGTCTCGCGCAAGGCCGCGAGAGCGCCTGCGCCACCCATGCCCTCCATGTGCCAGTCCATCAGGATCAGGTCGTACGTGGACGCGCGGGTCGCCGCGATCGCCTCCTCCGCCGAGCTGGCGAGCGTGACCTGCATGGCCGCATCCAGCTTTTCGAGCAGCAGCCGCAGCCCTTCCCGGAACAGGTCGTGGTCGTCGCACACCAGGACGCGCATTGGCTGGCTCCGCTCCATCAGCTCTGGACCAGCCGCTTGGACTTGGAGATGGCCATCAGGATGCCCAGCGCCAGTCCGAGCGTCAGCATCGCCGTGCCGCCATAGCTGATGAAGGGCAGCGGCACGCCCACCACCGGCAGGATGCCGCTGACCATGCCCATGTTCACGAAGGCATAGGTGAAGAAGATCATCGTCATCGCCCCGGCCAGCAGGCGTGAAAACAGCGTGGGCGCCTCCAGGGCGATCGCCAGCCCGCGCAGCACCAGGAACAGGAAGCTGGCGATCAGGAACAGGTTGCCCACCAACCCGAACTCCTCGGAATAGGCGGCAAAGATGAAGTCGGTGGTGCGCTCGGGAATGAATTCCAGGTGGGTCTGCGTGCCCTGCATGAAGCCCTTGCCGAAGATGCCGCCGGAGCCGATGGCGATCATCCCCTGGATGATGTGGAAGCCCTTGCCGAGCGGGTCCTTCGTCGGGTCGAGCAGCGTGCAGATGCGCTGCTGCTGGTAGTCGTGCAGCACGAACCAGCGCACGCCTTCCGAGCACAGCGCGGACTCGAACACGACGATCAGCACCAGCCCCACCAGGCCCACGAGCACCGGGGGGATGACCAGTTTCCAGGACAGCCCGGCGAAGAAGATCACCGACAGGCCGGCGGCCATGACCAGCAGCGACGTTCCCAGGTCCGGCTGCTTCATGATCAGCGCCACGGGCACCAGGAGCAGCACAGCGCCCACGATGAAGTCGAGCGGCCGCAACTGGCCTTCGCGCTTCTGGAACCACCAGGCCAGCATCAGCGGCGTGGCGATCTTCAGGATCTCGCTGGGCTGGATCACCACGCCAATGTTGATCCAACGGGTGGCGCCCTTCTTGGTGATGCCGAACAGGAGCACCGCCACCAGGAGCGCGACGCCGACCGTGTACAGGGGAATGGCCAGGCTCATCAGGCGCTGTGGCGCAACCTGCGCCACCACGAACATGATGCCGGCGGCGAGCAGCATGTTGCGGCCATGGTCGACGAAACGCGAGCCATGGTCGAAGCCCGAGCTGTACATGATGAGCATGCCTGCGCACGCCAGCAGGAACACGGCAAACGCCAGCGGGCCGTCGAACCCCTGCAGCATGGGTGCAAAGCGCTGGAGCAGCGAGGGACGGTCGAATACGGCGGCCATCCGTCGATTATCGGGCAGCACGCCTCGTTACGATCGGGCATGGCCACCACCCATTTGTTGTACCTCCACGGTTTCCGGTCTTCGCCCAAGTCCTTCAAGGCCCGGCGCATGCATGCCGTGGTGGGCGAGCGGCATCCGGCGGTGCACTGGTGGTGCCCGCAACTGCCGCCCTCCCCCGCGGCGGCCGCCAGGCTGATCGAGGACGGCATCGCCGGCTGGCCCCGGGCCGGCATGGCGGTGATGGGCTCCTCGCTGGGCGGCTACTACGCCACGTGGGTGGCCGAGCGCACCGGTTGCCGCGCGGTGCTGCTCAATCCCGCCGTCGATCCGGCGCGGGACCTGGCCGGGCACGTGGGCGAGCAGACCGCGTGGCACGACCCGAACGAGCGCTTCGTGGTGGAGCCGGGCTCCGCCGACGAACTGCGGGCGCTGGCCTGCGGCCCGGTGGCCCACCCCGAGCGTTACTTCGCCGTCATCGCCAAGGGCGACGAGGTGCTGGACTGGCGCGAGATGACGGGCCGCTATCCCGGCGTGCGCACGAAGCTGCTGGAAGGCAGCGACCACGCGCTGTCGGACTTCGACGATCACGTCGAGGAGATCCTGGGCTTCCTGCAACTGGCCTGAGCCAGCCTGCCTGCCAGCCAGCCAGCCAGCCAGCGCGCAACGGCCAAACCCAACAGCCGGACGCAGAAGACGCAGAAATCACGCAGAAGTCGCAGAAAAAACCAAAAGAAAGGGGGCTTGGGCTCCTTCCGCGGCTTCTGCGTCACTTCTGCGTCTTCTGCGTCCGGCTGTCCGCTCCCGCTCCCCTCCCCACGACTCCAGCGACGCAAGCCCCGGATGCGACAATCCGGCATGTTTGTGTTGTTTGAAGATGCCGGCAAGTTCCTGGCCGGCCGGGTGCTCTCCGAAACCGACGCCTCGGCGCAAGTGGAGCTGGAAAGCGGCAAGCGCGTGAAGGTCAAGTCGGCCAATGTGCTGCTCCGGTTCGAGAAGCCGGCGCCGGCGGAGTTGTTGCGCGAGGCGCAGGCGGTGGCGGCCGGCATCGAGCTGGACCTGGCCTGGGAGTTCGCGCCCGAGGACGAATTCGGTTTCGCCGACCTGGCGCGCGACTACTTCAGCGCCAACGCCACGCTGGTCCAGCAGGCCGGCGCGCTGCTGCGCCTGTTCGACGCGCCGCACTACTTCCGCCGCGCGGGCAAGGGGCGTTTTCGCAAGGCCTCCGCCGAGGTGGTGCAGCAGGCGCTGGCCGCGATCGAGAAGAAAAAGCAGGTGCAGGCGCAGATCGCCGCCTGGGCCGCGGAGCTGGTGGCCGGCAGCTGCCCGCCCGCCATCCGCGAGCAGCTGTACCGCATCCTCTTCAAGCCGGACAAGAACGCGCCCGAATACAAGGCGGTGGTCGAGGCTTCGCGCAGCGCGCAGGCCGCACCGCTGGCGTTGCTGCAAAAGGCGGGCGCGATCACCTCGCCCTACCAGTTCCACTACAAGCGTTTCCTGCTGGAGTTCTTTGCCAAGGGCACCGGCTTTCCGCCGCTGGCCGCCCCGGCGATCAAGGACGACCTGCCGCTCGCGGCCGTCGAGGCCTTCTCCGTGGACGACTCCAGCACCACCGAGATCGACGATGCGCTGTCGGTGCAGGGGTTGGGCAGCGGCACGGTCACGGTCGGCGTGCACATCGCCGCTCCCGCACTCGCCGTGCAGACCGGCACCCCGCTGGACCTGCTGGCGCGCACGCGCCTGTCCACGGTGTACATGCCCGGCCACAAGATCACCATGCTGCCCGACGACGTGGTGCAGGCCTACACGCTGCTGGAAGGGCGCGAGTGCCCTGCCGTGTCGCTGTACGTGCAGTTCGACGAAGCCTCGCTGGAAGTGAAGGCCAGCGAGACGCGCCTGGAGCGCGTGCCGATCGCCGCCAACCTGCGGCACGACCAGCTGGATGCGCACCTGACGGAGGCCGTGCTGGAAGATGCGGCCCACCCAGCCGACGGCCTGCCGGCGCCGGCGGCGCGGTTCCGCCCCGAGCTGTCCTTCCTGTTCCGCCTCGCCAAGCAGCTCAAGACGCTGCGGGAAGTGGCGCGCGGCAAGCCGGAGAACTTCACGCGGCCCGACTACAACTTTCGCGTCCCGGCCGCCGGCGCCGACGGCCCCGCGGGCGATGAGGCGGTGGAGATCACCGTGCGCCGCCGCGGCGCGCCGCTGGACCTGATCGTCTCCGAGGCGATGATCCTGGCCAACAGCACCTGGGGCCTGTGGCTGGCGGACATGGGCGTGCCCGGCATCTACCGCAGCCAGGCCAGCATGGCGCCCGGCGTGAAGGTGCGCATGGGGACCAAGGCGTTGCCGCACGCCGGCCTGGGCGTGAAAGCCTATGCCTGGAGCACCTCGCCGCTGCGCCGCTACACCGACCTGGTGAACCAGTGGCAGATCATCGCGGCGGCGCGCCACGGCCGCACGGCGGCCCTGGCCGCGCCGTTCAAACCCAAGGATGCGGAGCTGTTCTCCATCATCTCCGCGTTCGACGCCGCCTATTCCGCCTACAACGGGCACCAGGCCGGGATGGAGCGCTACTGGACCCTGCGGTACCTGCAGCAGCAGGACGTGCGCGAACTGGACGCCACCATCTTCAAGGAGGGCCTGGCGCGCGCCGACACCCTGCCGCTGGTGCTGCCGGTGCTGGGCGCCGACCTGCCGCGCGGCACCCGGGTGCGGGTGAAGCTGGGTGACATCGACCTGATCACGCTGGACGTGAGCGGCACCGTGCTGCAACGCCTGGATGCCGTGCCGGAAGCGGCAGCGGCGTCGGATGAAGGCGACAGCGAAGAGGAAACGATGGCCGGACCGATTGCCATTGCCGTGGATGTCACGGACACTCCCGAGGAGGAAACTGGCGCGGCGCCTGCCGCCGCCGAAAATTGACTCCGTGAATCTGAAGTCCTTCAGCACCCTGCAGATCGCACTGGGTGCCTCCCTGATCGTGCACGCCGCGGTGCTGACGGTGCGCATCGTCGACCCCGAGGGATTCAACCGCGTTTTCCAGGACACGCCGCTCGAGGTGATCCTGGTCAACGCCCGCAGCAACGAGAAGCCGCAACGCGCCCAGGCGATCGCCCAGGCCACGCTGGCCGGCGGCGGCGAGGCCGAGAAGGGCCGCGCGACCTCCCCCCTCCCCCCGTCCGCGCTGACGCAGGTGGGCGACGCCGCCGAGGACGCGCAGCAGAAGATCGACGCGATGCAGGAGCAGCAGATGCTGATGCTCTCCAACCTGAAGCGTACGCTGGCGGCGATGCCGCCGCCCGACCCGCGCCAGGTGAACACCAGCCCGGAGGCGGCCTCGCAGGAGGAAAAGCGCAGGCAGCTGGTGAAGATCCTCGCGGAGATCGAAAAGCGCATCAACGAGGAAAACGCCCGCCCCAAGAAGCGCTACATCAGCCCCGCGACGCGCGAGGAGGTGTATGCCGTCTATTACGACACGCTGCGGCGCAAGATCGAGGACCGCGGCACCACCCACTTCCCGCAGGTCGCGGGCCGCAAGATGTATGGCGAGCTGACGATGATCGTGACCGTCAACCACGACGGCCGCGTGCTGGACACCGAAATCGTGGAGACCTCCGGCAACCTCACCCTGGACCGCCGCGCGGCGCTGATCGCGCGCTCGGCGGCGCCGTTCGGCAGCTTCAACCAGGCGATGCGCAGCCGCGCCGACCAGATCGTGGTGGTGTCCCGCTTCAAGTTCACGCGCGAAGACACGCTCGAAACCAAGCTCACCAGCCGCTGACACGCCGTGGACCATTACTGCGTCATGGGCAACCCCGTGGAACACAGCAAGTCGCCGTGGATCCATGCGCGCTTTGCCGCGCTGACCGGCGAGCCGGTGGCCTACGGCAAGCGCCTCATCCCGCTCGACGGTTTCGCCACCGGCGTGCGCGAATTCGTGGCCGAGGGCGGCAAGGGCTGCAACATCACGGTGCCCTTCAAGTTCCAGGCGGCGTCGCTGGTGTCGCGGCGCTCCGCGCGCGCCGCGCTGGCCGATGCGTGCAACATCCTCAGCTTCGAGGGGGAGACCATCATCGGCGACAACACCGACGGCATCGGCTTCGTGATGGACATCGAGCGCAACGCCGAAGTCTTGCTGGCGGGCCGCGACCTGCTGCTGCTCGGAGCCGGCGGCGCCGCTGCCGGCGTGCTGGGGCCCATCCTGGAGCGGCGGCCGCGCCGCGTGGTGGTGGCCAATCGCACGGTCGCGAAGGCGAAGGCGCTGGTGGAACGGCACGCCATGCTCGCGCAGGTGGGCGGCGTGGAGTTGCAGGCCGTGGCACTGGACGGCGTGACGGGTCAATTCGACGTGGTCGCCAACGCGACCGCCAGCAGCTTGAGCGGCAGCGACGTCCCGGTCGATGCGCGGGTGCTGACGCCGGGTGCGCTGGCCTGCGACATGATGTACGGTCCCGCCGCCGCCGGCTTCCTGAAGTGGGCGCGCGAGCACGGCGCCGTGGGCCGGGACGGCCTCGGGATGCTGGTGGAACAGGCCGCCGAAGCCTTCGCGCTGTGGCGGGGCGTCCGCCCGCCGAGCGCGCAGGTGCTGGGCGAGCTTCGCGCGGAGATGGCGAAATGAAGGCGGTGGTGCGCTGGCTGGCGCTGCTGCTGTTCGCCTTCATCGCGCTGCAGCTGTTCTTCGTCGGCCGCATCGCCGCGATGGTGGTGCTCGATCCGGAATCGACGACGTTCCAGCGCTCCGAAGCCTGGCGCATCGCGCGCGACAAGGACCAGCTGCGCTGGCGGCAGCGCTGGGTTCCGTACAGCCAGATCTCCGACCACCTCAAGCGCGCCGTGGTCGCGTCGGAGGACGACAGCTTCGTCTTCCACATGGGGGTGGACTGGGACGCGCTGGAAAAGGCGCGGCACCGCAATTCCAGGGCCGAGGAAGTCGCCATCAAGCGCGCGGCGCTGGCGCCGTCGCGCACCCGGCCGCCCAAGATCGTGGGCGGCTCGACGATCACGCAGCAGCTGGCCAAGAACCTGCTGCTGTCCGGCGAGCGCACCCTGCTGCGCAAGGGCCAGGAGCTGGCGCTGGCGCTGCTGCTGGAGCAGATGCTGAGCAAGCAGCGCATCCTGGAGATCTACCTGAACAACGTCGAATGGGGCGAAGGCGTGTTCGGCGCGGAGGCGGCGGCGCAGCACTACTATCGCAAGAGCGCCAGCAAGCTGGCACCCCACGAAGCCGCCCGGCTGGCCGTGATGCTGCCGCAGCCCAAACGCTTCGAAAAGCTCCCCGGCTCCGGCTACCTGGCCAGCCGCACCTCCACCATCGTCGTGCGCATGCGCGGCGCCGAGCTGCCCTGACATGCGCATCCTCGGCATCGACCCCGGCTTGCAGACCACGGGGTTCGGCGTGATCGACGTGGACGGCCACACGCTGCAGTACGTGGCCAGCGGCACGATCACCACCACGCACCTGGCGCGTGGCGACCTGCCCGCGCGCCTGAAGGTGCTGTTCGACGGCATCGGCGAGGTGCGGGCGCGCTACGAGCCCGACTGCGCCGCGGTGGAGATCGTGTTCGTCAACGTGAATCCGCAAGCCACCCTGCTGCTCGGCCAGGCGCGCGGTGCGTGCCTGACGGCGCTGGTCTCGTGCAACCTGTCGGTGGCCGAATACACCGCCTTGCAGATGAAGCAGGCGGTGGCGGGGTCCGGCAAGGCGGCCAAGGCGCAAGTGCAGGCGATGGTCAAGCGCCTGCTGCACCTGCCGCGCGAGCCCGGCAAGGATGCCAGCGATGCGCTGGGCATCGCCATCACCCACGCTCATGCCGGCGCCGCGATGGCGCGGCTGCAGGCGGCGGGCGCCTTGTCCAAGCGCAACACGGGGACGTACAGGGGCGGGCGGGTGGTCTGAGCTCGCCATGGCGGGGTGCGCTCCGCGCAACCCGCCCTACGCCCTGGCCGTAGGCCGGGTTGCACGCGCAGCCGCACCCCGGCATCCAGTCAGCCGTATTCGCGCTCCAGGAACAACGCCACGAAGAAAGCCACCGCCGCGATCAAGGTCCACTTCAGCGTGACCAGGCCGATGCGCTTGTAGCGCGCCTCGCCGGTAAAGGCGAACAGGGCGAAGCAGACGCCGCAGGCGATCAGCAACACCAGCAGGACCAGCCGGACGACTGGCACCGGACTACCAGGCGCGGGCCGGCAGCGTGAAGCCCGCCGGGGCCTCGCGCTCATCGCCGAAGCTCACCACCTCGAAGGCATCCGAGTCGGCCAGCAACGCCCGCAGCAGCTTGTTGTTCAACGCGTGGCCCGAGCGGAAAGCGCTGTAGGAGGCCAGCAAGGGCTTGCCGACCAGGTACAGGTCGCCCATGGCGTCCAGGATCTTGTGCTTGACGAACTCGTCGTCGTAACGCAGGCCTTCGGAATTCAGCACCCGGTAGTCGTCCATGACGATGGCATTGTCCAGGCCGCCGCCCAGGGCCAGGCCGCTGGAGCGCATCATCTCGACGTCCTTGGTGAAACCGAAGGTGCGCGCGCGGGCGATGTCGCGCGAATAGTGGCCGCTGCTCAGGTCGAACTCGTAGCGCTGGCCGGTGGAGTCGACCACGCGATGGGCGAAGTCGATCTCGAAGGACAGCTTGAAGCCGTGGTACGGATCGAGCCGCGCCCACTTCAGGTTCTCGCCCTCGCCTTCGCGGATCTCCACCGTGCGCAGCACGCGGATGAAGCGCCGGGGCGCGTTCTGCTCTTCGATCCCCGCGCTTTGCAGCAGGAAGACGAACGACGCGGAAGAGCCGTCGAGGATGGGCACCTCTTCGGCAGTGATGTCGACGTACAGGTTGTCCAGCCCCAGGCCCGCGCAGGCGGACATCAGGTGTTCCACCGTGTGCACCTTGGCGCCGCCGTTGGAGATGGTCGAGGCCATGCGCGTGTCGGTCACGGCCTGGGCGGTCACCGGAATGTCCACCGGCAGGGGCAAGTCGGTGCGGCGGAACACGATGCCGGTGTCCGGCTGGGCGGGGCGCAGCGTCAGCTCCACCCGCTGCCCGCTGTGGAGGCCGACGCCGACGGCCTTGGTCAGGGACTTGAGGGTGCGTTGGCGAAGCATGCGGCCGATTTTACGGGCCGCGCCGCCGCCGCCCGTTGATCGTTCCGCATGACCCCAATAGCCCCATCCCATTGGCTGAGCCTCTTCCAGTCGTGTCAACCGCAGACGTAGCCCGCGTAAAGCACAAGGGCGGCGTCGCGAAAATCGCACATAAAAAGAGGCGGGCCGAACTGCGCCCGCCCCAAAGCTTCCCTCTTGGAGAGCCGTGTCAGTCCGCCTGCTTGCGCAGGAAGGCCGGGATTTCGAAATCGTCCATGCCGCCGCTGGAAAGCGCGTCCACCTTCGCCGCCGCCTGCGTGCGGTTGGTGCGCCAGACGCTGGGCACGGCCAGGCCGCCGTATTCCGGCTGCGCGGCCGCGGTGCCGTGCATCTCGCGGGTGACGATGGCGCCAGGGCCGGCCACCGCGTTGTGGATGGTCGGCACGTTGAACGGCACGTTGTCGGTGCCGGTGCGCAGCACCTGCAGCGGGGGAGCCGCGCGCCGGCCCTGGCCCTGGCGGGAAAGGCCGGTGGCCACCACGGTCACGCGGACCTGGTCGCCCAGGTCGTCGTCGTAGGCCGTGCCGTAGATCACGTGCGCGTCCGGCGAGGCGTAGGCGCGGATGGTGTTCATCGCCAGCTTGGACTCCGACAGCTTCAGGCTGCCCTTGGCCGCGGTGATGAGCACCAGCACGCCCTTGGCCCCCGACAGGTCGATGCCCTCCAGCAGCGGGCAGGCCACGGCCTGTTCCGCCGCGATGCGGGCGCGGTCCGGCCCGGAAGCCAGCGCCGTGCCCATCATCGCCTTGCCCGGCTCGCCCATCACCGTGCGCACGTCCTCGAAGTCCACGTTGACGTGGCCGGGGACGTTGATGATCTCGGCGATGCCGCCCACGGCGTTCTTCAGCACGTCGTTGGCGTGGGCGAAGGCTTCGTCCTGGGTGATGTCGTCGCCCAGCACCTCGAGCAGCTTTTCGTTCAGCACCACGATCAGCGAGTCGACGTTGGCTTCCAGTTCCGCCAGGCCGTTGTCGGCATTGGTCATGCGGCGGCCGCCTTCCCAGTCGAACGGCTTGGTCACCACGCCCACGGTCAGGATGCCCATCTCCTTGGCCACGCGCGCGATCACCGGCGCGGCGCCGGTGCCGGTGCCGCCGCCCATGCCGGCGGTGATGAACAGCATGTGGGCGCCCTGGATGGCCTCGCGGATGCTTTCCACCGCCAGCTCCGCGCATTCGCGGCCCTTTTCCGGCTTGCTGCCGGCGCCCAGGCCGCTGCCGCCCAGCTGGATGTGCTTGTGCGCGGAGCTGCGTGCCAGCGCCTGCGCATCGGTGTTGGCGCAGACGAACTCCACGCCCTGCACGCCGCGCTCGATCATGTGCGCGACCGCGTTGCCCCCGCCACCGCCGACACCGATCACCTTGATCTGCGTGCCCTGGTGGAACTCCTCGACTTCAATCATTTCGATGCTCATTGCGTACTCCTCATTCGTTGCAGTTGCCACTGACTATCTCGTTGGTGTTGCGCTGTTAACGCAGGAACGGTGGATCGGTGCACCGATATCGCTCCTTTCTTGAGTGCGGCGGAGAACCCCTGGCGAGCCAAAGCTTGTTCTGCATGACTAGAAGTTCCCCACGATGAAATCCTTGATGCGGCCGAATGCGGTCTTGACCGATCCGTGCTGCTGCGCGACCTTGAAGCCCCGCACGCGCGCGAGGCGCGCCTCTTCCAGCAAACCCATGACGGTGGCGGCGCGCAGCTGCGACACCATGTCGGCCAGCGCGCCGTGGTAGCGCGGCACGCCCCGGCGCACGGGCTTGAGGAAGATGTCCTCGCCCAGTTCCACCATGCCCGGCATGATCGAACTGCCGCCGGTGATGACGATGCCCGAGGACAGCACTTCCTCGTAGCCCGACTCGCGCACCACCTGCTGCACCAGCGAATAGATCTCCTCCACCCGCGGCTCGATCACGCCGGCCAGCGCCTGCCGGGACAGCATGCGCGGGCCGCGGTCGCCCAGGCCCGGCACTTCCACCTGCTGCTCGGGATCGGCCAGCAGCTGCTTGGCGAAGCCGGACTCCACCTTGATGTCCTCGGCGTCCTTGGTCGGCGTGCGCAGCGCCATCGCGATGTCGCTCGTGATCAGGTCACCGGCGATCGGGATCACCGCGGTGTGCCGGATGGCGCCGCCGGTGAAGATCGCGATGTCGGTCGTGCCGGCGCCGATGTCCACCATCGCCACGCCCAGTTCCTTCTCGTCCTCGGACAGCACGGAGCTGCTGGAGGCCAGCGGGTTCAGCAGCAGCTGCTCCACCTCCAGGCCGCAGCGGCGCACGCACTTGATGATGTTCTCGGCCGCGCTCTGGGCTCCGGTGACGATGTGCACCTTGGCTTCCAGCCGGATGCCGCTCATGCCGATCGGCTCCTTCACGTCCTGGCCGTCGATCACGAATTCCTGCGGCTCCACCAGCAGCAGGCGCTGGTCGGTGGAGATGTTGATGGCCCGCGCGGTCTCGACGACGCGCGCCACGTCGGCGGGTGTCACCTCGCGGTCCTTCACCGCCACCATGCCGCTGGAGTTGATGCCCCGGATGTGGGCGCCGGTGATGCCGGTGTACACGCGGGTGATCTTGCAGTCCGCCATCAGCTCGGCCTCTTTCAAGGCCTGCTGGATGCTCTGCACCGTGGCGTCGATGTTGACCACCACGCCGCGCTTGAGCCCGCTGGAGGGTGCGATGCCCAGCCCGGCGAGCTTGAGTTCGCCACCGGGCATGACCTCGGCCACCACCACCATCACCTTGGCAGTGCCGATGTCGAGCCCGACGACGAGATCCTTGTAGTCCTTGGCCAATCGATGTTTCCTCAGTTCCTCTGCGCCGCCACGTCGGTGGTGGCGACGCCCCTCAACCGCACCGCGTATCCATCGGCGTGCCGCAGGTCCGCCGTCACCAGCGCCTCCGGCCTGCGCCCGTACTTCGCCGTCACCTGCGTCAGCGTCTGCGCAAAGCGCTGGCTGCGCGCCAGCACCTCTTCCGTCGTGCCGCGGCCCAGCTCCACCACCGCGCCGCTGTCGAGCGACAGCGACCAGCCGCCCCGCCCGGTCAGCACCACCTGCTCGACGCCCAGGTCGAGCTTCTCCAGCATCGGCTTCAAGCCGCGGTACATGGCCAGCACCTGGGCCGACGTGCCATCCGGTCCCGCCAGCCGCGGCATGTCGTCCTGTTCCACGTCGCCCGGGTTGGCCTCAAAGACCTCGCCGTAGGTGTTGACCAGCCGGGACTCGGCATCCGGGCCCCAGAAGGCCTCGGGCCGATGCTCCTGCAGCACCACGCGCAACTTGTTGGGAAACTGGCGGTTCACCACGGCGCGCCGCACCCAGGGCACCGCCTCGAACGCCGCGCGCGCCTGCGCCAGGTCCACGGTGAAGAAGTTGCCGGCCAGCCGCGGCGCGACGTTGGCCCGCAGCGTCGCCGCGCTGTTGTGCGCCACGTCGCCCTGCACCACGATGCCGCCGATGGCAAAGACCGGATGGCGCACGGCCCACCAGCCCAGCGCCGCCACCAGCAGCAGGCCGCAGGCGACGAACAGCACCGTGGCGGTGATGTTCATCAGCCTGACGTCCGCCGGCAGGGACAGCGCCTTTTTCCTCATGCTTTCACGACCTCCTGGTCGAGCGAGGCATCGGCCAGCAGTTGCAGGCACAGGTCCTCGTAGCTGATGCCCGCCGCGCGCGCCGACATCGGCACCAGCGAGTGGCCCGTCATGCCCGGCGAGGTGTTGATCTCCAGCAGGTAGGGCTTGCGCGTCTTGCCGTCGATCATCACGTCGATGCGGCCCCAGCCGCGGCAGCCCAGCACGCGGTAGGCCTTGACCACCAGCTCCTGGATCGCCGCTTCCTCGCCTTCCGGCAGGCCGCAGGGAACCAGGTACTTGGTGTCGTCGGTGAAATACTTGTTCTGGTAGTCGTAGTTGCCTTCGGGCGCCACGATGCGGATGACCGGCAGCGCGCGGGCGCCGTCGCCGGTGCCCAGGATCGGGCAGGTCACTTCGTCACCGGCGATGAACTGCTCGCACAGCACGTCGGCGTCCAGCGCGGCGGCGGCATCGACGGCGCCCTGCATCTCGGAATAGCCCTGCACCTTCGCGACGCCGATGGAGGAGCCCTCGCGCGCCGGCTTGACGATCAGCGGCAGGCCGAGGTCGTCCGGGACCTGGATGACCTGCTCACGCTGGTAGGCGCCGCGGCGCAGCAGCGTGTACTTGGGCGTCGGCACGCCTTCGGACAGCCAGACCCGCTTGGTCATCACCTTGTCGATCGAGATCGCCGACGCCATGACGCCGGAGCCGGTGTAGGGGATGCCGAGCAATTCGAGGGCTCCCTGCACCGTGCCGTCCTCGCCGAAGCGCCCGTGCAGCGCGATGAAGCACCGCTTGAAGCCCTTGCGCTTGAGCTCCACCAGGTCGCGCTCGGCCGGGTCGAAAGCATGCGCATCCACGCCCTTGGCCTGCAGCGCCTTCAACACGCCCGCGCCGGACATCAGCGAAACCTCGCGCTCGGCCGACTTGCCGCCCATGAGGACCGCGACCTTGCCGAACGACTTGGGATCGATGACGCCGGAATCGGACACCTCCGCGCCACGCACTGCGGTGCGAACTTTTTCGCTCGGCCTTGCGGGGTTCATGCCTGGCCTCCCAGTTCCACCAGCTTGGGCGGCACGGTGCCGATCGAACCCGCGCCCATGCACATCACCACGTCGCCGTCGCGCACCGTGTCCAGCACGGCCTGGGCCATGCCGGCGATCTCGCCCACGAATTGCGGCTCCACCTTGCCGGCCACGCGCACCGCGCGGGCCAGCGAGCGGCCGTCGGCCGCCACGATCGGCTCTTCGCCCGCGGAGTACACCTCGGACAGCAGCACGACGTCGGCATGACCGAGCACCTGCACGAAGTCCTCGAAGCAGTCGCGCGTGCGGGTGTAGCGGTGCGGCTGGAAGGCCAGCACGATGCGCTGGTCGGGAAAGGCGCCGCGCGCGGCGGCGAGCGTGGCGCGCATTTCCACCGGGTGGTGGCCGTAGTCCTCGATCAAGGTGAAGGCGCCGCCGCCCTGCGCAGCCGGCACCGCCACCTCGCCGTAGCTCTGGAAGCGGCGGCCCACGCCGCGGAATTCGGACAAGGCCTTGACCACCGCATCGTCGGGAACGTTCAGTTCCACGGCGATCGCAATGGCGGCCAGTGTGTTGAGCACGTTGTGCCGGCCGACGGCGTTCAGCTTCACCTGCAGGTCCGGCAGCGTCACGCCGTTGCGGCGGCGCACCGTGAAGTGCATCTGCGGGCCGACCGCCCGCACGTCCACCGCGCGCACCTGGGCCTCTTCGTCGAAGCCGTAGGTGGTGACGGGGCACTGCACCTCCGGGATGATGGAACGCACCGCTTCGTCGTCGACGCACAGCACGGCGGTCCCGTAGAACGGCATGCGGTGCAGGAAGGCGAGGAAGGCCTTCTTCAGGTTGTTGAAGTCGTGGCCGTACGTCTCCATGTGGTCGGCGTCGATGTTCGTGATCACCGCCATCACCGGGAACAGGTTCAGGAAGGACGCATCCGACTCGTCTGCCTCCACCACGATGTAGTCGCCCGAGCCCAGCTTGGCATTGGCGCCGGCGCTGTTCAACTTGCCGCCGATCACGAAGGTGGGGTCGAGCCCGCCCTCGGCCAGCACGCTGGCCACCAGGCTGGTGGTGGTGGTCTTGCCATGCGTGCCGGCGATGGCGATGCCCTGCTTCAGGCGCATCAGTTCCGCCAGCATCATGGCCCGCGGCACGATCGGGATCTTGCGCTTGCGGGCGGCGACGACTTCGGGATTGTCCTGCTGGACCGCCGTCGACGTGACGACGGCATCCGCGCCGATCACGTTGGCCGCCGCATGGCCGACGAAGGTCTGGATGCCCAGGTCCGACAAGCGCCGCAGCGTGACGCTATCCGCGATGTCCGAGCCCGAAATCAAGTAGCCGAGGTTGCGCAGGACTTCGGCGATGCCGGACATGCCGGCGCCCCCGATGCCAACGAAGTGGATGTGCTTGATCGCGTGTTTCATCTTGCGAGTTCCTCGCAGGCGGCGACCATCTGCTCGGTCGCCTGTGTTTTCTGCAGTTTGTGCGCGGCGACCGCGCGCTTGAGCAATTCGTGGCGCTGCATCGTGATCAGCATCGGCGCCAGCCGGTCCGGTGTCAGCTCGCTTTGCTGCACCAGCCAGCCGCCACCGGCGTCGACCAGGAATTTCGCGTTGGTCGTCTGGTGGTCGTCGACGGCCGAAGGGAAAGGCACGAACAGCGCCGCTGCGCCGACCGCGGCCAGCTCGGTCACGGTGCTCGCGCCGGCGCGGCAGATCACCAGGTCCGCTTCCGCAAAGGCCGACGCCGTGTCGTCGATGAAGGGCGTGAGCTCGGCGTGGACGCCGGCTTTCTCGTAGTTGGCGCGCAGTTCATCGATCTGCTTGGCGCCGCTCTGGTGCAGCACGTGCGGCCGTTGTGCGGCCGGAATCCGCGCCAGCGCCTGCGGCACGATCTCGTTGAGCGCCCGGGCGCCGAGGCTGCCGCCCACCACCAGCACCTTCAGCGCCCCGGTGCGCCCGGCGAAGCGCTGCTCGGGCGACGGCTGGCGCAGGAACTCCGCGCGCAGCGGGTTGCCGATCCACAGGCCCTTGCTGATGACGTCGGGGAACGCGCTGTACACGCGGTCCGCGACGCCGGCCAGCACCTTGTTGGCCATGCCGGCCACCGAGTTCTGCTCGTGCAGCACCAGCGGCTTGCCGAGCAGCACGCTCATCATCCCGCCCGGAAACGTGATGTAGCCGCCCAGGCCCACCACCACCTGGGGACGCACGCGCCGCACCACGCCGATGCTTTGCCAGAAGGCGCGCAGGATCTTCAGCGGCAGCAGCACCAGCGTCTTGACGCCCTTGCCGCGCACGCCGCCGAAGTCGATGGTCTCCAGCGGGATGCCGCGCTTGGGCACGATCTGGCTTTCCATGCTGCCCGGCGCGCCGAGCCAGTGCACCGTCCAGCCCCGCGCGCGCAGCGCTTCCGCCACCGCCAGCCCCGGGAAGATGTGGCCGCCGGTTCCGCCCGCCATGACCAGTGCGGTCTTCATGCGCGGCCTCCACGCATGAGGGTGCGATTTTCGTAATCGATGCGCAGCACCACCGCGATGGCCACCACGTTCATCAGCACCGCGGAGCCGCCATACGACATCAGCGGCAGCGTCAGCCCCTTGGTCGGCAGCGCGCCGAGGTTCACGCCCATGTTGATGAAAGCCTGGAAGCCGATCCAGATGCCGACGCCTTGCGCCACCAGGCCGGCGAACACGCGGTCCAGCGCGATCGCCTGGCGGCCGATGTGCATGATGCGGCGCGTCATCCAGAGGAACAGCCCGATCACGGTCAGCACGCCGACCAGGCCGAATTCCTCGCCGATCACCGCGAGCAGGAAGTCGGTGTGCGCCTCGGGCAGCCAGTGCAGTTTCTCGACGCTGCCGCCCAGGCCCACGCCGAAGATCTCGCCGCGCCCGATGGCGATGAGCGAATGCGACAGCTGGTAGCCCTTGCCCAGCGCGTGCTTTTCGCTCCACGGATCCAGGTACGCGAAGATGCGCTCGCGCCGCCAGTCCGACAGCGCGATCATCAGCATGAAAGCGACGGTGATCACCGCGGCGATCAGGAAGAACATCCGCGCGTTGACGCCGCCCAGGAACAGGATGCCCATCGCGATGACGGCGATGACCATGAAGGCGCCCATGTCCGGCTCGGCCAGCAACAGCACGCCGACCACCGCGATCGCTCCGGCCATCGGCAGCACCGCGCGGAAAAAGCGCTCCTTCACCTCCATCTTGCGCACCATGTAGTTGGCGGCATACAGCAGCACGGCGAACTTCGCCAGCTCCGAAGGCTGGAAGGACATCGGGCCCAGGACGATCCAGCGGCGCGCGCCGTTGACGCCCTTGCCGATGTGCGGGATCAGCACCACGATCAGCAGCAGCAGCGAAGCCACGAACAGCCACGGCGCGATGCGCTCCCAGGTCTCGACCTTCACCTGGAAGGCCAGCAACCCGGCGGCGAACGACAGCGCCAGGAACAGCGCATGCCGGCTCAGGAAAAAGGTGTGCGCATAGCGGCTGAACTTGGGGTTGTCCGGCATCGCGATGGATGCCGAATACACCATCACCATGCCCCAGACGAGCAGCGCCACCGTCACCCACAGCAGCGCGGGATCGAAGCCATGCACGCGTGCGGCGCCGCGGCCCGGCACGGCATCGCGCCGGCCCCAGCCCCCCAGGACGCCCGCGATCGTCATGCGTCGCCTCCCTGCACCAGCACGCCGGCTTCGTCGGCCACCGACTGCACGGCGGCGCGGAACACCTCCGCGCGGTGCGGGTAGTTGCGGAACATGTCGAAGCTGGCGCAGGCCGGCGACATCAGGACCGCATCGCCGGCGTGGGCGCGCTGCGTGGCAACCCGCGCGGCCTCTTCCATCGTGCCGGCATCCAGCAGCGGCACACCGGTGGATTCCAGCACCGCCCGGATCTGCGGGCCGTCGCGGCCGATCAGCACCACGGCGCGGGCGAAGCGCGACACCGGGTCGGCCAGCGGGGCGAAGTCCTGGCCCTTGCCGTCGCCGCCGAGGATGACCACCAGGCGGCGCTCGGCGCCCAGGCCTTGCAGCGCGGCGACCGTGGCGCCGACGTTGGTGCCCTTGCTGTCGTCGAAATATTCGATGTCGTTGACGATGGCGACCGATTCCACGCGGTGCGGCTCGCCGCGGTACTCGCGCAGGCCGTAGATCATCGGGGCCAGCTGGCAGCCCGCCGCGGTGGCCAGCGCCAGCGCGGACAGCGCGTTGATGGCGTTGTGGCGGCCGCGAATGCGCAGCGCGTCGGCCGGCATGAAGCGCTGAAGGTGGATCTGTACTTCCTCGTCCTTGCGAAGCTTCAAGGTTTCGTCGGCATCGTGCGCGCGCACCAGCCAGGCCATGTCGTGCACGACTTCCAGGCCGTAATCACCCGGACGCCGGGGCACGTCGCCGCCGAAAGTGACGTAGGGACGCTGCTCGTACTTGCCACCCTTGAGGCGCACGGGCTCCGGCAGCATCTTCATCACGGCCGCGTCTTCGCGGTTCAGGACCATCAGGGTTTGCTGGCCGAAGATGCGCGCCTTGGCGCCGGCGTAGGCCTCCATCGTGCCGTGCCAGTCCAGGTGGTCCTGGCTGATGTTCAACACGGTCGCGGCGGTCGGCTCGAAGCCCGTCACCCCATCGAGCTGGAAGCTGGAAAGCTCCAGCACCCACACCTGCGGCAAGGCGCCGGCTTCGCGCTTGTGCGCCAGCGTATCCAGCAGGGTCGGCCCGATGTTGCCGGCCACGGCCACCGTCTTGCCGCTGCGCTCGACCAGCTGCCCGGTGAGCGCCGTGACGGTCGTCTTGCCGTTGGTGCCGGTCACGGCCAGCACGGCGGGGTTGTAGCCGTCGGCTTGCTTCATCGCGGCGAGCGCATCGGCGAAGAGGCCGAGTTCGCCGCTGACGCGGATGCCCTGCGCGCGGGCGGCCTGTTCCACCGGTGCCACCTGCTGCGGCGTCAGGCCCGGGCTGCGCAGCACCAGCTGCTGGCCCTCGACGAGCTGGGCCTCGAACGGGCCGGCGACGAAGCGCACGCCCGGCACCTGCTCGCGCAGGGTGGCCAGCTGCGGCGGCTGCTCACGCGTGTCCGCGACCGTCACCACCGCCCCGGCCGACGCGCACCAGCGCGCCATGGCGAGCCCGGAGGCGCCGCAGCCCAGGACGAGGACGGGTTGGTCGCGCAGTGGATCCATCAGCGCAGCTTCAGGGTGGACAGGCCGATCAGGCACAGCAGCATCGTGATGATCCAGAAGCGGACCACGACCTGCGTTTCCTTCCAGCCGGTCTTTTCGAAATGGTGGTGCAGCGGCGCCATCAGCAGGATGCGCTGGCCGGTGCCGTAGCGCTTCTTGGTGTACTTGAAGTACATGACCTGCACCATCACCGACAGCGCCTCGACCACGAAGATGCCGCCCATGATGGCCAGCACGATCTCCTGGCGCACGATCACGGCGATCGTTCCCAGTGCGCCGCCGAGCGCCAGGGCCCCCACGTCGCCCATGAACACCTGCGCGGGGTGCGCGTTGTACCAGAGGAAGGCCAGGCCCGCGCCGGCGACTGCCGCGCAGAAGATCAGCAGCTCGCCCGAGCCCGGGATGTGCGGCAGGAACAGGTACTTCGAATACACGGAGCTGCCCGTGACGTACGCGAACACGCCCAGCGCCGAGCCGACCATCACCACCGGCATGATCGCCAGGCCGTCCAGACCGTCGGTGAGGTTCACCGCGTTGCTGGAGCCGACGATGACCAGGTAGGTCAGGATCACGAAGCCGAACACGCCCAGCGGATACGTGATCTCCTTGAAGAAGGGCACCAGCAGGTTCGCCTTGGGCGGCAGGTTCATGTCGAAGCCGGAGCGCACCCAGT
Organism: Ramlibacter sp. PS3R-8; assembly: GCF_037572435.1. Taxonomy (NCBI): domain Bacteria; kingdom Pseudomonadati; phylum Pseudomonadota; class Betaproteobacteria; order Burkholderiales; family Comamonadaceae; genus Ramlibacter; species Ramlibacter sp. PS3R-8. Next base: position 715,551 of record NZ_JBBHGT010000002.1, read on the forward strand.
CGTAGAACAGGCCGAGCACGCGCACGTTGGTGGTCTCGGACACGCTGAACGCCAGGTACAGTGCGGCGACCAGGCCGATCACCGACTGCCAGAAGTACTTCTCGCGCGAAGGCATGCCTTCCGGGTCCTTGTTGACCACCTTGCGCCAGTCGTCCACCCAGCCGATGGCGCCGAAGCCCAGCGTCACCAGCATGACGATCCAGACGAAGCGGTTGGTCCAGTCGAACCAGAGCACCGTGGACACCGCGATCGAGATCAGGATCAGCACGCCGCCCATGGTGGGCGTGCCGCTCTTGGCCAGGTGCGACTGCATCGCGTACTCGCGCACCGGCTGGCCGATCTTCAGCGCGGTCAGGCGGCGGATCACCCACGGGCCGGCGACGATGCCGATCAGCAGCGCCGTCATGGCGGCCATCACCGCGCGGAAGGTGAGGTACTGCACCACCCGGAGGAAGCCGAACTCCGTGCCCTGGCTTTGCAGCCAGGCGGACAGGCTAACGAGCATCGGGCGCCTCCTTGTCTTGTTGTCGTGCATGGGCGGTGATGGCTTCCACCACCCGCTCCATCTTCATGAACCGCGATCCCTTGACCAGCACGCTGCGTGTCCCGTCCAGGGCCTGCAGCACCGCCGCCTTCAACCCATCGACGTCCGAGAAATGCCGCCCCTGCATCGCGCTGGCCTGCTCGCCGAACGTGAACAGCTGCTCGATGCCGCGCTCGCGCGCATAGGCGCCGACCTCGGCGTGGAAGGCCGGGCCCTGGTCGCCGACTTCGCCCATGTCGCCCAGCACCAGCAGGCGCGGGCCGGGCAGTTCCGCCAGCACGTCGATGGCGGCGCGCGCGGAGTCCGGGTTGGCGTTGTAGGTGTCGTCCACCAGCGTCACGGTGCGTTCGCCCAGTTGCACGGCCAGCGCGCGCGAGCGGCCCTTCACGGGCTCGAAGGTCTCCAGCCCCCGGGTGATGGCGTTCAGCGGCACGCCCGCAGCCAGCGCGCAGGCGGCGGCGGCCAGCGCGTTGCGCACGTTGTGGCGGCCGGCGATATGGAGTTGGAACGCGATGGGCCCGGCAGGCGTCTTCGCCCGCACTTGCCAATGTCCCTCTTGCCATTCAGACCCGGCCAGAACGATGTCGGCGTTGTCGTCGCCGAAAGTCATGCAGGGGCGGGCGTCGGCCAGCGCGGTCCACAGCATCGTGAACGCGTCGCCGGCGGGAAACACCGCCACCCCGTTGCGTGGCAGCGCGCGGAACACGCTGCCGTTTTCCCGGGCGACGGCTTCCACCGTCGCCATGAATTCCTGGTGCTCGCGCTGCGCGTTGTTCACCATGGCCACCGTCGGCTGGGCGATGTCCGCCAGGTAGCCGATCTCGCCCGGATGGTTCATGCCCAGCTCGATGACACCGATGCGGTGGCCGCCGCGCAGCCGCAGCAGCGTCAGCGGCAGGCCGATGTCGTTGTTCAGGTTGCCCTGCGTCGCCAGGTGCATCTCGGGATGCCAGGCGCGCAGGATGGAGGCGATCATCTGCGTCACCGTCGTCTTGCCGTTGCTGCCGGTCACGGCGATCAAGGGCAGCTTGAACTGCTTGCGCCAGGCCCGCGCAAGGTTGCCCAGCGCGATCTTGCTGTCCGCCACCTCGATGCCGGGCATCCCCGCGGGCAGCCGCCCCGGTTGCGCGATGGCCGCCACGGCGCCCTTGGCGCGCGCATCGGCGAGGAAGTCGTTGGCGTCGAAGCGGTCGCCCTTCAGCGCCACGAACAGGTCGCCGGCCTGCAGCGTGCGGGTGTCCGTGTGCACGCGCAGCACCTGCACGCCGCCGTCGCCGACGATCCTGCCGCCCAGCCAGCCGGCGGCCTGGTCGAGGGTGAACATGGGCTTGGTCACGCGCCGACTCCGTACTTGCGGATCGCCTGCATCGCATGCTTCTGGTCGGAGAACGGGAACTTCACTCCTGCGACTTCCTGGTAGTCCTCGTGCCCTTTTCCAGCCACGAGGATGACATCCGCGGCAGCCGCGCGCGAGACCGTGTCCGCGATGGCGATCGCGCGATCCGCCTGCACCTCCACGCACTCCGCGTGCGACAGCCCGCGCAGGATCTGGCTGATGATGGCCTCGGGCTTCTCGCTGCGCGGGTTGTCGCTGGTGACGACCACGCGGTCCGCGTTCTTCTCCGCCACCGCCGCCATCAGCGGACGCTTGGTCGGATCCCGGTCGCCGCCGCAACCGAACACGCACCACAGCTGGCCGCGGCGCTGCTGCGCGAGCGGCCGCAGCGCCTGCAGGCCCTTCTCCAGCGCATCGGGCGTGTGCGCGTAGTCCACCGCGACCAGCGGGCGGCCCGCCTCGTTCAGGCGCTCCATGCGGCCGGGCACCGGCAGCAGGTCGGCGCAAGCGGCCACCGCGGCGGCCAGGGGCACGCCGATCGCGCGCATCATGCCGATCACGCCGAGCAGGTTGGACACGTTGTACTGGCCGATCAGCCTGGTTTGCAGCAGGTGCTGCTCGCCGGCCTCGGCGATGACGAAGCGCAAGCCCTCGTCGGTGTAGCCGATGTCGCGGGCCCGCAGGCGCGCATCGCGCACGCAGGAGTACGTCCACGTCTCGACGCTGCCGCCTTGCAGCATCGCATCCAGCTCATCGCCCTTCTCGTCGTCGACGTTGATCACCGCGGCCTGCAGCCCCGGCCAGCGAAACAGTTCCGCCTTGGCCTGCCAGTACGCCTGCATCGAGCCGTGGTAGTCCAGGTGGTCCTGCGTGAAGTTGGTGAAGGCCGCCACGCGGATGCGGCTGCCGTCCAGGCGCCGCTCGACGACGCCGATGGACGATGCCTCGATCGCACAGGCGCGGTCGCCCTCGTCCAGGAAGCGGCGGAAGTGGCGCTGCATCAGCACCGGGTCCGGCGTGGTGAGGCCGGTGTGTTCGACGTGCGGCGGACGGCCGATGCCCAGCGTGCCGACGATGCCGCAAGGGATGGCCTTGGGCTTCAGGTTGCTGAGCGCCTGCGCCAGCCACCACGCGGTCGACGTCTTGCCGTTGGTGCCGGTGACGGCCAGCACGTCGAGCTCCAGTGTCGGCTCGCCGTAGAACAGCGACCCGATCGGCCCGGTGGCCGCTTTCAGGCCTTCGTACGCGGCGACGGCGTCACTGTCGAAGCCGTAGGACTCGCTGCCCGACCGCTCCACGAGGCAGGCCTTGGCGCCCTGCTGCAGTGCTGTCGGCACGAACTTGCGGCCGTCGGTGGCTGCGCCCGGCCAGGCGATGAAGCCGTCGCCGGCGGTGACCTTGCGGCTGTCGCAATGCAGTTCTCCGGTGATGCGCGAGCGCAGCCAGTCGGCGGCTTCGCGGGGACTGTGCAGGACGAGCATCAGAACGACTCCTCCACGGCCTGCACGACGATCTGGGGCTTGACGTTCATGTCCGGCTGCACGCCCAGCATGCGCAGCGTCTGCTGAACCGTGGCGCTGAACACCGGCGCGGCGACATCGCCGCCGAAGTAGCGGCCGCCGCTCGGCTCGTCGATCATCACGGCGACCACGATGCGGGGCTTGTCCACCGGCGCGACGCCGACGAAGAAGCCGCGGTACTTCTTCTCGGCGTAGCCCTTGCCTTCCTGCTTGTGCGCGGTGCCGGTCTTGCCGCCCACGGAGTAGCCCATGGCCTGCGCGCGCGGCGCGGTGCCGCCGTTCTGGGTGGCCATGTGCAGCATCTGCCGCACCGCCTGCGCCGTCGCCGGCTGCAGCACGCGCACGCCGGCGGCCGGCAGGTCGGTCTTGAGCAGCGTGACGGGCATCAGCTCGCCGTCGCGCGCGAACACGCTGTAGGCGCGGGCCAGCTGGAACAGGCTGGCCGACAGGCCGTAGCCGTAGCTCATGGTCGCCTGCTCGATCGGCTTCCAGGTCTTGTAGGCGCGCAGCTTGCCGCTGACCACGCCGGGAAACGGCACCTGCGGCCGCTGGCCGAGGCCGACATGGCTGTACATCTCCCACATGTCCCTCGGCTCCATCTGCATGGCCATCTTGACCGTGCCGACGTTGCTGGACTTCTGGATCACTTCGCTGACCGTCAGCACGCCGTGCGGATGCGAGTCGGTGATGGTGGAGCCGCCGATGGTGATGCGGCCTGGCGCCGTCTGGATCTGCGTGCCTGGCTTGACGAGCCCCTTTTCCAGCGCCAACGCCGCGATGAAGGGCTTCATCGTGGAGCCCGGTTCGAAGGTGTCGGTCAGCGCACGGTTGCGCAATTGCGCGCCGTTGAGGTTCTGCCGGTTGCCGGGCGAATAGCTCGGGTAGTTCGCCAGCGCGAGGATCTCGCCGGTCTGCACGTCCAGCACCACCACGCTGCCCGCCTTCGCCTTGTTCTCCAGCACGGCCTCGCGCAGGCGCTGAAAGGCGAAGAACTGCACCTTGCTGTCGATGGACAGCTGCAGGTCCTTGCCGTCCACCGGCGGCACCTGCTCGCGGACATCCTCGACGATCCGGCCCATGCGGTCCTTGATCACGCGGCGCGATCCCGGGCGGCCGGCCAGGTCCTTGTCGAACGCGAGTTCCACGCCCTCCTGGCCGTGGTCCTCCACGCCCGTGAAGCCCACCACGTGCGCGGCGGCCTCGCCCTCGGGGTACTTGCGCTGGTATTCCTTGCGCTGGAAGACGCCCTTGATGTCCAGCGCCGCGATCTCGCGCGCGGTGGCTTCGTCCACCTGGCGCTTGAGCCACACGAAGTTCTTCTCTTCTTCTGCCAGCTTGGCCGTCAGCTCGGCCAGCGGCATCTGCAGCAGCCTGGCCAGTCGCGCCAGCTTCACCTTGTCGCGCTCCACGTCCTCGGGAATCGCCCAGATGCTGGGAACCGGCACGCTCGTGGCGAGCAGCAGCCCGTTGCGGTCCACGATGCGGCCGCGGTTGGCGGCCAGTTCCAGCGTGCGGGCGAATCGCACCTCGCCCTGCTTGCGGTAGAAGTCGTTGCCGATCACCTGCACCCAGGCGGCGCGGCCGGCCAGGCCCAGGAAGGCCAGCGCGATGCCGGCCACGATGAACTTGCTGCGCCACACCGGGGTGCGGCTGGCCAGCAGCGGGCTGGACGAATAAGCGACGACACGCCCGCTCATCTGGAAGCCTCCGCGCGAAGCGCTGCGGCATTCGCCGTGGGAGCGGCCCGGCGGCTCATGGGGTTCCCTTGAGCGTGACGTACTGCGTGATCGCCGGCGTGGCCGGCCGCATCTGCAGCTGGTCGCGGGCGACCTTTTCCACGCGGCCGGGCGTGGCCTGCGCGCGCTTTTCCACCTGCAGGCGCTCGTGCTCCACTTCGAGCTTGCGGAATTCGTTCTGCGCCCGCTCGATCTCGGCGTACAGGTGGCGCGACTCGTACTGCACGCGCACCAGGTACAGCGAACTGGCCACCAGCACCACCAGCAGGAAGAGGTTCAACCGCAGGATCATGCGTCGGTCCTCTCGGCCACCCGCATGATCGCGCTGCGCGAGCGCGGATTGGCCTGCACTTCGTCGGCGGTGGGCTTGACGCGCTCGATCGCCCGCAGCTTCATCGCCCTGGGTTCGGCAAAGGGCGCGCGGCGGTCGAAGACATCGCGCGCGTTCGCCGCGATGAACTGCTTGACGATGCGGTCCTCCAGCGAGTGGAAGCTGATCACGACAAGGCGGCCATGGGGTTGCAACACGTGAAGGCTCGCGGTCAGCGCCTGTTGCAGCTCTTCAAGCTCGGCATTGACGAAAATCCGAAGAGCCTGAAATGTGCGCGTTGCAGGGTCCTGGCCCGGCTCGCGAGTCTTGACCGCACCAGCCACGAGCTGGGCCAGTTCGGCGGTGGTTGCAAGAGGGCCCCGTTCCTGTCGCCGAGCTGCAATCGCCTTTGCAACCTGCACAGCAAACCGTTCTTCGCCATATTCACGAATCACCTCCGCGATCTGCTCCACCGATGCGGTGGCAAGGAAATCCGCGGCGCTCTGCCCGCGCGTGGGATCCATGCGCATGTCCAGCGGTCCGTCGGAGCGAAAGGAAAAACCCCGCGCGGGGTTGTCGATCTGCGGCGAGCTGATGCCCAGGTCCAGCAGGACGCCGGTGACGCTGCCCGCTTCGAGCTCCGACAGGGCCGCGAAGCCCTGGTGCCGGATCGAAAAGCGCTGGTCCTCGATGGCATTCGCAACGGCCACGGCTTCGGGATCCTTGTCGAAGGCAATCAACCGGCCCTGCGGCGCCAGCAGCGCGAGGATCGCCCGCGAGTGCCCGCCGCGCCCGAAGGTCGCGTCGACGTATGTTCCTTCCGGCTTGGTGACGAGGGCTTCTACTGCTTCGTTCAACAAGACGGTGGTGTGTTGCCATGTGCGTTCCACCGCCTGCCTCTAGAAGGAAAAGTCCTGGAAGGCCTCGGGCATCTCGCCACGCATCGCCTCGGCCTCCTTGGCCTCGTAAGTCGCCTTGTCCCAAAGTTCGAAGTGGTTGCCCATCCCCAGCAGCATCACGTCCTTCTCGATGCCCGCCGCGGCGCGCAGTTCCGGCGACACCAGCACGCGTCCGGTGCCGTCGAGCTCGACGTCCATCGCGTTGCCCAGGAAGATTCTCTTCCACCATTGCGCGGCCATGGGGAGCCGTGCGATGCGTTCACGAAATGTTTCCCACTCGGGACGCGGGAACACCATCAGGCCGCCGTGCGGATGCTTGGTGATGGTCAACTGGTTGGAAGCCGTGGCGGCCAGGACGTCACGGTGCCGGGTCGGCATGGACAGCCGACCCTTGGCATCGAGACTCAGCGATGACGCGCCCTGGAACACCTTGGTCAGCCCCTACAGTTGAAGCGCAATGGATGGGGTGGACTTCCACTTTCCACCACTTCATTGCACTTTTTTGCACTGTAGCAGGAAATCGCTGAGGCGCAACCGTCCCGGGTAACTTTTGGCAATGAAATCAAGCACTTAGAAGCGAAACCGGAGGCTTGGAGCCCCCGATTTTCGTTCTAAAGCAAGCACTTACGCGCCGCTCTGCATGTAGAGCTTGAGGCGGCTAAAGGATGTAGCGGGAAAGATCCTCGTCCCGGCTGAGTTCCTTTAAACGCACATCCACGTACGCGGCGTCGACCTTGACGGCCTGCCCCTCCAGCCGGCTGGCCTCGAAGCTGACGTCGTCGAGCAGCCGTTCCATCACCGTCGACAGCCGGCGCGCGCCGATGTTCTCGGTGCGCTCGTTCACGTCGAAGGCGATCTGCGCCAGGCGGGTGATGCCGTCGGCGGTGAAGCTCAGCTGCACGTTCTCGGTGGCCAGCAGGGCCTGGTACTGCTTGACCAGCGAGGCATGGGTGGTGGTGAGGATCGCTTCGAAATCCTGCACCGACAGCGAATCCAGTTCCACCCGGATCGGGAAGCGGCCCTGCAACTCGGGGATGAGGTCGCTCGGCTTGGAAAGATGGAATGCGCCGCTGGCGATGAACAGGATGTGGTCGGTCTTGACCGGGCCGTACTTGGTGGACACGGTCGCGCCTTCCACCAGCGGCAGCAGGTCGCGCTGCACACCCTGGCGCGAGACTTCCGCGCCGGAGCCCTCGCTGCGCGACGTCACCTTGTCGATCTCGTCGATGAAGACGATGCCGTTCTGCTCCGCGCTCGAGATGGCTGCGGCGCGGATCTCTTCCTCGTTCACCAGGCCCGCGGCCTCCTCGTCGACCAGCAGCTTCATCGCCTCCCCGATCTTCAGCTTGCGCGTCTTGCGCCGGTTGCCCCCGATCTGGCCGAACATGCCCTTGAGTTGCTCGGCCATGTCTTCCATGCCGGGCGGACCCATGATCTCCATCTGCGGCTTGGTGTCGGCGACGTCGATCTCCACTTCCTTGTCGTCCAGCTCGCCCTGGCGCAGCTTCTTGCGAAACACCTGGCGCGCGGTGCTGTCGCCGTCTTCGGTGCGCGCCAGCGGGATGAGCACGTTGAGGATGCGGTCCTCGGCGGCGTCCTCCGCCCGCGCGCGCACCTTGCGCATTTCGGCGACGCGCGTCTGCTTCACGGCGATTTCGGCCAGGTCGCGGATGATCGCGTCGACGTCCTTGCCCACGTAGCCGACCTCGGTGTACTTGGTCGCCTCCACCTTGATGAAGGGCGCATCCGCCAGCTTGGCCAGGCGCCGGGCGATCTCGGTCTTGCCCACGCCGGTGGGGCCGATCATCAGGATGTTCTTGGGCGTGATCTCGTGGCGCAGCTTCTCGTCCACCTGCTGGCGCCGCCAGCGGTTGCGCAGCGCAATGGCGACGGCGCGCTTGGCGTCCTTCTGGCCGACGATGTGGCGGTCGAGCTCGGAGACGATTTCCTGGGGGGTCATGGACGACATGTGGGGGCCTGAAAGATGGAGGAAGACAGGACTACCGGACGCAGAAGACGCGGAAGTTACGCAGAAGACGCAGAAAAATCCAAAAGAAGTTTTCTTGGGTTCCTTTTGCGCCTTCTGCGTAACTTCTGCGCCTTCTGCGTCCGGCTGTCCGGCTGTTCGGCTGTTCGGCTGTTCGGCTGTTCGGATGCGGCTGTCCGCCTCGCCTACTCCAGCACCTCGATCGTATGGTTCATGTTGGTGTAGATGCAAAGCTCGCCGGCGATCTCGAGGGACTTCTTGACGATGTCGCGGGCGCCGAGCTCGGTGTTGTCCAGCAGCGCCTTGGCGGCCGCCTGCGCATAACCGCCGCCGGAACCGATGGCGATGATGCCGTTTTCCGGCTCCAGCACGTCGCCGTTGCCGGTGATGATCAGGGAGGACTCCCGGTCGGCGACGGCCAGCATCGCCTCCAGCTTGCGCAGCACGCGGTCGGTGCGCCAGTCCTTGGTCAGCTCGATGGCCGCGCGCACCAGGTTGCCCTGGTGCTTTTCGAGCTTGCCTTCGAAGCGCTCGAACAGGGTGAAGGCGTCGGCGGTGGCACCCGCGAAGCCCGCGATCACCTTGTCGTGGTAGAGCTTGCGGACCTTGCGGGCCGAACCCTTGACGACCATGTTGCCGAGGGTGACCTGTCCGTCGCCGCCGATCGCCACCTGCCAGCGGCCGTCGGCGCTCTTGCGCCGCACGCTGATGATGGTCGTTCCGTGAAACTGTTCCATAGCCCTTGCAATTGGGGGCCGTCCCCCCGCATTGCAAGTGACGGCGCAGCCGTCATCCCCCCGCAGGCGGGAACCAGGGCGCCTAGTCGTTGCGCACGCCGATGCGCGCGTGCTCGCTGATGCCGATGACGTTGAAGAACGCGGCCACGAGGCGGTGCACGTCGACGAACTGCACCTGGCGGCCCTCGGCCTCGCGCGCCGTCACCCAGTTGAGCAAGGTGCCCGCCGCGGTGAAGTCGATGCGCATCAGGCGCGCGCAGGAGACGATCATGATGTCCGCGTCGGCCAGCTTGGCGTCGAGGATGTCGATCGCCTCCTTGCCGTCGCCGAGGATCTGGCCCGACAGCTCCACCGTCGCCACGCTGGACATCTGCGAGTTCATCGAAGGCGCGCCCGAGTCGCCAAAGCCCGTGCCCACCGCGAAGCTGGACACCACCGAGTCGCGGAAGGCCTCCCCGATGATCGTGTTGCGGGCCACGCTGCCGTCGGCCTGCAGTGTCTTGTAGTCGCAGCGCGCGCTGTCCCAGGACGGCGGCGACACCTCGTACGTCACGCAGTAGTCCAGCGCAACCAGCTCGAATTCGTCCGGCCGGTGCATGACGCGCAGCACTTCCATGCGCAGCTTCCACCACGCGGGGTTGGTCGAGCGGTCGCCCGAGGGCGTGGCGTCCTTCAGCACCTTCTCCAGCGAGTCGGCGCCCATGAAGCGCAACTGCAGGTTCTGCGTGGTCCAGAGCGTGAACAACTTGGTCAGCGGCTCCACGGCGGAATCGACGATGGAATTGAGCTTGGCCCAGTTCAGCTTGAAGGGCGGGCTCGCCTTGTTCAAGGCCGCGTTCAGCGCCGCCAGCGTCTGCGTGCCGAAGATGGCCGGGCAGTTCCAGTCGGCCACCGGCACGCCGCTGGGCACGGCGGTGGAGACCGTCGCGTTCATGCGGCCCACGATCTCCGGCAGCGAGAACCACTGGGGCGCCGAGCGGCCGAAGCGGCTGGCGAAGTCGATCGCAGCGCTCTCGAAGCCGGCCTGCCGCCCGATCGCGCGGTACAGGTCGAACAGCGTCAGCCAGGTTTCGTCGTGGTTCACCCGCGTGCCCTGGGGGCCCAGCACTTCCAGCAGGCCGGCCTCGGCGCCGTCGTCATCGCCATTGGCGAACCGGATCGAGGCTTCCTCCAGTTCGGGGTCGTGCGCGAATTCCTCGACCTGGATCGCGAACTGCTTGGACTGGGAGAACGAGCCCGGCAGGCTGGGCGTGCCGTTGACGGCTTCGATGCGGGCCGCAGCCTGGGGCGTGGGCGCAACCTGCGGCGGCGGCATGGGGGCCAGCGGAGCGCGGGCCGAGGGAACCGGCTCCTGCCGCTGCGGCACCAGCCCGGCATGCGCGGTTGTAGGGGCCGGCAGCACGGAATCCATCAGCGAAGGCGAGGGCTCGGCCGGGGCGGTGACCGCGTGGCTCAGTTCCTGCGGTGCGGTGCGCGAATAGCTGGCGGTGGGCGCAGCGGCGGCATTGGGGATTCCCGCTCCGGCGCGCAGCGCATCCGGCGTCATGTGCGAGGACATCGGGTATTCGCTGTTCACCTGGGACGACTGCGACTGCGGCCCATGCTTGGTCTTCCACCATTGCATGGACATCTGCGCCTCGATCTCGTCGATCTTCTTCAGCGTGGTCGCGCGATCGTCCGGCTTGGACGGCATCGAGCTCTGGAAGAAGGAGGGGCGCAGCCCGGGGTCCTGTCCCGAAAGCACTTCGCTGCGGCGCATCTTGCGCAGCATGTCGAATTCGCGCTTGCGCACGAAGTCGTTGCGCCGCTTGCGCTCGATCATCTCCTTGAGCATCTGCTTGGAGTACGAGCTCTCGCGGTCGGTGTCCGCCTCGACACCCTCGCCCCAGTTGGTGGAGGGGCTCTTGACGAACCGCACCACCCTGGACAGCAGGCCACCCGGTGCGGATTCGTCCTTCGTTGCCATGTGGGAGAACTGCTTGCCTTCGCGCGGCTTCAGTCGCCGAACATCTTCTGCTTCAGCTCGCGGCGCTGCTGCGCCTCGAGCGAAAGGGTGGCGGTGGGCCGGGCCAGGAGGCGGCCGACGCCTATCGGCTCGCCGGTCTCGTCGCAGTAGCCGTAGTCGCCCGCATCGATGCGGTTGATGGACTGTTCGATCTTCTTGAGCAGCTTGCGTTCGCGGTCCCGCGTGCGCAGTTCGAGCGCGTGCTCCTCCTCGATCGTCGCGCGGTCGGCGGGATCGGGGACGATGACGGTGTCTTCACGCAGGTGCTCGGTGGTTTCACCGGCGCTGTTGAGGATGTCCGTCTTCAGCTGCAGCAGCTTCATGCGGAAGAACGCCATCTGCTTCTCGTTCATGTACTCCGAGTCCGGCATGGCCAGCACTTCGGCGTCCGAGAGTTCTTCGATGGTCTTCGTCTTCCAGTTGTTCGCCAGCTTGGGGTCTTTCTTGACGGCGACGACCGGAGGAGGCGGCAGGACGGATTGGTTGGCCATGGGGGTATAGGTTGCCTTGGCGGACCCGAAGACGGGGGCAGAGCCCGCAGCCGGTGCCGTCGCAGCAGGCGGCCTCGCAGCGGACTGCGAGGAGGCGGGCTTGGCGACAGCGGGCTGGGATGCCGCTTTCCTGGGGACCGTGGGTGGAGGGGATGCCTTGGAAGCGGCCGCCGGGGCGGGGGCCGGGCTGGCCTTGGCAGGAATTTTCTTGGCGGCGGCGACCACGGCCTTGGCGCCGTTGACGACCGCCTTGGCGACCGCGCCCAGCGCCTTGCCCGCCGCGCTCTTGGCAGCCGGCTTGGCGGCGACCTTGGCGGACTTGGACGGCGCTTTGGAGGCAGCCTTGGCCGGAGCCTTGGACGCGACCTTGGACACTGGCTTCGTGGCGGGCCTGGCGGCAGGCTTGGCAGCCGGGCGGCCGCTCTTGGCTACGGGTTTCGGGGGCGTTTTCTTGGCAACAGGCTTGCCGGCCTTCGCGGCCGGCTTGGACGCCTTGGGTGCGGGCTTGGCTTTCGCCGCTGGTTTCTTGGTCTTGGCAACGACCTTGGCTTGAGCCTTCACTTCCCGTCTCCTCGCGTCATCGGCGCCGGCGGCCTGCGGTCCGGGGACAGCATCCATGCCTTTTCTTGTAATTGCAACGCCTTCATGACCGGGCTTTATACCCTGATTGTCCTGCTGTGCACGACCGTGGACCTCCTTTTCATGTGGACGCGAGTGCCCCTCCCTGCGGGCGGCAGGTTCCGTGAGTTGCGGAAGCGAGACAAACATGGGCGGGGTTTGTGCCTGACGTCGAAGGGCGCCAGCCTAACCCCGCCTTCAAGCGGGCGCGGCTCGGACCACACCTACGGCGGGCGTCAGACAAGGCACTGCTCGAGCCCCTGCAGGAAGATGTCGCGCGGCAGGTCGATGCCGATGAACACCATCTTGCTGGTGCGCCCTTCCCCGTCGGCCCAGGGCGGGCCGAGGTCGCTTCCCATCAGCTGGTGGACGCCCTGGAAGATCACCTTGCGCTCGGTGCCCTGCATGTGCAGGACGCCCTTGTAGCGCAGCATGCGGGGGCCGTAGATGTTGACGATGGCGCCGAGGAAGTCTTCCAGCTTCATCGGGTCGAAGGCGCGCTCCGAGCGGAACACGAAGCTCTTGACGTCGTCGTCGTGGGCGTGGTGGTGCGGGTGGTCGCAGTCCTCGCCATGCTCGTGGTCGTGGTCATGCCCGTGCGCGTGGTCATGGTCGTGGCCGTCTTCCTTCAGGAAGTCCGGGTCGATGTCCAGCTTGGCGTTGAGGTTGAAGCCGCGCAGGTCGAAGACGTCCTTGATCGGCACTTCGCCGAAGTTCACCGGCTGCTGCGGCGCGCGGGGGTTCATGTGCTTGAGCCGGTGCATCAGCGCGTCGACTTCGTCCTTGCCCACCAGGTCGGTCTTGCTGATGAAGATCTGGTCGGCGAAGCCCACCTGGCGGCGCGCCTCCTGGCGCTCGTCCAGCTGCTTTTCGGCGTGCTTGGCATCCACCAGCGTCAGCACCGAGTCCAGCAGGTAACTCTCCGCGATTTCATCGTCCATGAAGAACGTCTGGGCCACCGGCCCGGGATCGGCGAGGCCGGTGGTCTCGATCACGACGCGGTCGAAATCGAGCAGGCCCTTGCGCTTCTTGGCGGCGAGCAGTTGCAGCGCGGAACGCAGGTCTTCGCGGATGGTGCAACAGATGCAGCCGTTGCTCATCTGGACGATCTGCTCCTTGGTCTCGCTGACCAGGATGTCGCTGTCGATGTTCTCCTCGCCGAACTCGTTCTCGATGACGGCGATCTTCTGCCCGTGCGCTTCGCTCAGCACGCGCTTGAGGAGGGTGGTCTTC